>NZ_CAJTQC010000013.1 GCF_910578445.1 uncultured Duncaniella sp. | reverse complement strand
CCAATGCCCTGAGTGCAATAGCTGCATATTGTTTCTTTCCAAAAAAACCGTCTATTTCACTGGAGTTCGTGTCGGACAATCAATTGACGTTGTTCTGATTTCTTATATCGAACTCACGTTAAAATAACAGACCTGTTATTCAATCGGCCCGGAAGTGACATTTGAGATTGTCGCTTCCTGTAACCGGGAATAACAGGTCTGTTATTTTTTTGTAATATCGTAGTCCTAATAGATTGCCTGTGCGATGCGGCGCACAGAGTCGGATGCCATAAGCGTGTAGAAATGAAGGCTGGGGACGCCATGTGCCATCAGGTCGCGGCATTGGGCGATGCACCATTCGATGCCGACTTCTTTAACCTGAGCGTCGGATTCGCATCTGCGCAGTTCGGCAGCGAGCGGTTCAGGGATTTCGGAGCGGAAAATCTTTGGGAGTACATTGAGCTGGTTTTTCAGCACGATGGGCTTTATGCCGGGAATGATGGGGACGGTTATACCGGCCTCACGGCAACGCTCGACGTATGCGTAGTATTTCTCATTGTCAAAAAACATCTGGGTGACAAGATAGTCAGCTCCTGCGTCAACTTTCTGCCGGGCATAGTAGATGTCGGATTCCATGTTGGGTGCTTCCTCGTGTTTTTCAGGATAGCAGGCCATGCCGTAGGAGAATGGAGTCTCATTGGCTTCAAATTTCTCACCGTCAGCATATATGCCGATGTTAAAATTGTTGACCTGTTGCTGGAGGTCGGTGGCATGGAGGTTTATCTTTGCGGGGTCGTCGGATTTTTCAGGCCCTTTTGTGTCGCCACGGAGCAGCAGGAGGTCGTGGACACCGAGAAAGTTAAGGTCAATCAGGGCATACTCCGTCTCTTCGCGTGTGAAACCCTTGCAGATGATATGGGGCACAGCATTGATTCCGTATTTATTCTGTATGGCCGAGGCTATGGCTACCGAACCGGGACGTTTGCGCATCTTCTGTGGGCGGAATGAACCGTCGGGCATCTCTTTGAATATCATTTCGCTGCGATGTGAGGTGATGTTGATGTATTTCGGTTCGAATTCGCGCAGCTTGTCTATGATGTTGTAGACTTTGAGAATGCTGTTGCCCTTGAGTGGTGGAAGAATCTCGAAGGAGAATGCCGTAGAGCCGGGATTGGATCTGAGGTGGTCGATGACTCTCATGGTGTTTATCGTTTTTTTGACGTTAGTTTATGTGAAATGTGTTGAATAGTGGGCGTAGAATGATAAAGATGAGGAGGGTGGGGGAAGTAGGTTTTTTCAGTCTGTCATGCCGGCTGCTTTGTCGAGATAGATGATGGCTTCCGGTCCGAGATTGAAGATGAGGTCGAGTACTGAAAGATTTCCGATAAAGCCGATTTTATCGGCACGTACCTGCCAGTATTGGGCGAAATCGGTCGCGTTGTTACTGTTTTCAGTAATGATTGACGGTGACTCGGGCCGTGATTCACCGGTCTCGGCAGCGACCGGCAATGGCAACATCAGTTTATGTCTGATCCACGTGTCCCATGCGTCGGAGAGATCTTTCAGAAGCGGAAAACGCTCCTCGACTCCGGCTGTGAGCATCGGGAGAAGCGAGTCGGCGTAATACTCGAAAAACGGTGTCCGGCCATAGGCGCTTTCGAGAGCTATGCGGTGTACATCCCACCAGTTGCCGTGGGTCGAGATTTCTATGTCGCCCCAGCAACATTGGCTGCTCTGCGGTTTGGCTATGGGGACTGTCAGTTCAAGCCTTCCGCGTGTGTCGGCAATCGCAAAGCGGTGGGTGACCTTGAACCGTTTGTCGAAACGTCTTTTCCAGTCAATGGCTGTGGCTTCGGCCACCCTGACATTAACATAGTGCTCCACTGACCCGCAGAAAACGGGAGGGAGCACTGTGATATTGCCGGTGATAGTTTGATTTTCCATCAGTTTCAGACGAGGATCAGAGACGGATGATTAATATTTATCGATGTTGGCTTCGCGGAAAATTCTGTTCCAGCGGATGCCGCCGTTAAGGAGTGACTTGTCCTTGTCGAACGAGATGAGCACTCTTTCGGGACGGCCGACGATGTGGTCCTCGGGTACGAATCCCCAGTAACGTGAGTCGAGCGAGTTGTCACGGTTGTCGCCCATCATGAAATAGTAATCCATCTTGAACTTATAGCTGTCCTGCGGTTGTCCGTTGATATAGAGTTTTCCGTCGCGGAATTCAGCGTCATGGTTTCCTTCATAGTCTTTGATTACGCGGCCGTAGATTTGCCATGCACGCGGACTCATCCTGAGGCTTGCACCTTTTTGGGGAATCCAGAGTTCGCCGTAATCGGCACGTGTCCAGTTTTCGCTTACGATGTCGGGATAGAGCGGTTCGCCTTTGGGAGCGGGCATCTTCATCAGTTTTGCGATGTTCGGGTTGCTGTTGAGGGCTTCAATCATGGCCGGGGTTAGAGGCGATGCGTAGATCGATGGTACAGATCCGTCGGGATTGACTGTGAAGCCGAGAGAACGCAGTCCGGGAACATCCTCGGGGGTTACAGGAACTTCGTGGCGGTCGTCGACAGAGATTCCGAGTTCATCCCAGTCGGCTTCCGACATGCTTCCGTTTTTCATCTGGAAGTAATAGTTGAACTGTACGTTTTCGGGCTGTTTCATGGCTTCGCCGTTTATGTAGATTACACCGTCGACGATTTTAATTCTGTCGCCCGGCAGGCCTACGCAGCGTTTCACATAGTTTTCTCTGCGGTCAACCGGCCTGTATATTACATCGCCGAAAGTCTGCGGATTATTGTAGATGGCATCACGGCCATACATTTTTACGAGCGTGTAGTAGTCGGGGTTCTGGACTTTGACGGCAACGGTATCGCCGGCAGGGAAGTTGAACACCACAATGTCGCCGCGCTTCACATTGCCGAATCCTTTAAGGCGCTTGTATTCCCATTGGGGTGAGTCGAGATATGACTTGGTGTTGATAATGGGAAATGTGTTCTGGACCAGAGGGAAGTGTACAGGTGTCATCGGGACTCTCGGTCCGTAGGCCATCTTGTTGACCCACAGATAGTCGCCGACGAGCAGTGACTTTTCGAGCGAGGAAGAGGGTATCTGATAGTTCTGCCCTATGAATGTAAAGACGAAATAGACGAGGATAAGGGCATAGACAATAGCGTCGACCCAGCTCATGACTGCGCGTACGGCAGGATTGTTCGAGTTTTTCCACCATGTCAGAGGGATGTAGCCTGTGATGTAGATGTCAAACAGGAGAAACCAGAAGATCAGCACCCACCAGCTTCCGAGCCATGCCACCCATAGAAAAAATAATAGCGACACGATTGCGAATCGTATCCAGCGTGTTTTGCGGTTGGCTTTGACGCGGCTGATAAAGTCGTCGGTAAAGCTTTTTGCATCCTGTCGGGAGTCGTTTGTCTTTGTCATTGAAGAATTCAGGTCTGGGAAAAGAGGATTGAAGTTTATGTTGCAGATGAGGAGAGAGGCCTGTTAATGTTTTTTCGGATTAGCCTCTCAGAGAAGTTCCTCCATCATTGTCTCGATAGAGAAGATGCCTTTGCGTCCGGCAATCCATTCGGCAGCCATGACCGCACCGAGGGCGAAACCGTCGCGGCTTTTTGCACGGTGGGTGATTGAGATGCAGTCAACGGCAGAATCCCAGTCGATTGTATGTGTGCCGGGGACTTCGCCTTCGCGGAAACTGAGCACGGGGAGAGCGTCGGTGTCCATGGCCGGTTTCTCGATTGTAGCCTCGATTTCCTGCGGGGTCATTGAAGCGTTGTTCTCGTCGATCCACACGATGCCTTCGTCAGCCCAAGAATTGATTCGTCCGTTCTCGGCGATGATACCTTCGGCAAGAGTGATGGCAGTGCCCGACGGATGGTCGAGTTTATGGACGTGGTGTGTCTCGTACATGTGTGGCATATATTGCGGAAGATGGCTCATGAGCGCCGCGAGCTTACGGTTGACGATATTGAAGATATTGACACCGATTGAAAAGTTGCTTGAGGCAAGAAGAGCGCCGCCGAGTTCGTTGACACGCTTCTCGACTTCTTCGCGGCGGGCTGCCCATCCGGTCGAACCGCATATCACAGGGACACCAGCGGCTGCGGCGCGCATCACATTGTCGGGGGCTGTCGCCGGAGTGGTGAATTCGATTGCAGCATCGGCTGAGGCGAATGCCTCGCTGTCGATGTCAGCGTTGTTGTTGACGTCGATAATCGAGACGATTTCATGACCTCGTTCGCGGGCTATGCGCTCAATCGCATGTCCCATCTTTCCATATCCTATTAGAGCGATTTTCATAATTTTATAATTAACATAAAGTGCAAAATTACAAAAAAATCCGTTTAGTTTGTAGGGTTAGGTTAAAATCCGTACATTTGCAGGGAGAAGCTCGGCTTACAGGCTTCCGGGAGTCGGTTTGCTTTTTCCTAAGTTGAATTTTTTCAGGGTTGTCCGGGACTGTGTTTTATTTCCGGAAAGTCGTTGCAACAACTTTTAGATGAAAATAAAGACAGTATCGGTAATCCGCTCCGAGTTTTTCAATAAAAGCACAATTTTACTAAGTTAGATAAGGTAACCCAAAAGTCAATGCATCAACTCAGTATAGAGGAGTCGATGAGGCAGATAGTAGAGGCAGAGGCCCGTGCGCTTCACGCGATTCCATACAGCGACGCCTACGACAAGGCCGTAGGGCTTATCCTCGAACATGTACACCGTCGCGGAGGTAAGCTTGTGGCCTCGGGCATGGGCAAGGCAGGGCAGATAGCCCTCAATATCGCGACGAAGTTTTCTTCGACCGGCACTCCCGCAGTGAGTCTCCATCCGAGCGAGGCGCAGCATGGCGACATAGGAGTGTTGCAGCCCGACGACATTTTGCTCCTTGTGTCAAATTCGGGTTCTACGCGCGAAGTCATAGAGCTCGTGACGCTTGCCCGGCGTCTCTATCCTGCAATTCCTGTAATAGCGGTTACGGGGCGTCCTGAAAGTGAACTTACGCGGGTCGCAGACGTTACACTTCTGACGGGTGGTGCTGAAGAGGTCTGTCCCTTGGGGCTTACACCGACTACTTCGACTACGGTCATGAGTGTCATTGGCGATGTGCTTGTGGTCAATGTCACCTGTCGGACAGGTTTTACCGCCGAGGATTATGCCAAGCGCCATCATGGCGGTTTCCTTGGTTTTAAATCGCGAAAAGAATCAGACAATATATGAACAAGGCTATTTATATCGGGGAACTGGCACTCAACGTTTCGCTGTGTGCCGACGGTCACGCCGACACAGGAGTGGGCGACTGGGCTGTTAATGCAGCCGTGCTTGACGGACAAATGGAGCTTCCGACCGTCTGGGTCGGAGAGGCTGCCGACGGAACTGTCGGAGACCATATAATTGACTATCTCCGTAAGGCGAACGTAGGTACGGAGTCCGTTGACCGTTTCTCGGAAGGAGTTAGCCCCGTGAGAGTGTTTGCCGGAAATGACACATCGACGGCCGTTGACCACAAGGATTATCCGAAAGAGCCGGTCAATGCTATGTGGCCTCACATTGACGAAGGCGACATTGTCGTCTATGGTTCATACATGGCGCTTGATAGCCGCAACCATTCCCGTATCATTGATTTGCTGAAACATGCCAAAAGCCGCAAGGCATATCTTGTGTATCTTCCATATTTCGAATGGCATCAGGTCCCGCGCATCACAAGGGTGATGCCGTCGGTTTTCGACTGCCTTGAACTCGCCGATCTGGTTGTGGCGCGGAATACAGAAATCGCAGCCATATTTCCTGACCATGATATTGATTCCATATTCAAGGACCACATACATTTCTATTGTCCACGTTTTCTCGATCTCGAACCCGAGGCTAAGATTATGCGCTTTTTCGAGGGTGACAAGAGCTGGACGAAAGAATGCCATCCGAGCGGCAACACTGAGTTTCAGTGGAGCGCAGGTGCGCTTGCGGGCATTGTCCGCGCACTGACTGAGGGAAAACGCGATGCCGACGAGATTATGGACTACGGAAACGAGACTGCCCACAGTGAGCTTGCCTCTGCCATCAGTCATCCCTGTGTGCATTGAAGCCACTAAACCGATAAGCGATTAAAAACAGACCACATTTCTGCATTAAAGAAAAAAGATGAAAGCTATTTCTCTTGAAGACGTTTTTGCCAAACCGACAACCGATATTTCTTCACTGCGTGCGCTCATAAGGCGCAACCGCTCGATGTCGGAACTGCGTCATGCCATAGGTGAGGTTGAATTCGATACAGCCTACGATTTTCTGCGTTCCACCGCGATTGAGATGGTGGGGAGCGGTGAAATCGACCGTGCGATACGGGGGCTTGAGGAAATAGACGCTCTGATTACCCGTTCGGGCGAGAACGACCGTCATCTGCTCGACATACATGCCGCATTGATGCAGATTCTGACGGCTCTGTTTATCGAAAAAGATGACATGGATTCGGCCATGTCGTCGGCTGCGTCGACGCTGACCCTGCTGTCGCAGGAGGCAAAGAGGAAAGACGAACCTTTCTTGCAGATACTCGGCGCTCTGCTCTATGACATCGCTTTTCTCCATACGCAGCGCAAGGAATACAAGCAGGCCGAGCGCGAGCTTTCGAAGGCTCTGAAGATTTACGAGCGTCTGGCCAAGACGAATCCGGAGCGCTATGCCACTCCCCATGTCATGGCTCTGAACGCCACTACCGCCACCTATCGCAACCGCGTGAAGCAGGCTGAACTGCTTGCCCACTATCAGGTGGCGACATCCACCTATCTCCAGCTTGTCAATTCCGGGGTCAGCGAGGCAACAGGACGACTCGTCGACTCAATTAAATCGGAGGGTGATACCCTTGCGCAGATGGGACGCCACAGAGAGGCAATGCAGTATTACAGCAGGGCATTGAAATATCTCACAAAAATAGAGCCTGAATTCACTCTGAAGCAGCTCCAGCTTTCAATCTCGCTCGGCGAGGCGATGCTGCGCGTCAATGCTATGAAGGAAAAAGGCATCCATCTGCTCAACACCATGCTCCACAAGGCTACTAAGATAAATGCGACTGATGAACACCGTCAGATTGTCGATATCCTGTTCAATGCCCGAAGTTCTTCTCTCGATATTCTCGGGCTGTGGCATAAGGTGTTCCCGAAGTAATTAAGTATAAATATCATTGCCATCCATCTGCGGGTAGGTAAGCTCGTGTTGATGAATGGCAGACTGAATAATCAATTTAAATCAACCCTGATAAATAAACAATGTCACAGTTCACACCCCAAAGCGCTCTCCCGAAACTTGAAGATGTAAGAATAGCGATAGCCGTGGCTGAATGGAACGGTCATATCACCTCTGCGCTACGCGACGGAGCTGTCTCGCTCCTTAAGTCAAACGGTCTTAAGGATGAGGATATCGCTGTCGTAAGCGTGCCCGGAGCCGTAGAGCTTACGTTTGCCGCATCAAAACTTATCGAAACCGGAAATTTTGACGCAGTCATTATAATCGGATGTGTCATCAAGGGGGATACTCCTCATTTTGACTATGTGTGTCAGAGTGTCACACAGGGCATGACTTCTCTGAATGCTGATTGCGACATCCCGGTTATTTTCGGTGTGCTGACTGTCAACGAGGAGCAGCAGGCTCTTGACCGTGCCGGCGGTGCTCTCGGAAATAAGGGTACTGAGGCGGCTGAAACGGCTCTCAAGATGGTGGCGCTCAACCGCGCAGTCGACGAACTTTAAGCAGCTCGGTTTCTTTCTCCTCGATTTCAAACGCTTAACCCACTCTCTCCATGGAGCGACTGATGCAATACGTGTGGCAGCATCGGCTGCTGGTGCAGACCGATCTTGTCACTGTGGACGGTCGCAGACTGTCAATCATAGACCCCGGTCGGCTGAACACCGATGCGGGGCCTGACTTTTTCAATGCAAAAGTGAAAATAGGCGACCATCTCTGGGCCGGAGATGTCGAAGTCCATGTCCGGGCGAGTGACTGGCATCGCCACCGTCACGACGGCGACAAGGCTTATGATTCGGTGGTGCTTCATGTCGTTGACCGTGACGACGCTCAGATATGCCGGTCGAACGGAGAGGTGATTCCTCAGATGCGCATGAACTGTTCGCCGGAATTCCACAGGCGTTACCATGAGCTTGTCGACCGTGCGGACATCGATCTGCCGTGTGCCCGTGAGATAAGGACACTCCCTTCCCTTCATCTCGCCGACTGGATTACGTCGCTTGCCTATGAGCGTATCTATTCCAAGGTTGACCATATAGAGAGCCTGATGAAGCAGTATTCGGGGGACTGGGAGCAGACGTGTTATGTGATTCTTGCTCGCGCGCTCGGTTTCAGCACCAATTCAGAGCCAATGGAGCGTCTGGCAATGTCGTTGCCCTTACATTTCCTCCGCAAGCACAGCGATTCGGATGTGGCTATTGAGGCGCTTATGTTCGGTCAGGGAGGTTTTCTTGAGAAAGCCCCGATGGCCGACCCTTATGTGGAGATGCTACATAAAGAGCACCGTTTTTTCGCACATAAATTTTCCCTGAAACCCTTGCAGCCGTTAGGGTGGAAGATGGCGCGGATGCGTCCCCACAATTTCCCTCACCGCCGCATCGCTCTCCTTGCACGGCTTATCGCAAATGACTCACGGCTTGTCAGCAGGATTATAAAGGCCGACGGACTTGAGGGGCTGCGGGCGGTGTTCAACGAGCCTCTGACGGGATACTGGGCAACTCATTTTACTTTCGGTCCGGGAAGTGAGCGCACATATGAATGTCTAAGCCGGAGTTCGGTGGACATACTTCTCATCAACGTAGCCGTCCCGATGATGATGGCCTATGGTATGAGGCATGGTGATGAGGCGCTCTGCGCCCGCGCGGTAGAGCTTCTGCATGAGATTCCCTCGGAGAATAATTCGATAGTGACATTGTTTCTGAACGCAGGTATTCCGTGTAAGGACGCGTTTACTTCTCAGGCGCTGATACACCTGCGGCGCAATTACTGCCAGACCCGCAAATGTCTCTATTGCCGTCTGGGCCATAGGTTGCTGGCCATGAAAGCCCGGCGCTGACAGGAGGACATGAAAAAATAAAAGCGCGCCCGATAAAATCAACCGTTTGATATTCTTTTATTATTTAAAATAAAATCAACCGTTTTTTTTACGGCTGATTTTATCGGGCGCGTTTTGTGTCTTGCCTTTATTGAGACAATCAGATGTCTTCTTCTATTGAGAAGTCGTCGGGAAGATCCTCGTCGTCAAAGAGAGTATCGTCGACGGCTTTCAGGTCGGCTGCTGTCGGTTCGTCGCTATCGTCGGCAGATGCAGAAGTTTCCTTGTCTTTTTTCTTTGGAGCTTCTTTCTTGCCGGAGCGGTTGTCCTGATTCTTTAATGCATCCATGATGAGGCCTTCAAGTTCGTCGGCGAGTTCGGGATTGTCCTGAATCACGCGCTTTGCGGCGTCGCGTCCCTGTGCGATTTTCGAATCGTTGTATGAGAACCACGAACCGCTCTTCTTGATGATACCGAGTTCCACGCCGAGGTCGATGATTTCACCGCTTCGCGAGATGCCTTCACCGAACATGATGTCGAATTCAGCACGCTTGAAGGGAGGTGCGACCTTGTTTTTGACAACCTTGACTTTCGTAAGTTTGCCAAGCACGTCGTCACCGTCCTTTATGGCTGTACTCGGGCGGATGTCGATACGCACAGAGGCATAGAATTTGAGGGCGTTGCCACCGGTAGTGGTTTCCGACGGGCCGAACATCACACCGATTTTCTCTCGAAGCTGGTTGATGAAGATACAGGTCGTGTTGGTGCGCGAAATAGTGCCGGTGAGCTTACGCATGGCCTGAGACATGAGTCGTGCCTGAACGCCTACATTCTTGTCGCCCATGTCGCCGTCAATTTCGCTTTTCGGGGTAAGTGCGGCCACTGAGTCGACAACAAGGATGTCGATTGCCGATGAACGTATGAGCTGTTCGGCTATCTCAAGTGCCTGCTCGCCGTTGTCGGGCTGCGCCATGAGGAGGTTATTGACATCGACTCCGAGCTTTTCGGCATAGAAGCGGTCAAAAGCATGCTCCGCGTCGATGATGGCGGCGATTCCTCCGGCCTTCTGTGCTTCGGCGATAGCGTGGATTGCAAGGGTGGTCTTACCGGATGATTCCGGACCGTAAATCTCGATTATACGTCCGCGCGGATAACCGCCTACACCGAGGGCGTGGTTGAGACCGATCGAGCCGGTCGGGATGACTTCGACGTTTTCGATATTTTCGTCGCCGAGCTTCATGATGGCTCCACGTCCGAAATTCTTCTCGATGTTGCCGAGAGCCTGTGCGAGAGCGTTGAGTTTGGCTTTTGCGGGATCGGTTTCCTTCTCCTTAGAAGCCTTTATGGTTGTTTCCTTTTTTGCCATAGATATTCTGTGTAGTTTATATTTCAATCATTAACATTGCAAATTTAACACCCCGAGCGGGCAACAGATGTGCACGGCTCGCGTAAAATTTGTTAATTACAATTTCTCCTGAATTTAATTCTGATTGCTAAGTTAGCTATTTTCGGAGAGTTGACAAAAATATTGGAATAAAATAAAAATTTTTCATTCTGCATTGAACCTTTTTAGACGTGACACGTTTTATAAGTACATAGCAAAATTACTTTTTCCATTGCAAGAAATGTGATAATGATTGGTTTATTATCTAAGCGAGAAGACGATGTGATATCATCTTCTCGTTTATTTTTTAGTTGTTTCTTGCAGTAGCGAGCATCGCGACGTCGCGTCCTGACGGAGCCTGATAAATTCGGAGTCCGAAACGGTGGACCGATGCAAGCACATGGTCTATGACCTGAGCCTGAAAATGTTCATAAGGCTTCCATGAAGTGAGCGAGGTGAAGAAATACAGTTCGAGAGGTATTCCCTCAGATGTCGGAGCGAGTTCGCGCACCATGAAGACCATGTTGTCGTCGGTCTTCATTTCGGGAAGCGTAGAGATATAGTGTTCGAGATATTTTCTGAACAGCGTCAGGTTGACGTGAGGACATGAGTGGTCGAGCTGACCCCACCATTCTTCTTTTTTAAGCTCACGCAAGGTCTCTTCGTCGCAGAATCTGACACTATTGACATCTATGGTCACTGCCCGGTTGATGCGTCGGCCGCGTGAATCGGTCATTCCACGCCAGTTCTGGAATGATTCGCTTACGAGCGCATAGGGCGGGATCGTGACAATCGTCATGTCGAAATTCTGGACTTTGACTGTCGTAAGTCCCACTTCAAGCACTGTGCCGTTTATGTTGCGGGCCGGGACTGTAATCCAGTCGCCGGGGCGTAGCATATCGTTCAGTGTCAGCTGCACGCCGGCCACAACACCCATAATCGAGTCTTTGAACACCAACATCAGCACCGTGGCGGCAGCACCCAAGCCGGTGATGACAGTCAGCGGATTCTTATTGGCGAGAATCGAGATGATGATGATGACACCGATTGACACCGATATTACCTGAAGCATCTGGCGTATGCCCTTAAGCGATGATGCCCGTCCCGACGAAGATTTCTCAATCAGTTCATAGACCGCAAGCAGGAAGCGGTTGATGAGATGGACTGCGACGCAGACTATCAGTATCCTGAATGTAAGCACGGCGAGGCTCTGCAATGTCGGATAGTAGGCCAGTCCGTCGGGGATGGTCGCCTGCATGAGCAGCACACAGGCGAGTTCGGCCACTACCCTGAGCAGACGTTCGTTGAACAGAATGTCGTCCCACTTGGCATCGGTTATGCTGACAAGTTTCAGCACACCCGGAATGACATATCGAGTGACGACGAAATATAGCAGCCACGCCAGCAGCAGAGCGCCGCCGGCAATCAAAAGAGTTGCGCAGAAGTGGAGCAGACTTTCGCCTACTCCCCAACCGCGCATTATTTCTGTGGCCCAGTCGAGATAACCGGCTATCAGCTTAGTTTCCACTCAGCACCGTCTTTTGTGTCCTTGACCGTAAATCCGATGGCTGCAAGGCGGTCACGAATCAGGTCGGATGTGGCCCAGTCCTTGTTGGCCTTTGCCTTTGCACGCATTTCAAGCAGGAGGTCCATTGCCTGCTCGAACGGACGCAGTGCCTCACCGTTGTCGCCGCTTCCGGCCATTTCAGTGCGCACTCCGAGTATGTCGACAAGGAAAATGTCGAACACGGCTTTAAGCTCGTCGATGTCGGCCTGTGTGGCTTTTGCGTGTCCGTCCTTCACCTGATTGACGAGGCGGAGCGCGTCGAAGAGGTTTGCGATGACAATCGGAGTGTTCATGTCGTCGTCCATAGCCTCGTAGCATTTGCGGCGGATATTGCTGACGTCGATTGTCGATTCGTCGGCTGGCGTAAGTTCCTGAAGTCTGCGATAGCCTTCGAGCATGCGTCCGAGCGCTTTTTCAGATGCCTTGAGAGCTTCGTTGGAGAAGTCGACAGTCCCGCGGTAATGAGCCTGCAGGATGAAGAAGCGGATTGTCATCGGCGAATAGGCCTGTTCGAGCAGCGGGTGAGTCCCGTTGAAAAATTCGTCGAGGGTGATGAAGTTGCCGAGCGATTTGCCCATCTTCTTGCCGTTGATGGTAATCATGTTGTTGTGCATCCAGTAGCGGACGGTGTCGTGGCCGTTGTGGGCAACGGACTGAGCTATCTCACATTCGTGGTGGGGGAACATGAGGTCCATGCCGCCACCGTGTATGTCGAAGGTCTCGCCGAGATATTTCTCACCCATTGTCGAGCATTCGAGATGCCAGCCGGGGAATCCTTCGCTCCAAGGCGACGGCCAGTGCATGATGTGTTCTGGCGCAGCCTTTTTCCAGAGTGCGAAGTCGGCCGGATGGCGTTTCTGGTCCTGTCCGTCGAGTGTGCGGGTGTTGGCGTAAAGTTCGTCGATGTTTCGGCCTGAGAGCTTGCCGTAGGGGTGCTCCTTGTTGAATTTGGGGACATCGAAATAGACCGAACCGTCGGAAATGTAGGCATATCCGCTGTCGAGGATTTTCTTGATGTATTCAATCTGTTCGATGATATGACCCGAAGCGTGTGGCTCGATTGAAGGGGGAAGCACGTTGAGAGCGTCCATTGCCTTATGGTAGCGGGTCAGATAGTGCTGAACCACTTCCATCGGTTCGAGCTGTTCAAGACGCGCTTTCTTGGCAATCTTGTCCTCTCCGTCGTCGGCATCGTGTTCGAGATGACCGACATCGGTGATATTGCGGACATAGCGCACCTTGTAGCCAAGATGGCTGAGGTAGCGGAAAAGGACATCGAATGTGATGGCCGGACGCGCATGTCCGAGATGTCCGTCGCCGTAGACGGTCGGCCCGCACACATACATTCCAACTTTCCCCTCATGGATAGGGGTGAAAAGCTGTTTGGTGCGGGTCAGTGTGTTGTAGATAGTAAAATTGTTGTCAATCATTTTTGTCCTGTTTATAATTCATAATGCATAATGCATGGTCGCTTTACGCGAGATTCCGCGTGAGCCTCCTATGCATTATGCATTATGAATTATGGATTATACGTTAAATGAATCAGGCTTTTCCACCCATGATGAATGGGTTGGGGATTTCGCCGTTTCCGCCGTTGTTGCCACCCATGTTTACGGGGCGCTTCGGACGGATTTCACCGAAAGTAGATTCATATTTCTTCACATTCTCCATAAGAGCGCCGAGGAGGTTCTTGGCGTTTTCGGGAGTCATGATGATGCGTGACTGCACCTTGGCCTGAGGCATGTTGGGGGCCATGGTGATGAAATCGATGAAAAATTCGTTAGCACCGTGGGAAATCACAGCAAGATTTGAGTAGATTCCACGAGCCACATCGGGTGTAAGTTCAATCTTTATTTCGTTGGGATTATTGTTGTTGTTTGACATAAGACTTTTGAGTTTATAAGGGTTTGTAATTTAATGGATTGTTGTCAGTTGGTCGAAGCTGTGTAGATTGTGCACGTCCCGAATGTCAGGGGCAGATAACGGCAGTCGGTCAGTCCGGCCTCACGCATAATCCGGCACATACGTTCGCGCTGTGGGACAGCTGCGATGGATTCCGGCAGATAGCTGTAGGCACGGGTGTCTTTTGACACCATTCTCCCGACAGCCGGTATCAGATAGCGCGTGTAGAGATTGTAGAACGGCTTGACGAGAGCTGACGAAGGAGTCGACAGTTCGATGACGACGAGCAGACCTCCCGGACGCAGGACGCGTTGCATCTCCTTGTAGCCGGCCGCCAGATTTTCGAAGTTTCTGACACCGTAGGCACAGCTTATGCAGTCAAACGAGTTGTCGGCAAACGGCAGTGCGAGGCAGTCGCCGGTCTGGAATGATATGCGCTTGTCGAGTCCGCTTTCAGCCACTTTCCTGCGGCCGATTTCAATCATCCCTTCCGAGAGGTCGAGTCCGGTGATTCTGGCATCGTCCATATCCTTTGCCATCATGATTGCGAGGTCTCCTGTCCCGGTGGCGATGTCAAGGACATCACGGTGGGCGACATCGCGCATCATCCTCACGGCGCGTCTGCGCCACAGGCGGTCGATGCCGAACGTCATCGCCCGGTTCATGAAATCATAGGCCGGGGCGATGGAGTCGAACATCTCGCGCACCTGTTCGGTCTTGTGGCGCGAATCGTCGGTGTAGGGATTGATTTTTTCTACTTGCACTTAACAGCTTTTTATAAAAAGAATTGGCCTGTGGGCTTACTGGAGATTTGTGAGGCAGTCGAGCACGTTTTTGGCGATGCGGTCTTCGAGATGTGCTTCGGGAGCTTTTTCGAATTTCTTGCCTGTGATATGCTCGTAAAGCTCGATGTAGCGTTCGGAAACCTCCTCGCAGAAGGCATCGGTCATTTCAGGAACCTGTTGGCCTTCCTTGCCCATGAAGCCGTTGGCCATAAGCCATTCGCGCACGAATTCCTTTGAGAGCTGACGCTGGGGTTCGCCCTTGGCGAGACGTTCCTCGTAGCCTTCGGCATAGAAGTAGCGCGATGAGTCGGGAGTATGGATTTCGTCGATAAGAATCACTTTGCCTTCGCGCAGACCGAATTCATATTTGGTGTCGACAAGGATGAGTCCCTTTTCAGCTGCCATTTCCGAACCGCGTTTGAAGAGGGCGCGGGTGTAGGCCGCCATTGTGTCGAACTGTTCTTCAGTCACGATTCCCTGAGCGATGGCTTCCTCACGCGAGATGTTCTCGTCGTGACCTGCATCGGCCTTGGTTGTGGGGGTTATGATGGGTTCGGGGAATGCCTGATTCTCTACCATGCCTTCGGGGAGCTTCACGCCACAGATTTCACGCATTCCGTTCTTGTAGTCGCGCCATGCGCTGCCTGCGAGATAGCCACGGATGATCATTTCGAGGCGGAGTCCTTCGCAACGGTAGCCGACGGTGACCATAGGGTCGGGCACGGCAATCTTCCAGTTGGGGACGATGTCGGCGGTAGCGTCGAGGAATGACGCTGCTATCTGGTTGAGGGCCTGTCCTTTGTAGGGGATGCCTTTGGGGAGGATTACGTCGAAGGCTGAGATGCGGTCGGTTGCGACCATGACAAGAAGGTCGTCATTGATGGTGTAGACGTCACGCACTTTTCCGTGATAGACTGCAGTCTGTCCGGGGAAATGAAAATCGGTGTTAACCAAAGTTGTAGCCATGAGTTGTTGTTTGGTATTGGTTGGGTTATATACTGAGGCAAAATTACAAAAAAATCGTCATAGCGTCAACACCATTTTATGGTGAGTTTGACCGAAACATTTAAATAATGATTAAAAACGGTCGGCTCTTGAGACATTCGCAGAAATGCTCTCAAGAACCGACCGGATATTTTTCAAAGTCTGAGGATGACTGGAGTAAATCAGAAGTTAATGCCTATGTAGGCACGGAATTCAGAGATTTTGTACTTCACTTTGTCTCCTTCTTTTGCTGTTCCATACCAATAGCCCTCATCTTCGTAATAATGATTGCCTGATTCCTCTTTATATTCATAATAGGCAATTGGCATCGCTTTATATTTGGCTTCTCCATTGCGGTGCTCGATTCCTAAAGAAAGTTTCTTATAGCTCAATTTCACACCATAGGAGCGGTAGAGATTAAATGCCCAGCTTTGTTTTAAATCATCTGATTCGCTGAATAGCAGACTGGATAAAGATGGGGTGAAATGATAGTAGAAAGATGCTTTCAGATTGTTGATGCTTCCTGAGAGGAATGAGAAGGGTGCAATAGTCACGGATGGTCCGAGGCCAATGCCCAAATCTATTTGGTGAGTGCCCAGATAGCTGTTTGAGTAATCAATGGGCTCATTATCTTGTCCCGGACGCCAGTCCCAGTTGAAATCAGGGCCTTCAGAGAAATTATGACCTTTTTCATAGTTAACATAATTGACTTCAAAGTTTAGGTCAAGTCCAATTTTTATAAGATTTGCAATAGGCTTTTTATGGAGATAGAATGTTTTTGCAAAACTGAAAAAAGCTCCGAAGCGCGCGTCTCGGTCCGGAAGGCCGACTGAGGATTGGTCAAGAGTTGTGTTTATATATCCTATAGAGAATGATTTTGGTCTTCCCCATATTGACTTTAGTTTATTATCTTTGGCAATTTGAGCCAGTTGGAGATTGTTTTGCTCTTTCTCAGCCTTGAGCAGTGCAATCTCATGGCGCAGAGAGTCTGCTTCTGTCTGTGGAGTTTGCAACTGTGAGTTCGGATTTTCGATGATGGCTGACGATGCGAAAATGTTGAAACTTGAGATAGCTATACCGATGGCAACTGTGTAATACCTTTTCATTTCTGACTGGTTATTTAGGTTATCTGACCTGTTATTTATTTGTGTCCTATTTCGATGATTATCTGCAGGTCGTAAAAAGTAAGGTTTTATTAAAACATAGTCTTTCTCTAAGGAAGTGAAATTCCGAAGGGAAAGACTATGTTGAGTATTATTAAATAAGATTATTCTTACTTAACTTCGGGAGCGGGTTCTACACCCCACTGCTGCTGAGCGAGGCGGCGGTAGTTGTTGTAGCGCCACTGTGCGTTGGCCTTGGCAGCTGCGAAGAGTTCGGCAGCTTCTGCGGGATACTGCTTCATTACGGAAGCGTAGCGCACCTCACCCTTGAGGAAGTCTTCGAACTTATCCCACTGCGGTTCTTTCGAGTCGAGTGTGAAGGGGTTCTTGCCTTCTTCTTCGAGAGCGGGGTTGTAGCGCCAGAGATGCCAGTAGCCACATTCAACAGCCTTCTGCTGCTCTTCCTGTGCGTGACCCATACCGGTGCGGATACCGTGGTTGATACAGGGAGCGTAGGCGATGATGAGTGAAGGTCCGTCGTAAGCCTCAGCTTCGCGGATTGCCTTGAGAGTCTGAGCGTTGTCAGCACCCATAGCGATCTGTGCAACGTAAACGTAGCCGTAGGTCGAAGCGATGAGACCGAGGTCTTTCTTGCGGATGCGCTTTCCTGAAGCGGCAAACTTGGCGATAGCGCCGATAGGAGTTGCCTTTGAAGCCTGACCGCCGGTGTTTGAATAAACTTCGGTGTCGACAACGAGGACGTTAACGTTCTTGTTGGTTGCGAGCACGTGGTCGAGACCACCGAAACCGATGTCGTATGCTGCACCGTCGCCGGCGATGATCCACTGTGAACGCTTAACGATGTGCTCCTTGTTGGCGATGATAGCCTTGCAGATGTCGCAGCCACAAGCCTCGCAGAGAGGAATGAGCTTCTCGGCTACTTCAGAAGTAACAGCGAAGTCGTTGCGGTTTTCGAGCCACTTGCCGGCGAGTTCCTTGATTTCGGCGCTGCAAGAGGGGCATTCGAGAGCCTGCTGCATGAGACCTGCGATGCGGGTCTGGAGTTTTTCGTGAGCGAGGCTCATACCGAGACCGAATTCAGCGAAGTCTTCGAAGAGTGAGTTGGCCCATGCGATACCCTGACCCTTGGCGTTCTTGGTGTAGGGAGTTGAAGGAACTGAGCCTGAGTAGATTGAAGAACAGCCTGTTGCGTTAGCCACGATTTCGTGGTCGCCGAAGAGCTGAGAGATGAGTTTGACGTAGGGAGTTTCACCGCAGCCTGAGCAAGCGCCGGAGAATTCGAAGAGCGGAGTTGCGAACTGTGAGTTCTTCACGTTGCTCTTGATGTCAACGAGGTCCTGCTTGGAAGCGACTTCCTTAACGCAGTAATCCCATTCCTTCTGAACCTCAAGCTGAGTTTCGAGGGGCTTCATTTCGAGAGCCTTCACGCCCTTCTTGCCCGGGCAGACAGCAACACAGTTACCGCAACCGAGACAGTCGAGAACGTCGACGCTCTGGATGAACGACATGCCTGCAAACTGCTTGCCGATGGCGGGGATACCTGCCTTGACGGGGAGGTTGGCCATTTCCTTTTCGTCGAGGACGAAGGGACGGATAGCAGCGTGGGGGCAGACATAGGCACACTTGTTACACTGGATACAGTTTTCTTCGATCCATTCAGGAACGAATGCTGCTACACCACGCTTTTCGTAAGCGGCAGTGCCCTGTTCCCAAGTACCGTCTTCGCGACCTGCGAATGCGCTGACCTTGAGGAGGTCGCCATCCTGTGCGTTGATGGGGCGAACAACGTCGTTGATGAATGCGGGATCGTTGTTTGCTTCGGGAGCTTCAGCTTCGAGGTTGCTCCAAGCCTTGTCGACGGGGAGCTGCTTGTATTCGCCACCGCGGTCGACAGCTGCATAGTTCTTGTCGACAACGTCCTGACCCTTCTTGCCGTAGCTCTTGACGATGAATTTCTTCATCTGCTCAACAGCGAGGTCAACGGGGATCACTTCGGTGATGCGGAAGAATGCGCTCTGGAGGATGGTGTTGGTACGGTTACCGAGGCCGATTTCCTGAGCGATCTTGGTTGCGTTGATATAGTAAACGGTGATGTCGTTGTCTGCGAAGAACTTCTTGATCTTGTTGGGGAGGTTCTTGGCAAGTTCCTCACCTTCCCAGATAGTGTTGAGAAGGAATGTACCGCCCTTGCGGAGACCGCGGGTCACGTCATACATGTGGAGGTATGCCTGAACGTGGCAAGCAACGAAGTTCGGAGTAGTCACGAGGTAAGTCGAACGGATGGGATCGTCACCGAAACGGAGGTGCGAGCAAGTGAAGCCGCCTGACTTCTTAGAGTCGTAAGCGAAGTATGCCTGGCAATACTTGTTGGTGTTGTCACCGATGATCTTCACAGAGTTCTTGTTTGCACCTACAGTACCGTCAGCGCCGAGACCGTAGAACTTGGCTTCGAAAGTGCCTTCGCCGCCGAGTGCGATTTCTTCCTTCGGGGGAAGAGAAGTGAAAGTCACGTCGTCCACGATGCCGACAGTGAAGTGGTCCTTCGGCATGGGGAGTGCGAGGTTTTCGAACACTGAGATAATCTGGGCGGGAGTAGTGTCCTTCGATGCGAGACCGTAGCGGCCACCGACGATAACGGGGGCATTTTCCTGACCATAGAAGCAGTCCTTAACGTCGAGGTAGAGGGGTTCGCCGTTTGCTCCGGGTTCTTTTGTGCGGTCAAGCACAGCGATTGCCTTTGCAGTCTTGGGGACAGCGGCGAGGAAGTGCTTTGCAGAGAACGGACGATAGAGGTGAACAGCAACGAGACCAACCTTTTCGCCATTGGCGCGGAGATGGTCGATAGCCTCCTGAGCAGCCTGAGTTACAGAACCCATGGCGATGATTACGCGCTCAGCTTCGGGATCACCGTAGTAGTTGAAGAGACCGTATTCACGACCGGTGATACGGGTGATTTCCTTCATGTATTCCTCTACGATTTCGGGAACACGGTTATAATATTCGTTGCAAGCTTCACGGTGCTGGAAGAAAACGTCGCCGTTTTCAGCCATACCGCGTGCTACGGGTTTGTTGGGGTTGAGTGCACGTGCGCGGAATTCAGCGAGTGCTTCCTGATCGATGAGGGGAGCGAGGTCGTTCTGGTCCATCTCTTCAATCTTCTGGATTTCGTGAGATGTACGGAATCCGTCGAAGAAGTTGATGAAAGGAACGCGGCTCTTGATAGTGGCGAGGTGAGCCACACCTGCGAGGTCCATCACTTCCTGTACTGAACCTTCGGCAAGCATTGCAAAGCCGGTCTGACGGCAAGACATTACGTCCTGATGGTCACCGAAGATCGAGAGGGCGTGAGATGCAAGCGTACGGGCTGAAACATGGAAAACGCTGGGGAGAAGCTCACCGGCAATCTTGTACATGTTAGGAATCATAAGGAGAAGGCCCTGAGATGCGGTGTAGGTGGTGGTGAGAGCACCGGCCTGAAGTGAACCGTGAACGGCTCCTGCGGCTCCGCCTTCTGACTGCATTTCCTGTACCAGCACGGTTTCGCCAAAGATGTTTTTGCGACCGGCGGCAGCCCATTCGTCAACGTATTCAGCCATCGTTGATGAGGGAGTGATGGGGTAAATGGCAGCTACTTCAGAGAACATGTAGCTCACATGAGCAGCAGCTTGGTTACCATCACAGGTCAAGAATTTTTTTTCTTTACTCATAGTGGTTTTGGTAATCTATTTAAAGAATTGAGTTTTAGTTTCCTATGGTATGTGTAAAATGTTATCCGCAAAGATACAAAAAACTTTGGAAAACATTGGTATACTTATTGTAAAAAACCTAATAGACAGTGAAAAATAGCAAAAATAAATATGTAGGAGCTTCCGGTTGGTAGCCCCTACATATTTATTTTTTTTATTTTATATTTTCATTACTTTTCAGACTGTCACTGACACAATCTGAAAAGTGATGATTTGATATAAACGTGACGTTTTGGCTAAACTGCGCGTTTAGTTTCTCGGATGAGCTATCATATACTGTGCAATCTGCACGGCATTGAGGGCAGCTCCTTTCTTAATCTGGTCGCCTACGAGCCAGAAAGTAAGGCCGTTGGGATTGGCGATGTCCTTGCGGAGACGTCCTGCATAGACAGGGTCTTTTCCGGCGGCGTCAAGAGGCATAGGATATTTTTTGGCAGCGGGTTCGTCGACGACCACAAGGCCTTCGGCTTTTTCGAACGCACGGCGGGCGTCTTCAACACTGACAGGGGTCTCGGTCTCAATCCACACGGCTTCGCTGTGGGCACGCATGACCGGGACACGGATACATGTGGCGCTCACTTCGAGATTCGGTGCGTGCATGATTTTCTTGGTCTCGTGATACATCTTCATCTCCTCTTTGGTGTAGTCGTTGTCGAGGAACACGTCAATGTGGGGGATGAGATTGTAGGCAAGCTGATAGGCGAATTTTTCGACTGTGGGCTCTTTGCCTTCCGCGAGTTCCGCATACTGTTTCTCAAGCTCCTGCATGGCTACGGCTCCCGCACCCGAAGCTGCCTGATAGGTGGCCACATGGACGCGTTTGATGGGTGAAATATCGTTGAGGGGCTTGAGTGCCACGACCATGATGGCTGTGGTGCAGTTGGGATTGGCGATGATTCCGCGGGGGGTGTTGAATGCGTCTTCGCCGTTGACCTCGGGGACAACCAGAGGTACATCCTCGTCCATGCGGAAAGCGCTTGAATTGTCAATCATCACAGCTCCGTGTTTGGTAATGGTCTCGGCAAATTCACGCGAGACACCTGCGCCGGCCGATACAAAGGCGAAATCGACGCCCTTGAAATCGTCGTTGTGCTGGAGCAGACGGACGGTATATTCTTTACCGCGGAATGAGTAAGTTTTACCGGCGCTTCGTTCAGAGCCGAAAAGAAGGAGTTCGTCGATTGGGAAATTCTGCTCGTCAAGAACTCGCAGGAATTCCTGACCTACGGCGCCACTGACGCCAACGATTGCTACTTTCATCTTGTGTAATTCTTTGATTTAGCTTGTGTGATTAAATTTTATCTGCTTTACTGACAGATACCCGTCAAGTTATTCGTACATTGCGTCGATTTCTTTGGCATATATGCGGTTTATGGCATGCCGTTTTACCTTCAGCGTATTGGTCAACTCGCCTTTTTCCATGGAGAATGGTTTGGGCAGGATGGTGAAACGCTTGATTTTTTCATATGAGGCAAGGCCCTTCTGGGCTTCTTCGAGATGTTTGGTCAGGAGTTCGTGTATGCGTGGATTACGCACAAGCTCATCGATTGAATGATATGAGATGCGTTCGCGGGCAGCGAAATCCTTTAGAGCCGTGTAGTCGGGGACAATCAAGGCCGACACGAATTTCCTGCGGTCACCGATGACGGCTATCTGGTCAATATATTTGTCATCGCCCATGATTGTTTCTATAGCTTGCGGAGCTATGTATTTGCCGTTTGACGTCTTGAACAGGTCTTTCAGACGGTCGGTGAGGAAGATTGAGCCATGTTCGTCAATGTAGCCGGCATCACCTGTGCGGAACCATCCGTCGGAGGTGAATGCTGCTGCGGTTGCCTCCGGCTTGTTGTAATAGCCGCGCATCACCATCGGACTTTTGACAAGCACTTCGTTTTCGTCGCCGATTTTCACCTCGACAAATGGAATGGGAGTGCCGACCGAGCCGATTTCCCAGCCGGTTTGCGGGAAACATGACACTGTGGCGGTTGTTTCCGACAGACCGTAGCCTACGACTATGTTGATGCCGCACGAATGGAAGAATTCGACGATTTTTGACGACACCGGTGCTCCGGCAGTCGGAAATATGTTTCCGTGGTCGATGCCGATGGCGCTGCGGAGAAGACTGAACACTTTTGCATCAAAGAACTTGTAGCGCATCTCGAGCCACCACGGGGCTTTCTTGCCGATGCGGGCGTAGTCGATGTTGCGGCGGCGTCCGACTCTGATGGCACTCCTGACGAGCATGCGCATCGCAGGATTCATCGATGAGATTTTTTCCTGAACCGCTGTGTAGACCTTCTCCCAGAACCGGGGGACGGAACACATACATGTGGGGCGCACCTGCTGGATGGTCGACTGTATGTCCTGCGGGTCGCGGTTGACAGCCACTTTGATGCCTTTGACAAGGCAGAAATAAGTCCATCCCTTTTCGAAGATATGACACAGTGGCAGGAAGGCCATTGAGACATCCTTGTCGCTGACCATGTTGATGCGTCTCAGGTGGCTTTCCATAGCGGCGTCATAGTTGGAGTGGGTGAGTATGGCGCCCTTCGGTTCGCCGGTCGTGCCTGAAGTGTAGACAAGTGTGGCCAGATCGTCGGGTGTGGCGGATGATGTGCGTGATTTTACAAGATTCCTTATTTCGGCGGAAGCATTTTCACCGATTTTCATAAAGTCGCTCCATTGCATCGAACTGTCGTCGTCACCGTCGACCGTGATCGGCTTGATGACCACGATACGTTTGAGCTTCGGACACATCGGCATTGCTTGGCGCGCGATTTTATATTGTGTGGTATTGCCTACGAATAGCAATGGACATCCTGCGTCATTTAATATGTATGTCAGCTGTTCGAGCGAACTTGTGGCATAGATTGAAACTGAAGCCGCACGGTTGTTGAAACATGCGTAGTCGGTCACGATGTTTTCAGGACGGTTTGCCGAGAAGGTCGCGATATTGTCCGCCTCGCATATTCCGAGGGCTGCCATCGCCGCTGATGCCTTGTCGACATCGTCACTGAGTTTTTTCCACGAAATGTCGTGCCATTTTCCCTCGTTGTCCGGGGCGCTGAGTGCCGCACGCTCTCCATAATGGTTGGCCTGACGTGCAATCAGCCCGGTAAGTATATTGGTTTTCATAATGTTGGCTACTTTGGGGTGCAAAGTTAGCTAAAAATTAAATAGTTACAAAAAATAATATGTAAATGAAGGCGTGGCATGGCTGAAATTGAGGCTTCTTGCCGACACACCACATTGTTTTACTGTTGGTTGCAGACGGATTGTATTTAGCGGGTCCAATGTTTGTGTCTGACTTCGGAGGCGGATTTTGGCGGGATGTAAAAAAGGCAACCCGGCAGCCTTGGAAGGCCGGCCGGGTTGCGGTTCGTAGTCAATGACTCTCGGTTTCCTCACGGAAACAAGACAGATGGTCACGCCATCCGTCGAATAAGGATTGATTTTATTTCACGATTACTTTTTCGACACGGTTGCCCTGACGGCGGATGTAGAGACCGGGTGCGGGGCTGTCGACGCGGATACCCTGAAGGTTGAAGTATTCGACAGGGGCATTGTCGTCGGCTGTGATGTCGGAGATTCCGCTGAAGTCTTCGCCGAAGTAGCCGTTGGCGTCTGAGATGCGGAAGGCGTTGAGGCGTACTGTGCCGGAAACCGAAGCGGGTGTGATCTTGATGAAGCGCGATGCGGGGTTGAGTTCAAGCTCGCCCTTGAAAGGAAGGTCCTTTTCGGTGAGCACTCGTATTGTGCGCCATGTAGGTGCGATGTCGGCGTTGCGTGTTTCCTGAATCTTCAGGCGCACGGTTGTCTCATTGTCGGCATCGACCTCGATATACATCTTCTTTGCTTCCTCGCCGTAGTAGGCCATGACCTTGTCGCTGCTTGACGACGAGCGGAAGGCCACGTGGTCAGCGGTGACTTCGCCTGCATTTGTTCCACCGCCGGTCTGACACCAGTGGGGATAGTCGTTCTGTGAGGTCTGCACGAGTGAGCCTACAGTTTCGAAAGGTGCGGTTTCGTTGAAGGGGGCGAAATTCAGAGGAAGTGTTTTTGCTGCCTTGCCCCAGTGGGTTTCGCCGTCGGTCTTTTCGCGCGGGAAGTCCTTAGTGGTGATTTTGATTTCACCGATAAACGATTTGTCGCCGGCAACGTTGGTCAGCACACCCTCGGGGAACTTGACTGTATAGGTCGAATTTGCGTCAAGTGCCTCGTAGGCGATGTTGAGCTTCGCACCTGATGTGCCTACAGAGATGGTTTCAAACTGGTGGATGCCGTCGATGGAGGCTGAGCCTTCATATTTCACTTCCTGATTGAATGTGAGAGCGATTGAGCCGTCGGTATACTCGATTGTGTTGTCGAGGTTGCCGGCGGTCAGTTCGAGGGGTTCTTCACCGTCGGGTGCGATGTAGCGTTCGATGATGATGTCGTTGACATCGATTTTCTTTCCGTTTGATTCGAGACGGAACTGGACTTCGCCTGCATTGGTGTAGGTCGATGAGAACTTGAAGATTCTCTTCTTTGCGCCAAGCACGAGATCCTGCGAGGACTCTTCGCCACCGGCTATGGTGTAGAGTTTGACAGTCTGCTGCGAGGTCGAGGGATTGCCGAGGTAATATGTGACGACACACGGGCCCTGTACGGCCGGAGTGGTGACATATTCGCTGCCGTTGATAAACTGGATGCAGTTGGCTGTCGCTCCCTTGTCGTCTTCAGTGGCAGGGCCGTAGTCTTTGCTGCCGTCTTCCGAGAAGCAGCCCGGCATGGCTACGATTCGGCTTGAGGTTGCGCCCACACCGATTACCATTCCGTTGAAGCTTTTGGAGTCGTTTTTAGAACCTTTTTTGAAAATGTCGGTGTTGCCTGAGAGCGAGCCGTATTTTTCAGCATATTCAGCAGGAGTTGTGGTGAAATCGGTGTAGAATAACACACCGCCGGCGGTGGTAGTGAAACTCCATACCGTGCCTTCGGTTGAGCCGATGTCGTTGCGTGAGTCGACGCGCCAGTAGTATGTCTTGCCGGCGGAGAGGTCCTTGGTTTCCCATTTGGTGACTTTCAGGTTGTTGGCTACTGCGTCCATTGCGTCGCGGCTTTCACCGAGATAGAGAGTGTAGACCACTTCGCCACCGTATGTCTTGATATTGTCTTCCCAAGTGAATGTGATTCCGGAGGCGACACCTTCTTTTGCTCCTTCAGCCGGGAATGGGTTGACAGCCGGTTTGGGAGCTGACGGATCGTCGATAGTCTCGGTGGCTACGATGTCGGTGTAGTCCGAGTATAGGCCTTTGCCGTCGGTTGCACGGAGTCGAACCCAGTATTTTGTTGCGGGGGTCAGACCTGAGATTTCAACGCTTGTAGCGCCTGCGGCTGCTGTCGCGGCTTCCGCGAAGTTGCTGCCGTCGGTCGAAATTTCGGCTACGAATCCGTTTTCAGTGTTTTTGTTGATGCCCCATGATATTGTGATGGTCTCTTTGCCCTGATTGGTGACGGCAAGTGAAACCGGTTTCTTGATGTAGGGATATGCCTCGACGATAGAATTGGCATATACCTCAATCCATGCATAGCCTGTCGAGGGGTCGATGCTGACTGCGTCTGACGGGTCGTTGGGGTTAAGTCCGTTGGCGATTTCCCATTCGTCGGGGATTGCGTCGCCGTCAGTATCGAGAGGCTTTACGCCACCGCTGAGGATACCTTTGCCTCGGTGGGGAAGCTGTGATTCGCTTGTGATGCCATTTCGTGTGCCGGTCTTTCCGTAGCTTGCAAGCTCGTCAATAATATATTGGTCTACCTCGTCGCGCACAGGAAGTACAGGTCCTACGCTTGTGAGCATCCATGCGTAGGCTTCCTCTGCAGTCATCTTATTGGCGATTTCCGGGATGAGTTGAATCTGTTCGGTCGCGGTCGCGTTGTATTCGGTAATGTTTGCATTGAGGGCCTCGAGCGAGCTGAAATATGTCGAGTAGGGGGCAGTTCCGCTTTGTGCACCGCGCATTTCCTCTTCGGTCATGAGATGGCCGTCCAACACACCGTTTTTGTTATCATCATAATAATTCCCGGCTCCATAGTAACGGAACGATTTGATTCCGCGCACAAATGGGTCGGTTGAGCCGTTCCACGGACCTTTTACGAAATAGTTGTTCTCGATGTCGGCCCATGAATCGCCTTCTGAGTCGCTCATGATATAGCAGCCTCCGTCTCCCCAGTTATAGACAACGTTGTTGACATATTGGTTCAGGCCTTTAACTTTGGGATTGCGGGTCTTGTTTTCGATATACAGGTTTCGATAGAGGGTCACACCTCCGATGGTCTGTATCAGTCCGCCGCAAGAATGAGACTGGAGTCCCTGGCCGATGATCGAGTTCTGGATGGTTATGTTGGCAGGGCGCTTGTTCTTGTTGTCCCAGCTTACAGAGAAGTTCTCGTCGCGTCCCCAAAGAACGGAGAGATGGTCGAAAATCATGTCTGTTCCGTTTGCCACGCCGCAGGCATCCGCGCCGGATGTTCCGGTGATACCCATGCGGAAACGCATGTGACGGACAATAAGGTTGTTTGCATTTGAGAAGCTGACACGGTCACCGTAGACCTGTATGCCTTCGCCCGGTGCAGTCTGACCGAGGATGGTGTTGTTGCCTTTGAATACGAGAGCTGATTTGAGTTCAATCACGCCTGATACGTCGAAGACGATTATGCGTCCTTCCTTGCTGACGGCATCACGCAGAGAACCGGGGCCGGAGTCGTTGAGGTTGGTGACGTGGTAGATTTCGCCACCTCGGCCACCGGTGGTAAACCGGCCGAAACCTTCTGCCCCGGGGAATGCGAGTAGCTGTCCGTCGGCAGCGAAAGCGCTCAGACTCATGCCGAGAAGCCCGCATCCGAGAGCGAGTTTGCTGAATGATTTCATGATAAGATTGTTTTTTTGGGGGGTGGTAATGATACGTTATTTTATAAAAAAGACACAGAGGGAAGGAGAAACATATATTCCCGAGTTAATCAGGAATAAGTAGTGTGTGTCTCCTGCCCCCTGTGGCTATAAGTTATCAGCTATCGTATTAGCGCTGGATATATTTCTTGCCGTTCTTGATGACTACGCCCTTGTAGTTTTCGTCAACTTCGATACCCATAACGTTGTAGACGGGAGCGTTTTCATCGTTGTCGTTAGCGATGATATTTTCGATTGCTGAAGATTCAGATGCGTTTTCCATCACTACGTGATAGAGACCAAGTTCGCTACCGCCGCAACCGATACGGAAAGCAACGTTGCCCTTGAGGCCTTCGGGAAGAGCCACATCCATCTTGTAGTAACGCTTAGCTACTGCACCTTCGATGCCTTGAACAGGAATCACTTCACCAACAACGCCGTCAACAACGGGGACAACCTCTGCATAGAGACCCTTGTCGAGATATTTGCCACCTGCATGACCGATCCAGATAGTGAGTGAAGTCGGATTCTGGATAGCGGGGAACTGAACATATGTGCCTGTACGGCTGCCGGTGTTGGCATTGCGGTTAAAGGCGATTGCGTGGGTGGATTCAACCTGATCGGCTTCGCTTGCAGCACCGTAGTCGGTATCTACAGCGTGTGTGCCACCCCAACCCTTCATGAGAAGTGTACGGGCCGGTCCTACACCATTCTGATCCCAGCAGATGAAGGGATGTGTCATGTCAATTGGAGTGAAATCGCCATCGTTGCCTTCGAGAGTGTAAGTCTGGCCGTCAACGAGGTCGATAGCGCGGTTTGTCAAAGCGTGCCACTTTCCTTCTTCGTCCTTGACGTTGAACAATGTGCCGCAAGTGTTCTTGGCAGCACCGGTCTTGTCAATGAAGTCGTAATTGGTTGAGAAGCCGAGTCCTTCGAGTTCGGTAGCCTCGTCTACGATAGTTCCTGCTTCAGCGAAGATGGCCTTGCAGTAGATAGGAGTATTGTTGAAGTCATAAGTGAAGACTTCTGCATTTGCTCCGAATGCAGCAACGAGAGCTGCAGAAAGGATTAATGATTTTTTCATTGTGTAGAAATGTTTAATATGAATGAGTATTAAATTGTTAATAATGCCGTTGATTGGTTACTGATAGGGAGAAGGTCGTCCTCCTCCCTATCAGTTGTTTTTATTTGTAGGCGGGATGCTGTGTCAGGTTGGGGTTATCGATGAGGGGATGACCTGCACTTTTGGCTGCGAAGGGGCAGAGTTCGGTCTTGTTTTTCTCGAAACCGTAATAGATACCGGTCTTACCGGCTACCCATTCGGGATATTCGCCATTGTTTTCAGCTCTGCCGAGAGGCTTTGTATAGATTGACGCGCCAATGTTGAGAGCCGTGACAGCAGCGGGGGTATAACCGGCGCAACGGCGTGCATTCTTGTTATATGTGCTTGTCCATGCTTCAAACATCTTGACCGCATACCATGCTTCATTCTCTTCAGGTGTGATACCGTGTGCGGCAAGTACCTGATTGACTTTTGCCTTGAACTTATTGCGGTTGCTTGCGGTGTTGACCTGAGGTGTCGGTGACAGAAGCGCGATTTCATCAGCATCAGTGATTTCGATGAAGGGGACTGTCAGGAATTTCTCGCCGTAGGTGCAAGAGCTCATTTCGAGTTTGACCAGACGTATGGGAGCTACATCCGCATACTTGCCTGTGCGGTCAGAGAGGTCCTTGATGTCCTGCTGGTCCTGACGGATTTCCTTTTCGATGAGGTTGGTGCGGATGAGGTCGCCACGGACCACGAGCTCGTCGCCGAGTTCCCATTTGCGTTCCTGCATGATGGTTTCAAGGAATTCGTCATGGCTGCCTGATGCGATGGGCATAGAGCCGATGCCGGCACGGTCGCGGACTTCCTGCAGAGCGGAAATAGCTGCGCCTGTCGGACCGTTGTTGAGGTAGTTCTGGGTTTCGGCATACATCAGCAGAACGTCGGCATAACGGAGGAGGGGAACATCGACGTTACGCTTGGCTGCCGCATAGGGAGCCTGACACCACTGGATGCGGAATTTGCCGGGCATGATGCTTGAGAAAGTGGTGGCGCAGTTTGAACCGTCGAAGTTAGTTGCGTCGCTCAAGAAAGTGATTGAGTAGTTGGCACAGGTCACGTCGCGACGGGTGTCGTTTGCGGCGAATGACAGATAGTAGGTCGGGAGCTTAACTTGCAGAGTCTTGCGTGAACCGTAAGTTCCGCCCATACATCCGGGCTGTCCGTTATAGATACTGAAGTCGAAGTTGGTCGACTCGCCGAGGCTTGCGATGTGCCACATCATTTCCTGAGAAGTCACACCGAAGTTGCGCTGGCAGTAGTTGTAGAACAGAGTCTGATAGCCGCTCATAGAGCTGGTGTTCTGGATGAGGCTGTTTTCCCCGTGTTCGATTACTTCTTTGAGAGCATTGTCGGCGATGGTGTAGAGCTCGCGGACGCGGGCTTCGTCGTCGCGGCGTCCCATGTGGAGGGTAGAAGCATCGTTGGTCTCGGTGTTCCAGCGGAGCGAGTAGCCACCGGCATAGAGACAGATGCGGGCGAGGATGCCTTTGGCAGCCTGACGGGTGAGACGTTCGGGAGCTGAACCGTAGTCTGACTCAGAGAACCAAGGAAGGTCGTCGACACAGGCCTGCATCTCGCCGATGATACGGTCATAGATGCCGTCGCGGTCAGAACGCTTGGGATACCAAGTCTCGTCGGGTTCGGAGCTGATGGGGGTGTAGATTGCAGGAACGTCGCCATAGAAACGAATCAGTTCATTGTAAGCGAAGGCACGGATGAATGTGACTTCGGCAATGAGGGCGTTGCGTTTGTCGGTTTCGGGGAGGCCGGCAAGACGTTCGAGAGCGATGTTACATGACTCGATTGTCTTGTATGACTGACTGTAGACAGTTGTGGCTGTCGCAGGCAGAATCACGTCGTAGGCGAAGTTTGCCGAGCGCGGGCGACCGCCGACGAGGTCTTCCTCGCAGCTGAGAGTGACACCCGGATCGATAAACGGACGCCAGAGTTCCGAATATACGAGTGAGCGGTAGCAGCCTTTGACGAAAAGTTCGGCTTTGCCTTCGTCGGAGAAAACGAAGTCGAGGTCGTCGGCTGTATATGAAGGTTTATCAAGAGTGTCCTCGCATGAAGTGAGCATAGGTGCTGATGCTCCGAGCAGCATTGCTGCGGTGAGGAAACTGAATATATTTTTCTTGTTCATGTTGAATTCTTGATGTCAGATTAAGGTTAGAACGAGAGATTGAGACCTACAACGTAGCTGCGCGAGAGGGGATAGGTCGACGAATCGTAGCCGGGGGTACAGATGATGTTGTCGTTCTTGGCCGAAGCGTCGGGGTCATAACCTGAGTATCCGGTGATAGTGCAGAGGTTGTTGGCTGTGAAGTAGAGGCGGAGGTTGCTGACATGTACCTTCTTCATCCATTTCGCGGGGAAGGTGTAGCCGAGTGTCACCTGAGCGAGACGCAGGTAAGAGCCGTCTTCAACGAAGTATGACGAAGGATAGGTGATGGTGTTGACATTGTTTGTGGAGAGTGCCCAAGTGCGTCCGGCCTCGTTGGGGTTGAGTTCGCGGAGGCGAGCGACGTTTTTGGTCTCGCGACCTGTTGCCGGGTCGATGAGGCGGTAGTAGTTGTTGCCGAACTCGGTGGGTACGTTCTCGAAGGGAGCATAGGGGCTCATGGCGTGCTTGGTGGCATTGTAGATGTCGTTGCCAAGGTTGAATTTCATGAACACGTTGAGGTCAAATCCCTTGAATGTAAACTGGTTGTTGAAACCGCCGATGAGGTCGGGAGTACCGTTGCCGATTTTGACGAGCTTGCGTGTGAACTGTTTGGTTCCGTCCTCGTTTTCGGTGTCGGCCGCAAACTTGATGTCGCCGGGTTTGGGAGTGCCGGTGGCGGGGAGGACTACGCCTTCTTTGAGAGCACCGTAAGTGCCGTCTTCGTTGAGCTCGAAGTCGTCGGTGGTGTAGATGCCTTCATATTTGTAGCCATACATGTCGCCGAGGCTGTGGCCTACGGAAGCGTAGTAGGTGACTGTTCCCGAACGGTTGCCGCCTGCGCTGAATGTCTTGTGGTCCTCACCGCTTTCGAGGGCGATAACCTTCGATTTGTTGAGCGAGAGATTGAGTGTCGATGTCCACTGGAAGTTGCGAGTGGTCACGTTGACGGTGTTGAGCGAGAATTCCCATCCGCGATTGCGCATCTTACCTACGTTCTGATACTGCTTGCTGTAGCCGGTCGAGGTGGGGATGACGCAGTTCATGAGCATGTCGGAAATCTGGTTGTTGTACCACTCGACAGTGAGGCTGATGCGGTTGTTGAACATACCGAGGTCGAGACCTACGTTGGTTGCGTGGAGGGTCTCCCATTTGAGCTTCTTGTTGCCGAGTGTCGAGCCTACGACGTAGGCGGGCGAGTTTTCGTCGTTGTCGGTCGGGTAGGTTGTCATTGAGGCGTTTGTGACATAGAGGTTCGAGCCGATGCCGTTGTTACCTGTCACACCGTAGCCTACGCGGAACTTGAGGTTGTTGAACCATTCAGCGACAGCATTTTCCTGCCAGAATTTTTCCTGCGACACACGCCATGCGGCCGAAGCCGAGGGGAAGTAGCCCCACTTGTTGCCTTTTGCGAACTTCGAAGAGCCGTCGGCACGCATTGTTGCTGTAATGAGGTAGCGGTTGTCGTAGCCGTAGTTTACACGGCCGAAGAATGAGAGCATGTTGCTTTCGGAGTAGCCTGATTCCTTAGACGATACCTCGACGTTGGAAATGTCGTTGAGGCCGTGGTTGGGGTAGGGGAACTTGCGGAGTGTCCAGTTGTCCTTTTCGCTCTTAGAGAAGGAGTATTCCTGTCCGACCATAATCGAGAGGTCGTGTTTCTCGGCGAATGTCTTGACGAAGTTGAGGGTGTTGGAGATGTGCCAGCCTGAACCTGTTGAGTTTTTGATTGAACCGGTCATACCGGTGTTTTCCGGGTCTGCGAGGTAGCCGGTCGAGCGTTCGTCGGCGAAGCTCTTGCCCTTTGACCATGAAGTCTGATAGTTACCCTGAGTGCGCCATGACAGATATTTCAGGAAGTCGATGGTGATGCCTGCGTTGACTTCGAAGCGACGGTTGTGGCTTTCGGAAGTAGAAGCGAGGTTCTGGACGAGGGGGTTGTTGAGGTTATAGTTGCTGTCGAGCTTCTTGAACTGGATCGAAGTCTCGGAGTTCATGAGTTCGTCCTGAGTGAAGAGCGTACCGCCGTTGATTGGCTGGAGAAGCACATAGTCCATGTGGCCATAGTTGCCTCCGCCGTGGGTTGTCTTGTCGTAGAAGAATGAGTTGAAGTCGACTTTTACGCCTTTCCACAGCTCTGCGTTGATTTTGGCGCGGATTGAGTTGCGGCGGTAGTCGTGGTTGGCGAGAAGACCGTCCTGATTTACGTGGTTGTAGCTGAGAAGGACACGGGTCTTGTCAGTGCCTGTCGAGAGCGATACATTGTGGTTCTGGGTGGTTGCGTGACCGCCGAAGGCTTCGTCCTGCCAGTCGACCGAATAGGGGTTGGCCGCACTGCCATAGAGCTGGTCCATGGTGTTGAAGATGCCTGAATACCATTCGTTGTCGTTGTCGTAGTTGGCATCGTTGTAGCCTGTTGCCCAAGTGGTGGTCTTGCCCTGAAGTTCGGCGAGTTCATACTGGTAGCCGACGTAGTTACGGACATTCTGCATCATGTCGAGTTTCTTCGAGAGATAGTCGAACGATACGTAGCCGTTGTAGTCTACTTTGGTTTTACCGGCAGCAGCCGATTTGGTTGTGATAACGATGATACCGTTAGAACCGCGTGCACCGTAGATGGCGGTCGACGAAGCGTCCTTGAGCACGTCGATAGTCTCGATGTCGTTGATGTCGATGTTCTGGAGCGCGTCGGACATAGCGAAGCCGTCGACGATGTAGAGGGGCTTGGTGTCCTGAGTGAGCGACGCACCACCGCGGACGGTGACGTTCATCGATGCACCGGGAGCGCCGTTCTGAGAGACGATGTTGACACCTGCGGCCTTGCCCTGAAGAGCGGCAGCAGCCGATGTCACAGGCACTTTTGCAAGTTCAGAACCGGAGACAGAGGAGACAGCGCCCGTGAGGTCTTTTTTCTTGACTGTGCCGTAGCCGATGGCAACGACTTCGTCAAGTACGGTTGTGTTGTTTTCAAGGGTCACGTCAATCTTGGTCTGTCCGTTGACGGGTATTTCCTTGTTATCGTAACCGATGTAGGAGAATTGGAGAGTTGATTTTGATGGAACTGAGATGGTGTAGTTACCGTCAATGTCTGTGGCCACACCGTGTTGGGTTCCCTTCTGCATTACTGTTGCCCCGATAAGCGGTTCGCCGGTATTGTCGGTGACAGTACCGGTGACTGTGATGTTCTGGGCATAAACTGAAAGTGAGAAGGTCAAGGTCAGCAACATGGCCAACCAATAACGAGTTTTCTGACTTAAATTCATACACTCATGGTTTTTTTAGATTTTTCTATAATTGTTTTGATTAGTTTGCACTGTATCCCTCGCCGATATCATTACTAAAACAATAGATAAATGTGGCAATAAGATTGAGAATTATTCACGGAAACATAAGTGAGAGAGCCTTTCAGGTATTTGAGGAATGTTCGCCAAACTTCAGACGACATTTTCATACAAATGTACGGAGAAAAATTATCCCCCCAAACGGTTAACAAATTTTAACAAAATTAATGTACAAACTATTAAATTTTAACTATGAAGCTTCTGTTTTTAGCTATCCGTTCCAATGAATTCTAATGGCCTGTTGTTTCGCCCTGCCCGGACGGGGATCGGAATAGTGTCGAGATGAGATTGTCGGCCTTTCAATGTCGTGTGGGCAATGGTGTGGAGTGTGTGGGAAGCGCATTCCGTCAATGCGCTCGTCCCATAGCCACACCTGACAATCTGATGAAAAATATGTAGATTGCAATGGCCTTAGCGAGCTAACGGCAGCACAACATGTTTTTGTCAGAATAGTTACATTCGGCTTAATATAGGGTTAAAGAGTGTTAAAAGGGGTGGGCTGCCAACGGTTTTGGCTGCTGGTGAGGGATTTTTTAGTAATTTTACCGATTAATTTTAGGTTAATAGGCTCTTTCCGATAAGAATAGGGTCTCTTTACCTGTCCGTAACACCAAAGCCAAGCAATGGAACACGATAAAAAAATAAAAGTGGGAATCACCCATGGCGATATTAACGGCATCGGCTATGAAGTGTTGCTCAAAGCACTGGGCGACACTCGTATAACCGAACTCTGCACTCCCGTCGTATATGGCTCGGCCAAGATAGCCAACTACTATCGCAAAGGGATGGAGCTTCCCGAATTCAAACTATTCCAGATTGACAGCCCCGACAGCGCTGCCCCCGACGAAATCAACATCATCAATGTTGTAGGCGAGGACTGTAAACTCGATCCCGGACAGCCCACCACTAATGGCGGAAAAGCTGCTCTTGCCGCTCTCGAAAGAGCTGTCTCAGATCTTCGCGACGGACTCATTGACGTCCTTGTCACCGCTCCCATCAACAAGAAGACCATCCACAGCGACGACTTCAACTTCCCGGGCCACACCGAATATCTTCAGGAGCGCCTCGGCGAAGGCCGTCAGGCCATGATGATAATGTGTGCCGAAGGACTGCGCGTTGCCCTCGTTACCATCCACGAACCGATTTCAAATGTAGCCGCAGCGCTTACGTCGCAGGAAATAACTGAAAAAATCATCGCTTTCAGCCGTTCGCTTGTCGAGGACTTCGGCATCCACGGTCCGCGTATCGCAGTGCTCTCCCTCAATCCCCATGCAGGTGACGGAGGCATAATCGGCAATGAGGAGACCGACATAATCACTCCGGCCATTGACGAGGCTATGAAACGCAAGGTGCTCGCCTTCGGGCCTTATGCGGCCGACGGTTTCTTCGGTAGTGGAAACTACACCAAGTTCGACGGCGTTCTTGCCATGTATCATGATCAGGGTCTTATTCCCTTCAAGGTCCTTGCCGGAGAGCACGGTGTCAACTTCACCGCCGGTCTGCCTTATGTGCGCACATCGCCCGACCACGGAACAGCCTATGATATCGTGGGGCAGGGGAAGGCCGACGAGCAGTCTATGCGCGAGGCCATCTACTCGGCCATCGATATCTATCGCAACCGCCGTCGAGAGGCCGCAGCTACATCCAATCCGCTGCGACGCCAGTCATACGACAAAGGTAACGACAAGCTGCCGGTTGAAAAAGCCTGATTCACTTTCTCTAACTTTCGATAGCAAGGAGCTCGCCATATGGACTACGCGATTATAGCTGCCGGACAAGGCTCTCGGATTGGTGGGGAAAACGCCGGTCTGCCCAAGCCTTTGGTCACACTGGCCGGAGAAGCGATGATAGAACGCCTGATCGGCATTCTCGACTCGACCGATGCCGGAAGCATCTGCGTCATCACCAATCCTTTCATGCCGGAGGTGGCAGCCCGTGTGCGTTCGCTGTCGGTCAAGGCTGATATGCGTGTCATTGAAAAGTCAACCACAGGCTCGATGGAAAGTTTCCATGCGCTTTCTGGCATGCTCAACCGGGAGCGTCCATTCTGTCTTCTGACAGTCGACAGCATTTTCCGTCCCGAGGAATTCGCACGTTTCATCTCCGATTTTGAAGCCGACAGTCAGGCTGACGGCTATATGGCTGTCACCACCTATGTCGACGACGAAAAGCCTCTTTACATAGCCTCGACCCCCGAAGGAGACATCACAGGATTTCTCGACAATCCTGTCCCCGGAGTGCGCTACGTTTCAGGTGGCATCTATGCCTTGCGTCCGCAGGCACTCGACGTTCTTGCCGACTGTGCGGCATCCGGCGTAAGCCGCATGCGTGATTTCCAGCGTGCGCTGGTCGCATCGGGTATGCGCCTTAAGGCGTGGCAGTTCTCGAAAATCATCGACGTTGACCGTCCCGGTGACATTGCGGAGGCTGAAAGCTTTCTGGCCTCCACGACCTAATAGGAAATATTAAGAATTTAACCATCATATCATCATCTCTTCAAGACCGTGTGGTCTCTAAAATTAACCGATAATGGCTGATATAAAAATAGCCGGAATAATGAGAGCGGGCGTCTTCTCGCCGAACCATATAGGTAATGACGCTTCAATCCTCAACCTGACAGCCGACCAGTTGCGCAAACGTGGCTGTGAGGTGAAAATCTATAGTGAGGAGCAACTCGTGGCCGGCGCTGTGAACGAAGACATAATAATCAACATGTGCCGTCACCACCGTTCTTTCCCGGTGCTACAGCGCAAGGAAGATGAAGGCGCTCTGGTCATCAACTCCGGCTACGGGGTGGAGAACTGTACGCGTGAGCGCCTGACACGTATCCTCATCGGCAGTAACATCCCTACGCCTGAAAGCATAATGGTCAACACCGACGAGAGAGTGATCGACCGCATGAACCAGCTCGGAATCACCAAGGCGTGGGTGAAACGTGGCGATTTCCACACGATGCACAAGGAAGATGTCACCTATGTCCGTCATCCCGAGGAGGCTCAGGAGGTGGTGCAGGAGTATTTCCTGCGTGGCATAAAGCGTGCTGTCGTCAGCCGCCACATCGAAGGTGAGCTACTGAAGTTCTATGGTGTCTATGGCACACCGTGGTTCTATTGTTTCTATCATCACGGTTCACGCGACAAGCAGGCGATGGACGAGGACAAGCCTTCGTTTGACCATGAAGCCTTCAAGGAGGTCTGCAACCGTGCGGCCGAGGCACTTGATATAAAGATTTACGGCGGTGATGCCATCATCCTCCCCGACGGCTCTTTCTCAATCATTGATTTCAATGACTGGCCGAGTTTTGCCGCATGCCGTGTCGAGGCTTCGGGCGTAATCGCACGGGCCATACTTGCAGAGATTAAGAAACACAATGCCGCTAAATCAAAGAAGAAATGACAGAAAACCGACACTTTCCGTTTTTCCCTAAATTCATTGCCACGTCGTTTGGCGCCGGCTACTGGCCGTGGGGACCCGGTACGGCCGGAGCTGTTGTCGGTCTTTTGCTTTGGCTGCCGCTTGCATTGACAGGCCATGTGACCGGGACATTCCTTGCTACGCTCGGACTGATTGTCGTGTTCACCGCTTTGGGAATATGGTCGGCCGGTATCGCCGAAAACTTCTGGGGGCCTGATCCGTCGCGTGTCGTCATGGACGAGACTGTCGGACAGTGGATCACAATGCTGCCGCTTTCGGTGTTTGCATCCACACCCTGTCCGCTCGAGAGCGGTGCTTTCTGGCTATGGGCGTTTGTCTCGCTGGTGCTGTTCCGCTTTTTTGACATCGTAAAGCCCTTGGGGGTGCGAAAGATGGAAGATCTGCCCGGTGGCACAGGTATCATGGCCGACGATATTCTTGCCGGAATCTATGGAGCGGTGATTCTTGCCCTCGCGATGTATATGTTCACCTGAAAATACCATGTTTTCATCCTGTAAAGTACTATAAATGAATTTTTCACAGCTGAAACATAAATTTCTTCACGGAGGCGGTCTCGTTTCCACTTTCCTGCGCTCATCTGTGTCATCGCAGGTGGCCTCATGGATTGACCTCGGGATGAGTATGCTATTCTACTCATTCGTATTCATAGCTCTCGAACCGTTTTACCGTTCCAATCTTTCGGTGGCTGTCGGAGCGATTGCCGGAGGTGTGGTCAACTGCTGCATAAACTACCGTTTCACCTTCCATGCGGCCGGGCAGAGCGTCAAAGCCGTAGGCGTGAAATATTTTCTCGTCTGGACCGGTTCGCTGCTTCTCAACATGTATGGCACGACCGGCCTTGCGACTCTCCTGTCAAATTGGGAGTGGCTAATTAATCTCGGTTTCAAGCCGGATGGCATTTTTGCGGCGGCACGCCTTGCAGCATCTCTCGCTGTGTCGTGGGGCTGGAATTTTGTCCTGCAACGCAACTTCGTTTATCGCCCTACGGCATTCGATCCATATGCCATACGTCTTGTGGATATGATTCTTCGCTATGACCGCCTCGTGGCTCTCGGCAATAAAAAATCTGACTCCGGAAAGCCGTCTCGCCCATGAATTGAAACATAAAGAATTTTTTAATTTTAGAATAAAATGCCTGACAACGAAATAACAATCTCACAGAAAAAATCCATGTTCAAGCGTTTCCGCGATAGCCTTCAGCAAGGCATCTATTTTGTAATCAATCCTTTCGTGCGTTTCCTGATTCGCATCGGTGTCACACCCAATATGGTTACCACTATCGGTCTGCTCGGCAATATAGCTGCCGCAATTATTTTTGTCTATGCCGGATATACAGCAACTCAGACCGATATGAACTATGGCCTTCTCACATGGGGTGGCGTGGTCATCATTCTGTTCTCTCTTTTCGACATGCTCGACGGTCAGGTGGCCCGTCTCGGCAACATGACATCGACATTCGGAGCGATGTATGATTCTGTGCTTGACCGCTATTGCGAATTGTTCACACTCGGAGGTCTGAGCTATTATCTCATTCAGACCGACTATATCATCGGGGCGCTTATAACCTTTGTGGCCTTGGTCGGTTCGATTATGGTGAGCTATGTCCGTGCGCGTGCCGAGGGACTCGGTCTGGAATGTAAGGTCGGTTTCATGCAGCGTCCCGAGCGTGTGGTCGTGACTACAATCGGAGCACTTGCCACAGGAATTGTTGGTCAGTGTGTAGACCCCGCATCTTTCAATGCTGTCATTATCCTCATCGTCTGCATGAGTGTCATTGCTGTCTTTGCCAACATCACAGCCTTTGCCCGCATCAACCACTGCCGCAGGCTTTTGAAAGACAAGAAATAAAACTTAAAACAGTCTGTCAATGTCTGTAATCAATCTTCCGTCGCGCCGGGAGACATCCATCATCATCCCGGTAGTGCTTATCTGGCTGCTTGTGACCTGCCTCTGCGTGGGATTCAGGCCGGAACATATCTATCTCGCTGTCATACTGACACTGTTGCTTTTCGTGACTGACACGACTCGCCGTCTTGTGGTTGCGATGCTTCCGTTTGCGGTGTTCGGCATATCGTATGATTGGATGAATATTCTCCCCAACTATGAGGTGAACCCTGTCGACATAAAGAATCTTTATGAAAACGAGAAGAATCTGTTCGGAATAGTAACCGCTGCCGGCACACTAACGCCAAACGAGTTTTTTGAACTGCATACGAGCAAGCTGATGGACTTCTTTGCAGGGATTTTCTATCTCTGCTGGGTTCCTGTTCCAATTCTTTTCGGCTTGTGGCTGTATTTCAAGCGGCAGTATCGGGTCTATCTCCATTTCTCGCTCGTATTTCTGTTCGTGAATCTTCTCGGATTCGCCTTCTACTATGTCCATCCCGCCGCTCCGCCGTGGTATGTGGCGTCTCATGGATTCGATTTCATAATCGGGACACCCGGTGAGGTTGCCGGACTCGGCCGGTGGGACGAGATGACAGGTCTGAATATTTTCCATGGCCTCTATTCGCGCAACGCCAATGTCTTTGCCGCCCTGCCGTCGCTCCACTCTGCCTATATGCTCATAGCTTTCATCTACTCGCTCAAGGCGCGCTGTCCGTGGTGGATGCGTGTGCTTTTCGCTGTAATATGTATGGGTATATGGTTTACGGCCGTCTATACTTCGCATCATTATGTGATTGATGTGCTTGCCGGAATAGCCTGCACGCTCATCGGATACGCGATATTTGAATACGTGCTGATGAACATCCCGGCCTTCGCACGGTTTATGAATTCATACACCCGCTATATATCAACTCCAAGTTCAACCAATTGATGAATCAGCTCCACAAGGATGACTATCAGCGTTCGCTGAAGTCAATGGACACAGAGGAACACATCGACCTCGCTTTCTACCGGCCCATCGGTTTCATGTGGGCCCGGTTGGCGGCGCGCTTCGGTGTGAGTCCCAATGCCATCACCATCGCTGCTATTTTCCTTGGGATAGGTGCAGGGGTGTTGTTCTACTTTCCGGAGCTTAAACTTAATGTCATAGGCATGCTGCTGCTGGTGTGGGCCAATTCGTTTGACAGCGCCGACGGCCAGCTCGCACGTCTGACGAAGCAGTATTCGCGCATAGGCCGCATACTCGACGGTCTTTGTGGCGACTTCTGGTTTGTCACCATCTATCTTGCCATCGTTTTCCGTGAAATCCACTTCTCCGCATTCTTTGGCGACCATCCGTGGGTCATATGGATTATAGCCTGTGTGACGGGAATCTGCCATACGAAGCAGGCTGCGATGGCCGATTATTACCGTCAGTTCCATCTTTATTTTCTGAAAGGTGAGGACGGCAGCGAGCTCGACAGCGTGAGCCAGCTGCGCCGTCAGCTGGCAGAAAGCGGTGTCACATGGAAAAGCAATTTCTGGAAACGGCTTACCATGGGATTCTATCTGGCCTACACCCGTCAGCAGGAGGCCACATCTCCTGCATTGCAGGCTCTACGGCGCGAATTGCACCGCCGTTTCCCGTCGGGCAATATTCCTCAGTCTTTCCGTGATGATTTTCGTCGGGAATCGCTTCCGCTGATGAAATATACCAATATTCTGTCGTTCAACTGGCGTGTGATTACTCTTTTCACAACATTGTTCATCGGGCAGCCGTGGATTTACTTCATAGCCGAGCTTACGGTGTTCAACGCGCTGCTCGTCTACATGATTGTGCGTCATGAACACTTTTGCCGTCGTCTGACGCTTAGACTTGAGAATGGGGACTATTGAATCGTTGATAATCGACCATGATGTCAAGGGCATTATCTTTGACTATGGCGGGACGCTTGACTCGCATGGCGACCATTGGAGTCATATCATACGCGAGGCTTATGGCAAGGCCGGGGTAAGTGTCGGCATAGATGATTTTATTGATGCCTATGTCTATGCCGAGAGGGCTTTGGCTGCAAATAGGATTGTAGTTCCCGGCGATACTTTCCGCGAGCTGATGGAAAAGAAAATCGCTATCGAATTGCAGCGCTTGTCAGAAAGGGGATGTATTGCTGAATCATTGCTTGAAAAGACCGACGAGATTGCCGGCTACTGCTATGACCATGCACGTGAGTGTGTCGGCGAGTCGGCCGCCGTTCTCCGAAAGCTTGCCCCCTGCTATCCGATGGTGCTCGTCTCGAATTTTTATGGAAATATCAATGCCGTGCTTGAGGATTTCGGTATCGGCCGTTATTTCCTGTCTGTGATTGAGAGCGCCGTGGTCGGTGTCAGGAAACCTGATCCGGCCATATTCCGTATGGGAGTGGAGGCGCTCGGACTGCCGCCTGCTCAGGTGCTTGTGGTCGGCGACAGCTACAGCAAGGACATCGTCCCTGCCCGAACACTCGGCTGTAAGACATTCATGATTGATGGACGGCAGTGGCCACCGGCAGGATAGGGGGGAGACGGACTAATCAAAGAACTTCGGGGCGAGGATGAATGCTCCGATTGAGATGCCGAAATTCCAGTTGCTGTCATGGGCTGAGGTGTAGTTGCCATAGGCGCTTACCGAACCGAACGGAAGTGCCAGCACGGCTTGAAGCTCTCCGAAAAATTCCAGATTGCTTAACCATTTTCCATATTTTGCAGTGGCTTCCGGCGGAGCGAGGAGATGGCTTCCTGTGTCATCATAATTGCTGTCGGCCGGCAGTCCATAGGTGATTTTGCGTATCGGCATGAAGCAGTGGAATGAGCCTCTGAGCTGAAATGTACCTGAGAGTTTCAGAATAGGCACAACTCCGGCTGTCAGAAATGAATTTGCACGGAGCTTGGCATTGAAACTGTTGTAGCTTGCAGGTGTGGGATGAAACGCTTCAGACGCGACGATTGACGCATCATAGCCGGGAAGCAGTTTGCGTGTCGACAATAATGCCTGTCCGGTCAGACCGAGCGAGAAACGCTTGCTGATGTCAAGATAGTCGGCGGCGGTAATGTGGGCCTGAATCCATTTGATGTTGCGGTCGCTGTTTCGTCCGGAGTCGCCCGACGGCCGATAGCGGTATTTTCCTGCTATGCCTCTGACCGAAGCTCTCAGATCGATGCCCGAAGTGGGGGCATAGGTATTGTCGAGTGTATTCTTTTCCCATACGGCGAAAATCTGGCCGAGGTCGAAGATGCCTTTCTCATGATTGGGATTCGACTGCCCCTCGCTCGTGTCGACGTGGTAGCGGTCGGTCAGATGACCGTAGGCGAGACCGGCGGTGAATATGGAGCGCAGAGTCGGGGCGGTTGAATAGAAAGCGCGCACGAAAGACTCGGACTTACGTATGAAATCAGGTTCGTGAATCTGATAGAAGAGCTTTTCAGTCTCATGATATTTCTGGCGTGAGCTGACGATTTTCATATGCAGAGCCGATGGCCGACGGGTGTTGAGCGTAAAGCTGAAGTCACCCTCCACGGCCAGATAGCTTTGTCCGAGCCATGCGTTCAGGTTGGTTTTGATTGAGTTGAAATTAAGCGTGTTGTAGCCGGCGTTGAAAAAGAGCATGCTGTTGGTCGAGGATGATATGTAGCCTCCCACTCCGACAGAGAACGGGTCTTTTATGATTGCTTCGAAACTGAGGTCTATCATGCTGTCGCGCACATTGTAGAGAGGAGTCGGCACGAAATTCTGAAGTTTGTCGGAACTGATTGCGCGGTAATATGCCGACCGTCCTTCTTCGAGTGTCATAGGCTCGGTGCGGTGGCCGAATGCCGAACGCAGAAAGGCGTCTTCAATCGCTGTCCCACCGTGGACTGATACTTGGTTGATTTTCACCTCGGGTGTCGCGGCCTTGAATTTCTCTCGCGATGCTTCGACGGTTGCTTTCGGGACTCGTACTTTTATCTTGGCTTTGATTGAATCCATGACTTCAAGTCCGCGGCGGTAGCCTATGTCATATATCTCCTGATATTTGTCAAAGGCGAGCAGCCCGAATTCGTCAAGATTTATCCTGACGTTCACACCCTTGTCGGTTGGAAACGGATAGTTGTTGGGCTGCATGATCATTTCTTCAAGCTGGTCCATCATGTTGCGCGAATCAGGCGCTGATTTTCCTGAGCCTACGTTTGAGCCTATGACGAAATCAGGATTGAATTCATCCATCATCACGTCGACGGGATAGTTGTCATAGATTCCTCCGTCATACATCGGCACACCGTTGAGCAGAATCGGTTCGAAAATCATCGGGAACGACATTGACATCCTGACGGCGTCGCTCAGCGGTCCGCGTCCGAGCACGACTTTATGTTTGGCATAGACATCGGAAGTGACCGTGCGCAAGGGTACGAAAAGATTGTTGAAGTCCGCCCCGCACTGAACGGTGTACGGTGAAAATATCTCGATGAAGGCGTAGTTCATCGGGATAGGGTTGATGAGACTTATCGGCAGCACGGAGGTGATTTGTGTGGAATCCTTGCCGAGATTCAGGGTCACGAACGACGGAGTGTCGTGGTGTGAGGAGTAGAAATATGTGTATGCCGGATCGATTTTACCTGTGCTCCAGTATGCGAAGCCTTTCGAGGCGATAAGCTCAAGCATCTCCTTCGGAGTGAACCCCGATGCGTAGAGACCTCCGACGATTGCACCCATTGACGTGCCTGTAATGTAGTCGATGGGGATGTCGTTGTCTTCGAGGGCTTGTATGAAACCTATGTGCCCGATTCCTTTCGCACCGCCTCCGCTCAACACAAGTCCAACGCTCGGTCGGTCGGGGCGCGGTGGAGTTCCGATTCCTCCTCCGGCAGTCATATATCCCTCGGCGGTCACGACCGGAATAGGTTCAGGACTGTTGTCGGCGGCATGGAGTGTGGTTGAAATGAGGCATGTCAGGGCAATGGTCACAAGTATGAAATGTCGCATAGATGATTATAAATAATTTGGAACGTGATGGATAATATATTTTTAACAATCCAATTATGAAAAATGATTAAAAAAGACTATTTTTGTTGTATGGCTATGTTTGTGGCCATGTTCATGCCGACGAATGTAATATATTTTTATGACCAGATTCAATCAGATACAGGAAATCAAACGCCGCCTTTTTGCGATGCGCAACGGTATTGTGGCCGACACAATCCGCAAGGGTGGATTGCAGTATAAAATGGTGTTCGGGTTAAATCTTCCGCAGATTGTTGAGATAGCCTCTGAGATAGAGCCTTCGCAGGCTCTGGCTGAGGAATTCTGGGCCGACTCGCGCACAAGGGAAAGCATGCTGCTCGCTCCGATGATTTATCCGCGCGAGGCAATGACGCGCGAGCGTGCGTCAGAAATGCTGCGCGAGTGCATCACGACGGAGGTTGCCGATATACTTTGCCACAGATTGTTGCGACATCTGCCGTTTGCAATGGATGTTGCGGTCGATGCCGTCGCTTCGTCAGATGAAATGGAGCGTTACGGCGGATTCCGGCTGATGTTCAATATGCTATATAGCCGTCCGGCTGAAATCAGGCCTTTTGTCGAGGCTGAAATTCAGGCCGACTGCGCCCTGACACGTCCCGTCTGCCAGAGTATGTTCGACGAGATAAAGTTTATGCTTGACGAGGAATAGCGTGATTGACAGCCATATTTCTATAGTGTATTGATTTGTGTGTCAGAGACCTATTTTAGAAGAAGGCTGTACTCATCGCTGATTCTGACGGGGCGGAATCCGAGTTTTATGAGTTCGTCGATTGTTTTCATACATGGTCTGTCCCACCGCATGTCACCCCGGAATATCACTGCATCGCTCTCTGAAAGTTCGCTGACCACCGCAGAGCGTATTTCCGGAATCTCCTCATCGTAGTGGTAGAGGTTGTGGGTGCGCGTGCAGTCTGAATTGAAAGCATACTGGAAGTGATATTTATACAGCCCCCAGAATCTGACTGTGTGTCCCTCGGCCTGAAGGGTGTTGACGGTGGCTATTATCGGTTTCCACAGCTGCATGGCCTGTTTGGAAAACTTCAGACCCTCGAACCGTTCAAGTGATGTGGTCAGTTGATGTGTCTCACGGTTATTTCTTGTGATGCCGAGGCTCATCTTAAGAGTCAGCAGCATCAGGATTATAAAGTAGCAGCTGATTGTCAGGTTTCTGTAGGGATAGATGTATGCGCAGACAATCGGAATCAATGGCAGTGCGAGAGGGCGTTCGGCAATTCCGTTAGACCCGACGGCTGCAACAAGCGAGAACGCGACAATAGTCCATAGTCTGTCGGACGGACATGCTGTGGCCGGGTCGATGAATCGTCGTCTGATGGGGAGATAGAGCAAGGTGATGACCAATGTCCCCTGAGCGATTCCGAAGTCTGCTGTAGGCGCATCAATTTTGTTGAGCAGGACAGAGGCGACTGCGACTATGGCGATGATTGAGAATATGGAGGCTATTATGGCAAAAAGTGTCTGCCTGAATTTTACAATCAGCCATGAGGCAAGATAGAGCAATCCTGTCACACCCCACAGGAGCAGGTTGGGTATTCCCAGCTCTACAAGGCGTCCGAGATAATCGGAGATGGAGGTGTGTCCCGTTATAATGTTGTCGGGATTCCATGATCGGATATACGTTTCCATACCGCACATCAGCATGATTGTTATTGTCGCGGTCAAGACAAATGCGACAATACCTGTGAGCAAATCGCGGGTTATAATGACCGACGGCCTGCGGACTGAACCGGATTTCAGCGCGGTACGGACTATGATTACCGGAAAAAGCGGGAGTATGCAGATTGTAGGTATCCGGCTCAGGACCATCAGTGCGCTGCTTATTCCGATGAATGCGGCCGCCACCGGTGTCTTGGCCGACATATAATATAAGGTGGCCAACAGGCTAAGTAGGATGAACGGATATGCTCCGGTGTCCCAGTTGTAGATAAACATGGCCGTGTAGGTCGACATGCCTGATAGCAGCATGAAGAGGAAGGCGCATGGAATCATTTTGTGTGTGCGGTGATAGAAATAGGCACATCCGAGACCGATGGATGTCAGATGACAGAGTGACATGAGGCCACGCAGAGCCAAAAGGCGGTCGCCGAATATTTCACACCACAGAGCGCCGATGCGGAATGTCAGCATGGCCAGCGGAGAGTCGGCATAGCCTCTCACACATAGAGCCTGATAGAGTTCGTCCTGTCCCGGATCGATGTAGCGTAGTCCCGAAAATGTGAGATAGATTCCGGCTACGACCATAAGCGTTGCCGTGATGTTTGCGACAAGGGATGTGGATGCCGGAAGATAGGGTGTTTTTATGGCCTGCGACATTGGATTGGGGTTATGCTCTGTTGATTATATGAGAATGGAGAGTAGAAATACGGATAATGGAAAGGCGGAGGGAGCAACCATGTCGCAATGGTCATTCCTTCCGCCTTAGAGTGATATTTTTTTCTGCAAGGGCAGGAGGATTAATCCTCTTCCTTCATGTTGTGGAACACATTCTGCACATCTTCGTCTTCTTCGATTTTTTCGAGAAGTTTTTCGATGGCCGCACGCTGTTCGGGTGTCACTTCCTTGAGGTCGTTGGGGATACGCTCGAATTCCGACGAAATGATTTCGAAGCCGTTGTCTTCGAGATATTTCTGGATATTGGAGTATTCTTCGAATGCACCGTAGAGAATCACCTGCTCTTCGCCTGATTCGTCGTCGACGATGTCTTCGAGTTCATCAACACCGTAGTCGATGAGTTCGAGTTCGAGGTCTTCGAGTGATACGCCGTCTTTGGGTTTGATTTTGAAGACGCTCTTGTGGTCGAAGAGGAAAGTGAGCGAACCCTGAGTTCCGAGGTTGCCGCCGTGTTTGGTGAAATATGAACGGACGTTTGCAACGGTGCGTGTATTGTTGTCGGTTGCAGCTTCTACGAAGATTGCGATGCCGTGGGGGCCGTATCCCTCATAAGTGATTTCCTTGTAGTCGCCGGCGTCCTTGTCGGTTGCTTTTTTGATAGCGCGTTCGACAGTGTCCTTGGGCATGTTGGCAGCCTTAGCGTTCTGCATGAGGGCGCGGAGACGCGGGTTGGTGGAGGGATCAGGACCGCCGGCCTTTGCAGCTATGGTGATTTCCTTACCTATGCGGGTAAATGTACGCGACATGTTACCCCAGCGTTTGAGTTTGCGTGCTTTGCGGTATTCAAATGCTCTTCCCATGATAGTGAGTGTTACAGTTGAGTTTTATTATTGTTTTCTGTTGTTTTGTCTTAAGTGAGTGTGGCGGATTGTCGCAGTTTATCGGAGTTCTGCACCGAGTTTCTTGGTGAGATTTCCGATGACTTTGTTCATCACAGCCTCGATCTGCTTGTCCTGAAGGGTCTTTTCGTCGTCCTGAAGGGTAAGGGCTATCGCATATGATTTCTTGCCTTCCGGGAGATTCTTGCCTTCGTAGACGTCAAACAGTGTCACGTTCTTGAGCAGGCGGCGTTCGCTTTCGCGCACGATTGCCTCGACCTGATCGAGTGTGACGCTCTTGTCAAGCAGAAGGGCGAGGTCTCTCTTGACCGGCATGGTCTTGGCGAGTGGTGAGTAGCTTACCTTCTTGCGCAGCGACAGATTGACAAGTGCGTGCCAGTCGAGTTCACAGTAGATGACTTCCTGCTTGATGTCGAATTTCGAAGCCAGTTTTTTGGCTATCACACCGAGAGTACCGAGATTCTTGCCTGAGCGGGTGTTGATGTCGAGCGCTGCCGAGTAAAGACCGCATGACGAGGCCGTGAGCTTGATTTCGGCCGGATTGATGCCAAGGCGGTTGAGGATGTTGGCCACGACAGCCTTCATGTCGTAGACGGTTGCAGGCTGTTCGGGGCGTGCCCAGTTGCCGGGACGGAGTGCGCCGGTGAGCCAGATGGCCAGACGCGAAGCCTCGCGGTAGGGGGCAAGCACGTTTTCGGCAGTCGCCTCGGTCGCGGGATTGAAGAAGTAGACATTGCCGAACTCATACATGGCGAGGTCAGCCATCTTGCGGTTGATGTTGTGGCTGAGCGATTCAAGACCTCCGAAAAGGAGAGTCTGGCGCATTACGTTGAGGTCGTTGCTCAGCGGGTTGAGCAGACGGACGCAATGGTCGGCCGGATAAGCGGCAAGGTCGGTATAGTAGGCCTCGGCTGTGAGCGAGTTGTTGAGAATCTCGTTGAAGCCTTCGGCTGTCAGCTGTTCGCTGATGAGGTTGCGGAGTTTGTTGTCCTGATCCTCGAAGCTCTGCGAAGATAATGCCGAACGCACCGAGCTTGAAATCTCCACGTTGTTGTAGCCATAGATGCGGAGCACATCTTCGGCAACGTCGCAGGGACGGGTGACATCGACGCGGTAGGTAGGCACTTTCATGTCGGCTTTTTCGTCGGTCACTTCTGTAAGCTCCATTTCAAGGCTTTTCAGGATTGAGACGATAGTGTCGGCAGGGATGTGTTTGCCGATAAGCTTGTCGAAATATTCGAAGCTGAGGCTGACTTCGGCCGGTTCGATATGCGAGGGATAGTTGTCGCAGAGAGGTCCGCAGATTTCACCTCCGGCGAGTTCCTTGACCATCAGGGCTGCGAGTTTGAGCACATAGAGGGTGTTGTTGGGGTCGACTCCACGCTCGAAGCGGAATGATGAGTCGGTGTTGAGACCGTGGCGGCGTGCTGTCTTTCTTACGGAAGTAGGGTTGAAATATGCGCTTTCGAGGAAGACATCTGTGGTGGCTTCGGTCACTCCTGAGTCAAGACCTCCGAAGACACCGGCTATACACATGGGGACTTCCGTGTTGCAGATCATGAGGTCGCGTGAGTCAAGCGTATGTTCCACACCGTCGAGAGTGGTGAACTTTTCGCCTTCGCGGGCATTCTTGACCACAATCTTATTGCCTGCGATTTTTGCCACGTCAAAGCAGTGGAGCGGCTGCCCCATGCCGTGGAGGAGATAGTTGGTAATATCGACAATATTGTTGATCGGGCGCAGTCCGATGGTCGAAAGTGCATCCTTGAGCCACTTCGGAGACTCCTTGACTGTCACGCCACGCACTGTCACGCCGGTGTAGCGCGGACATGCGTCGGTGTTTTCAACGTCAACGGTTATGCCGCCTTCGGGAGTGTCGATGGCAAAGGCTTCGACTTCCGGACGGTGGAGATTGCCCGCTTCAGTGTGGGCGTTCATCCATGCGGCGAGGTCGCGTGCCACACCATAGTGCGACGCAGCGTCGATGCGGTTGGGGGTGAGGTCCACTTCAAGCACATAGTCCGAGGTGAGACCGTAGAATTCGGCCGCAGGTGTGCCGGGCTTCACATCGTCGGTGATGACGATGATGCCGTCGTGTGACGTTCCTACTCCGATTTCATCCTCGGCGCAGATCATACCGAACGACTCTACGCCACGGATTTTAGATTTTTTTATCGCAAACTCCTTGTCGCCGTCGTAGAGTGTAGTGCCGACGGTGGCCACTACCACGGTCTGTCCGGCAGCCACGTTTGGCGCACCGCAGACAATCTGTGTTTCGGCGCCGTCGCCGAGGTCTACTGTGGTGATATGGAGATGGTCGCTGTTGGGATGTTCGACACAGGTGAGCACCTTGCCGATCACGATGCCGCGGAGGCCACCGCGGATTGATTCAACCTCCTCGACCGAGCCGGTTTCAAGACCGATTGAGGTGAGAGCGGCCGCGAGTTCGTCGGGGCTGAGATTGAAGTCAAGGTATTTTTTTAGCCAGTTATATGATATATTCATGACAATGGTTGGAATATTCGGTTAATCTGGAATTTGCCGTTCGCACTGCTCAAGTTCTGCCATTTGGCCTGCATGCGACGGCAAAAGATGTGCAAAGTTACGAAATATCGGCAAACTATCGGCAAATTAAACCTGAAAAGATAAGCAATAATTCGGTTGTGCAGGCCTGATTTGCATGAGGTCATGGCCAAAGGGGATTTTTTAGACGGCCATACTTTTGGAGATGCTGAACAATATCGCAGTTATTTCCGTTAAATTCATAGAAAAGACTTAAATTAACGTAAGTTAACTCATTAAAAAATATTGTTTACAAAATTTAAACAAAAGCGGAGTTAACTTTGAGGAAAATAAATTCATCGCATCATGAGTAATCAGCTGAAAGTTTACTGCGCCAATATCGGCGAATATCTGCCTGTCAACGGAGGAATGACTTTAAGTGATATATACGAAGAGGTCAGAACGCGGATACCCTTTGTGCCGGTCTGCGCGCGTGTCAACAACAAGGCCGTAGACCTTTCGTTTCCTGTTTTCACGCCAAAGATGGTTGAATTCCTGCCGGTTGACTCTCCTTCGGGGCATCGTTGCTACATACGTTCGCTGTGTATGATGCTCTATCGCACGGTGGCTTCCCTTTATCCGGGTGTAAGGCTTGTCATAAGTCATTCAGTTTCGCGCGGCTATTACTGCCGGTTGAAAGGAATTGATGTTGACCGTGAGGTCTGTGTCCGTCTAAAGGAGGGCATGCGTGCTCTTGTCGAGCGCGACCTTCCATTTGAGCGCAAGGAGCGTCTCACCAAGGATGTCATCGAGATTATGAGGGGACAGGGGCTTCATGAGAAAGTCAAGTTGCTTGAGACTCTCAATGAACTTTATACGGTCTATTATCGTCTCGACGGCATTTGTGACACCTACAACGGCAATCTCGTGCCGAGGACCGGTATGCTCGGGGTTTTCGACATTGTTCCCTACGAGGAGGGACTGCTGCTGCTCGGGCCGGATCTGGCCGATCCTTCCCGTCCGACCATCCCTCTCTCTCAGCCTAAGCTCTACAGGGCGTTTACGGATTATCTCGAATTCAACCATATCATAGGCATTTGCGATGCCGGTGATGTGAATGAAGTTGCCGCAGGCAACGGCAGGGCGATGATGATAAATGTGGCTGAAGCTCTCCACACGAAATATATCGGCGCTATTGCCGATAAGATTACCGAGCGGTATCATCAAGGCGGTGCGAGGGTGGTGCTTATCGCCGGGCCGTCGTCATCAGGCAAGACCACATTTACCAAACGTCTGGCAGTCCAGTTGCTGACCAATCTGTTGAAGCCGGTGATGATTTCGCTTGACAATTATTTCGTTGACCGTCACCATACTCCGCTCGATGAGAGTGGCGAGTATGACTATGAGTCGCTTTTCGCCCTTGACCTTGAGCTGTTCAATGAACATCTCAATAAACTGATAAAAGGGGAGGCTGTAGAGTTGCCCTACTACAATTTTGAGCGTGGCGAGAGAGAATACCGCAAGGAGATTATAAAACTCGATTCGACTTCCATATTGCTCATAGAAGGCATCCACGGCCTTAATCCCGAGTTGACACGCGATGTCGACCCGGCGATGAAATACCGGATTTATGTCTCGGCTCTGACAACCCTTGCCATCGATGACCACAATTGGGTTTCGACCACCGACAACCGTCTGTTGCGACGGATTATCAGGGATTACAAATATCGCGGGACGAATGCCCTTGAGACTATACGCCGCTGGCCGAGTGTACGCCGTGGTGAGGAGAAGTGGATTTTCCCTTATCAGGAAAATGCAGATTCGATGTTCAACTCGTCGCTGCTGTTTGAACTTGGGGTCATGCGCGATGAAGCCGACAAGGTGTTGAGAAGTGTTCCGCGCGATGTGCCGGAATATGCCGAGGCTTATCGCCTGCGCAAGTTTCTGGGCTATTTCTCACCGATTCCGTCGACGCTTATTCCGCCTACCTCTCTGCTTCGTGAATTCCTCGGCGGCTCGTCGTTCCATTATTGAAAATCAATAGAATATACATGAAAAATCACGGACAGCGGTTGATGCTGTCCGTGATTTTTTTATGGAGGTTATCCGGCTTCTATTTTAGCTCCACACCCTGAAGCAAGGGTGTGCAGCCCGGCAGACCTTCTTTGATGAGTTCGTTGCATCGCTCGGCGGCATCCGGAGTGCCGATTGTGAACGGCATCTCATATAGCTCCGTTACAGCCGCTCCGGGAATGAGGTTGTCCATTATTTCCTTTGTCCCGGGTGTGGCGGGAAGGGCGGAGTATTCCTTGTAGGTCCAACGAGTGAAGGCGGTTGCCGGTCCTACTCCACGACGGTCAAGCAGAAAGCCGTTGTCGAGTTTTACTGGGGCACTTCCACGCAGATCGGACGGCGCGGGAAACGACAGGAGCTTGGTGCGTGATGCGTCGAGCGTCACGGGAACATTGTCGGCATAGTTGCCGTTGGTCTTATAGATTCTGACTTTCGGTATTTCTGCCGACTGTCCTCCGCCACGTATTCCCCCCGGATTGCTTTGTCCCGGGAGGAGTATCGTCGTCGTGGTGTCGGTTTTTTCCACCTCATGCCTGTGGTTCCACCCGACGGCCGTGCCTCCTTCCGACGGAGACACGGACATGCCGGTTTTAGAGGTGGAACAACCTACGGCTGTGGTTAGTAAGATGATTGCCGGAATGAATGACTGTCCTGACATGTTATTTCTTGATTATCTTGACAGATTCGACACCGCCGGCTGTTGCCACGCGGGCGATATAAAGTCCGGGGGTAAGTCCGGTCACATCGATACGGGCGCTTGAACCGTTGATTTCAATCGGGAGAGAGACATAGCTGCCTGAGAGTGACGCAATGTCGATGCGTGTGATCTCGCTTCCGGCAGTGATGACTGTATGGTCATGGGCGGGGTTGGGACTCGCGCTCACTCCGCACGGTGCGTCGGTCAGGATGTCGGAAATGCCTGTCTGGTTGCTGATTGTGAAATTGATGCGGTTGCCTGATAGTTCATTGTTGTTGACGGGATTTACAAGGAATGCCTGATATTTCTCTCCGGGAAGAGCGTTGGGCATCTGGATTGTGAAATCGACAATCTTTTTCTCTCCGGCTGAAAGAGAGATGCGGTCGGAGTAGAATATCGCGGGTGAGTAGGAAGTGACTCCGGGGAGTATCGGACCGAGTACATAGACGGGAATCCGGTTGAAGAAATATCCTGAGCTGCACGCTACGACCATAGATACCTTGATATTGTCGGGGATGACGGCAGTGGCGTTCTCGATACTCCAGATGGGGCTCGAAATCACGGATGTGCCGGGATTGGGCTGCATGGTCACTTGCTGTGGTTCGCAAATCAGCTTGATTCCGTTGGGACTGTTGTTATCGATAATAGCCATGGCGAAATAGTAAGAGCCTTCCGGAATGCCTGTCGAGAATTCGGGGATTGTCTGCGTCCATGTAGTCTGATATTCAAACGGGCTTGCGACGCTGTTGGCGGAGAATTCCTGAGCCATTTCTTCACCGATGGCCACTGTCGTGTCTGATGTAGTGCCTGAGAGCAGTACGCCGAAAATGGTTTGTGAGACGCTCAGAGGTCCGGTCCACAGAGCGTTGCCTGTAACCGTGAATCCATATCCCTGATAGAGAGGCGTTTCAAATTTAAGATTTTCGACTGAGTATACTCCGACTTCGGGAACTTCAGCTGTAATGGCTACACCGTTGCTGTGTAGGAGTATGTAGCCCGGATGGTCGGCATGAGTGGCGATGATTTCCGAAAAGCCGTTGTATGGCTTGTAGACGGGATACAGACGATAGTCGCCTTTCGGTAATGAAAGCTGTACGGAAAATCCGCTGTAGCCGGAATAAGGACTGATGGTGTCAAGCGGGAGGAATAATTCATCAATGGCATTGCCGTTGCTGTCATCTATGCGGAGGCCAATCTGTCCGATAAATTCAACAGGCGAGAAATTATAGAACGGACCGTTGATTTTAAGCACGTTATCTGTAGATACCTCTGCGCTGAACTGACCTTCGCAGACTATGTAGCTGTTATTGGAATTGGACAATGGCTTTCTGATGCCTACCACGATGTCCTGACCGATGTTATAGCCGTCAGTGCTGCCGCCGATGCCCTGCGACGACGGGTCGAGGGCTGTGAGACGGAAATAACCGTCGCTCATGCCGCTCCATCCCCAGTTGAAGTGGAAGTATCCGTCAGACTGGTAACCGTCGCAGACGAAGCAGTGGCCTGCTCCGCTTCCGTTCGCGCCTGAATAGATTACCGGGCCACATTCCTTAAGGTTGTCATAGATGATTGTCTCCCATTCGTCAAGGCCGTAGAAAGAGCGGAACTCGATGTGAGCGTCTTTGTCATAGCCGAATGTGTTGACAAGGGCGAGAGGGATTGTGATTGACGGTGCTCCTGAACCTCCGCGTTGCGGGATGTCATAGTTCATATTGACCGAGTAGCCGCATGCTTTCATCAGTTTCGCCACTGCGGCTGCCTGAGTGTTGTTATATTGTCCGCGGTTGTAGACATCAAGCATATTTGCCCAGTCGAAAGTGACGTTGTCTTCTTTCCAGACGAGGTTGCTTTGCGCTGTAGTCCATGTGTATGAGAAGTCTGCGTTGAATGATGCAGGCCATTCATGATATTTCATGACCTGAGCCATTGCGGTGGCCACGCAGCCGGTCACGGTGTAGTTGCCTGCTAATTGCGGACAGTCGTTGTTGTAGGGTTCGCCCTGATCCCAAAGGGTCTTCAAAAGAGGTTTGATAGGGGCACGGTCGTTGCCGCTGTATTGAGAATAGGCCGGTGTGCCGTTTTTTGTAGCGGCTTCGATTTCGGCTTTATACTGGCTCAGCCACCATCGCAGGTTGTCAGGCATGTTGTCGGGGTCGATAGTGCCCGTAGTGCTGTAGCCGAGCACTGGAGCGGCTACGTCGTCGGCCGAGACTACGAGGTAGCCTTCGCTGCCTTGGTCGAATACATAGAGCGAAGGCGAATTCTGTTCGCCTACGGTCAGGATCGGAGACTTGCGTAGTGGAGCGCGGTGGGATGCTGACGTTTTACCGTTGTCGAGTGCCCTTGCGAGAGCCTCGGCCGGTGTAAGTGTGCGTGCGTCTACTGAGCTTCCTATCAAGCCAACAAACGAAAGGATAAGTAAAGATTTTCGCATTTTGCAGTTGATTAGTTATGGTTAAATTATAGTTACTAAGATTGTAATAGTTTGCATTATTTCGTTACTGATGTCGTTTTTAAGTGATGATTTTAAACTCGGTAAGCGATGAGGTTGGAGAGTAAAAGAAAAATTAGCCCGCATCCGTGACGGCCGGATTGTCATCTGTCTTGTCCGGTGGTCATTGATGCAGGCTATTTTGACTATATTGGATTCATAAATAAATTATAGTGAGAAGGGTGGGGCTTCATCTTATGAAAGAGGTTTGATTGAAATCGCATAGCCTCCTCCGGCAAGCTCGTGGATGCTTAACTTTGATTTCGAAGTCACGGTCTTTCTGGTGATTGTGTATCGGGTCTGGCCGTCGACTGTGTTGGCATCCGGAGCTTCGGCATAGATGGTAGCTTCATATTTCCTGCCCGGATCGAGGAAGGAGAGTGAGATGTCGCTCTTGCGGTCGGCAGTGCCGGCGGTAGAGCCGACATACCATTCGTCGGAATTCTTGTCCTTGCGCGCAACTGTCACATAGTCCATCGGTTCGGCTTCGAGATAGACCGAGCGTTCCCACTCGACGGGGACATCTTTGATGAACTGGAAGGCATCGAGATGCTTTTCATAATGTTCGGGAAGGTCGGCAGCCATCTGGAGCGGGCTGTACATGGTGACGTAGAGCGCGAGCTGTCCGGGAATGGTTGATGCGATTTTGGAATTGTTGCCAGGGGTGAAGGTAGAAAGGTCGAATTCGAATATGCCGGGAGTGTAGTCCATCGGACCGCCTTGCAGACGGGTGAACGGAAGAATCGAAGTATGGGTCTTGTCGTTGCCTCCCATTGCCTGATACTCTGTTCCGCGTGCGCTCTCGTTGCCGATAAGGTTGGGATATGTGCGGGCGAGACCGGTCGGACGGCTTGCCTCATGGGCGTTGACCATGATTTTGTGTTTTGCAGCTTCCTTCACGGCATGCAGGTAGTGGTTGTTGAGCCACTGTGAATAATGATACTCTCCGCGTGGAATCATGTTGCCGACATAGCCGCTCTTCACAGCATTATAACCGTAGTCGTTCATGAGCTGATAGGCTTTTTCCATGTGGCGTTCGTAGTTGCGGACCGAGCCGGAAGTCTCGTGGTGCATCATGAGCTTCACGCCTTTTGAATGAGCATACTCGTTGAGACCTTTCAGATCAAAGTCGGGATAGGGGGTCACGAAGTCAAACACGTAGTCTTTCGATTGTCCGAACCAGTCTTCCCAGCCTTCGTTCCAGCCTTCGACGAGCACTTGGTCAAAACCGTGTTCAGCCGCGAAGTCGATGTAGCGTTTCACCTTTTCGGTGTTGGCGCTGTGTCGTCCGTTGGGCTTAGTCTTTGTGTAGTCTGTCTCGCCGAGTTTCACTGAATATACGTCGTCGGTGTAGTTCCAAGAGCCTGCCCCGGTGATCATCTCCCACCACACACCGATATATTTCACCGGCTTGATCCAAGATGTATCCTCATACTTGGTCGGGTCGTTGAGGTTGTAGATGAGGCGTGAGGCAAGGATGTCGCGTGCATCATCGGTGATGATTACCGAGCGCCAAGGGGTTGTGGTCGGGGTCTGCATGTAGCCTTTCCGCCCCTGATTGTCGGGTGTCAGCCATGAGTGGAAAGTCATGGTTGTGTCGTTGAGGTTGAGGTGCATGGTCGGGTAGTCGATAGTCCCGGCCTCATGTATGTTGAGATATATGCCGTCGTCTGTTTTCAGCTGGAGTGCTGTCTGCACACCTGTCGGGGAGAACGGGGTGGTCGAGGCGTTGTCAGGATTGATTTTTGAGGGAAACAGACCGCGGATTTCGCTCAGACGTGATTTTGTGTAATTGTATTCCTGAGTGTCGTAGTCGCCGGGAATCCAGTAGGCGGTGTGGTCGCCGGTCATGGCAAACTCCGTATCCTCCTCTGCTATGACAAAATAGTTGAGGTTGGGCTGTCCGGGAAATTCATAACGGAAACCGATACCGTCGTCATATACCCTGAATCTTACCACCATCGTGCGGTCGAAGGCAGGTTGGCGCAGAGTGACTGACATCTCGTTGTAATTGTTACGGATGAGAGTCTCTTCGCCCCAGACAGGTTCCCAGTTTTCATCGACACTGTCGCGGGTGGTGTTGACGAGTTCGAATCCGTCTTTCAGCGACAGAGCGTCGGCAGCTGCTTTCTTACCCTGCTGGTCAAAGCTGTTTCGGCCTGATTCACTGAAAAGGTCAAATCCGAGTCCGGAGGGGGCAATCACTTCCTTGCCTTTGAAGTCGACAAAATAAGTGGGACGTCCGTCGCGCAGTTCGAATGTCAGCGATATGTCTCCGTCGGGAGATGTCAGTTTTTCCGCACCTGACAGACCGTTTGCCCCTAAGGCGATACAAGCTAATGCTAAAAATGTCTGATGGTTCATTGTGTGTGGTTGGTGAATTTTGAGGTTAAGAATGAGTAAGTATGATATTGTGTTGTGATATTAGTGCAAACTTACGAAAAATTCACTTAACAATCAAGAATTTAAGCGGAAACTTGAAGGGAGACTGCGCGTAAACGGATTGTCAACGGCGTTTGTTTCTACGGTGCTCTGATTTCTTGGCAAGCGACATGTCGATTCTGACTTTTCCGTCCGGGTCATAGCGGTCGGCCCACTTGTCGTAGACGGGATAGAGCGAAAGCGGATTGTCATTATACCAGCTGTAGCCGTTGCGGCGTTCGTGGCCGATTTCTTCGAGCGATTTGCGGGGAATGCCGTCGCGGTCGCAGACATAGATTTCGCAGTTTTCGAGGTCGTAGAAGCGTCCCCACAGTGGGCCGGCTGCCGGATCGGCCACAAGGCGCGTGTCGGATTCGGGAGATTTCGGACTGCCTGTGCGCTCAAGCCGGTGTCCCATGAGTTTGTTGGCTTCGAACCATGCCATAGCGCCGTGAACCGCTTCCTTGACTCTTTTGTCAGGGTCGGGGAGCTGCATGAGCAGGCTGACAATCTGCGAGCTTTCGGCTGAGCAGAACGACGGCAGTTCGTAGGAACGCGCCGGGGCGGGCGCATAGTTCTCGCGGTCATGTTGCTGACACCATACGGTCGGATGTCCGTCTACCCGTATCTGCGTGGCGAGTATGCAGTCGATTCCTTTGTTGAAGGCAGTCCGCAGACGGCTGCGCAGCGCCTCGTCTGTCAGATTTCCACCATATGGCTCGTGTTGCTCGAAAATGTCGCGTAAGAGTGTGAGGGTATTGGCCATAGCGCCGTCATTGAACGTGATATGAATCTGATAGCCTTGCGGATCGGGCCAGAACTGAGGCCATCCGCCATTGGGATATTGGCCCGAGAGGAGATATTCCACTCCTGCGAGGAAGGCGTCGCGGTAACGGACATCGCCGGTGGCCTGATAGAGCCGTGCGAGGAAGGTCATCTGGGTTGTCGTGGCGTTATTGTCGGTTGTCGAGTCGTTACGGCGGTCATGTTGAGCCTTGATTTCGGCCAGTTCCTCGGGGGTGTGTGGCCGGCACATATCTATGTTTTTGGGCCATCCGCCTGTGACGCGCTGGTAGGCGAGCACCTGATCGCCTATGCGGGTGGCATCGGGAGTGGTGAAAAATTCCTTGTCGGTACGTCGCAACTCATGATTCCGTTTTTGTGCGGACGTTGTGTCGGTTACGATAAAATTGCAGATTATGGCAATGATTGTCGCCTTGGTAAATATTTTCATGATATTGTTAATGTGGTGATGATGATTACTGCTAAATTTTATATCGCAAATTTACACATAAAAAATAATATGAGGAATTTTTCGTATCTTTGCAGTTGAAAATGGGACGATTGCTCGCTATAGACTACGGACGTAAGCGCTGCGGACTTGCTGTGACTGATGTGTTGCAGATAGTAGCCACGGCGCTCGATACTGTGCCATCCGCACAGCTTATACCTTATGTGAAATCATATGTGACCCGAGAACGGGTCGATGAAATAATAGTCGGCCTCCCCAAGACGCTCGACGGGCAGCCATCGGAGTCGATGCGCTACATAACTCCGGCCATCAACAGGCTTAAAAAGGAACTTCCCGATATTGAAATCAAATTTTTCGACGAGCGCTTCACCTCGACTCTCGCACATCGCGCCATGATTGATTCCGGCGTGAAGAAAAGCGACCGCCGCGACAAAGCTGCGATCGACCGCATGGCCGCGGTCATAATTCTTAACGGTTATCTCGAAAGCCGTGACATGATGAGGTGAGCCTTGGTGTGGAGGCAGTGTGAAATATAGAACTTATAAAAAAATCATTCCGAATACGAAATGCGTTTACCAGTATACTTATACGGTCATCCGGTGCTCCGCAAGATTGCAGCTCCGGTCTCGTCAGACTACAACGGTCTTAAAGAACTTGTCGAAAAAATGTATGAGACCATGTATGATAGCGAAGGTGTCGGGCTTGCCGCTCCTCAGATTGGCCTTTCCGACAGAATCGTGGTCATAGATGCCGATCCCGTCAAGGATAGTTTCCCTGAATGTGCGGGTCGGAAACTGACTCTCATAAATCCTGAAATCGAGATTCTTGACGGAGAGACTGTGGTCCGCGACGAAGGCTGCCTGAGCTTGCCCGGTCTGTCTGAAAGAGTTCCCCGTGTGGAAAATATCAGGCTCAAATGGGTCGATGAGAATTTCGAGTCCCACGAAGAAGTCATCACAGGTTTTCTCGCGCGCATCGTCCAGCATGAGTGCGACCACCTCGAAGGAATGCTTTACATCGACCATATCTCGATGATACGCAAGCAGCTTATCAAGGGAAAGCTCAATAATATAATTGCCGGCAAGACACGCTGCGACTATCCCGTCAAATACGCTCCAAAGAGCCGTAAGTGACGGGCGCGCATGCCGCGTAGGTGTCAGGGCACTTATGCGCCTTGAGTCTTGTATTTGCCGCGCAATATAAACAGGGCTGCCGCGCCGACGGCCGCAAACGGCACGCCGACCAGCGCCGGAGAGGCCAGCCCGAAACCGTGGTGGATAGCCATCCCTCCGAGGGCGGCGCTGACGGCATTCGACACATTGAATGCAATCTGGATGCCTGCTCCTCCGAGCATTTCGCCTCCTTTGGCGAAACGGACTATGAGATATTGCAGCGGACCGCCGATGCCGAAGAGTGCCCCGGTCGCAAGGAACATCAGCACGAGTGATGCCGGCTTTTCGTCGGCAAACAGATAGAGCATAGGCATGACTGCGAGCATGGAGGCTGCGAGAGTGCCGCATACGCGCGCCACTCCGAAACGGTCGGCAAGTTTGCCGGCTATGGCGTTTCCGGTGACCATGCCGATGCCTGCGAGCATCATGACCCATGTCATGTCAGAACCGGTGAATCCGGTCACTTTGGTCATTATAGGGTCAACGTAGCTGAACCAGCAATACACGCTGGCCTGTCCGAAAAAGACACCAGCGTAGATCAGCCAGGGAGCTGCACTCCTGAGAAAGCGGAACTGGCCTTTCATGCCGGAGTCAGGCAGAGGTTCAAGCTTCGGAATCCAAGCGCGGATGCCTATGAGGGCCAGTCCTCCGAACAGAGCGACCATTGCGAAAGCGATGCGCCAGTTGAAAAGATTGCTGACAAGAGTAGCCGCAGGCACTCCGGCCACGTTGGCCACGGTCATTCCTCCGACCATCACGGCGACAGCCTGTGCGCCGTGTCCCGGCGATGCGAGCCGCGAGCACACTATAGCTCCTGCGCCAAAAAATGCCCCGTGGGGCAGTCCTGATAGGAAACGGGCGCAGAGCAGCATCGGGAATCCGTTTGAGAGTGCGGCCATTGTGTTGCCGGCGGTGATGATGACCGCAAGCAGTAGCAGAAGCCTTTTCAAAGGCATTTTGCGAAGGAATATGAGCATTGGTGCGCCTATGGCGACTCCGAGTGAATAGGCCGAAATCAGGTGGCCGCCTTCAACGACGCTGACGTTGACACTTCGGCTTACGTCACCGAGTATGCCCATCATTCCGAATTCGGCAATACCAAGGGCAAAAGTGCCTATGGCAAGAGCAATTAATCCACGTTGCATAACTACTATATCTGTTAGAAACTATTAGAAACTCTATTTATGGATTGGTCTTGTGATTTTTCGGGGCGCAAAATTACTAAATTCATCCCGAACTCCAATGAACCGCATGTAAATTCCAGTCCGTATTGGTTGAATATCATAATTAAAAAAATAATATAAATACAGTTATATGGCTGACGATAAAAAAGTAATATTCTCGATGGTGGGTGTCTCAAAGACCTACCCTCCGCAGAAACAGGTGTTGAAAAACATTTACCTGTCGTTTTTCTATGGTGCTAAGATCGGTATCATCGGTCTCAACGGTTCAGGTAAGTCATCGCTTCTGAAAATCATCGCCGGACTCGACAAGAGCTATCAGGGCGAAGTGGTTTTCTCGCCCGGCTATTCAGTGGGCTATCTCGAACAGGACCCTCAGCTCGATCCTTCGAAGACTGTCATCGAGGTTGTCCGCGAGGGAGTGCAGCCGATCATGGATCTTCTTGCCGAGTTCGACAAGGTCAACGAATCGTTCTGCGATCCCGATGTGCTTGAAGACCCCGACAAGATGGATGCCCTGCTTGCACGTCAGGCCGAACTTCAGGACAAGCTTGACGCTGCCGATGCATGGAATATCGATTCGAAGCTCGAACGCGCCATGGACGCTCTCCAGTGTCCCCCCGACGACCAGAGCGTGACCACTCTTTCGGGTGGTGAACGCCGCCGTGTGGCTCTTTGTCGCCTGCTTCTCCAGCAGCCTGACATCCTGCTTCTCGACGAGCCTACCAACCACCTTGACGCCGAGTCGATCGACTGGCTCGAACAGCATCTCCAGCAGTATCCCGGAACAGTCATCGCCATCACCCACGACCGTTACTTCCTCGATCATGTGGCCGGATGGATTCTTGAGCTTGACCGTGGCGAGGGTATACCTTGGAAGGGTAATTACTCTTCATGGCTCGACCAGAAGACCAAGCGCATGGCTCAGGAAGAGAAACAGGCCTCGAAGCGTCGCAAGACCCTCGAACGCGAGCTTGAATGGGTGCGCATGGCTCCCAAAGCCCGTCAGGCCAAAGGCAAGGCCCGTCTTTCGAGCTACGACCGTCTTCTCAACGAGGACCAGAAGGAGAAGGAAGAGCGTCTTGAAATCTTCATCCCCAACGGTCCGCGTCTCGGCAGCAAGGTCATCGACGTTCAGGGCTTCTCGAAGGCTTTCGGAAAGAAGCAGCTTTTCAAGGACCTCAGCTTTTCGCTCCCGCAGGGCGGTATTGTCGGTGTTATCGGCCCGAACGGTGCGGGTAAGACCACACTTTTCCGTCTCATCATGGGGCAGGAGACTCCCGATGCCGGTACGTTTGACGTAGGCGAGACTGTCAAGATTGCATATGTCGACCAGACTCACCATGACCTCCTCCCCGAAAAGAGCGTATATGAAGTGATTTCACAGGGTGTTGAAAGCTTCCGCATGGGTGGTCGCGACGTTAATGCGCGCGCCTATCTCTCGCGCTTCAACTTTACCGGCGCTGATCAGGAGAAAAAGATTGCGGTGCTTTCAGGTGGCGAGCGCAACCGACTCCATCTTGCTATGGCGCTCAAGGAGGAAGGCAATGTGCTTCTGCTCGACGAACCTACCAACGATATCGACGTGAACACTCTTCGCGCTCTTGAAGAAGGTCTTGACGATTTCGCCGGATGTGCTGTTGTCGTTAGCCACGACCGTTGGTTCCTTGACCGTATCTGTACACACATCCTTTCGTTCGAGGGCGACGGCAATGTGGTCTTCTTCGAAGGTTCATACTCGGACTACGAAGACTATAAGCGTGCCCACAACGATGGCAAAGAGCCCACTCGCCGTCGCTACCGCAAGCTCATGGAATAATCGGCTTTGACATAACGTACAATGACAACGGATTCTTGATTTTTCATTCCCCCGGCACTATGATTATGTAATGCCGGTTAGGAGTAAAGACAGGAATCTGTTGTCCTATATAAGAGGGTGTTATTAAACGCCCTCTGAATTGAGTAACTCTTCAGAATTATTCATATCCGTCCGGACTGTCTGCGGACAAAACGGCGTATGGACTATTTTATCGGGAAGTTACCCCTATGCTTTTGGATTGTTTAATTTTGAATTTGTTACTTAATAATCATTAGATGTCACAGTTCAATGCTTTTGAAAAAGCGCTTGATTTTTCATTCTGGAAAGAATTATGCGAGACGCGTGGTGAAAGGATACTTTTTAAGCGTGGCGAATATTTCGTGCATGCAGGTGAAGTGTTGCAGCGTGTAGGTTGGATTATCTCGGGTGGTTTCAAGCACTCGCTGACCGACAATAACGGTAATGTCAAGGCGGTGGGCTTCGTTTTTGAAGATGCTGTACTCGCCAATTACCTGAGTGCTTTGTCAGGAGTGAAGATGCCCACCGATATCATTGCCCTTGAGGATTCGGAGGCGATGGTTATCCCGGCTTCATACGTGCGTGATATACTTGACGGACAGCCTGAGCTCAAGGCGAAATTTCTGGAGGTGTTGTTCGGACAGGCATACGACCATGTTCTGGATACATACCGTTTCACTCCTGAGCAACGCTACGCTAATCTTATCAGCCGTTTCCCACGTATTTTTGATTTTGTGTCAATCGGAGATCTGGCTTCCTATCTTAACATCTCACGCCGTCAGCTTTATCGTTTTCGTAGTCAGAAGATAAAATAAAAAAACACTATCTCAGACTGCTTCTGCTGATGATTGTGACATTTGTCACAGCTATCGTCACTTATATTTCATAACTTTGCAGAGTAAAACCTCTGAATAACGCTATGAAAAATATGTCTGATGATCGATCATCTGTTTTTACTAATAGTAGATAATGTTTTTTTATCGCGCTCTTACATGATTTAACCTACGCTTTCGATATTGAGCGCAACACTGAATCTGAGGAATAAGAAATCGTAGGTTGCAGACTGCTGCAATCTACTTACAGCCAACAGTAAAATCATACATAAAGACAACGCATGGCAACGATGTGAAATCGCCGCCATGCGTTGTTGTTTTTTATATGCCTGTATAGTATATACCTAGTTATAGTTATATTATAGCATTTGACCCGGGGTGTCAGTTTTTCCTGATTTCGTGTATATAGGCGTTGACAGCACCGACCAGAAGAGCCCCTCCGGCAATGTTGCCGAGTGTGGCAGGGATGAGGTTGGCTGTTATTGCCTCCATGATGCCTACGTCAGCACCTTCCATCATGCCGAGGGGAATAAAGAACATATTGGCTATCGAGTGTTCGTAGCCGAGGACCACAAACGCCATCACAGGCAGCCAGCACCCGAGCGCCTTCTCAAAAAAGGTCTTTCCTGAAAGGGCGAGCCATACTGCAAGACACACACACCAGTTTGCGCCGATTCCTTTGATGAATACCGTCAGCCATGTCATCGACACTTTCGCTTTGGCGATGTTCATGATGGCTTCATGGTAGGGGGACGACGCGGTGAGTCCGCAGGCATAGACCATTATATATGTGAAAGCTATAGCCCCGATGAAATTTCCGAAATATACCATGACCCAGTTGCGTATGACAAGCCCGAAGCTGTGGCTGCCTTTTGCATAGGACGGTATGAGGAGCGCATTATTGCCTGTGAACAGTTCTGCGCCGAGGACGACGACCAAGATGAGGCCGATTGGAAACATGCAACCGCTCAGAAGTTTCTGTACGGCCGGATTGGCCGATGTCATTTCCGGAAAACCGTATCCGACAATAAGTGAGAGGATTCCGCCAAGAGCGATATATACTCCGGCAAGACACGATGCGAGCAGAAGGCGCGAGGGGTTGTTGACTGTAAGTTTTGCTTTTGCTGCGCCGACAGCTGCGGCTGCTTCAGTGATTTCTCTTGGGGTTCTGATTTGCATGTTTGGTTGATACTGTGTAGATTTTACGGTGTCTACGCCCGGCGTGAATCGTTTTCCTGCAGGCGTTCCCGTTTTTTCAGAAAGATATGCAGGATGACAATGATAAACAATGTGACGCCGATAACGCCGAAGTAGTAAAGATAGTTTCCTTGCTGGAATTCGGAATAACCTATGTAGCTCATCACTCCGAGATAAATCAGGAGGATGGACGGAATGACTGTAGAACGTCGCAGTTTCATGGTTTTTAGGTTAAGTTTAAAGCTTTAATTATGAAGTGTCAAGTATTAAGTGAAATGTCTGAAGGCCTTATGCCTCTACGGTAGAGCCGGGCTATTGTTCGATGCCTGTTTCTTCCGTGGCGTGATGTATGTAGGCCGATTCCGCAGGATCGAAACAGCCGTCCATTAGATGCCTGTAGATTCGCAGGCATGCCCAAGCGTCGATTGACGCGTAGATTTTTTGGCCCTGACTCAGCTGGGCAGCTTCCCAGTTGCTCAGGCGTTGGCTTTTCGATATGCGTCCGTTGAAAATTATTCCATATATCTTTTGCAGGCTTGAGTCGGCGATATGGAATGACTTGACCACGTTTTGGAGGTCGATGAATCCGGCCGGTTCGAAGCTGGCTATGCGGTGAAGCACATGGAAATCATCGCGCAGCGAAAGTCCGACCTTGGTGACTTTGTCGGATTCCATGAACTCGCGCAGCTCCGGGAAGAAGCCGAGTTTGTTGAGACGGAACAGGAATGAATGGTCAAGAGTGGAAATCTGAATCAGCGAGACCGTGTTGGTCTGGCCTTTTCGGAAATTCGGCTTGGTCTCGGTGTCGAATCCGACCGCCTTGCATGTGTTGAGATAGCGGAGGGCTTCCAAGGCATCGGGCATATTTTCAAGCACCGTTATAGAGCCTGCAAATTCTACCGTCGGCAATCCCGACAGCTGCTCTTTTGATATTGAGATGCTAAAAGAATTGATGTCCATTGGAATATTCGTTTTAAGACGCAAAGTTACTTATTATTGTTGAAATCGCCTAATAAATGGTTTCAAATAGTGTTAGAGCGTGTTTAAAAAGTGTTTTAATCCAAAGTGGGTATGGTGGCGAAGCGGGCCGAAGGGAAGTGGCGGCCGACGTAGCGGCGGAGGAAAGCCTGTGTGTCCGCACCGATGATGCGGTCGTTGTCGAAGTGTTCGTTATAGACTACTGCGGCGAGTGTTATTCCTCGTGATTTTATAGCTTCAAGCGACAGTATGGTATGGTTGATTGAGCCGAGAACGCCGTTGGTCACTAATATTATCGGAAGTTTGCGTGACTCCACATAGTCGATGGTGAAAAAATCGTCGGTGATGGGAACCATCAGGCCGCCTGCGCCTTCGACGAGCACGATGTCGTAGCGTTCGCAGAGTGTGCTGGTCGACCGGTCGATGATGTCGAGGTCGATTTCACGTTCATCCATCCGGGCGGCGAGCTGTGCTGATGCCGGATAGGAGAAGATTATCGGAGCTGTGGTGTGGTCGATATCTTCAGGTAGCGGATCGATGCCCATTATTTTGCGGTGGAGGTCGATGTCTTCCGAAAAACCGGTGTTGCCGGTCTGTATGAATTTCTGAGTTGCCACACGCTTGCCTTCTTTCATGAGGCGCGATGCGATATAGCCGGTGACGTAGCTCTTACCTGCGTCGGTATCGATTCCTGAGATGAAATATGCCTGACCCATGTCTTCTATATATAATAAGGTGGTTATATTTTTTTGAATACAATGTAGACCGGTTCGTATGTGACCGGTGCTTCTCCCGAAGGGGTGAGTGGATAGGATGTGAGTATTGTGCGTGCGGATAGGCTGCCGTGTTTACTGCTAAGAGCGTTGACCCCCGTTAGTTTTACGTGGCGCATTGCTTCGGCCGGTGTCGGAAACAAGATAGTGCGTGTCTCGGTGCTCAGGTCTGTCACAGTGCATCCTTTCGGTATCATGCGTCGTAGAGCGTCCGCTCCCGGGTAGTGCCGTCTGCTGTCGAGCAGGCTGCCTATCTCGGCCATTGTCCCCGGTCCGAATGTCGAGATGACTGCATGACCGCCTTTGCGGAGTACGCGGGCACATTCGCCCATGAAGGTCTTCGGTGAGTTGAACCATTGCATTGTGGAGGCGGAGAAAATCATGTCGAGACTTTCGGCAGGAAGTCTGCGGATTTCACTCTCGGCATCACACTCGCGTGCCGACAGCCTGATTTCAGGCATCGATTCCTGAATCGAGAAGGGAATATGCAGATCCCATACTTCAATTCTGTCAAGACCGGTCGCATGGCATAGCATGCGTGTGGTAAGTCCTGTCCCGCATCCGATTTCAAGGACATCCATAGGGCGTTGAGCGCTGCCCGCTATTTCATTCAGTGCTTCGGATGCGAGCTTGCACAGACGTCCGGCAATTTCACGCTGGACGATGGCATTGTCGTCGTAGGTGGTCTCGGCGCGAGTGAATTTCTCGGCGACAAGACCTTTCTCGGTAAGGAAGCATTTGAATATACGGTTGAAGTCGGGCAGATGTGCGCCCTCTATGCTGATTGTCTCGATAGCCTCGTCGCTCCAAGCCTGCATCTGGTTGGCCGGAGGAATAATCCGGTCGGCCGAACTTATGATTGCCCGCTCCCATAATCCCTGTGGAGCAACAGTGGGGCGGTTTGCGATGGCGGTTAGTTCCTCGCGCAATTCTGACGGGCTGCGGTCGGGGAGAGTTTCGGAAAACAGTCGCATAGCCGCTCCCGATCCACACATGCGCAGATAAAACTTCGACAGGGATTTTTCATCGAGTCCTTCAAGTGTCCCACGGAATATCTCTTCGGGGATTCCCTTGGTATCATCGACAGGGTGCATAGTTCCGTTGACGGCTATTCGTGCCGTGACGGGGAGCGATTGATGTGACAGCAGAAAGTCTGTGGCTGCAGGGACTCCGAACGACCATGCGATGACGGCGATTTCACCAAAGGTTTCCATCATGCGGTCAAGAGGGGCTGGGAAGCTGCTGTCGCGGTAATCCCAGACCACTATCAGGTGATAGCCGGGGAGCTGCAGGCGGCTGAATGGCTTTTCGTCCATGCCCCAGCCGGCGAAAATCAGCAGGGCGCGGTCAGGATTTGTGTCACCCTTGGCGGGGAATACGTGGAATTTCATGATGAAATCAGTTTTGCGAGTGTTTCGCCAAAGCGGTCGATAGTGTCGAGGGTCATTGCGCTGCTTAGGCTTATGCGCAGTCTTTCCGTCCCGGGAGGAACGGTCGGCGTGCGTATGGGTAGCACCTTGAAGCCTTCGGCAAGCAGTTTTTTCGAGAGGGATACGGCTTTTTCGGCAGAGCCGGTGACGAAAGGCTGGATGTGGCTTGCGATGATTGGAAACCCGGGCGACAGTGGCTGAAGATGCTGACGCAGCCGCTCTCCGAGTGCTTTGAGGTGACGGCGCTGTTCGTCCATCGTGAGGAATGTCTCTATCATATAATGTGTCCATGCGACAGTCATCGGCGGCAGGGATGTCGAGAATATCAGACTTCGCGCACGGTTGATGAGGTAGTCGCGTAGGGTAGGGGAGACCGCGCAGAACGCCCCGGCCGATGCGGCGGCCTTGCCGAAAGTCCCCACGATGATATCGATTTTGTCGAAATTCTCGTTTCCTCGGCAGAGGCCAAGTCCATTCGGGCCTTCTACACCGAAAGCATGGGCCTCGTCGACATAGAGCAGTGCGTTCGGCCATTTATCTTTCAGCCTCACAATGGTGTCGATGTCGGCACGGTCGCCGTCCATACTGTAGACGCTCTCAACGATAATCAGCACTCTTTCATGAGAGGAAGCTTCCTTGGCGAGAATTTTTTCGAGATGTGACGTGTCGTTGTGACGGAATCGGGTAAAGGCTGATTTTGACAGCGTGATGCCGTCGATTATGCTTGCATGGACAAGCTTGTCGGCCACAATGAGGGTGTCGCCGGCCGCAAGCGCCTGTATCATGCCGGTGTTCGCGTGGTAACCGCTGTTGAAAAGCAGGCATGGACGCCCGTAAAGTTCCGCGAGGAAATTTTCAAGGTCGTCGTATTCTCTCTGGCGTCCGCTGAGAAGACGCGAGGCCGATGATGTCATCGGAATCCGGCGGTTGCAGGCCGAGCTGAAGAAATCGTCCTGCAAAGTCGGGTCAGCGCCGAGTCCGAGATAGTCGTTCGACGACAGGTCCGTGACTAATCCTTCGTCGGGCAGTTCGGCGGGGATGGTGCGGAAGTTGCCCTCGGCGCGGAGGCGCGAGAGTATGTCGGAGTAAGTGTTCACTTGATGCACTCGATCATTTTTTCAATAAGATATTTCAGATCCCTGTCGGAAATTATATATGGTGGCATGATGTAGACGTTGCGTCCGAATGGGCGCACCCAGATGCCACGTTCCACGCATCGTTTCTGGAATTCGCCTACGTCGACCGGTTCTTCCATTTCGATTACGCCGATTGAGCCGAGTACGCGGATGTCTCTGACCCCTTTGACGAGAGCCGCGGCTGCTATGTGGCGGCGGATGACGGCTTCGATATGTGCGACGCGTTGCTTCATGTTCTGCTCACGGAGCAGCCTGAGCGACGCTACAGCTACGGCGCATGCAAGCGGATTGGCCATGAACGTAGGGCCGTGCATCATTACTCCGGCCTCGCCACGAGAGATTGTGTCGGCGACATCGCGGGTGGTCAGGACGGCGCTCATTGTCATGTAGCCGGCGGTGAGTCCTTTGCCGATGCACATAATGTCGGGTTCTACTCCGGCATGTTCCCAAGCAAAGCATTTTCCGGTGCGCCAGAATCCGGTAGCGATTTCATCGAAAATCAGATATATGCCGGCCTCGTCGCAGAGCCGTCGGGCTTCGCGGAGGTATTGCGGGTGATAGAAGCGCATACCGCCTGCACCCTGTACTATCGGCTCGAGAATCAGGGCTGCGAGCTCATCCTTGTGTTCATTGATTATACGGGCGAGAGGTTCGATGTCGGCCGGATTCCAGTGGCCGTCGAATGTCACTTCGGGGGCAGGTGCGAAATATCTGATCGGAAGTGCAGTCCCGAATGCGCCGTGCATCCCGGTCACAGGGTCGCAGACGCTCATGGCGTTCCATGTGTCGCCGTGGTAACCGCTGCGGATTGTGACGAAGTTTGTTTTCCTATGGTCTCCTGACTTGGAGACTGCTGCCTGCACAGCCATCTTCATTGCCACTTCGACGGCAACAGAGCCGGAGTCGGCATAGAAGATATTGTGCATTGAGGGAGGAGCCATTTCAAGGAGAAGCTTCCCGAGCTCGATGGCCGGAGAGTGGGTGAGGCCTCCGAACATCACATGGCTCATTTTCCCGAGCTGGCGTTGGATGGCCTCGTTTATTTCAGGATGGTTATAGCCATGTATCACGCACCACCACGACGACATTCCGTCGATAAGCTCCCGGCCGTCGGCGAGACGGATGCGCACACCGTCGGCCGATTCTACTTTGTAGGTCGGGAGGGGATTGATTGTAGATGTGTATGGATGCCAGAGATGCTCGCGGTCAAAACGGTCGTGGAGCGTCTCGCAATCACATATATTATTATATGTATCGTTTTGTGTCTCGGTATCAGTGTGCATGGTCGATGTTGTCTTAATGTTGCTGCAAAGTTAAGTTTTTTTCGTGAGAAAGTAATCATGCCGTAAACCTGCGGGAAATTAGCCCTGCGGAGACCTGTTTTTCGAGGAGGGATTCAACCTTTTTTATGAAAGAAGTGTTTAATAGATGAAAAAGTGATTGTCAATGATTTGCTATCAACTCCGGCATGAGGGCTTTTTCATGTTTCTACTATAAATGCTATTTTATTAATCATCAATATTCTATAACGTAAAAAACATTGTTATGAAGAAGTTTTTACTTATGGCAGTCATGGCCATTATGACATTAGGTGCTTCAGCTCAGAGTTGGTATGCAGGAGGTCAGGTTACATTTGGCAGGACAACTGAGTCGGCCAGTGGTGTTAAGAGTACTCAGGTGACAGTTCTTCCGGAACTCGGTTATAACGTGACAGATAACTTTGCTCTTGGTGCTATACTCGGCGCTTCTTACAGGAAGTCAGGTGGCGAGGAAAAGACTGTTTTCAAGGTTAATCCTTATGCCCGCTATACTTATTTCAGCTCAGAGCGAGTGGATTTGTTTGTCGACGGTGGCGTTGATTTCGGCATCGGCCGTGCCCACGGACACACAGCTGTTGAATATGGAATCGGATTCCGTCCCGGTGTCGCTCTCAATCTCAGCGAGAAATTCAGTCTTGTAGCCCATGTCGGTTTCCTCGGATATCAGGGTGGCAACCGTCCTGCCAAGAACAATGGCGCGCCTGAAAACTGGGGTCTTGACCTCAACAGCAACAACCTGATGTTTGGTTTCTACTATCATTTCTAATACAAAAAATTTATCGGAACTTACGGACTTTTCAAGAACAGACTCTTAGTCCGTTTGCCCTGTGAATGATACGAACAAATAAAACCGCCTGCTTCAAGTCTGAAGCAGGCGGATCTGTTTGTTTATGCCGGTCGGGTCTAATCAGCCTCTTGTCTGATGACGGCAAATGCAGGTTATTTTGACTTTCTTATCAGTTCAAGCGCCGTATCCATAGCTTTTGCGGCCGGGACGGCGATGTCGGGGAGAGTGCCGTGGATGTCGTTTTCGTCGGCACGGAACTGCCAGAAGCGCTTGAACGAGACAGAGCATTGCAGGCGTGACACCGGAAGACGGTATCTGAGCACGTCGCCGAAGCAGACGTTCATGCCGCCTGTCTCCTCACCGATGACCTTGCCCATGCCACACTCCTTGAAGGCCCATGCAAAAGAGCCTGCCGACGAGAATGTCTTGTTGGAGGTCAGGAGATAGACGTTGCCGTCATAGTGGCCCTCGTCGGCTGTGCGTGGACGGATGTATTGGTCGGGAGTTGATTCCCAAAACATGAACGTCGGAGCGATGTCGGGGGCTTTCATGAGTTTCTTTGTGAGCGGGGTTATTTTGACGAGCGCCTTGTCCATCTGCATATATGGTTCGGGAGTGATGTAGCGGAGCAGTACGTCGCCTACCGAGCTGTTGCCTCCGCCGTTTTTACGCAGGTCGATGATGAGGTTGCCGATTTTGTTGTCGCGCAGCGCCTTGAACATCGAGTCGGCAAAACTTTCCATACGCTCGACATCGCTGAATTCACGGAAGTCCATGACGGCGACATTGCGCTTTCTGTCAATAGTGAATGAATAAGGGTCAGTCGAGTCAGACTTGGGCAGAGCCGGGCTTCGTCTTTTTGCCTCGTCAAACGATATGGCCTGATATGTGACTGACAGCGGTTTCTTTGCACCTTCGGGCAGATAGCTTATTTCAAACGTGTCGGCCGGAAAGAGCATATGGAGCAGGGCGGGGAAGGAACTGTCGACGCGCGAGAGTTTGAAGTGTTCGCGTTCGCCGGCCACAAACGGGATCATCGCATCAATCATTTCGGTGTTGGTGTGGCCGTTGATACTAAGGATTTTTGCTCCACGCGGGATTATGGAGTCAAGGCTCGAGCGGCAGATGATTGATTTGTCACTGAGCACGTCGACCCACACCGGCATTCGTTTGAGCTCCTTTGTGAACACCTTGCTGTAAGGGAATGTCAGGTTGGTATGGCCGTCGCCTATCATCGCCACTATCGGGGCGGCCCTTCTGTAGAGTTCCATGACGCTGACCGAGTCAGGAAGGGATGCTATGGCCTTATTGACGGCGCGGAAAAAGTCGGCCTGTCTGCATGACGAGAAAATGTCGGGGTGTATCTGGCTCAGGCTATAAACGAGCGCGTTGATGTCAAATTCGGCCTGCTTCCGGCTGAGAAGCCCGGACGGAGCTTTTTTGAGGAGTGCCGGGTCGGGATTTTCGTAGGGGTTGGCGGCTGTGCGGTTGACCCTTACACGTGCGGTGTCGCCTTTGGCTGTCAGGATTATGAAATCTTTTGACTGCCATTCGTCGAGTGTGATGTTGAGAGTGTCGGTGTCGGTGGCAAAAGTGATGTTTTTCGCTGTCGTGTCAAGCACATCGGGCTTCGGACCGGGTATCAGCCCCCATCCGCCGTCGACTTTCCGTCCGTCGAGTATGAGTGTGACAGGGTCAACAGTCGTTTTCAATACGGTCTCTGTGGAGGCATGTGAACCGGTGGCCGAAAGGACGGTGACGCATGCTGCGATAAGCATCTTTACATTAATCATGGTTATTTGAAGTTTTTTGATTGGTTTTCTGATTATAAGACGTAATAAAACTACGATTAGTTACAAATTGGATTGGTTTTTTTTGAAAAAAAGTTGTCGTTTACACTGCGAAGCAATGATTTTTATAGTATTTGGCATGAATAATGGGGCTGGGTCGGTGGTGAATTGACTTACTTTGCAATAGTAACTGACATGAAAACTAATAGTACTAAATAACGTGAGTTCGACATAAGTAATCAGAACAACGTCAGTTGCTTGTCAGCGACAAATTCCAAAGAGATAGACGGTTTCTTCGGGAAGAAACAATATGCAGCTATTGCACTCAGGGCATTGG
>NZ_CAJTQC010000012.1 GCF_910578445.1 uncultured Duncaniella sp. | reverse complement strand
CTTCCCTCAGGTGTCGAAGTGGAAATCAAGGTGTAATCGCCTCGGAACAACCGGAAAGATTAAGTAAACATCACAACAAACTCCCACAACAGTTCACATTTTAAATCAAAGAGAAATGCCAGGATTATTAGGAAAGAAAATCGGAATGACATCCGTTTTCAGTGCCGACGGCAAGAACGTGCCGTGCACTGTTATCGAAGTAGGCCCCTGCGTAGTTACTCAGATTAAGACGGCTGACAAAGACGGTTATGAGGCCGTGCAGCTTGGCTTTGTAGAGAAAAAAGACAAGCACACAACAGCCCCTATGGCCGGTCACTTCAAGAAAGCCGGAGTAGCTCCCCAGCGCCACTTGGCCGAGTTCAAAGGATTTGACGGCGAGTACAATCTCGGTGACACCATCACCGTTGACCTCTTCAACGAGAATGACTTCGTCGATATCCAGGGAACATCGAAGGGTAAAGGTTTCCAGGGTGTGGTTAAGCGTCACGGATTCGGTGGCGTAGGCCAGAGCACTCACGGTCAGCACAACCGCCTTCGCGCTCCCGGTTCGGTCGGCGCCTGCTCATATCCCGCAAAGGTGTTCAAGGGCATGCGTATGGCAGGCCAGATGGGCAACGAGAAAGTGACAATTCAAAACCTCCAGGTGCTCAAGGTGATTGCAGAACACAATCTGCTCCTCATCAAGGGCTCAATCCCCGGAAGTAAAGGTTCAATCGTTTTAATTGAGAAATAATGGAAGTCGCAATTTACAATATCAAAGGTGAAGACACCGGTCGCAAAGCACAGCTCAGCGACGAAGTTTTTGCAGTAGATGCAAACGAGCACGCCGTTTATCTCGATGTGAAGCAGTATCTCGCCAACAAGCGTCAGGGTACTCACAAATCCAAGGAACGCAGCGAAGTTTCGGGTTCTACCCGCAAGCTCCACAAGCAGAAGGGCGGCGGCGGCAGCCGTATCGGTGACATCAACTCGCCCGTCCTCGTGGGTGGTGGCCGCGTGTTCGGTCCCCGTCCCCGTGACTATCGCTTCAAGTTGAATAAGAAAGTGAAACAGCTCGCTCGCAAAAGTGCGTTGACCTACAAGGTGCAGGATTCACAGCTCATCGTGGTTGAAGATTTCAACTTCGAGGCTCCGAAGACTAAAGATTTCGTAAATTTTGCTAAAAATCTTAAAGTTGACGGCAAAAAAATCCTTCTCGTTTTACCGGGTCAAAATAAAAACGTAACTTTGTCGGCACGTAATATCCCCTATGCCCAGACTATGGTCGTATCGGATATCAATACTTACGCGCTCATGAATTCCAACGCTGTTATCGTAACCGAGAGCAGCCTTGATTTCATTAATAAAATCTAACCTCACCAGAGAAAACAACTTTGACAATGGAAATCTCAATCAAACCCATCGTAACAGAGAAGGCAAGCAATCTCATCGAGAAGCTTAACCGCTACACCTTCGCCGTTTCTCCTGAGGCTAACAAATATCAGATCAAGGCCCTCGTCGAGAAGCTCTACGGCGTTAAAGTGGTTCGCGTAAACACCATCAATGTCCGCAGCAAGAACAAGTCTCGCTGGACCAAGAGCGGTCTGCTCCGTGGCAAGACCGCCGCTTGGAAGAAAGCGCTTGTTACTGTTGCAGAAGGACAGAATATTGACTTCTATAGCAATATCTAAATATAAAAATGGCAGTAAGAAAATTCAAGCCCACAACACCTGGGCAGAGACACAAAGTTATCGGTGTATTTAAAGGTACCATCACTGCTACTACACCGGAAAAATCTCTTACAGTCGGCAAAAAGGCCTCCGGAGGACGTAACTCCGAAGGCCATCTCACCACCCGCTACCTTGGTGGTGGCCACAAGCGCAAATACCGCATCATAGACTTTAAGAGAACAAAAGACGGTGTTCCCGCAGTAGTGAAGAGCATCGAGTACGATCCTAACCGTTCGGCCCGTATCGCCCTCCTTTACTACAAAGACGGTGCTAAAGCTTACATCATTGCACCCAACGGCTTAAAGGTTGGTGATGAACTCCTTTCAGGTCCCGAGGCTCAGCCGGAAGTAGGAAACTGCCTCCCGCTGGCAAACATTCCTGTAGGTACGCTCATCCACAACATTGAGTTGCGTCCCGGCCAGGGCGCTTTCATGGCTCGTTCGGCAGGCACTTTCGCCCAGCTCGTATCTCGTGAAGGCACCTACGCCATCGTCAAATTACCTTCGGGTGAAACCCGCAAGATCCTCGCCGCATGCCGCGCTACTATCGGTGTTGTCGGTAACTCAGAGCACTCGCTCGAACGTTCCGGTAAGGCCGGCCGTTCACGCTGGCTCGGTCGCCGTCCCCGCAACCGTGGCGTTGTTATGAACCCTGTCGATCACCCGATGGGTGGTGGTGAAGGCCGCGCTTCAGGTGGTCATCCCCGCTCTCGCAAGGGTCTTTACGCTAAGGGTCTTAAGACTCGTGCCCCGAAGAAACATTCTTCGAAGTACATCATTGAAAGAAGAAAAAAGTAATCTGATTTAAATTAGCAACACTTATCATGAGTCGTTCATTAAAAAAAGGCCCGTTTATCAGCGTGAAGCTCGAAAAGAAGGTCGCTGCAATGGAAGAGAGCGGTAAGAAGTCGGTTATCAAAACATGGAGCCGTGCATCGATGATCGCCCCCGAATTTGTAGGTCACACTTTCGCAGTTCACAACGGTAACAAATTTATCCCTGTCTACGTTACTGAAAACATGGTCGGCCACAAGCTCGGTGAGTTCGCTCCCACACGTACCTTCCGTGGTCACTCCGGTAACCGCAAGAAATAATTTGGGCCCTGATATAACTAATTCATTTGTAAAAAAGAAAAGAATTACAATAAAATGGGTGTAAGAAAAAGAAATTCAGCCGACCTCAGGAAAGCCGAACAGAAGACGGTAGCTTTCGCAAAGCTCCTCAACATCCCCACCTCCCCCCGCAAGATGCGCCTTGTCGCTGACATGGTCCGCGGGGTAGAGGTCAACCGTGCACTCGGTATCCTGAAATTTTCTAATAAGGAAGCTGCTGCCCGCCTCGAAAAGCTTCTCCGCTCGGCTATCGCCAACTGGGAAGCCAAGAACGAACGCAAGGCCGACGCCGGCGAGCTCTATATCAGCACAATCTATGTAAACTGTGCTCCTATGCTCAAGCGTCTCCGCACTGCTCCGCAGGGCCGTGGCTACCGTATCCGCAAACGCGCAAACCACGTCACATTGATTGTTGACACAATTGATAACAAAAACGCTAAAGCTTAACAAATGGGACAGAAAGTAAATCCAATCAGCAATCGCTTGGGAGTTATCCGTGGATGGGACTCTAACTGGTATGGCGGTAAGAAATACGGCGATACTCTGCTTGAGGACTCAAAACTCCGCAAGTATCTCAATGTCCGTCTTGCAAAGTCAAGCGTTTCGCGCATCGTCATCGAGCGCACCATGAAGCTCATCACCATCACTGTCTGCACCTCGCGTCCCGGCCTCATCATCGGCAAGGGCGGCGCTGAAGTCGACAAGCTGAAGGAAGAGCTCAAGAAGATCACCGACAAGGATGTCCAGATCAACATCTACGAAGTAAAACGTCCCGAACTCGACGCCCAGATCGTAGCATCGACCATCGCCCGCCAGATCGAAGGCAAGATTGCCTACCGTCGTGCTGTCAAGATGGCAGTCGCATCAACAATGCGTGCAGGTGCTGAAGGTATCAAGGTTCAGATTTCAGGCCGTCTCAACGGAGCCGAAATGGCCCGTTCGGAGATGTTCAAGGAAGGCCGTACACCGCTCCACACTCTTCGTGCTGACATCGACTACGCTCTCGTAGAAGCTCACACTAAGGTTGGTGTTATCGGCGTGAAGGTTTGGATCTGCCGTGGTGAGGTTTACGGAAAGCGTGACCTCGCTCCCCAGTACACAAACACTCAGAAGGACAGCCGCAACTCTTCTTCAAACGGTGCTCCCCGTCGTGGCGGTTTCCGCAAACCCAAAAACAACCGTTAAACCCACAATTGATTCAACAACACAATGTTACAACCTAAGAAAACCAAATTTCGCCGCGCGCAAAAAGGCCGCATGAAAGGCATTGCGCAGCGTGGCAACCAGTTGGCCTTCGGTTCGTTCGGCATCAAGACCTTAGAGTCTAAGTGGATCACCGGTCGCCAGATTGAAGCCGCCCGTATCGCTGTTACACGTTACATGCAGCGTCAGGGTCAGATCTGGATTCGCATCTTCCCTGACAAACCCATCACCAAGAAGCCTGCCGAGGTCCGCATGGGTAAAGGTAAGGGTGCTCCCGAAGGATTCGTTGCCCCCGTTACTCCCGGCCGCATCATTATAGAGGTTGAAGGCGTATCTTACGATATCGCCAAGGAAGCTCTCCGCCTCGCAGCTCAAAAACTTCCCGTGACCACTAAGTTCATCGTGCGTCGCGACTATGACCCAACTCAAAATGTGTAATAAGTCATGAAGAAAGAATCATTCAAAGAAGTCAGCACTCAGGATCTCCGTGACCGCTTGGCTGAGATGGAGAAGGACTATGCCCAGCTCAAGATCAACCATGCAGTTTCGCCCCTTGACAGCCCCGCTAAGATTACACATGCACGCAAGGCTATCGCTCGCGTAAAGACAGAGTTGCGTCAGCGCGAACTTAACAACAAATAAACTCCCCACAAATGGAAAAGAGAAATTTAAGAAAAGAACGCATCGGGGTTGTTTCGAGCAACAAGGGTGACAAGACCATCACCGTAATGGTGAAATGGAAAGAGAAGCACCCCATTTATGGCAAATTTGTCAACAAAACTAAGAAATATCACGCTCACGACGAAAAGAACGAATGTTCAGTCGGCGACACCGTCCGCCTCATGGAGACCCGTCCCCTCAGCAAGACCAAGCGCTGGCGCCTCGTGGAAATCATCGAAAAAGTGAAGTAAACTATGATACAGACTGAAAGCCGTTTAACAGTAGCCGACAACAGTGGCGCTAAAGAAGCCCTCTGCATCCACGTCCTTGGTGGAACCGGCCGTCGTTATGCCTCTGTAGGTGACATCATTGTCGTTTCTGTCAAGAGTGTCATTCCTTCATCAGACGTTAAGAAAGGCACAGTGTCTAAGGCAGTGGTTGTCCGTACCAAAAAGGAAATCCGCCGTCCCGATGGCTCTTACATCCGTTTCGATGACAATGCCTGTGTGCTTCTCAACAATGCAGGCGAACTCCGCGGAACTCGTATCTTCGGCCCGGTTGCCCGCGAACTCCGCGCTGCAAACCAGATGAAGATCGTTTCACTCGCACCCGAAGTCCTCTAATCATCTTAACCGTCAAAAACAATAAACGTAATGAGCAAATCACATATCAGAAAAGGCGACATCGTCTATGTTCTTGCCGGCGAAGACCGTGGCAAGGAGGGTCGAGTGCTCAAGGTTCTCGTGCAGAAGCAGAAAGCCATCGTTGAAGGTATCAACATGGTGACTAAGGCTACAAAGCCCAATGCACAGCACCCTCAGGGAGGCCTCATCAAGATGGAAGCTCCCATCCACATCTCCAACCTTTCACTCATCGACCCCAAATCCGGAAAGCCCACCCGCGTGAGCTGCCGCCGCGATGAGAAAGGCCAGTTAATTCGTATCTCTAAAAAATCAGGTGAGGAAATTAAGTAATGAGCACCGAAACAGTTAAAAAAGACTATAAGGAACGCATCGTTCCCGCCCTGACCGAGAAGTTCAGCTACACCACACCTATGCAGGTGCCCAAGTTGAAGAAGATTGTCATCAACCAGGGTCTTGGCGCTGCTACTCAGGACAAGAAACTCATCGAGACCGCGATCAACGAGCTCACCGCCATCACCGGCCAGAAAGCTGTCGCTACTCTTTCTCGCAAGGACATCTCTAACTTCAAACTCCGTAAGAAGATGCCCATCGGTGTCATGGTGACACTCCGCCGCGAGAAAATGTATGAATTCCTCGAGCGTCTCATCCGCGTCGCTCTGCCCCGTATCCGCGACTTCAAGGGTATCAACGGCAAGCTCGACGGACGTGGCAACTACACCCTCGGTATCACCGAACAGATTATCTTCCCCGAAATCAACATTGATACCATCAATAAGCTCATGGGTATGAACATCACCTTCGTTACCTCGGCAAACACCGACGAAGAAGGCTATGCTCTGCTCAAGGAATTTGGTCTCCCTTTCAAAAACGCTAAAAACTAAGCTTAAGCTATGGCAAAAGAATCAATGAAGGCACGCGAGGTAAAACGCGCTAAGCTCGTTGCCAAGTATGCCAAGAAGAAAGCCGAACTCAAGGCCGCCGGCGACTACGAAGGTCTCCAGCTCCTTCCGAAGAACGCTTCTACCGTACGCCTCCACAACCGTTGCTCAATCACCGGTCGTCCCAAAGGCTACATGCGTCAGTTCGGCATTTCACGTATTCAGTTCCGCGAAATGGCTTCAGCCGGTCTCATCCCCGGTGTGAAGAAAGCTTCTTGGTAAGCCCCAGTCCATATGCCGGTCGCTGGATGGCCCGTCGATGACAGCCATTGAAGCTTCCACAGATCCTGCAAACGTTTCCTGATAGTCCGACGGCTCGAGAGTCGTTACCTCTAAGCGGAGTCCGCGGTCACTCAAAGTTACTCCATAATCCCGCAGTACCAAGGCCCGCGGCCGTCCGACAGAAAGGAACACCACAGCAATCTCACGAGCGCAGCGCTCCCCCGGCTTCCGACCAATCATCGCAACCTCCAACCTCTCATCCTCATTACACTCCTAAAGAATCACAGTGAGTATTAAATATTGTTGGGAAAATCCCAATCAATTTAAACATTTTTCAAAATGACTGATCCTATAGCAGATTATCTGACAAGATTGAGAAATGCAATCAAAGCCAACCACCGTGTGGTAGAGATTCCTGCCTCAAACTTGAAGCGAGAGATCACCAAGATTCTCTTCGAACAAGGCTACATCCTCAACTACAAATTTGAGGAAAGCGAAAATCCAGCGGGCACAATCAAGATCGCCCTCAAGTATGATCCGGTTGACAAGGTCAACGCAATCAAGAGCCTTGAGCGCGTGTCTCGTCCCGGTCTCCGCCGTTATACCGGCTACAAAGATATGCCTCGTGTGTTGAACGGACTCGGCATCGCCATCCTCTCAACCTCGAAGGGTGTGATGACTAACAAAAAGGCCCGCGACCTTAAGATTGGTGGCGAGGTCCTTTGCTACGTTTACTAATCAATAAGGAGGATACATAATTATGTCACGTATAGGTAAAGCTCCCATTGAAATCCCCGCAGGTGTCACTGTCACCGTCGACAAGGATAATGTAGTAACCGTAAAAGGCCCCAAGGGCACACTCACCCAGAACGTAAACCCCGACCTCGAAGTGAAGGTTGAAGACGGCCACCTCACAGTGACCCGTCCCAGCGATGACCGCGAGCACCGCGCTCAGCACGGCCTCTATCGCGCCCTCATCCACAACATGATTGTCGGCGTTTCTACAGGCTATCGCAAGGAAATGGAATTAGTTGGTGTGGGTTACCGCGCCGCCGCCACCGGTCAGGTGCTTGAGCTTTCGCTTGGTTACTCACACGCCATATATATCAAGCTTCCGCCCGAAGTCAAGGTTGAAGCCAAGAGCGAGCGTAACAAGAATCCTCTCATCATCCTTGAGAGCGACGACAAGCAGCTCCTCGGACAGGTGTGTGCCAAGATCCGTTCACTCCGCAAGCCCGAACCCTACAAGGGCAAAGGTATCAAGTTTGTGGGCGAAATTATCCGTCGCAAGTCGGGTAAGTCGGCAAGTGCTAAATAATTAAATTGATTAAAACAATGGTTTCTAAGATACAACGTAGAAATAAAATCAAAGCCCGTATCCGTGGCAAGATTTCCGGCACCGCCGCACGTCCCCGCATGTCGGTTTTCCGCAGCAACAAGCAGATCTATGTCCAGCTCATCGACGACCTCGCAGGCGTGACCATTTGCGCAACTTCGTCAAAGGGCATCGAAGAGGGCACTAAGTGTGAAATTGCAGCCAAGGTTGGCGAGGCTATCGCTCAGAAAGCCATCGCTGCAGGTGTCACTGAAGTCGTTTTCGACCGTAACGGCTACCTTTTCCATGGCAGAGTAAAATCATTGGCTGACGCCGCACGCAAGGGCGGTCTTAAATTCTAATAAGATATGGCAAATAAGAATAATAAAGTAAAGTCTACTAACGATCTCGAACTCAAGGATCGTCTGGTTGCCATCAACCGCGTTACCAAGGTGACCAAGGGTGGCCGCACCTTTACATTCGCAGCCATCGTTGTCGTTGGTAATGAAAACGGCATCGTAGGTTGGGGCCTCGGCAAAGCTAATGAAGTTCAGGCTGCCATCGCCAAGGGTGTTGAAGCCGCTAAGAAGAATCTTATCAAGGTTCCCGTTCACCGTGGCACTATCCCCCACGAACAGTTTGCAAAATTCGGCGGTTCTCGCGTAATCCTCAAGCCCGCAAGCCACGGTACTGGTGTTAAGGCCGGTGGTGCGATGCGTGCCGTGCTTGAAAGCGTCGGAATCACCGACGTCCTTGCAAAGTCAAAGGGCTCTTCCAACCCCCACAACCTCGTCAAGGCTACCATCGCCGCTCTCGGCGAAATGCGCTCACCCGCACAGGTTGCCCAGAACCGTGGTATCTCTATCGAACAAGTGTTTAACGGCTAATCTCCATATATCAGATGGCAAAAATTAAAATCACCCAGATTAAGAGCCGCATCAACGCTCCTGCCGTACAGAAGCGTACACTTGATGCTCTCGGCTTGAGAAAAATGCATCACTCGGTAGTTCTTGAAGACACTCCCTCTGTGATGGGTATGGTTAAAGCAGTACGCCACTTGGTAGAAGTGACCAACGCCTAATTTCTAAAAATCATCAACACAACTATGGATTTAAGCAATTTAAAACCCGCTGTAGGCTCTGTACAGAAGAAAACCCGCATCGGTCGTGGCGCCGGTTCAGGCAAGGGTGGAACATCTACCCGTGGTCACAAAGGTGCAAAGTCCCGTTCAGGCTACAGCCGTAAGATAGGCTTCGAAGGTGGTCAGATGCCTCTTCAGCGTCGACTCCCCAAATTCGGTTTCAAACCCCTGTCTCGCACTGAATACAAGGCTGTCAACCTCGTTGACCTCGAAAACCTTGCAAATTCTGCAAACCTCGAGAAAATCGGCGTTGCAGATCTCATCGCAGCAGGTCTCATCAATGGCAAGCAGCCCGTCAAGATTCTTGCTAACGGCAAGCTCACCAAAAAGCTCACCGTTGAAGCAAACGCATTCTCTGCAGCTGCCGAGAAGGCTATTGTTGAAGCCGGAGGCTCTATCAATAAAATTTAATCCCCCTTCTCCTCGAAATGAGATTTATTGAAACAATTCGTAACATCTGGACCATTGAAGAACTGAGAAAACGCATTCTCGTCACTCTTCTGTTGGTGCTCGTTTACCGTCTCGGCTGCTACGTCGTGCTTCCCGGCATCTCGCCCGAAGATCTCGACGCTCTGTCGAAGTTCACCAACAAGAGCGGTCTGATGCAGCTTCTTGACATGTTCTCAGGAGGCGCGTTCTCTCAGGCTTCGATCTTCGCTCTCGGCATCATGCCCTACATCACTGCGTCCATCGTGATTCAGTTGCTCGGCATGGTTCTCCCTTCTTTCCAGAAGATGCAGAGCGAAGGCGAAAGCGGCCGTCAGAAACTCAGTCAGTACACCCGTTACCTGACTGTGCTCATTCTGCTGCTTCAGGGTCCTGCATATCTTGTAAATCTCCAAGTCCAGGTGAGTGCCGCCACTGGCGGCGCCCACATGGGCTTTTGGACATTAGCCTTCCTGACTGTAATCCTTGCCGCCGGCTCTATGTTCATCATGTGGCTCGGCGAGCGCATCACGGATCGCGGTATCGGCAATGGTATCTCCTTCATCATCCTTGTAGGTATCATTGCCCGTCTCCCGGGAGCACTCTTCTATGAATTCACCAGCCGTCTTCCCGGTGCTACCGGAAGTCAGGGCGGTCTGATTATGTTCGTAGTCGAGATCGTACTCCTCTTCGCTGTGACTGTCGGCGCTGTGCTTCTCGTTCAGGGAACACGCAAAGTGCCCGTACAATACGCCAAGCGTATCGTCGGCAACCGTCAGTACGGAGGTGCTCGCCAGTATATACCTTTGAAGGTCAACGCTGCCGGTGTGATGCCTATCATCTTCGCACAGGCAATCATGTTCATCCCGATTACCCTCGCAGGCTTCGGCAGCTCTGAAGGTTCATCCGGATTCTACGCCGCCTTCTCTGATATCAATGGCTTCTGGTACAATCTTGTTTACTTCATCCTCATTGTAACCTTCACATACTTCTACACTGCCATCACAGTGCGTCCCACCCAGATGGCCGAAGACATGAAGCGCAACAATGGCTTCATTCCCGGTGTCAAGCCCGGCAAGAAGACCGCTGAGTATCTCGACTCTATCATGTCGCGCATCACTCTTCCCGGATCTATCTTCCTCGGCATTGTGGCTATCCTCCCCGCCTTCGCGCGATTCTTCGGCATCAGCCAGAACTTCGCACAGTTCTTCGGCGGAACATCGCTTCTGATTCTTGTAGGTGTCGTGCTCGACACTCTCCAGCAGATCGAGAGCCACCTCATGATGCACCACTATGACGGCCTTATGAAGGACGGCAAGATCAAGGGCCGCACAACCGGCTCGGCATATTAATGCCATTAACTCGATTACCGCAGATTTTTTCATTAGATAAATGATTTATCTTAAGACACCCGAAGAAATCGAAAAAGTGCAACAGGCATGCACGCTTGTGAGCCGCACACTTGGCGAAATCGCCAAGTGGGTGGCTCCGGGCGTGACTACCCGTCACCTCGACAATATCGCAAGGGAATTCATGCGCGACAATGGCGGCAAGCCCGCCTGCCTCGGTTATGGCGGATTTCCCGGCACTCTCTGTATTGAAGTCAATGAAACCGTCGTCCACGGATTCCCCTCCGGCTACGAACTGCGCGACGGCGACATTGTCGGAATCGACACCGTCGTCGAGCTTGACGGCTACAACGGAGACATGTGTTACACCTTCCCCGTCGGCGAAGTCGCTCCCGAAGTGCTTGCCCTCTGCAAGACCACCAAGGAATCGCTCTACAAAGGCATCGCGGCAGCTCAGGAAGGAAAACGCATAGGCGACATCGCCAATGCGGTTCAGACCTATTGCGAACGCCATGGCTACACTGTTGTCCGCGAGATGTGCGGACATGGTATCGGACGCAAGATGCACGAAGACCCCGAAGTCCCCAACTACGGACGTCGTGGCGTAGGCCCTGTCTTGAAAAAAGGCATGTGTATCTGCATCGAGCCGATGATCAATCTCGGAAGCCGCAATATTGTCATCGAGAAAGACGGCTGGCAATGCCGCACGAAGGATCGCAAGCCCTCGGCTCACTACGAGCACACGATTGCCATCGATCCCGCCGGCCCGCGCATCCTGACCACATTCGACTATATCGAGGAGGCACTCGGAGATAAATTCATTTAGCATTTAAAATCAATTGTTGAAACCAAAATCACAGATATGGCAAAACAGGCAGCAATCGAACTTGACGGCACTATCGTCGAAGCATTATCGAATGCTATGTTCCGTGTCGAACTTGAAAACGGTCATGAAATCACAGCCCACATTTCAGGCAAGATGCGCATGCATTACATCAAGATTCTTCCCGGCGACAAAGTGAAAGTCGAAATGTCGCCCTACGACCTTTCGAAGGGACGCATCGCCTTCCGCTACAAATAATCCGGCGAGGAATCTCCCAAAATCATCAAAAGAAACAATAATCATCTTCAATACACTGATAAGCAATGAAAGTAAGAGCTTCTGTTAAAAAGCGCACTCCCGATAGCAAAATCGTGCGCCGCAAGGGACGTCTTTACGTCATCAACAAGAAAAACCCCAAATACAAGCAGCGTCAAGGCTAATGAGCTGTCCGGCGAAGCGGATAGCTCTATTATAGACTCCTATTAGTTAATATTTCTCAATGATTCCTAATAAGTGTTTTAAATAGTCGCTCAACCGCTTCGCAGTCAGCAAAAAAGTATTACCTTTGCAAAAATTTTAGTCAAGTAATCAAATTATTATATGGCAGTAAGAATCGTGGGAGTTGACCTCCCCCAAAACAAAAGAGGTGAAATCGCCCTGACCTATATTTTTGGTATCGGACGCAGCGCAGCCAAGACAATCCTTGGAAAGGCTGGCGTGGACGTGAATATCAAGGTTAAGGACTGGAGCGACGATCAGGCAGCCAAGGTTCGCGAAGTAATCGGCAGCGATTACAAGGTGGAGGGTGACCTTCGCAGCGAAATCCAGCTCAACATCAAGCGTCTCATGGACATCGGTTGCTACCGTGGCATCCGTCATCGTAACGGTCTCCCCGTGCGTGGCCAGAGCACCAAGAACAACGCCCGTACTCGCAAGGGTCGCAAGAAAACTGTTGCTAACAAGAAAAAAGCTACTAAATAATAAATCAACATGGCAAAAAAGACAGTCGCAGCTAAGAAAAGAAACGTTAAGGTCGACGCCGCCGGTCAGCTTCACGTTCACTCGTCTTTCAACAACATCATTGTGTGCTTAGCCAACTCTGAAGGTCAGGTTATCTCATGGTCCTCTGCAGGCAAGATGGGATTCCGTGGCTCTAAGAAGAACACTCCCTACGCTGCTCAGATGGCAGCTCAGGACTGTGCGAAAGTTGCCTATGACCTCGGTCTCCGCAAGGTGAAGGCCTATGTCAAAGGTCCCGGTAACGGTCGCGAATCAGCTATCCGTACAGTTCACGGTGCAGGCATCGAAGTTACTGAAATCGTTGACGTAACTCCGCTTCCCCACAACGGATGCCGTCCTCCCAAGCGTCGTCGCGTATAATACGCTTCACCGCTGTCAGCATCAACGCTTCCCGCTCTTAACTTTCATACGATTATTTGAGAAGCCGATTGCATGCTGAACATAAAAGTAAATTTTGATTCATCAATTTTACATTAGTCCCGATTCCCCGCAGTCTCCGCAAAGGATTCTTAACCAAGGAATGATGCCAGATATCATCCCGGTCCGACCCCCGGTGACCGGCTATTAGTGAAATAGACCATATTTTTTTTCACCTCTCTATGGTCGCGGCTGTCACGAAAGCCTGTCGCGTTCGGAACTCAAGGAATCTGAGACAGACAATTTCAAACAAACACAAAAATGGCAAGATACACAGGTCCCCGCACCAAAATCGCCCGTAAATTTGGCGAACCCATCTTCGGTGAAGATAAAGTCCTCGCCAAGAAAAACTATCCCCCGGGCCAGCACGGACTCAACAAGAGAAGAAAAACTTCTGAATACGGTGTCCAGCTTCGCGAAAAGCAGAAAGCAAAATACACCTACGGCGTGCTTGAAAAGCAGTTCCACAACCTTTTCGACAAAGCATCGCGCGCTAAGGGTATCACCGGTGAGATCCTCCTTCAGCTTCTTGAAGGCCGTCTCGACAACGTAGTTTATCGTCTCGGAATCGCTCCCACCCGTGCAGCAGCCCGCCAGCTCGTGCTTCACCGCCACATCGTCGTTAACGGCAAGGTGGTTAACATCGCTTCTTATGCAGTTAAGCCCGGTGATGTTATCGGTGTACGCGAAAAATCAAAGTCTCTCGAAGTAATTGCCGACGCACTCGCCGGTTTCAATCACAGCAAATATCCTTGGCTGGAATGGGACGAAAGCCTTAAGGCCGGTAAGTTCCTCCACGTTCCCGCCCGTGAAGATATCCCTGAGAACATCAAAGAGCAGCTTATCGTCGAGTTGTATTCTAAATAATCATTAAATTAAGATCCATGGCTATATTAGCATTCCAGAAACCCGACAAAGTCCTCATGTTGGAAGCCGACAATCAATTCGGTAAATTTGAGTTTAAGCCATTGGAACCGGGATATGGTATAACCATTGGCAACGCCCTGCGTCGCATACTTCTCTCCTCGCTCGAAGGTTTTGCTATCTCGTCGATTCGCATCGATGGGGTAAGACACGAGTTTGACACTATCCCCGGCGTAAAGGAAGATGTCACAAACATCATTCTTAACCTCAAAAAAGTCAACCTTAAGCAGACGGTTGAAGATACCGACTTTGAAAAGGCTACCATCACTGTGTCAGGTCAGGAAGAGTTCACAGCCGGTGACATTAGCAAAGGTCTTACAGGATTCGAAGTCCTTAATCCCGACCTTGTGATTTGTCATTTGGATCCGAGCGCCAGCTTCACTATTGATCTTACCATCAACAAAGGGCGTGGATGGGTTCCCGCCGAGGAAAACCGCAATGCAAATGATGCAATCGATGTCCTCGCTATCGACTCTATCTACACCCCCATCCAGAACGTGAAATATACAGTGGAGAACTTCCGTGTCGACCAGAAGACCGACTACGACAAGCTCACCCTTGAAATCACAACCGACGGATCAATCCTTCCGAAAGACGCTCTTAAGGAAGCAGCAAAAATCCTCATCTATCACTTCATGCTCTTCTCCGACGAAAAGATTACTCTTGAAACGGACGAGACTGACGGTGAAGAAGAATTTGATGAAGAAGTGCTCCACATGCGCCAGCTCCTCAAGAGCAAGCTCGTGGATATGGACCTCTCTGTCCGCGCACTCAACTGCCTCAAGAGCGCCGAGGTCGAGACCCTTGGTGAACTGGTGGTCTTTAACAAGACCGACCTCCTGAAATTCCGTAACTTCGGTAAGAAGTCACTCACCGAACTCGATGAGCTCCTTGCCAACCTCAATTTGTCGTTCGGAATGGACATTTCAAAATATAAACTTGATAAAGAGTAATTATAACGATGAGACACAATAAAAAATTCAATCACCTCAGTCGCAAGAAGGCTCATCGCGACGCTCTGCTCGCCAACATGACGATTTCGCTGATCATGCACAAGCGCATCTTCACCACTCTCGCCAAGGCCAAGGCACTCCGCGTCTATGCTGAGCCCCTCATCAACCGCGCTAAGGAAGACAGCACTCCCAACCGTCGCCTCGTCTTCGCTCACCTCCAGAACAAAGAGGCCGTGACTGAACTCTTCCGCGAAATCGCTCAGAAGATTGCTAACCGCCCCGGTGGTTACACCCGCATCCTTAAGACCGGCAACCGTCTCGGTGACAACGCCAAGACTTGCTTCATCGAACTCGTTGACTACAACGAAAACATGCTTAAGGACAACGGCGCCAAGAAGTCAACCCGCACCCGTCGTTCACGTCGTGGCGGTAAGGCTAACGCTGCTGAAGCACCCGCCGCTGAATAATCTTCCGCGCAAGATATATCACAGGATAATTGAAAATCATCGTCGGATTCCTCAGGATTCCGGCGATGATTTCCTTTTTTACAGACCTTATGGCTCTGCTACACACACAATCGTGTTATTCCTGTGTCTTAGCCGTTTTTACAAATCTATATATAGAAACCGATAACACTATGGGAAGATTCACTGCAGGCGAGCGCAGAGGGCTCTTTGTGCTTATAATAGTCTTGACACTCCTGACACTCTATCTGCTCGTCAGAAACGCTTTTGAGGCCTCTGAGCAGGCTATTGCCACCCCTGCGGTGTGTACTGTCGATACGATTGCCATACCGGATACAGCTTCATGCAGGCAACCGGCCGGCAGCTCATCGACCCTAAAGCCATCCCGGCGAAAATCCACGCGTCCGCGCCCGACAAAAATCCCGTCGCGCCGCAGTCCGCTTGACGATGGCATCAACGATTGAGCCGCCTCTCTCCGGGCTCGTGGGACATAAAACATCGTATGGACATAAAACTCCGTATAGACATAAAATGCTTCGTGTGGACATAAAAATTCAGTCGCCTCGTCTGTCATCTGACGGACGAGGCGACTTTTTGTCAATATCAATATCTTGTCGGAAATCTCCTTACAGGATATTATGTGATTTGCTGTTATCAGAGATTCAGCGCATCGGGCGCTTCTTCGTTTACAGGAATGTCAGTGTTGACATTCTTGCTACCGATAAGGCCGTAGTAAAGCAGGTAGGCAAGCATTGCCACTACAAGCCAGTAAGAAGTCATATAGCCGCTTGCTTTGGCAATGGCATTTTGAATCAGAGGCATAACGCCGCCGCCGACCACCATCATCATGAAAATACCGGAAGCCTGAGCTGTGTACTTGCCGAGGCCCTCGACTGCGAGGTTGAAGATACCGCCCCACATGATTGATGTGCACAGACCGCAAAGAATCAGCAGGAATGCGCTCACAGGCACTTGTGCGCCACCTTCATAGAGGAATTCAGGCACAGGGAAGGTAGTGGTCTTTGGAATGAAGATAGCGAGGATAATGAGGATAATGGCTGTCGACGACACTGCGATGAGCTGGCTGCGCGACGAAACCGAACCGCTGATGAAGCCCGACAGCGTACGTCCGATCAGCATGAAAAGCCAGTAGACGGCAACAATCGCACCTGCAATGGCCGAAGCCTGTCCCTCGACGCCCGCACCGTTTGCGCTCTGGTCGGCAAGATAGAAGTTAAGAGTGCCGGGGATGCCGATTTCGATGCCCACATAGAAGAAGATACCGATGACACCAAGCACCGTATGGCGGAAATTCCAAGGCGAGTGGCTGTATTTGATCTTACGGCCGGTGCTGAGATTAGGCTCGGGGATAGAGACGAAGCAAAGGATGACAAAAGCCACGGCAAAGATGCCTATGCCAAGAAAGAGCAGCGGGTTGACAGCTCCGATCTGGGTCTGCTTGCTGAGCACACCGATGAGCATACCCACGAAGAGAGGTGTGAGAGTGCCCGAAAGAGAGTTGAGCGCGCCGCCGAACTGCAGAAGCTGGTTGCCACGGTTGCCGCCTCCGCCGAGGAGGTTGAGCATCGGGTTGACCACGGTGTTGAGCATGCAGACGCAGAAACCGCAGATGAACGCGCCGAGGAGATAGATAAAGAAGTTAAGGGTAATCGGGAATGTGGTCGCAATGCCTTCGGCATTGGTCGACGAGAATGTTGTAACCACGGTTTCAGTCCCGACGGTGCTCGAAAGGAATTGGACAAAGAGTCCGACAACGCCGACGGCCAGCGCCCAGAGGGCTGTCTTTTTGTAGCCGATGCGGACGAGCATGTTGCCGGCCGGGATTCCCATAAACAGATAGGCAAGGAAGTTCATCATGTTGCCCATCATGCCGAGCACTGAATTGCCTTCGAACTGATATCCCCATATCGTGCCGATCGGGGCTGCAAGGTTGGTCACGAACGAGATCATGGCGTAGATGAAGAACATCACGACTATGGCCACTATCCGTGCATTGTTTTTTGGAGTCGTTTCCATTACGTTTAGGTAGAATAGATTTGTTTTATTTATGAACTTAAAATTTTTATCTTAGAAATTTGACTTTAAGTAAAAACAGAAATGTTGAAAACTATGGTTGAGCAAAGTTAATGATTCTTTTTTGATTTTCTTTGTTTATAAAATATGTTTTCCGGCATGCTTTTTCATCCCTTTTGCCATGAATGAGATTTCAGTGGAGTGACAGATGAAAAAAATAACTCAAAAGTCGCTTGAATTTCGTGTTTTTTCTTCAAAAAGGCATTCAGGCATGCTGAGAGCTCATTTTTTGAAAAATTTATCCGCTAAAAATGTTGTCAATTCGTCAACATTTTTTTTAATTTTGTGTCGCTGTTTTGTCAACTTTCACCGATAGACTGTTCATCTGCCATCCTGAATCTGACTCGACGGGTGGGCATTCTTTGGGAAAAGGACGATTTTGTTAATATAAACATAAATTTACCAAAACCTCAACATAAGACGCGAAAGCTGATTACTATCTACAGATATAACATATAAATATAATATGTATTAAGTTCTAATCTACTCTGCTCGACTCTACTGCAACGTTCCATTCCGCCGTCAAGAGGATTGTGCGGATCTCCTGTCTACTTCCTCTCATTTACTATGCCCTGACAATTCAGCCGGCAAGTCCGGTTCGGTTCTTCTTACAATCCCCCCATTGTGCTCCGCAGGAAAATTTTACGGTGTTCGGGTCACAGCCCCTGCTTTTGATTGCAGGAGGTGCGTCGCGTCTGTCGTAATCGCGCCTGTCTTTACAGGACGAATTGTCGTGCTTGACCATAACGATATTTTCTGATGAGATGTCCGTTTGGGCTTCGATGTGTTTCTATGTCCCCGTCGAAGGCCAGTGCAGGATGCTCGCTGCTCCGGCTTCTCTCTTTTTCAGGGGGCTTCAACTAACGAGCATATAGGATGTGCGCATTTCGATGTCGCTGTCCGAAGCCCCCTCCTTATTTGCCGTTTGCCGCGACGGAGCGGAAACATTGGCCGAAGCCTGAAGAATCCGGCAGAAAAAATATGATTCCGTCGAATCCCGGAATCAAGGCATAGGTGATAATCCTCTTTGTGAAAAGCGGTGCATCTATTATTTGTTACTATTGTGTGTCGAATTCCTTGTCGTCACGACAGGGAATTCGTTTTCATATTGACCGTGAATAGCTCAAATAGATTCTTATTTATATCATATTGACTGTTTTCTACTGTTATTTCAACGAATATTTGTATATTTGCACTACTCTCTGCATACCGAAAAATCTTCATGTATAAACTTTAACGATTTTAATAATATAAATTAAACCCATGAATCTGACAGCAATTAACCGCGCAGCCGACAATATCCGTATTCTCGCTGCCTCTATGGTTGAAAAAGCAAAATCCGGACACCCCGGTGGCGCTATGGGAGGCGCTGACTTTGTCAATGTGCTCTACTCGCAATTCCTCATCACCGACCCTGACGACGGCAAGTGGCTTGGCCGTGACCGTTTCTTCCTTGATCCCGGTCACATGTCGCCTATGCTCTACAGCGTGCTCGCCCTCTTCGGTCACTATACAATGGCTGAGCTCGAACAGTTCCGCCAGTGGGGATCTCCGACTCCCGGTCACCCCGAGCTCCATCCCGAGCGTGGCGTTGAAAACACTTCCGGTCCTCTCGGACAGGGCCACACTATGGCAGTTGGATGTGCGATCGCAGAGCGTTTCATGACCGCACGTTTCGGCGAGTGGATGAGCCACAAGACCTACGCTTTCATTTCCGACGGCGGTATTCAGGAAGAAATCTCTCAGGGCGCAGGCCGTCTCGCAGGCTACCTCGGTCTCCACAATCTCATCATGTTCTACGACAGCAACCGTGTGCAGCTTTCTACTATGGTCGACGCTGTGGACTGCGAGGACGTTGCAGCAAAATACCGTGCATGGAACTGGAATGTGATTGAAATCAACGGCAACGATCCCAAGGAAATCGCCGAAGCCATCGTGGCTGCACAGGGCGAGAAGGAACGTCCGACCCTCATCATCGGCCATACAGTCATGGGCAAGGGCGTCGTTAAGGCTGACGGCTCTAACTTCGAGGGCCAGTGCTCAACCCACGGACAGCCTCTGAGCGCTTCGGGCGCGGACTATGCCGCAACAATGAAGAACCTCGGCGCAGATCCCGAGAATCCTTGGGTGATTTTCGACGACGTGAAGGCGCTCTACGACGCACGCCGTGCAGAGCTTCGCGAAATCGTCAAGGCAAAGCGTGCCGAGCAGGCCGCTTGGGAAGCCGCAAACCCCGAACTCGCCAAGGAACTCCACACATTCCTCAACAACGAGCTTCCTGAAATCGACTGGAAGGCCATCCCCCACAAGCCCAACATCGCATCGCGTCAGGCTTCGGCCGATGTCCTCGGTGTGCTTGCCGAGAAGGTCAACAACATGATTGTTTCTTCAGCCGACCTTGCAAACTCCGACAAGACCGACGCATTCCTCAAGAAGACCCATCCGTTTACCAACGGTGACTTCTCAGGCGCATTCCTCCACGCAGGCGTTTCAGAGCTCACTATGGCAGCCGTGATGAACGGTATCGCCCTCCACGGCGGTGTCATTGGTGCATGCGGCACATTCTTCGTGTTCAGCGACTACATGAAGCCCGCAGTACGTATGGCAGCCCTCATGGAACTCCCCGTGAAGTATATCTGGACTCACGACGCATTCCGTGTCGGCGAGGACGGCCCGACCCATGAACCCGTCGAGCAGGAAGCCCAACTCCGCCTCATGGAAGAGCTCCGCAACTTTAACGGCGAGCCTTCTATGCTCGTGCTTCGTCCAGCCGATGCCGCCGAGACTTCTGTGGCATGGGCGATGGCTATGGAGAACTTCAAGACTCCTTCGGCTCTCGTGCTCTCGCGCCAGAATCTCCCCGACCTTCCCGCCGCTTCAGGCGACCGCTTTGCCGAGGCAAACGCAGGATGCCGCAAGGGTGGCTACACCGTTGTCGAGGCTGAGAATCCCGATGTGATCCTCGTTGCAAACGGCTCGGAAGTGTCGCTTCTCTGCGAGGTTGCCGAAAAGCTCGCTGCCGAAGGCAAGAAAGCCCGCGTGGTTTCAGTTCCCTCGCTCGGCCTCTTCTTCCTTCAGGATGCCGACTACCGCAAATCGGTCATGACTCCCGGCGTTCCCGCTTTCGGTCTCACCGCAGGCCTTCCCTCGACACTCCGCGAAATCGTGGGAGCCGACGGCATGGTGTTCGGTCTCGACCACTTCGGCGCTTCCGCTCCCTACAAGGTGCTTGACGAGAAGTTCGGTTTCACCACCGAGCATGTCAAGGGTCTTGTCGACAAGTTCCTCGGAGCTTAAAAAATCATAGCGATAAGCGTCGGTTGCTTGCATGACAACGGAAATTGTCATAACTTTGCAACCAATCTAACGATAGTTCTTATATTATATCAATGCCTGCGACCCCAAAAGGGACCGCAGGCTTTTTTATTGCTCCGTGAGTCAATCAGCTCAGGCGGTTTCCGCCTCTATCTGACGAGCGGGATATATGCGCCATAGCCTTCGGCCTCCATCCTGTCGAGCGGGATGAAGCGGAGCGACGCGCTGTTGATGCAATATCGCATTCCTCCGCGCTCTTTAGGCCCATCGGGGAACACATGGCCGAGATGCGCGTCGCCGACACGGCTTCTGACTTCCGTGCGGTCCATTCCGTGGCTGAGGTCTCTCGTCTCGACTATCACATCGTCGCTTATAGGACGCGAGAAGCTCGGCCATCCGCAGCCGGAGTCAAACTTGTCGGTCGACACGAAGAGTGGCTCGCCGGTGGTGACATCGACGTAGATTCCTTTCTCATGATTGTCGAAATACTCGTTGCGGAATGGCGGCTCTGTGGCGCTTTCCTGAGTGACGGCATACTGCACGGCTGTCAGCCGCGAGCGCAGCTGAGTGTTGTCGGGGCGGCTGTAGGCCGAAGGGTCGACATCGGCCTGCCGCGGTTTCGACGCGCGCCGTGCCACTTCAAACAATCGCGGGTCTATGTGGCAATACCCTCCCGGATTCTTGTCGAGATAGTCCTGATGATATTCTTCGGCCGGATAGAAGTTCTGAAGTTTCTTCACCTCGACGGCTATCGGGAGGCGGTGGAGCTGCGCCTCCTTTGCGATTTCGGCGAGCGCCGTGTGCTGCTGCCTGTCATTGGTGTAGTAGATGCCCGTGCGATACTGTGTCCCCCGGTCGTTGCCCTGACGGTTGACCGACGTGGGGTCGATGGTCATGAAATAGAGCTGTATCAGCGCAGGGAGGCTGACGCGCGAGCTGTCATACTCCACCTTTACGCCTTCGGCCGCCATCGTGCGTCCGGAGCATACTTCCTTGTAGGTAGGGTCGGGGACAATGCTGTTGGCATAGCCCACCTCCGTGCCGACCACTCCGTCGATTTGCTTGAAGAAGTGTTCCGTGCCCCAGAAGCATCCGCCTGCGAAATAGATTGTCTTTACGTTGTCTGTCGTATTATTTCCGTTGTCCATAGTCTGTAGGTGTTTGTCTGTTATGCCTGCGCACGATGCTGTCACGACCGTTGCTGCAAGCGCGGCTGATATTATTTTCATGTTGGTAAAACGCATGCATACGCCGTCGGGTTTTCCGGAGATATGATTGGGGCTGTTAAAAAATTAACAATAAATTTTTTACACACTCTTAACCGTCAGCCTTCCGTGTAGGTTATTTTAACTAAACGACGCAGGATGAAATAACTGAAAAATGTTATTTCATCCTGCGTTGTTTAGATATTTTTTTATCCTCCGGTTTATTCCGGCAGGAGTTTAGCGTGCCATGATTTTGCGGACGGTTGTTCCGGCTTTGACGATATAGATGCCGGGGGTCGGGACTGACAGATGTCCGTTTCCGTTGCCACGTGCGATAAGCTGGCCGGTGACGCTGTAGATTTCAGCCACGGCTGCACCCTCTACGTAGACATCGAGACCGTTGACGCTGATGGTTGCGGCGTTGCTGTCGGCTGTAATGTCGGTGATGCCTGAGCTTGCGACTTCCATTCTGATTTCATCGGGCGAGCCTGCGGGGACTACGAGATATGCCTTGTTGCGAGGCAGGTTGACTTCAGTGCTTTTCACGAAGCCGATCGAGCCGTCGGAGAGTCTACCGAGCACTCGCATAGTCTCGGGATCATTTGGAGTGAGATTCTTGTGAAGAAGGCTGGTGTTGTTGAAGTAGACACCTTTGAGCTTGTTTGAGCTGACGGGGGCAGCCTCGCCACCGAGACTGAGCTTGTTGCCGGCAGTGAAGGGCGACGAGCACTTGACGATGACCGGTGTTCCCTTGGCCACTGTGCCTTCGATAGGATAGATATATGCGACTCCGTCGGCATATGATGTCACGTAATATACGGTCATTCCCTCTGAATGGCATGAGAAGGGGAAGTCGGCATAGAGCGAGGCATAGAAGTCGTTGCCGTCATTGAACTCGGGAAGGATGCCGAAATAGTTGTCTTCGTCTGTGGTGACGGGGTGGAAATACCAGCGGAAATAATCGCCGTTGCCCATCGAGGTGACATATCCGCGCTCGGAGTCCGACTCGGTGGCGTCGCCGATGTAGCGTGTCATGCCGCTGTTGCGTCCGAAGACCATGTAAGTGCCGAGCTTGGCATTGGCAAGGCGGATGCTGACGGGGTAGTCGATGATTGTTTTCACTCCGGTCCCCTGTGTCTGGAGGTCAAAATCCTGATTTTTGCCGTTGAGGTCCTTTACATAGATGATTGTCGATGGGTCTGAGATGGTATTTTCATAGTTCTTATAGAGCTGGAGTGCTCCGAGTTCGGCTGTCGTTGCCTGAAAGTTGAGTTCGCCTTTGTCGTCAAGTACGTAGATGTAACGTCCGGTCTTGTAGTTCTGGACGCGGTAGTATCCGTCACCTTCAATCTTAGCCGAGGCGGAGAGAGCTATAGCTGTGGCGACGAATGTTGTGATGAGTTTCTTCATTTCTAAATCGGAGATGGGTAAATTAAAAAAATGTCAAAGAATATTTTTTTTCGAGTTGCAAAATTACGACAAAAAATACTAAACCGAAAGAAATCTATGTTAAAAATCGGGGCTGTGCCATTTTCGGCACAGCCCCGATACAGAGGGTTTTATGTGTGTCTGAATCGTGGATTATTCAACGATGCAGATTGCAACACGGTTCTGGGCGGGAGTTGAGTAGGGCTGGTCCTCTACTTCACCCATGCTCTTGACTGTGATGCGGTCAGAAGCGATGCCATGTTCCTTGATAAGAGCGTTGGCAACTGCTTCGGCGCGCTGAGCCGAGAGACGGAGGTTGAGCTTCATTGAGCCTGTGCCCTTGTCGGCATAACCGGTAACGGTTACCTTGGTCGAGGGGTTGGCCTTCATGTAGCGGGCAACTTCAGCCACCTTATACATTTCGTCCTTTGTAATCTTGATGGTAGAGATCTTGAAGAATACGTCGCGGGTGAGGGGTGCGGGCACTTCCTTGATCACTTCCTTGACTACGATCTTCTCTACGGGAACTTCCACGATCTTTTCGATGATCTTGGGTTCGGCTGTAGCTGCGCAGCACTTTTTGCGTTTCTGCTTGTTGAAGGTTGTTCCGAAAGCATACTTCACGCCTACGAGGCCGTTGAAATACCAGTCGGCGTTGCCTGCCTTCTTTGAGTTGTAGCCGTCGGGGAGGACGTTGGCCTGAAGTTCGAGGCCGAGTTTGATGTTGCTGGTGAGGTTGTAGTCAGCATATACGCCGAACTGACCTACGAAGCGAGCCTTTGTGCCGGTCCAGATGTTGCGGAGCACATTGGGGCGGGCAGCAGCGTCGAGATCGCCATAGACGCTTGCCTTGAGGGCGTTGTTTACGTCGTTGGCTTCGCCGTTGCGGGCTGCGATGTTAGCGCCGATACCGGCGAAGATGCCGGCATTGACGGGACGCTCGGGGTTGAAACCGCCGATGAGGTTAACGAGGTCAACAGTGGCGTTGACGGTGGGAGCTACGTAGTTCCACTTCCAGTCAGAACGCTTGCCGTCAACTTCGATTGAACCCTTAGAGGTCCAGCCGTTGAAGATGAGGCGTGCGCCGAGTACGGGGTTGAAGCGGTAGCCTACACCAACCTGTGCGTTGAACGATGCGAGTTTGCCGAAGCTGGTTTCTCCCAAGGTCTCCTGCATACCAACCTGTCCTTGGACATACCAGTGGGGCTGGAAGACATATTCTGTCTCCTCCTGCGCCTCCTGTGCGTTAGCCGTGAAGGCTGCACAGAGGGCGAGTGAGGCTGTTAGAAATAACTTATTAATTTTCATGTTTTTAGTTTTCTAAAGATTTGAGCCTTGACGATTCGATTAGCGGATTACCTGTACGTAGCACTTAACAGTTGAAGTGTGACCGGTGAAGTCCATTGCCTGATAAGCGATTTCGTAGGTGAAGACACCACCCTTGGCGCCGCGAACGTCGAGAGCCACGCGGTTTACGCGACCGTCGAGAACCTTAGCCATGCTTGCGTTAGCAGCATTCTTGAGGTCAGTTCTTTCATTGCCGTTCTTGTCAGTAACCTTGACAACGCCGACAATCTTCTTGAATGCGGGGCAGACAGTCTCGAAGTTGTAGGTAGTGGCCCAAAGCTCGATAGCTTCGCCGTTACCCTTGAACTGTGAGGGCTGCTTAGAGTCGGTGCTGAGGAAACCGAGGTTGCCGTCGGCCTTGCGGAGGAACATTACGCTCTGGAGATAGTGGTTGGGATCGTCGAGCATCTTGTTGATGCGGTTAGCAACAGAGTTGTACTTGTCGATGAGCTTGTTGACCTTGTTGATGTAGTCGTTGTTGATGTCGTCAACGAGGTTGTCGAGCTTATCCTGAATGCTGCCCATCATGTCGTTAACCTGATTTTCGATGCTTGCGATAAGACCGTCAGGACCGTTGAATGCTGCGTCGACAGCTGCTTCGATCTGCTGCTGGAGCTTTTCGTTGAGGCTGGGTTCGCCAACCTTGCCTTCGAACCATTCGTTAACAGAAGCCTGAAGTTTGTCGACAATCTGCTGAAGGTCTTTAGTGATATTTACCTTTTCAGTAGTATATTCAGTAGCTTCACCGGTAATAGGATCGAACTTAGAAGGAACTTTGACTTCGATGATAGTTTCACCAACTTCGTCAAATTCAATCTTGCCGAGGTCGAGTTCTACGTCAAGTGATACATTGCCGATTTCGAAGGGCTTGAGGTTGAGGTCAACGAGTGACTTGTCGATTTCAATAGGCGAAATAGTGGGGAGGTGACGGAACGATTCGCCCTTGAGGGTAGCGAACGAGAGGGGCTTGAAGGCAGTTGCAGCAAGACCGTAGTTAGAATAAACCTTCTGCTCAACCTTGGTGTAGCCTTGTTCGTTCTTGCCGGTAACAGCTTCGTAAGTGTAGCGGAGTGCGTTAGCGTCGCATACGTTCTGGAGCTGGCTGTAGATAGCCTTGAGAAGGTGAGCCATGTCGGCTGCAGTGTGGTTCTTGACAGCGTCTTTGAGTGACTGTGCGAGACCTGATTCGATGTTGACCTTGATAGCGTCGAGGTCGTCGAGGGCTACGGTAGCTTCAGCGCGGTAGAGACCATTGCCGTTGCCTGCTGCACGAGAGTTTGAGTTAACACCGAACTTGATGAGAGTTTCGTCGTCCTTAGTGATGTCAACGAGGTTTACTTTTGAAACTTCTTCACGGCTGTTGACGAGTGCGAAACCGGCCTTGTCGAGATGGTTGACAGTTCCGGGGTTTACAGTAAACCAGAGGTTACCGAGAGTAGCCTGACCGTTGTTGACAGTATAGGCGAGAACTGTTGAATTCAGGTCATACTTGTCAGATGTGATTGAAGACCAGTCGATGTTTGAGTCAGAGTAGCATTCTGCACCCATATCCTTGGCAGTCGAAACAGGGAATGATTCAGCCTGAGTAGCGAGGTGACCGAAGTTGGCCATGAGCACCATTGAGTTGATGCCGAAGGGTGTGTTGAATGTACCGTAGAGGTGGTTTGATGCAGACTGGAGGATGAGGCTTGTTACCAAGTCGTTGAGACGGTTGAAGATAGCGTCAACATCGTTCTGAAGTTCAGCGATGGCAGCAGAGTTGTTCTTGATGTTCTGCATAACCTCTGCGTAGTTCCACCATCCGTCGGCAGGAGCTTCAGCACCATTCCAGATTGTATTGTACATCTCTTGGATGCCTGCGAGGTCAGCATAGACTTCATTAAGAGCCTTGAGAGCGTTCTCGTTAAGAGTTCCTTCGTTCTGGAGTCTTACAAGAGTTTCAAGGGCAGTCTTATTATTGAAGATAAATTCACCTTGCTTTACGTAAGTCTGGAATTCTTCAACTGTAAGACCGATATTTTCAAACCATTTTGCAAGACCGTCGACAGTAGAGATGAGGCCGGGATTAGTTCCGTCGCCGTTGAGAATCTTTTCAAGATTGGCGATTTCAGTCGAAAGGTTTGCTATAGTTCCGTTTTCACCTACTAATGCTTTGAGCTGGTTAGCGATAGCGATAAGATCGGTAAGAGTTGCAACATCTTCAGGCTTGAACTGGTCGTTTCCTCCGGGTTCTTTACCTTCAAGAGCTGCAACACGATTGGCAAGCTGTGTTAGAGCATCCTGAGTTGCATACTGATTGGTGAGCTCAGTAATCCAACCCTTAATCTCAGATTCTGTGTAATGAGGCTTGCCATTGATAAGTGCTTCAAGACGCTGGATTTCGCTCTGGCAGTTTGAACTGCAGTTGGTAAGTTTGTCCTTCAGGGCATCGAGAGCAGCCTGAAGGCTAACCTGCTCACCGCGAAGGTTGGTATACAGATCTTCGTCTGTATCCTTACATGAAGTAAACGTGCTGAATCCTCCGGCAGTAAGCGCCAAAAGAAGCAGACCTGGGATGAATTTTTTCTTCATTACAGTTTGTTTAATTTAAATATGTATTAGTCGTTATAAATTATTGAATCCGTGTGTATGTCTTTCCCGGCAATTATGTGCTTGTGGGGTAGCACTTTTACCGTTGGTAGTATTATATAATAACCTTAGAAATATATAATATCCTGCTGCAACGTCAGTGATCTATTCTATTGGTGGTTTAAGTTGAAAGTGAAAATTCGGTTGTCGTCATAGCTTGAGTTAGAGTAAATGTTGAATTCCACGTTGATAATCTTATCAGGTGGCAAAGGTAGTAAAAATATGCGAAACGCAACAAGTTTTAACGGAAAAAATGTTTCGCTGTTTAAATTTTCGGAAATTTGGAAGAATTTTGTAACTTTGCACGACGAATTTGTCAACAAATGCAATCAAAGCATACATAAATATTAAGAAATAAAACCATCACATATCAGCATGACACACAGCACAAAGGGAGTTGTCCGCAGGATTACTGCCGTAATTACCGGATTGTTTTTAGTGAGCGCGATTCATGCGCAGGTGAGCGACCGTGAGGCCCAGATGTCGTTCGGAGCGAAGGAGCGCAATGTGTTCCGCCATCTTGATGTCGGAGTCTCCGTCGGTTCGACCGGTCTTGGACTTGACCTTTCGACCCATGTGACAGACTATGTCCGCGTCAGGGCCGGTGTCGACTTCACGCCCCATATCGCATTCCCGATGTCGTTCAGCCTTCAGAGCTATTCCGACGGCGCCGGGGTGACAGCCAATAATTTCGAGAAGCTTCAGAACTATATGCACCGTCTGACAGGCATCGATGTCGATGACCGCGTGGAGCTCGACGGCAAGCCGACCATGACCAATTTCAAGATGCTCTTCGACATCTATCCTTGGAAGACAAAGGGCTGGAGAGCTACGGTGGGTTTCTATGCCGGATCGCGCAAGGTGGCCAAGGCGCTCAACACTATGGGCGAGATGCCGTCGCTCGTGGCTGTCAATATCTACAATAACTTCTATGACTTCATCATGAGCGACGATGCAATCGACAAACCTATTTTCGGCGACACGTATCTCGACCCGTTCCTTGTCGACGATCTCCGCGCCGACCTCGAGACCGAGGGTCACATGGGTATCCATGTCGGCGACTTCAAGGACGGAAAGCCCTATATGATGCAGCCCGACACCGACGGCATGGTCAAGGTTTCGGCTTTTGTCAACGCATTCAAGCCCTACGTGGGGCTGGGCTACACCGGCGACCTCGGCAAGTCGAAGCGGTTTACGCTCGATGTGGACTGCGGCATGATGATCTGGGGCGGTTCGCCTTCGCTCATCACCCACGACGGCACTAATCTGACAAAGGATGTGGTCAATATCAAGGGTAAGCCGGGCGACTATGTCGACCTGATGACAACTTTCAAGGTCTATCCGGTTGTCAGCGTAAGATTCGCGTATAAGTTGTTTTAAATATTTTTAACACTAAAACACTACGCCTACGTTGCAATAACTCAATTATAGTTTTATCTTTGCGGTGTGAAACTACCATGATAGTTTTGCACCGCAGATTTTTTAACGATATAACAGAATAATCATAACATTAAAATCCATCAATTTATGAAACCAGGAAGAAAACCACAGATGCTCACAGAAAAGGAATTGGTCATCATGCAGATGCTTTGGGAGCGCGGTCCTCTCTTTGTGCGTGAAATGGTCAACATCCACGAAGAGCCCAAACCCCACTTCAACACCCTTTCGACCATCGTCAGAATTCTCGAAGAGAAGGGTCATGTGAGCCACGAAGTTTTTGGCCCGACCTACCGCTACTATGCCATCGCCAAGAAGGAGGATTTCATGAAGCGTTCGTTGGCCCGTCTGGTGAAGGATTATTTCAACAACTCCTACAAGAACGCCGTGTCGGCTCTGGTCGAGGAAGAGAAGATGTCGGACGATGAACTCCGCGAAGTCATGGAACTCATCGAAAGCAAGAACGCAAAGAAATAATAGCGAAAACGCAATATCAGGGATATTAATCAAGATTCCAACCTGAGATTAAGGCGTCCGGCGACCATCCCTCCGCCGGACGTCCTTCTATCCGGCCACCTTAAATCGACGCGTCCACCCGGAGCGCTCTCTACGTAGCCAGTGCTTAACTATTTTAAACCTAATCTCTCATGGGCACAGTACTATCATATTCTCTCTACAGCTCAATCCTCCTTTCGCTGCTCTATCTCACCTACAAATGGGTGATGGCCGGCGAAAACCAACACCGTTACAACCGTGTGGCCCTATGGCTAATCTATATAGTGGCGCTCACTGCGCTGCCGGCGATTGAGTGGGCGCGCGGACTCATGGCCGATGCACCGGCGCCTGTGCCTATGGCCGAAATCGACTTTGAAGATATTATGGTCAGTGTCGTTGACCAAGGAGAATTTGTCGCTCCGTCGCAGCCGTTGTGGACCACGGTGTTGCTGTGGGTCTATATCACGGGTGTCGCCGCGACGCTTTTCCAGACCGTATGGGTCGGGCTCAGACTCAGGCGCATAATATCGCGCGCCGAAGAAGTCGGACGCTATGACGGAAAGATTGTGGTCGTGACCGACGAGAAGGGGATTGCACCGTTCAGCTGGTGCAGATATGTGGTGATGAGCCGCAAGGACTGGGAGGAGGACGGCAGCATGATTCTCGTCCACGAGCTCCAGCATCTGCGCCTTCGCCACTGGATCGACCTTCTGGTGGCACAGGCCGTCGGGGTGTTCCAATGGTATAATCCTGCTGCGTGGCTCATGCGCGAGGAGCTTAAGACTGTCCATGAATATCAGGCCGACGGTGCTGTGCTCGAATCGGGTGTCGGGGCTCGCCAATATCAGATGCTGCTGATTAAAAAGGCTGTGGGCCATCGTTTCACCTCTCTTGCCAACAGCCTGAACCACAGTAAGCTGAAAAAACGTGTCACGATGATGTATAACACCGACAAATCCCCGTCGCGCCGTCTGCGCGGTCTGGCGCTCATCCCTGCGCTTGCGGTGGCTGTCGGTATGGCCAATCTCGATGTTGTCGCCTCGGTCATCGACGACACGGCTCTTGCGTCGTTGGGCGTGGAGAGTGGTGGTGACGACATCGCGCCGGAGTCGGCATCGGTAACTTTGGCGGAAAATGAGCCGGCAATGCTTCCGGCCGAAAATGTCGCGGAGGCGGATGTCCGTGAAATTCAGCCGGAGTCGGCCACGGATGTCGCCGGGGCTGTGGCTTCGGATGCAATGGCCGCCGGAGATGTGGCGCAGCCGGTGAATGAGACTGCTCCACGGAGCGAGGCCACGGAGGCCGCCCCCTATGAGGGTGAGACCGCCGCGCCTGCCGTCGCTCCCGAAGCACGCGCGACAGCTCCTGCCGCCACTGAGCGCCAAGAGGCCAAGGAGCAGCCCGACGATGCGAAAGTTTACACCGTGGTTGAGAGAAAACCGCAGTTCCCCGGCGGTGAGAAAGCGCTTCTCGAATATGTGGCCGCCAATATCAGATATCCGCATGATGCTTATAAGAATGAAGTGCAGGGTCGGGTAGTGGTCCGATTCGTTGTCAGAAAGGATGGTTCGATAGGTGATGTGACGGTTCTCCGCCGATTGGACCAGTCGCTCGACAATGAGGCTATACGTGTCATCAAGAGTCTCCCGGCTTTCACACCGGGCATGATGAATGGTGAGGCTGTCAATGTCTGGTATGCACTTCCCGTGACATTCAAGATTAAGAAAGATGAGGAACTGCCGGCACAGACCTCACAGACTGCCGAGGTTAAACTGCCTAAGTATTTCCTGAAAGATTTGGTTGGCAACGTGTCGGTGCATAAGGGCAATGAAAGCTGGGTTCTTTCTTCAGAACAGTTAACGGAGATTTCTCCGGCATCCATCGACTCGATAAATGTCAGAAAAGATGGAATCAGGCCGGAGGTGAGTATCTATCTGAAAAGCGTCTGACGGCCTGTCGGCCGATGAGGTCGGAAAAGTGATTGCCTGACACATTCTAAAACATTTTAGGATATTTAGAGTGGCGTACAAATGTATGACCCTCTTAAAAACGGCAGCCGGAAAACTCTTTTCCGGCTGCCGTTTTAGGCTATTACAAAATGAATGGTTAACTTTGTATGTGAAATATAAAACAACAGACGCAGTAAGAATAAGTTAATATGGCATTTTTTAGTTTTCTTTCTAGAAAGAATGAGCCGGTGAAATTTCCGTTCACAACCGACATACATTGTCATATCCTTCCGGGTGTCGACGACGGTTCGCCCGACGTGGAGACATCGGTTGAACTTGTGAAGCATATGCGTAACTGGGGGCTTGAACGCATCATCGCCACTCCCCACATCACGGAGGCGACTTTTCCGAACACTCCCGATGTGCTCGACCCTGCATTGCATGAGCTGGATGAGGCTCTGAAGAAGGCGGGCGTAGACGTGGAGCTGTCGCGTGCGTCGGAAAACCGTATCGACGACTTTTTCCGCGCGGAGCTTGCCGCAGGCCAGATCACCACTTTTCCGAACAGGTATATTCTCGTGGAAAATTCGTTCATTCAGGAGCCGTGGCAGCTTGACCAGTTTCTGTTTGACCTGAAAATTCAGGGCTACAACCCGATAATGGCTCATCCCGAACGGTTTCACTATTATTTCGAGGAAAACCCCGAACGTTACGACCAGCTCCACAGGGCAGGCGTGTTGTTTCAGGTCAATGTGTTGTCGCTCGCAGGCGGATATACCAAAAAGGAAAAGCGGGTGGCCGAGAAACTGATTGAAAAGGGCTATGTGGATTTTTTAGGCACTGACCTCCACAATTTCAGGCATGCCGATGTGATTGATGCCTATCTTTCGACCAAGGATGCGCGCCGCCATTTCGAGGCGCTCGAAAACCGTCTGCTCAACGACAAGGCTTTCATTTAAATATCATCATTTAAATATCATCCTCAATCTCAATTATCTGCCGTTGCTGTCAAGGAAAGCTTTCAGTTTCGGCAGCATTGCGGTCGCGGTGTCACGTCCCATCCCGTAGACAAGCCGCATTTTGGCGGGGTTCATCTCGATGCGTCCGATTGGCAGAGGGGCTGACGGGGCGATGATGAAGGTGTTGCCAGTCAGGGCTTGTGAGTGGATGTAGTCGAGCTGCGCGTTATACATCTCGTGTCTTTTTGCCATCGCCTCGACAATTTTTGGATAGCGGCGCATGAAAAGCCGGAACACCCATTTGCGCGCCGGACTTTTGCGGTAGTCAAGCGGCTGTGTTAGGACCACGACGTTGCGCCCGAAGCCCTGTGACTGGAAATAGGCCAGAGGAATTGAGTCGCTGATGCCTCCGTCGAGCAGCAGATGTCCGTCGGCCACGCATACTGGCCGGGTGACAACCGGCATGGAGGCCGATGCGCGCAGCCATTCGAGAGAGTCGTAGTCGACACGGTCCATGCGGTAGTAGACGGGGCTGCCGGTGGTCACGTCGGTGCAGACCAGATGAAATTCCATCGGGTTGCTCTCGAAAGTCGGAATGTCGAAAATGTCGAGTTCGAGCGGGAGTGTGTGGTAGGCGAATTCAGCGCCGACAAGGTCGCCTGTGGCGAGAAGCGAGCGCAGTCCCATGTAGCGCGGGTCTTTGCAGAACCTCAGATTGTAGCGGAGCACGCGTCCCGGCTGACGCGACTTGAAGTTGCAGCCGAAACTCGATCCGGCAGAGACCCCGACGAGACCGTCGAAGTCAATCCCGTTTTCCATCATCACATCTATGACACCGGCGGTGAAAAGTCCGCGCATTGCCCCTCCTTCGAGCACCAGTCCTTTACGCATACGATAATAATTTGGAATTCTGCGTAAAGTTACAGAATTCCTGACAATCGTCATTGCATCTCGGTGAGATATTTCCAGAATCTGACAGGCATGTCCTGACGTTGCTTGCGCGGGTTGGTGCGTTCGGTGATGGCTGTATATCTGACATAGTTGCGCCACAGTTGCTGATAGAGCCGTTCGTCGGGGTCCATCAGTTCGTCAGACAGGCGGCCGGTCGATAGGTGATAGCTGTCAGACCGGAGTGTGATGCGTTTTGTCTCTTTCCCGTCGTAGTGATAGCCGTAGTCACGGATGCGGTCGTAGATGATGAACGGCTGGTCGGAAAAACGGTCGGCGAAATGTTTTATGGCAAACGGCAGCACATCGAACAGGGGCTCTACCATTGAAAAATAAGTTCCGTCGACCGCTTTCTGGAACCTGACGAACTGGAGCAGCCGGTGGGCTTCGCCTCTGACGCGCCGCCCTTCCTTGACGACGGCAAGGACTGCCGGGTCGGAAAAATCATTCTCGATAGACGGTGTAGTGGTGACAGCACGGCTGATGAAACGCAGTGCCAGAAGCGGAAATCCGGCATTGTCGGTGAGGAAGGCCGTCATGAGTGCGGTGCGTGCGCCTGACGAAATTGACGCGGAGAGTTTTTTCCAGACGCGGGTGCTCTTTTCAAGGTCGGTGTCGACTTCGTGGAGTGTGTCGTAGAACAATGGCATGTCGCCGTCGGGCGGAAGGAGTGCGTCGGGGCGCTCCTTGCGCGCAAACGAGTCGAAAACCGCCGTGAGCAGTCCGTCGAAACTTCCGTCAAAACGATAGATGACCATTGTGGTGTGGATTGTTAGGAAATTTTATGAGAAATCTAACGACAGTTGCAGCGGGCTTTCACCTTTGAGCTTGCGCGGCGCAGTCAGAATCCTGCGCACATATTCCGGCGACGTGTCGGCAATCGTTCCTGCGGTCAGTTCTCCGCAGGTGATGAAATATTTCGCACGCTTCATGACGACACCTATTTTTGACAGGTGTGACGAATTGAGATGACGGTAGCGGCGTGCGTTGACGATGAGTGTGGCGGATTTCACACCGATTCCGGGCACGCGCAATATCATTTCGTAAGGTGCGCGGTTGATATCTACCGGGAATGCTTCGGGGTGGCGCAGCGCCCATCCGAGTTTGGGATCGACCTCAAGGTCGAGGTTGGGGTTGGTGTCGTCGGCAATCTCTTCGGCCTTGAATTGGTAGAAGCGCATCAGCCAGTCGGCCTGATAGAGTCGGTTTTCGCGCACGAGCGGTGGCTGTTTGAGTGCCGGCAGCCGGGAATCGTAGGTGTTGACGGAGACGTAGCCTGAATAGTAGACGCGCCGCATTGTCGGCATTGAGTAGAGCGACGATGAGGCCATGAGGATATCGCGGTCGGTGTCGGGGGTAGCGCCGACAATCATCTGTGTGCTCTGTCCGGCCGGAACGAAGCGCGGGACGTGGCGCATTGTTTTCCTGTCTTCCTGACATTGCAGCACACCCTGCCTGATATATCCCATCGGCTCGAAAATGCTCTGATGGTTCTTTTCAGGTGCAAGGTATCTGAGCGATTCCTCGCGTGGGATTTCGATATTGACGCTCATTCGGTCGGCATAGCGTCCGGCTTCGTTGACGAGTTCCTGAGATGCGCCGGGAATGCTTTTAAGATGTATGTAGCCGTTGAACCGATGGATGGTGCGGAGGTCTTTGGCTATGCGTGCGATGCGTTCCATCGTATAGTCGGCGTTGCGCACCACACCCGAACTCAGGAACAGCCCTTCGATGTAGTTGCGGCGGTAGAACTCCATCGTTATGTCGACAACTTCGGAGACCGAGAGCGTGGCTCGCGGGATGTCGTTTGACCGTCGGTTCACGCAATAAGCGCAGTCATACTTACAGTAGTTTGTAAGCATGATTTTCAATAGCGCTATGCAACGTCCGTCGGCTGCGAAGCTATGACAGATGCCCACACCGCCGACTGTGTTTCCCACGCCTTTGCCGTCGTTGCGCCGCACAGTCCCGCTCGACGAGCACGACACGTCATATTTGGCTGCTGCCGCCAGTATTTTCAGTTTTTCGAGTGTGGCTTCTGTCATAATGATGCAAAAGTAGGAAACCTGAGTGCTTAAATTTTGCTCATTGGAGTTAAATAAGGTTAACCGTGGCTGAATTGAAAAAAATAATCAGGCGGTTAAAATTTCCGATTGGATTTTTAACCGCCTGAAAGTTTTTGGCATTATCTTGTATCAAGTATTATTTATCCTTGGGGACGGGCAACTTTCCCGAAGGTTTCTGAGAGATGCCGTCGCGCTGGAGAAGTGCGTCGATTGAGGCGTCTTTGCCACGGAAACGGCGATAGAGTTCGTCGGGTTTTTCTGTGCCGCCGCGTGAAAGGATGTTCTGACGGAATGATTCGGCAGTAGCGCGGTCGAAGATTCCGTTTTCCTTGAAATGAGCGAAGGCGTCCGCATCGAGAACTTCGGCCCACTTATAGCTGTAGTATCCGGCGGCATATCCGCCTGCAAAGATGTGGGAGAATGTGCTGCCGGTCATGCTGCCTTCAATCGGGTCGAACATTGCCACGGATGCACCTGCTTTCTGCTCGAATTTTTCCGGGTCGTCGACCGGAGCGGTGATGCTGTGCCATGCCATGTCGAGGAGTCCGAAATTGAGCTGGCGGAGACATGCGTAGGCCGCGCCGAACTGCGATGAGCTTATGATCTGGCCGACGAGTTCCGAGGGAATGGCCTCGCCTGTCTCGTAGTGGCGTGCGAATCCGTCAAGGAATTCTTTTTCGGTGAGATAGTTTTCATTGAATTGCGAAGGAAGCTCGACGAAGTCGCGGAGCACGTTTGTGCCCGACAACGATGCGTATTTTGTGTTTGCAAGAAGTCCGTGGAGACCGTGGCCGAATTCGTGGAGGAATGTCTCGACCTCATAGGGTGTCAGGAGCGAGGGTTTAGAGCCGGTTGGTTTGGTGAAATTCATCACAATAGACACGTGTGGGCGTATCACTTTTCCGTCGGGAGTGATTTCCTCGCTCTTGAACTCTGTCATCCATGCACCGGGACGCTTGCTCTCGCGGGGGAAGAAGTCGGTGTAGATGACTCCGAGAAACGAACCGTCGTTGTCGATGACATCAAATGCTGTCACGTCGGGGTGATAGACAGGAATATCGGGATTCTTCTTGAATGTCACGCCATAGAGACGTGTCGCGAGGCCGAACACTCCGTCGATGACATTGTTGAGCTCGAAATACGGACGGAGCTTTTCCTCGTCGTAGGCATACTTGGCGTTCTTGAGCTTGTTGGCATAATAGCTGTAGTCCCACGGCTTAAGTTCTATGGTCTTACCCTCGATTGACGAAGCATAGTCGGCAAGCTCCTTGAATTCGGCTTTCTGTGCCGGGAGATATGCGTCGCGCAGGGAGTTGAGCAGCTCGTAGACTTTGTCGGGGGTCTTCGCCATAGTCTTTTCGAGAGCATAGTGCGCATATGTCGGATAGCCGAGAAGATTGGCGATTTTCATTCGTGTCTCGGCGATTTCCTTCATTATCGGGAGATTGTTGTATTCGCCCTTGATGTTTCGGCCTGTGTAGAGGCGATACATCTTTTCGCGGAGGTCACGACGGTCGCTGTATTTCATAAAAGCCATGTAGACCGGCTGGGCGAGAGTGAAGAGATATTCTCCTTCGCGGCCCTTTTCGCGTGCGGCCAGAGCTGCAGCCTCGACAGAACTTTCGGGAAGACCGGCGAGGTCGTTTGCTCCGAGCCAGATTTCATAGGTGTTCATTTCCTTTAGCACGTTCTGGCCGAAAAGTGTGGTCAGCTCGCTCAGACGGCTCGAAAGTTTTGAATATGTCTCGCGGTCCTTTCCTTCGAGGAGTGCGCCGTTGCGCACAAACGAGTCGTAGGTGCGTTTGAGCAGCATGCTGTCCTCTTTGGCGAGATTATAGTCGCCACGGCTGTCATAGACGGCCTTTACTCTTTTCCACAGACCTTCATTGAGCGAGATTGAAGTGGAGTAGTCCGACAGACGGGGTGTGATTTTCATCGACAGCTCCATCATGTTGTCGTCGCTGAGAGCCGAGAGCAGCGGGTCGAACACCATAAGCACACGGTTGAGGTCGGTGTCGGCGTGTTCGAGCGCCACGATTGTGTTTTCAAATGTCGGGGCTTCAGGATTGTTGACGATAGCGTCGACGGCTTCAAGGCCGAGGCGGATACCGCGGTCGATGGCCGGTTCGTAGTCGGCGAATGTTATTTTGTCGAAGGGGGCCGCTCCGTGGGGGGCGGTGTTGAATTCTTGGAAAAACGGATTTTGAGCTTGTATCATAATGCTTGCGGCGGCAAATGCCGATAATAGGATTTTACGCATGTAAAAATTTTGAAGATATGACAGTGAATGGTTAATTAATGTACGGTTTTCTTCAGACCTTGTGACCGAGAGCCGACGAGCGTTTGATTGCCTCGTCGAGAATCAGGCCGAGTGTCAGCGGGTCGATAGCCGACATGGATTTGTAGGTCTCCATGTCTGATTTGAAAGTCCTGACGAAATTTCCAGTGTCGAAATTATCAGCGGCTATTGCCTCGGCGTAGAGTCTCACTCCATTGTCGAGGTTTCCGCTGAGGATTTCGATGTGTCCTGCGTGCATGTAGTCCGATGCCGAAGGTGTGCGCGAGAGCAGCGCGTCGGAATATCGACGGGCCTTATCAAGATTGTTTTCCAACAGTGCGCATCTGACAAGCGGACGCGACGAGCGGTCTGATTCGCCCTGCAGGAACTCAACTTTGTAGAGCAGCTGCATAGCTTCGGATGTCTGTCCGTTTTCGAGATGGCACAGAGCCAGATTGAGCGCCACGTTTGCGTCGTCGGGATTTGCTGCCGCAAGGCGTGAGTAGTATTCGACGGCCTTTCCCCAGTTGCGGGAGTTGCGGTGGCAGATGGCGAGTCGCTTGATGGTCCAGAGACTTTCGGCGTTGAGCAGCTCGCTCTGTTCATAATATCTGACGGCTGTGTCTATCGCCCCGAGCATCTGCATGCAGTAGCCCATTTTCTGATAGAGCTGTGCCGATGGCGGGATTTTGTCTGACAGACGTTCGAACACATCGAAAGCGTCGGCGAAATGCTTGTGTTTGAAATAGAATTCTCCGACGAGGAGCAGAGTGTCGGCATCGTCGAATATGTCGGACAGCAGCGGGACTGTCACAAGGTTGAGCGTAGTGGCGAAGGGATCGTTGAATTCGCCCTTGCGTCTGAACAGGCGGAAGAAACGGTAGATGTCCTGCACGTATTTTCCTGCAAGGCGTTCGCGCCCTTTCTGCGACGAGTCGATGTCGCCGAAACTCATCGCCGCCATCTGTGCCGAATGGGCTTTGAGCTGCGATGACATCATCTGTTTCTGGGCTTCCGGCACTTGTGCGAGCGAGAGGATGATTGAATATTTGTCGCTGTTGCAGAACATCGGAGCGCTTTCCATTATGTCGGCAAGCATACGGACTGACGCGTCGTTGCTCCCGGCGATGGATGAGTGTGATGTGTGGAAGGGGAGAAACCAGTTGGAGATGTCGTTGAAAAACGGGAAGGTCTTGAGCTTGCTGAAGGTGACCATCATCACGTCGCCTCCGTCTTCCTGTATTTCCTGAAGCTCTTTAAGCTTGTCGGTTATTCCTGATTTATCGAGCAGTTCGGCCCATTCAGGATTCTCTTCAATTGATTCCGGATCGAGCGGTTTGCGTCCGAGTTTCTCAAGCTCCGGCTGGAGCTTCATCATCTCAGGAATCACTTCGTCGGTCAGTTTACGGCCGATTCGCTCCGTGTCGCGTGCGCGGATGAATTGCAGGAGTGCCATCCTCACGTCAGCACCCCAGCGGCTGTCCTCGCGTAGTGAGTCGAAGCGGCGGGAGAGAGATGGCGAAAACGGTCTGTCGCGCTGAACCGACATGACGATAAGCATCGAACACAGCGCGCGCACTGATATTTCCGCGTTGTCCGAGAGATAGGCATCCATGAGCAGACGCATGCGTTTCTCGTCGGGATATTCGAGCTGACCTAACATCAGGGCTGACACACACAGTTGCTTGAAGTGTCCGGCGAGCGATATGTCGCTCAGGAGATTGCCTATGGCTGCGGCATCGTCGACCGTGAGCGGATATGTAATCCAGATGAGGTTGAATATTCTTTTTTCGAGATCTTCGGCACGCATGGAAAATTCTTTCCCGGCCTTTTCGACATCTTCAGTGAGCATCGCCATCTGCAAGCGCCGGTTGACACGGCGGTATTCGTCGAGCAATGTGGCAATGCTTATGTCGGGGCGCATGTTCTGATAGCGCAGGGTGTTGAAATATAGGGTAGGGGCATCGTCGAGGCGCGAACGGCGGTGAAGTTCGTCGGCAAGCGCCCGGATGTCAGCTATTATCCCGGCATATAGCTCGGGGCGTGCCGGGTCGGGCATGCCCTGCAGTGCGTAGTGGGTCATCAGCTCGTAGCTTTCGCGAAGACGCGATGTGGCCGAGCGCAGTTCCGGGACAGCCCCTAATGTGGCCGATGCGTTGTCAATCAGGTCAAGCGCGTCATTGACACGCCTTTGGCCGATGAGACGTTCAAGATCCTTGGATATATCAATTTGGTGGTTCATAGATAACTTATATATGCAAAATTACTCAAAAATCCGCAAAAACCGTGCCAAAGTGAGGATTTTTGCGTATTTTTGCAGTTCTTAAACATGCTCTTTATAGATTTATCCACTCATGCCACATAACATAGCAATCCTCGGCTCGACGGGGTCGATAGGAACGCAGACTCTTGATGTGATTTCGCGCTTCCCTGAGCGCTTCAAGGCTACCGTGCTTGCCGCCGGTTCTAATGTAGAGCAGCTTATCGAACAGGCTGTCAAATTCCGTCCCTCTCTGGCTATAATCGCCGACGAATCAAAATATGCCCGTCTGCGCGAGGCTCTTTCTCCTCTTGGCATCGAGACAGCAGCCGGCAGCGCAGCTATGGCTGACGCGATGGAGCGTCCTGATTTCGATACGGTGGTCACTGCGACTGTCGGCTACAGCGGTTTGCTTCCGACTGTCCGTGCGATTCGTGCGGGTAAGCAGATTGCACTCGCCAACAAGGAGACTCTCGTGGTGGCCGGCGAGCTGATCACAAGCCTTCTCCGTGAATCGCCTGTCAGGGTGATTCCGGTCGATTCCGAACATTCGGCCATCTACCAGTGTCTGGTGGGTGAAGATCCGGCGACTGTCGAAAAACTTATCATCACTGCCTCCGGAGGTCCGTTCAGGTCGTTCTCACGCGAACAGATTGAAGGTGTCACCCCTTCGCAGGCTCTGCGTCATCCGCGCTGGAACATGGGAGCTAAAATCACCATTGATTCGGCTACTATGCTCAACAAGGCTTTCGAAATCATCGAGGCCCGCTGGCTTTTTGATGTGAAGCCCGACAGGATTGAGGCCGTTGTCCATCCTCAGTCAATCGTCCACTCAATGGTCGAGTTTATCGACGGAGCAGTGAAAGCACAGCTCGGAATCCCCGACATGCGTCTGCCCATACGCTATGCGCTTGGCGATGCTACGCGTCTCCCGTCGTCGGAGCGTCCGCTCTCGCTCACTGACTACGCGCAACTCACTTTCGAGAAGCCCGACCCTGAAAAATTCCCCTGTCTGACCCTCGCTCCCTATGCGCTCAATCGCGGAGGCAACGCCGCATGTATCATCAACGCGGCCAACGAAGTGGCCGTGCGCGCTTTCCTCGATGAAAAAATATCGTTCCCGGAAATATACGGCACTATCACGCGCACTCTCGATGCGATTCCATTCATTCAGTCGCCGACGCTTGATGACTATGTGGAGACCCACAGGGCTGCCATCACTTTTGCCGAGGAACTCACAGGCTGCAAGATTCCTCTGCGCTGACCGTGACAGACGCGGGACACGCACAAAGTTAAAACATACATCTGATTTAAATTTTAATGGAAACATTTCTCATAAAAGCGTTACAGCTTATTGTCGCTCTGGCCTTTCTTGTAATCATACATGAATTCGGTCATTTCATATTCTCACGCATATTCGGAATAAAGGTCGAGAAGTTCTACATGTTCTTCGACCCTTATTTCTCACTCTTCAAATGGAAACCGAAGCCAAAACCCGGTGCTGACCCGAATAAAAGTTCGTGGCGCGACACCGAATATGGCATAGGCTGGCTTCCGCTCGGCGGATATTGCAAGATTGCCGGTATGATTGACGAGTCGATGGATACCGAGCAGATGAAACAAGAACCAAAACCGTGGGAGTTCCGCACGAAACCGGCCTGGCAGCGTCTGCTCGTCATGCTCGGCGGCGTGATGTTCAACTTCATTCTTGCGATTCTTATCTATGCCGGCATAGCGATGCTCTGGGGTTCGCAATACATCCCGTTTGATGCTGCAACCGAGGGCTTCGACTTCACACCGGCAGCCCAGAAGGTGGGTTTCCGTAACGGCGACATCCCTTACATGGCCGATGGAGAGCTGCTTGACGCTTCGAAGGGTGACTATCCTTATAAGATGGCCGATGCGAAGGTGGTCACTGTCATCCGCAACCACAAGGACACGGTCAACATCGCCATTCCCGATGATTTCCTGTTCCGTCTGAACGACGACAAAGGTTTCCTTGCCTACCGTCTGCCTGTCTACATCGATCGTATCGTGCCCGGCGAGGCTGCGGCCAAGGCAGGATTGAAAGAGGGCGACCATATCATTGCGGTCGACACCATCCCGACTCCGTCATATTCAGAGCTGACTGCGGCACTCCGCAGCTATGCCGACAAAAAAGTCCCTGTCACGGTTGAGCGCGACGGAAAGACTCTGAAGATTGAAATGACGCCCAATTCCCATGGCAAACTCGGTTTCCAGCTCCGTCCGCTGACCGCTGTCTACGAGCCTGTCACCATCAGCTACAACTTCTTTGAGTCATTCCCCAAGGGGTGGGAAATCGGTACGAGCACACTTTCGAATTATGTAAGTTCGATGCGTCATGTCTTCTCGCAGGAAGGTGCTGAGAGCATTGGTGGATTCGGTGCGATCGGCAACATGTTCCCTGAACGATGGAACTGGCTAAGCTTCTGGGAAATCACCGCTTTCCTCTCGGTCGCTCTCGCGTTCATGAATATTATTCCCATTCCGGGACTCGACGGTGGACACGTGATGTTCCTCCTTTGGGAAATCATCACCGGCAAGCAAGCTCCCGAAAAAGTCCTCATTGCCGCGCAGTATGTCGGCATGGCGTTCCTGCTCCTGCTCCTGCTTTATGCCAACGGCAACGACATCTTCCGGGCATTCTTTAAATAACACAGCAAATTACTGTATTGATATATGTCATCACAACTTAAAACCATCACACTCAAACGTGGAAAAGAGGAGTCGCTCCTGCGTTTCCACCCGTGGGTATTTTCCGGTGCGATTTCACACCTCCCCGAAGGACTTGAAGAGGGCGAGACTGTGCGTGTCGAAGCAGCCGACGGCCGTTCACTCGGTGTAGGTCACTATGAGATAGGTTCGATAGCCGTCCGTATGCTCGATTCTTCAGAGCGGATGATTGATTCGTCGTTCTATGCCGAACGTTTGTCGCAGGCATGGGAACTGCGCAGGAAACTCGGTCTCATACGCCCCGACAATTCGACTTTCCGCCTTGTTCATGGCGAAGGTGATTTCCTTCCGGGATGCGTTGTGGATATTTATGGAAATACAGCTGTGCTTCAGGCTCATAGCCCGGGCATGCACTTCGCACGCGACATTATCGCCCGTGAGCTTACCCGTTTGCCCGACGCCGGCATCAGGAATGTGTATTACAAGTCTGAGACCACACTGCCTTTCAAAGCGCGCCTTGATCCTGTCAATGATTATATAATAGGTGGCTTTGATACGAATATCGCGGTTGAAAACGGTCTTAAGTTCAACATCGACTGGCTTAAGGGGCAGAAGACCGGATTTTTCGTGGATCAGCGCGACAACCGTTCGCTCCTTCAGAAATACAGCGAGGGGGCAAAGGTGCTCAACATGTTCTGCTACACTGGCGGATTTTCTGTCTATGCCATGCGTGGAGGTGCTGAACTCGTCCATTCGGTCGATTCATCAGCTAAGGCAATCACACTTACGGATGCCAATATAGAGTTGAACTTCCCGGGCGACGAACGTCATAAGTCATATGCCGAGGATGCTTTCAAGTTCCTTGGCCGTATGGAAAAGGGGGCATATGACCTGATTGTCCTCGACCCCCCGGCGTTTGCCAAACACCGCAGCGCAATACGCAATGCGATGATCGGCTATCGCCGTCTGAATGCTGCTGCTTTCGAGAAGATTGCGCCCGGTGGAATTCTTTTCACATTCTCCTGCTCGCAGGCCATCAGCAAGGAGCAGTTCCGTCTTGCCGTCTTCACCGCAGCTGCCATGTCGGGTCGCAGGGTGCGCATTCTCCATCAGCTCACCCAGCCGGCCGACCATCCCGTCAACATCTATCATCCGGAAGGCGAATATCTCAAAGGCCTCGTCCTCTACGTAGAATAAATACAAGTGTGTAGTAACTTCCTCCTTAACACTTAATATTTAATACTTCATCCTTAATACTTAATACACGTGTCACTAACCAAATTCATTTTTCCCGCTATGGCAGCATTAGCCATAACGTCGTGTGCGTCAAAAGCAACCGACCAAGTCAAGGCTGACGATTTTGACTATACAGTCGATCGTTTTGCCGACATTGAAGTGCTTCGTTATAAAGTGCCTGATTTTGAGAATCTGACTCCTCAGCAGCGCATACTCATCTACTATCTGACCGAAGCAGCCCTCACTGGCCGTGATATGCTCTGGGATCAGAACGGCAAATACAATCTTGCGATACGCGACCTTATCGAGAATGTCTACAAGTCTTATGACGGCGACCGTGACAGCAAGGATTTCAAGGCGCTTGAAACTTATCTCAAACAGATTGAGTTTGCCAACGGTATCCACCACCACTACTCGATGGACAAGTTTACACCTGCGTTCTCTCGCGAGTTCCTTGCTGAGAATGTTGCAAAGCTTCCCGCCGACAAGCAACCTGAAAACATCGACACGCTCTATGAGGTGATTTTCAATCCTAACGTAATGGCTAAGCGTGTGAATCAGGCCGAAGGTCAGGACCTGATCGCTACATCTGCCAACAATCTCTATGACGGCGTGACTCAGGCCGAGGTCGAGAAGTTTTATAATGCTCTCAAGGACACAACTGACGCCACTCCCGTGTCATGGGGTCTGAACACCCGTGTCATCAAGGAAAACGGCAAAGTTGTCGAGCAGACCTACAAGGTAGGCGGTCTGTATTCCGAAGCCATCACCCGCATTGTCGATCTTCTCGGAAAGGCAGCGCAATATGCCGAGAATGACACGCAGCGTGGTGTCATCAACAAGCTTATCGAATTCTACACCACAGGTAACCTCAAGGCATTCGACGATTATTCGATTGCTTGGGTTGAGGACACCGCATCGAGAGTCGATTTCATCAACGGCTTCATCGAGAGCTACGGTGACCCCCTTGGCATGACCGGTGCTTTTGAATCGATTGTCAACTTTAAGAATGAAGAGGCTTCTCACCGCACAGAGCTTATCTCGGGTAATGCCGAATGGTTCGAGCAGAACTCGCCTGTCGATCCGCGTTTCCGCAAAGACAAGGTGAAAGGTGTGACCGCCAAGGTCATCACGGCTGCAATCCTTGCCGGCGACGCATATCCTGCCACTCCTATCGGCATCAATCTTCCCAATGCCAACTGGATTCGTGCTGCCCACGGTTCGAAATCGGTTACACTTGAAAACATCACTCAGGCCTACGACGAGGCTTCTCACGGCAACGGTTTCAACGAAGAGTTTGTCATCGATAAGGAGACCTCTGATCTCATGGACAAGTATCTCTTCATCACCGACAATCTTCACACCGACCTTCACGAATGTCTTGGTCATGCCTCCGGCCGTCTGCTCCCCGGTGTAGACCCCGATGCGCTCAAGGCCCACGGTTCGACTCTCGAAGAAGCTCGTGCCGACCTCTTTGCCCTCTACTATCTCGCCGATCCTAAGCTCCTCGAACTTGGTCTGCTTGACAATCCTGATGCCTACAAGGCTGAATACTATAAGTTCATCCTCAACGGTCTCATGACTCAGCTCATGCGCATCGAGCCGGGTAAGGATGTCGAGGAAGCCCACATGCGTAACCGCCAGCTTATTTCTGCATGGGTTTATGAAAAGGGTAAAGCAGACAATGTAATTGAAATGGTGAAGCGCGACGGCAAGACCTACATCAAGATTAATGATTACGCCAAACTCCGCGATCTTTTCGGACAGCTCCTTGCCGAAGTGCAGCGAATCAAGAGCGAAGGCGACTATCAGGCCGGACGCGATCTTGTCGAGACTTATGCTGTAAAGGTTGATCCCCAGCTCCACAAAGAGGTGCTTGACCGCTATGCTACTCTCAACATCGCCCCCTACAAGGGATTTGTCAACCCTGTCTACACTCCTGTGACCGACAAGGATGGAAATATAACTGATGTAAATATTACCTACGAGGAGGACTATCTGCCTCAGGTGCTCCGCTACTCTGAGCAGTATCGCACTCTTCCTGCCAACAGCAAGTGATGCTGACGACATGCGTCTTTTAAAGGACGCGTGACACAATGATAAAAACCAAACGGTCCGCATGTCTCGGTAGACATGCGGACCGTTGCTTTTTTAGTCGCTCAGGGATGAAAATGGAGCGGAATTTTCGTTGATAAAGTTCTTATGAACGGCTCGGAATGCGCTTCACCTGACGGTGTCTGATTTTCCAGACCACGGCATCGTGGGGAGGAATCATTGTTCTGAACGGCTTTGTCGCACGTAGCTCCTTGATGTCCTGCTGGCGTGTGATGAGTTCGGTGGCGAACACCTCTCCTTCGGGGATGTTGAGCATGTCGAACGCATGGCGAGGAATATTGATTGCGAGGTCACAAGAATCAGCCGCGAAATTCACCGCGATGATGAGCGTTTCGCCGTCATATGAACGGATAAACGCATACTGGCGGTGGGGATTGAGCGTCGGATTTTGATAGTTGACATACATGAGGTCGAAGAAACGGCCGTTGGAGATTGCACGTTCACGGTTGCAGAGTCCGAGGATAGTGCAGTATTTGGCTCTCAGCCAGCGTTCGCGGGGAGTGAGCTGCGATCCGTCAGGATTGCCGTGGTTGTACCATCGGCGCAGGGTTGCCACACTCCAGTAGTCAAATATTGTCGTGCGTCCGTCATAACCGCTGAATCCTTCCGTGTCGGTCGCCTGTTCGCCGAGTTCCTGTCCTGCATATATCATCATCGGACCGGTTGATATCATCGAGCTGATGACGAGCGACGGGATAACTTTTGCTGGATCTCTGGCATAGAATTTCGAACCGAAGCGCTGTTCGTCGTGATTCTCAAGGAAGTTAAGCATGTGTGCGGAGATTCCCTCGACTGTCTGCCAGCAGTTGGTGATTGTCGCAGCCGAGAAGTTTGAACACTGTATGCCGCGCAGTGTGTCGTAGAGGTTCACTTTGTCATAGAGATAGTCGAAGCCTCCCTTTTCAATGAAGTCGCGGTAGATTTTGACGTCATAGAGCTCGGCTATGAATTTGATTCTCGGATAGCGGTCCTTGACATTTGGGATAACCCACTGCCAGAATTCGAGAGGAATCATGTGGGCCATGTCACATCTGAATGCATCCACGCCTTTCGATGCCCAGAACCGAAGTATGTTGAGCATCTTCATCCATGTGTCAGGAATCGGCTGATAGTGAGTGCTCCAGTTGCCCGGATCGCGTCCGTAGTTGAGTTTCGCTGTCTCATACCAGTTGTTGACTGACGGAAATGCCGAGAAACAGTCATCGCCCGTAGCTTTTGCCGGAAATTCGATGTAGGCTTTCTTGCCTGTGCCGAGGTCGATTGACGGGGCAAAAAGCTGGCGGGTCATATAGTAATAGTTGTTATTGGGGCTGAAAAACATTTCAGTGTTGTCATCTTCCCCGAAATCCTTTACACCGGCGGGTTTGGCGTCGCTGTTGTAGCAGCGTGCTGTGTGGTTGGGCACGAAATCGATTATAACCTCGAGACCAGCGTCATGGGTGCGGGCGACGAGTGCCTCGAATTCGCCCATACGGTCTTCGACATTTTCCGCAAGGTCAGGGTCGATGTCATAATAGTCTTTTATTGCATAAGGCGAACCGGCCTGACCTTTGACCACATAAGGGTTATCGGGTTTGATGCCATACCGGCTATAGTCGGTTTTGGTAGCATGTTCGATTATTCCGGTATACCATACGTGGGTCACCCCAAGTTCCTTGATTCCGGATAGAATGGCATCGGTGATATGGTTCATTTTGCCCGAACCGTTCTGTGAATAAGTGCCGTTGGGCACACAATGAGTGTTTGTATTTGTGAAGAGACGTGGTAAAAGCTGATAGATGACTGGTTTCTGATCCATTATATTTCTTTACTGTATATTGCTGCTGTGTGTTGATAATCAAATGTTCCTATTTCTTTCTGACAGGGCCTCGATAAGTGAAGCCTGCATCAAGCAACGCTGATAGAGTGTTGTCGTAACCCGAGCGGAACACACGCCGGATTTCTTTGAGGTTGAACACCTTATAGGATGCGACATCGTCAATGCTGATGGCAAGGTCGCAGAGTTCCATCTGCGATTGCGAGTTGTTTTTTACGAGAAGGTCATATGTCCGGTGGGCAATGTCCATGATTGATTTGGGCTTGCCTCTGCGGGGGACGGGACTGCAGTTGATGCCGATGACATATTTGCAGCTGTCTCTGAGCGCCCACGCCGGAAGGTTGGCGAGCACACCGCCGTCGACATAGGTCACTCCGTTGATTCTCACTGGCTTGAACACGATGGGTATGCTGCACGATGCTGCTACGCAGTCAACGATACTGCCTTCCGAGAATGCCACAGGCTTGTTGTTGTCGAGGTCGGTCGCGCAGATGAGTGCCGGAATCGGAAGATCCTCGATGCGTTCATATTTAATCTGCTTCTTAAGGAATTTCTTGAAGCCGTCCATTGAGAAAAATCCGTCGCGTGGCACTCCAAGTTCCGCAAGGTTTCCGAAAGACATATTGCTGAATGCGGTCACAATTTCTTCCGGGGCGATTCCCGAGGCATACATTGCTGTCACGACTGAGCCTGCGCTGACACCGGCGATTATGTCGGGTTTGATGCCTACTTCCTCAAGTGCGAGCAATGCCCCTGCATGTGCGAACCCACGTGCTCCCCCTCCGCTGAGGACGAGACCTACCTTGTAAGGTTTTCGTGAAAATTTAAGCATGTCAAGCATAGCCGGTACACAAATTTGATTAGCCGTAAATTAGCGGATGCAAATTTACGCAATTTCCACGAACCCCGAGCCACATCACGGTTAAAATGCTTGCAATTTTCTTGCCCCTATGTTAAAAACAGCGTGGAAATGACACATTTGACCGCTATGGCACGATATAGTCCGTCACCATATAGTCGACTCCGCAGTTTTTGAGTCTCGTATATTCCTCAGGTGTGTTGACTGTCCACACGTTGACTTTTACGCCTGCGTCATGGTAGCGTTTCACACAGTCGGCATCGACGAGGTCGGCGCGTATCTGCACGTCGAGTTTGCGTGAGCACGACCATTCGAAACGCTCCTGCCACTTTGCATCGGCCTGAAACTGGAGTCTGATTTCCGGATGGTTGGCTCTCAGATAGTCGATATAGTCCGGTTCGGAGGTGAGTATGACGCATTTGTCGGCAACACCTTTCTCTGTGATAAGCCTTGCGAGAGGTGAAAGATGTCCGCAATCTTTCGTGTCCTTTGAAAATGTTTTCAGATGGAGCAATGGTGCGACTCCGTTTTCTTTGCAGATGTCGAGAAATTCACCGACAGTGCATATTCCCGACCCTTCATAGGTGGCGCTGTCGCGTGTCTGTGTGTAGCGTTCGGTGCGAAGTTCGGCTATTGTCGAGTTCGCAATTTTCATTTTTCCTCCCAGACGGTCGGTCTTGCCGTCGTGTGATGTGACAAACACCGAGTCGGCTGTTGCGCGCACATGTGCTTCCATCATCCTGAAGCCACGCCGTGCGCCTTCTCTGTAGGCTTCGGCTGTGTTCTCTATGGCATATCCGCAACCGCGTCGGCCGATGAGTGTCGGTTCGGAGGCTTGTATAAAAATGGCGCTGCCAATGACAGCCGGTAGTAACAGTTTGAATCGTTTCATGGTCGTGAGGTATCTGATTTTTAGTTATGAACAGGTTGAGTTATGAACAGGTTGTTTTAAACTTTGATGAGTTCGAGCAAAATGGAGTTTGATGTCAGCCATTGGCTTTCAGGGATTACATATCGGTTGTCGGGAGTGAGAATCAGCCGTCCGTCTTCCACCATTGGCGAGGATTCTTTTTGGAACGATTCGGCCATTTTCAAGCCGAACTTTCCGCTGATTTCATCGAGGCTGATTCCGCGCGCTGTCCGCAGACGGGTGATGAGCATGTCGTTGAACAGATTTTCAACCGTTTCATCTTCCGTCTCGTTTACGCCTGAGCCGTTTCCGTCGATATATTTTTTGAGATTGCATGGATTTGCCGACCGCTTTGTGCCGTCCCAAGAATGCGCACCCGGCCCGAGCCCTATGTATGGCGAACCGTCCCAGTATGACGAGTTGTGGATTGCTTCCTTTCCCGGCAGGGCGAAATTTGAGATTTCATAGTGGCGGTAACCCTCCTTTGCTGTGGCTTCGCATAGAAGTGCATACATTGTTTCGACGACTTCGTCGGGCGTTTCCGTGATTTTGCCTTGGTCAAGCATGACCGAAAGGCGCGTGCCGGGTTCATATGACAGCAGATAGGCCGAGATGTGTTCGGGCCTGAGACCGGTTAGCGTTGAAAGCGACCGTTCCCACGACTTCATGTCCTGTCCGGGCAATCCATAGATGAGGTCGCAGCTGATATTGGCGATTCCTTCAGCGCGCAGGGTCTCGACTGCTTCGATGGCACGGGAGGCGGTGTGCCGTCGGCCTACAGTATGCAGTTCCGAGTCGTCAAACGACTGGATTCCCATGCTGACACGTCGCAAAGGTGTCTCATTGACGATAAACCTCACCCAATCCGCACTCACGTCCTCCGGGTTAGCCTCGACTGTTGCCTCACGGAGTAGCCGTGGGTCAAGGTCGAGTGCGTCGATTATTCGCTTGAACAGCTGAGGTGGTAGCGACGACGGTGTCCCTCCACCGAAATATAGAGTGTCGACAGCCTCTTCAAGAGTTTCGGAGCGGACATGCCATTCATTTATGAGCGCGTCGGTGTAAGCTTCCATCCATTCCTTTCGGGGTGTTGAGTAGAAGTCGCAATAGGCGCATTTCGAGTGGCAGAAGGGGACGTGTATGTAGAGTTTCATCGTCTGTGTCGCGGAAATCTCAGATGGCTTCTGATAATTTTATTTATAAATAAGGTATATCGCTCAGTGTTTCCGGCAGATTGGCTTGAATCCGCAGAACTTGCATGCGGAATCATCCACGGCCTGTGTGAACGGGACATTCGGGTCGAACATTTCTGTGAGAGTGGCGTTGAAGCGTCCGATGAACTCCTCGTTGATTGTGCGGTAGTCCGTGAAATCGTCTTTCTGATATTTCAGAGCTTGCAGGCCGGTGGTCGACATGGTTTTGAACGAGTAGATTTGCGGCATTATAGGTCCGTCAAAGCCGATTTTTCCGGCATATGCGTTGCAGTAGAACATCAGCTGCAGGATAGCCTTGCGCCTGTGGTCGGTCTCGGGATTGAAAAGGTCGTCGATGTCGTTGAAATCTGTCTTGTCAGAGCCTGTCTTGTAGTCGACGATTCTCAGCAGTCCGAGCCCTTCGCCGTAACGTCCGCCGGGATATATGCGGTCGATTCGGTCGATATATTGGAGTATGTTGATTGTCAGCTCGTCTGAAATCTTCATTGTCGCCTCGACCTTGTGCTCGCCGTCGATGAAGTCAAATGGTGCGATTTCCTTCTCGCGACGGAACATGAGGATGAGGAAGTGTTTCATCACCTTCCCGAGCACGAGACTTTCGCCGACGAGCGGAGTGCGGTCTCCTTTGGGCAGACGGTTGTAATTTTCGTTGATAAGCTCTGTGATAATCGTGTCGAGCCTCACCTCGTCTTTGATGAAACTGTCGAGAATCTCTGACGTGACCTTGACTTCATCGCGGTCGCCGCGCAGCTCTTTGTAGAGCCGTTCGGCCACTTCGTGCAGAATGTTGCCGTATGTCCCTGAGTCCATATAGTCCATCACATCTTCGTCAAGGTCGAGATGGCAGATGCGTTTGAGATAGAAGGCGAGCGGACAGTTGATATAGTCGTTTATGGCTGTTGCCGAGAGAGTGCGTTTGCCGCCTTCGGGTGTGAATTCACGCATTTTTTTCATTATCCCCTCATTCTTTTCGACCGAGATTGTCTCCTCGTCGAGCGGATGAGTGGTGAACGATGCAAGGTCGTGGTCGATTTTGCATTCAGGGAAGAGGTAGAGCAATTGGGCTATGTAGCGGGAGATTTCGCTGTTCTTTCCGCTCAGTGTTCGGGCATCGTAAAAGAGTCTGACCTGCGACGCACGCGAGATGAGACGATAGAACGAGTAGGCGAATATGGATTCCTGAAGTTCTGTGGTGGCCATGCCGTAGCTCTTCCTCAGTGTGTCGGGAATGAACGAGCGGGTGTATTGCTTGTGGGGGAACACATGTTCGTTCATCGAGAGCATGATGAGCTTATCGAAATCGAGCGCTCGGGTTTCGAGCACACCCATCACCTGAAGTCCTGCAAGGGGTTCGCCGGTGAAACGTACGCTGACCGACGAGATGGTCCGCTGGAGCAGTTCGATGAAGGTCTTGTCGCGCATGGTGATGTTCCATCGTGAACATGCCGCACGGAGGTTTTCAAGCTCTACGAGATAAGTGTCGAGGAAATAGTTTTCGATTTTCAGCTCCTTGTGGCCGAGTGTGTATGCGCGAAGTCCTTCGATAAGTTGGAAAAAATAAGAGTGGACCTCATTGACTCCGTTTGTGTCGCGCACGGGGCTGAACACGAATGCGAGCGCCGGGGCGGTCTCGGTGATTTTCGACACCGGGACCATGTAGAGCCTTCGGTCGAGCATCAGTCTGAGCAGTGCGTTGCATCCGTCAGGGTCGATTGCCTGCAGGAGAGGGTGGGTGAGCACTGACCGCAGGTCCTCGTAGAAGAAACTCCATTCTTCGCGTGAGCGCGAAGCCCGCAGGTGAAGTGCGACAATGGCCGACATGAGCGATGAGATTGAGGTGCTTTTCAGCGGAAAGCCCATTGTGACGTTGAGGGCGGTGATGGCTGTCGGGACAGCGTGGATCATCGGGATGAAAAGCGATTCGTCGGGCAGCACCACTGCCGTGTCGATGGCATTGCCGGGATTTGCGACCGTTCCGTCGTCAATCCATTGTTTCAGCTGGATTCCGGCGGCTTTTGTCTGTCCGAATGCCGTTGGCACACCTGTGATGTGGATGTAGGGGAATGTCGGCGTTTCGGGATATAGCTCCGCAAGGTTGTAGAGCGATGGGAAACACTCCACATTGCGGCGCATGAAAAAGGCTGCGCGGTTGCCTTCGTCGCTGAAGGCCGGCGATGCCATGTCCCAGTAGAAATCGGCGATGCCTTTGGCCTGAAGTTTCTCGAATATCTTGATTTCAGAGAGTGTGAGCACGTTGAACCCGACGAAGATATATCTTTCAAACGGCAGGCGTGAGTCTCCTCCCCGGCTCAGATAGTTGACGGCATTGCGGGCAAACATTCCCCGGGTGGCCATGCCGTTGTCGAGCAGACGTTTTTTGAAACGTTCGAAGAGTGTGTCAAGCACCTCCCACAGTTTCAGAAACTTGCTTTCGAGCGAGGTCGGCTGGTGGTGGATGTGGGTCCAGAATTCGTCGGGGCTGGTGTGGACGAATCTTTCGCCCCAGTAACGGTTGATGATTTCAACCTGTTCCTCGGTCAGATAGTTGGAACTGACTTCGCGGAAGCGTTTCAGGTTGACGAATAGTTTATGCGGGTCGACAAGATAGAGGTCGACGTCGTTGAAATCGTTGAGCAGCATCTCGCCCCAGAAAATGAACTGGTCGAAGTCGACCACATCGTCGCTCAGTTCACGGTATTCATTATATAATATGAACAGCTGGTCGAGGCGTGGAGCTTCGGTCAGAGCCGAGAAGCGGTTTGTCACTTCCGCGATAGTGCCGATTTCCGGCATGATGAACGGACGGCCTTTTGCTTCGAGTGACAGGTAGTGGCGGAAGAACACACCGCTGCGTTTGTTGGGGAAGACGAAGCAATAGTCTGCGAGCCGTGGAAGTTCGTTGTTGATATATACCGAGGCTACCTGCTGGAGAAATGGTGTCATAGTGTGTGTCGCTGGAGAGGTATCAGAAATTCTTGATGAGGATGATCATCTTTATTGCGAAGTCAAAATTGACAATCTTTCCGTTGGCGTTGCCCGCAATGTCGGTGATTGCGCGGTCCATTTCAGAGATGATTTTTTCGGCGTTGTTCTCTGTGATGAAGCGGGCGAAATTTTTGCTGAAGCCTGCTTCCTCGCGGTTGAGGTAGAGGAGGTCGGGCACATGGAAGTTATACACGAAGTTCTCACGTATGAGCCGCTGGGCATAGTCGTAGAATTTGATTTCCTGCTCCCGGCCGAGCGCGGCAAGGTCGGAGCTCCATTCTTTAAGGGCTTTGACATCGCGCTGATAGGCCAGACGCATCAGTCTGACGAAATAGTCGAAGAACATGCGGCTGACACTTGTCGCATCCATCGCGCGGAGGGCACTGTTGATATCGCCTGCGGCTATGTGGGCCATGGCGAGAGCGTCCTGCGGGTCGATGGCAAGACGCGATGTCAGATAGGATGCGATTGTCTCGTCGCTCAGACGTTTCATTTCGATCGGACGGCATCGTGAATATATGGTCGGCAGGATTGCCTTGACGTTGTCGGAAACGAGCAGGAAGATTGTGTCGGAGAATGGTTCTTCAATCAGTTTCAACAGCTTGTTGGCCGTCTGTTCGTTCATCTTTTCGGGTAGCCAGATGATGACGGTCTTGTATTTCGACACTGTCGTCGTGACCGAAAGCCGTTGTTCGAGCGCTTCGCTTTCGCTGACATAGATGACCGGCTGGGCGTTTTTCTTTTCGAAATATCCTGTCCAGCGCTCGAAATCCATAAACGGGTTTGCTCCGACAAACTCCTTGAATTCGGTCATGTAGTCGTCGGAAACAGGTGCTTTCAGTTTGTCGGTCTTGACGACAGGAAACACGTATAGGCTGTCGACATGGTTGAACGATTCGTGCTGACGGCACGCAGGGCATTCTCCACACGGCTCTCCTTCGGGCAGCGGTGACTGGCAGTGGAGATATTGAGAGAAAGTGCGTGCTATCAGAAATTTACCTATACCTGCCGGTCCGTGGAGCAGCAGGGCGTGGGGGATGCGATGGTCGGCGACCATGTCGCGCAACTGTCGCTTTACATTCTCGTGGTCTGGAATCTGGCTGAACTTCATGGTTAGGCAAAGTTAGGCAATTACTGCGATAAATGGAAATCTTTGCCTGAGATATGGACATATATTGCTACTGATTCAGCCTGTCCGTGTCATAGCGACAGATGGAGTATGGGGAACGGCCGGCCGGCATCGTCGGTCGCATCCCGGCTGACGGTTCTGAATCCTTTGGATTCGTAAAATCCGAGTGCTGCGGGATTCTGTTCGTTGACATCGACGAGCTTAGCGCCTTTCCCGATGGCGAAATCAAGCAGTGCTGTCCCGTAGCCTTTGCCCTGACAGACGGAGTCGATAAAGAGCATCTCGATTTTGTCTCCGGCCACACCGATGAAGCCGGCCGGGATTCCGTTGACATCCGTAATGTGGATGTCAACGGCCGGAAAATATTCTGAGGCAAGTTTTGATTTTATTTCACTGATGTCATCCTCGCTTAGAAAGGCATGTGTCGCGCGCACCGACCGTTCCCACAGGTCAACGAGTGCGGAATAATCAGCCTCACGGCATTCACGGATGATATATGCGGTCTCAGTGTGGTTGATGTCCGGTGTGTCGGTATGAGAATTTGTCATAGAAACTTTATTAAAGTGCAAAGATGGCAATTATTTGTGATAAACGCTCAACCTTTGATGGAATTCATGTCGCGGAAGAGCTTTATGTATTTTCATATTAAGTTCGTTTTGCAATGTTAGGTGCTATTTTACTCGGAAAAGTTTCTATTGCCGGATATGAACTTTTTGCGTCGGCTTAGGGTATAATAGATGTATTCTAAAATTTTTTACAATGGATTTCAAACTTCATTTCGATCATTACAATATCAATGTAGCTGACCGTGACCGTTCGATGGAATTCTATCAGAAGGCATTGGGGCTTAAGGAGGTCGGACATATCGACGGCCCGGACGGAGCTTTTACAATCACCTATATGGGCGACGGCACTACCGGCTTTCGCCTTGAGCTGACTTGTATGCGCGACCATCCGCAGGCCTATGACCTTGGAGAGAACGAAACACATCTTGCGCTCCGTCTTGATGCCGGGCAGGACTATGAAAGTCTCCATGAGTTTCACAAGCAGATGGGTGTGGTGTGTTATGAGAATCCTGCTATGGGGATATATTTCATTGAAGACCCCGACGGTTACTGGATTGAGCTCCTGCGTCCTGCAAAGTCTTGACGTATAAGCTGAAGGGATATTTGGAATGAAATTTCAGTCATGACCAATCCCTTTTCATAATAAGATTGTTAAATCTACGTGCAGACATCTACTCCTACATCCCCGGTCTCCCGCCGCAGCCGATTTGAAATTGTCGGGCGCGTGCTCAAGGTCATCCTGCCGTTGGCTGTTTCGGCAGGGCTTATCTTATGGCTGTTTCATAAGGTAAACATCCATCAGATCGAGTCGATAATAAAACAGGGTGTCGATTATCGCTATATCATAGCAATGATGGCACTGACAGTTTTGTCACACATCATACGTGGCATCCGCTGGGGAATCCAGTTGCGTGCGGCCGGCATACCTCGTATCCCGGTTGTCGCAGAGAGTGTGTCGATTTTCGGGGCATATGCGTTGAATCTCGTGTTTCCGTTTCTTGGTGAGGCATGGCGTTGTGTCTACATCAGCCGTCGTGAGGGGTGTAAACTGTCGACAGTTGTCGGCACGGACCTTGGCGACAGGGCGTCGGACGGCATAATGATATTTCTTATAATCATTCTGACCCTTTTTGTGGCACATCCTGCTATGGACAGGTTTCTTGACCGTTATCCGATCGGCGAAGATATACATAGAGTGATGACCGATGGTGTCATGTGGGTTGTGGTTATCGCTGTGATAGCTCTTTTGGTCGTATGTGACCGAATTTTCCGTAACACCTCGTTTGTCAAGGGTATCAATGCAAGTATTGTAAGGATATGGGACGGTTTCAAGGTGTTGTTCCACATGAAAGGTACAGGGCTCTATCTCATTCTGACCCTCGGGATATGGATTTGTTATTTCTTCGAGGCCTATGTGTGTTTCTTTGCCTTCCCGTTTACGCGTGAGCTTGTCACTCATTCGGCCTACCCTCTGGGACTTGTGCCGGGACTGGTAGTGTTTGTCTTCGGGTCGTGTAGCATGGCCGTTCCCTCAAACGGCGGTCTCGGGCCGTGGAACATCGCTGTAATGTTCGCATTGAGTCTGTTTGGAATCAGCGACAGCGACGGTGCGGCATATTCGATTGTCTGCTGGAGTTTTCAGGCTATAATCCTCGTGGCTACCGGCATATTCAGTGCTTTTTACATCATGGCGAGCCGCAGGAACGTGAAACGTCAGCTTGCCCGGAGTCGGAATCATCAGTAGGCGAATATCTTATAATATGCGATACATGCGTCTTGTGGTAGAGTAATGGTCTCGGTTTGTCTGGAAATTGAATTGATTATTAAGATAAAAGCGAATCGCTTTTTCATTGTTAAGTGCGTCAACGGTTATAAATTGGCATCCGGCCTGACTGTAGTTTGAAAATGTATCGGCTACAAGGTCTATTATCGCAGAGCCTATACCACATCTTTGGTGATAAGTTGATATTCCGAGATGTCCGATATTGATGGCCGGATATGATGATTGACGTTTGAAAAAGTCAACGATATCATTACTGTATCAAACCTCATATCGTCAATAAAATCTTCTTTTTCCACTTGTCCGGCAATCATAAGAGCGTCATTCATTAAAGTGAAAACAGCTACAATTTCCCCTGAATTAAGGAATGCACAGTATGCAGAAAGATAATGGTGGTCAACGCATTCCTTTACCTCGTGATGAAAAAAATTGTCCAAATTTTCAACACCGCATGAAAATACAGCCATATTCGCATAGTCTGCATCTGTCATGAGTCTGATTTGGAAATCAATATCCAAGCAAGGGGTTCTTTCCTCCACAATTAGAAATGATTCGTTTGGCGTTTGCTTTTGTTCGAGCCTGACGTGCTTCAATCCGATGTTTTTCTTCCGCACTGAAGTCTCCCCGGAGATGCTTCTCCAGAGTGTCACGGAAGCGAGCGATATCGGCTCTGTCCATAGGTGGATTGGGTATTGAATGTATCATGACTTCAAATGTTTATGTCACAAATTTAAGGCTTTATCTCATAATTAGCAAACTTTCAGAGTGAAAAATTCCTGATTATCGGTTACATTCATTATGATTTGAATTATGCTCGAAATTAACGTCAGCTTGCCCGGAGTCGGAATAATTTGTAATTTTGCAAGGAAAGCAAAATCATAAAAGGAACGATGATAATAATGATAACCGGGGGGCAGCGTTCAGGCAAGAGTTTGTTTGCCGAACGTCTTGCCATGTCTCTTTCGGGCAATCCTTTCTATATAGCCACAGCTCAGGTCTTTGATGAGGATTTTCGTCATCGCGTCGATGTCCACAAGCAGCGTCGCGGTCAGCAGTGGACCACCTTTGAAGAGCCGCTTCATGTCGATGGCATCAGGCTGACTCCTGAGAATGTGGTGGTGTTTGACTGTGTTACTCTCTGGGCGACCAATTGGTTTTTTGAATGTGGAGAGGATGGCACGAGAGCGCTTGATGAGATGAAAAAGGCATTTGATGTGCTTGTCTCGTCGGGTGCGATCCTTATAATGGTTACAAATGAAATCGGGCTCGGCGGAGTTGCTGAAAACGCCATGCAGCGACGGTTTACAGATTTGCAAGGTTCAATCAATCAGCACATCGCCTCGATTGCCGACGAAGTCCATTTCATCGTCTCCGGCATAGACCTTAAAATAAAATAACAGTAATCTACCAATCATAATGACATTTTCAATACCACCGGTCGACACAGCTATCGAGGCCAGTGTCATAGACAAGATTGACAATCTTACAAAGCCGAAAGGATCGCTCGGACGCCTTGAAGAGCTCGCTGCACGTATATGTATGATTCAGCAGACCCTCACACCCGAACTCCGTCAACCTCACAATGTGCTTTTTGCCGCGGATCATGGTGTGATAGCCGAAGGTGTAAGCGTCTCACCGAAAGAAGTCACATGGCAGCAGCTCGGACATTTCTCAAAGGGTGGGGCAGGCATCAACTTCCTTTGTGACCAGCACGGTTTCCGCCTTGTGCTCGTTGATGCCGGTGTCGATTATGACATTCCCGCCGGTCACGGCATCATTGACAAAAAAGTCCGTAAATCGACACGCAATTTCCGTCATGAGGCGGCTATGACTGCCGACGAATTTGAGCTTTGCCTTAAGCGTGGCGCTGAGGTAATCGACGAAATCCATGTCACAACTGATTGCAATATCGTAAGTTTCGGTGAGATGGGTAGTGGCAACACATCGTCGTCGTCAATGTGGATGCATCTTTTCACCGGCATACCGTTGGAGCAGTGTATCGGTGCTGGCGCAGGACTTGACTCCGCCGGCATACGCCATAAATATGAAGTGCTGTCCGAATCGCTCGCCCGTTATGACGGCGACGGCTCTGTGGAGTCACGTATGGCTTGGTTCGGAGGATATGAGATGGTGATGGCTGTCGGCGCTATGCTCCGTGCTGCCGAACTCGGCATGGTGATAATAGTCGACGGCTTTATCATGACGAGTTGCATCCTCGCCGCTTCACGTCTTTGTCCCACAGTGCTCGAATATGCCGTCTTCGGCCATCAGGGCGACGAGAGCGGTCACAAACTGATGCTCGAACATCTCGGTGTGCGTGCGCTGCTTCATCTTGACCTGCGTCTCGGCGAAGGATCCGGCGCTGTGTGTGCCTATCCTATCATAGAGTCAGCTGTCAGAATGATCAATCACATGGATTCGTTCAAGGATGTGAATGTGACAAAATATTTCTAATAAACCCTCCTGATATGAAAAAATTTGCGGCGGCGCTCATCCTTTTCACCCGTCTTCCGATCTGGAAATGGGTGAATCCATCGCAGGCCGACTATTCCGATGCGGTGGTCTACTGGCCGCTGACCGGCTGGATTACAGGTGGGCTTACAGCCCTTGCCATGTATTGCTTTTCGTTTGCGATGCCGTGGCCGACGGCTGTCATCCTTGCGCTTGTCGGGCGCTTGTTTCTGACCGGCGCTCTCCATGAGGACGGTCTGGCTGATTTTTGCGATGCGTTCGGATGTGGAGGTGACAAGGACCGAATTCTTTCGATAATGAAAGATTCTCATATCGGGACCTACGGTGTCATCGGACTGATATGCTATATAGCCCTGTGGGTGAGCCTTTTTGCTTCATTTGATCCAGTGGTGGCCGTGTGTACCGTATTTGCCGCCGACCCGTTTGCAAAACTCTGTGCCGGTCAGATTACCAATATTCTGCCCTATGCACGGCCGGAGGGAGCGAAAAACAAGATTTCATATTCGCGTATGCGCTGGTATCAGCTCGTTTTTCAGATGATATGCGGTGTGTTGCCGATGTTTTTCATGCTGATGCTGAATCCTTGGCTGGCATTGTCGACAGTATGTCCGATAGCTATGTGCATGATGCTGTCGCTGCTGATGGCAAAAAAAATCGGCGGTTATACGGGAGACTGCTGCGGTGCGACATGTCTGCTGTGTGAGCTGTCGATGATTCTTGGCATTGCTGTAATCTTACATTGCGGACTATGAAGCTGACCTTGATACGCCATACATCGGTGGCGGTAGCGAAGGGTGTGTGCTACGGACAGTCTGACGTCCCTGTCGCCGATAGCTTTGAAACTGAGGCTGATGAGGTCTGTGAGCGATTGAATGGACTAAAGTTCGATGCTGTCTATTCAAGTCCGCTTTCGCGTTGTGTGAAACTGGCTCGCAGATGTGGATATGTAAATCCTCGGCTTGACCGTCGTCTCATGGAAATGAATTTCGGCGAATGGGAGATGAAGCGTTATGACGAGATTACAGATCCGCGTATTGAATTGTGGTATGCCGATTTTCTTAACGTCCGACCCACCGGAGGCGAATCGTCGATGGAGCAGCGTGAGCGATTCCTTGATTTCATCAGCGACCTGCGTGCTTCGGGCTACGGTTCTGTGGCTATCTTCACACACGGAGGCATCATGATTCACGCCCTTGCCACGCTATGCGGTCTGACCGATGAGGAAGCTTTTGCCCGTCAGCCCGGCTATGGTGAAATCATCGAGATTGAATTGGATTAGACATCCCTCCGCGCCGATATTACCATTATATATTATCAAGGTAAAGCAAATTGGTCGTGTGACTGACTAAAGCAATAGCAGCCGTGTGCCGCCTGCAAGAATCACGGCCATCGTTTCGGCCACGCGGTTGACGCGCAGTGCTGTGTGCATGTCGGCTGAGGTTAGTTCCCGTTCGTTTTCTCCGATGAACGGCTTGTCGACCGTCTCGCCGAAATAGTCGTGAGGGCCTCCGAAGCGGCAGTCGAGTATTCCGGCGAGGGCTGCTTCCGGATAACCGCTGTTGGGGCTTGCATGCCGGCTTCCGAAGCGTCTGACGAAACCGAACAGACTCGGCTGTCCGGCCGCGATTACCATCAGCAGTGCTGTCAGGCGTGCGGGAATAAAGTTGGCCACGTCGTCGATTCGTGCAGCCACACATCCGAAATCCTTATAGCGCGCGTTGCGGTAGCCGATCATAGAGTCGAGCGTATTGACCATCTTATATGCCACCATTCCGGGCACACCGAGCAGGGCATACCAGAACAATGGAGCAATCACACCGTCGCTCAGGTTCTCGGACAGGGTTTCGAGTGCGGCCGTCCTGATTTCAGTAGCGGAAAGCTGTCCAGTGTCGCGGCCGACAATACGCGCCACCTGTCTGCGTCCGGCATCGAGCGAACGGTCAAGAGCCTTGAAGACCATCTTCACTTCGCGTATGAGTGTCGTCCCTGCAAGGCAGTAGAATATCATCATGGTTTCGACGGCTGTTTTTAGCCATATACATGGCGAGAGGAGATGGAGAAGTCCTCGTGTCGCAAGATATACGGACAGGATCAGTACGATGGCCACGCATGCACCTTTAGCCGTCCTGTGCCGACCTTTGTTGAGACGGTGTTCAAAAAACGAGATTGATTTTCCGAATCCGACTATCAGGTGTGGCAGACGTGCGGGATCTCCGAAAATCAGATCGAGACACCATGCGAGGAGCAGGGGAAGCAGGGTTATGATTGCGACATCCATTCTCTTAAAGCTGTTATAAGTAAATCGTTTTCTTCGGGGCGTTGTGAGGCGATGCGGAAATAGCTTTCGTCGAGGCCTTCGAAATTAGAGGCATCGCGGATGAGGATTCCATAGCTGTCGATAAGAAAATCTTTCAGCTGCGAGGCCGTTTTTCCGTGAGGAAGTTTTGCAAGGAAGAAATTACAGTCAGTGTCGGTCGATGTGATTTCCAGTTCTTCCAAGGCTTTTCTGATTCTGTGTGCCTCTGAGTGGAGGCTGCGGGCATCAATCACATAGTCGTCACTGTGGTCGAGTAGAAATCCGGCTGCTTCTATCGCAAGCTGGTTGACCGACCAAGGCATCCGCATTTTCCCGATTTCCGACATCAGATTTTTGCAGCCGACTGCATAGCCTATCCTGAGGCCCGGCACTGCAAATCGCTTGGTGAGCGAGCTTAGAAGCACGAGATTATTGATTCCGGCAGCTTCGGCCGAAGTCAGAAGAGGCTGCAAGGTGTAGTCGCTGTAGGCTTGGTCAACGATAAAAACGGTTGCCGGATTTGCGGCCACCGTGTCAAGTAGCGACTCTCTGTCAATAGTCACACCCGTAGGGTTGTTGGGATTGCATAGCCACACGCAGGTGGTGTCGGCAGGAATTTCGGCGAGCGAGCTGATAAATGTGACCGAATGTCCATAAATCGCGCACGCATCCTGATATTCGCGGAATGTCGGGCTGACGATGGCCGACTTTCCGCCTTGAAACAGATGGGCTGTGAGATAGATGGCCTCGGTCGCTCCATTAGTCACCATGACATTGTCTTTATCAATCCCGAGCTTTCCGGCTATACGTGCTTCGATTGATTCAGGTCGTGGTTCGGGATATGATTTGATGCAGGCAGCTTTTTTCGCCAGAAAGTCAATCAGGGCCGAATGGTCGACATCCGAGCAGATGTTTGTGCTGAAATTATGGCGTATGCGTGTGCCATAACGAAATGAGTCGTCTCCGTGTCCGTCAATCATGGCGCATCATGATTTTATAGAGTGTGTCGATATCAATATGTCTCCGCAGATGTTCGGCAAGCAGGTCATATTGTTTTTCTTTGAAGGCTGCGTAGTCGAAATTTTCGCTTCGTTCCTCTTTCAGATATGGCGAAATCAGATAGCTGACCACAGTCGCATTGTCGAGCAGACCGTGGATGTAGCTGCCGAAACAACGGTTGTCGGCAAAGCAGCCGTCGGCAGTCCCGTCATCGCAGATAGTGTTCAGGGGTGTGGCTGTCTTGTCGGCCTCGGTCCGTCCCATGTGGATTTCGTAGCCGTTGCAGAGATTTTCGTCTCCGAGGAAACGGAAACTGACCTGACGTGTCACCTTCGTCCCGGTAAGCACGGTTTTCACCGGCAGCAAACCGAGTCCGGGAAGGCTGTTGAGCTTGCCTTCGACTCCGTCCGGGTCACAGACCTCGATGCCCATCATCTGATAGCCTCCGCAGATTCCGATGACTGTCTTGCCGTTGTCTCTTGCTCTGACGATTGCTTGGGCAAGCCCGCTGCGACGCAGTTCATAGAGGTCTGAGAGAGTCGATTTGCTTCCGGGCAGGATGATGATGTCGGCCGACGATAGGTCGGCGGGATTGTTTGTATAGAAGAGATTCACGTCGGGATTGCGTTCGAGAACATTGAAATCCGTGAAATTCGAAATGTGTCTGAGCAATACGACTGCGACATTTACCTTGTCGGGGGCGCTTTTTGTGGCCTTCAGACCCAGAGCCACCGAGTCCTCCTCTTCAATATGTATGTCACCGGCATAGGGGACGACACCGAGGACAGGGACTCCGCATATTTCCTCCATCATCCGCTTTCCGCTTTCAAACAATCTCAGGTCGCCACGGAATTTGTTGATGATTATGCCCTTGATGCGTCGCCGGTCCTCTTCGGGCTGTAGCATGATCGAGCCATAGGCGCTTGCAAACACGCCTCCGCGGTCGATGTCGGCCACGAGTATCACGCCGGCGTCGGCATGTCCGGCCATTGACATGTTGACCAGATCGCTGTCTCTGAGATTTATTTCCGAAATGCTTCCCGCACCTTCCATCACTATCGGGTTGAAACGGTGCGACAGACGGTCGAACGCTTCGTGGACAACCTTGCGCAGCTCTTCGCGTCCCTCCTTGCGGAAATAGGAATATGAGTCGCGGTTGCCTGCGGGACGTCCGTTTATGACAATCTGTGAAGTGTGCTCGCCTGATGGCTTAAGCAGAATCGGATTCATATCGGTGCTGCATGCTATCCCTGCAGCCTCGGCCTGAACGGCTTGGGCGCGTCCGATTTCAAGCCCGTCGGGTGTGGCATAGGAGTTGAGAGCCATATTCTGAGCCTTGAAGGGCGCAGGATTATAGCCATCCTGCCTGAAAATACGGCAGAGTCCGGTTGCTATCAGACTTTTGCCGACATCACTGCCTGTCCCGGCAAGCATTATGGGTGACAATTGTTCCATTGGGCGGTATCAGAAATGTTTTTGCGAATTCGGCCGACAAAGTTAGGGATAATAAGCCATAGGGCAAAATAAAAGCAGGTTTCAGGGGGCGAGGTTTTGTATTATCGCACCTTTTTTGGGGTGTGGCGGACATAAATTTGTGAAAACAAATTTAAATCATTTCAGAAAAATATGAAGAAGACAGGAAATACCGTAAACCGGCATAAAGAAACAGCTTCCACCCGTCTGGAAGCTGTCATGAGAGTGTCAAAAAAGTTTTACTCAGGCATCCAAGTCCGTATTGCGGATGCTATAAACGCGGTCGGAGCGTCTGCTGAAGAGCATGCCGAGGCTGTCGGAGCTGTCGACATCTATCTTGGCATGGGGATAGAGCCTTCGCTGAATTCGTTGACCGTGAGACTGATATTCGCTATGTTGAAGCCTGAAATAGACCGTGCGATAGAGCGCTCTTTCAAGGCGCGTGAACGAGCAAGGAAACGAAAGGAAAAATCAGCAGGTGGAAGGAGTGAGGATGCCGAGGGAGAGTCAGAGCATGAGAATGTGGAGGTTCGGAAAGAGGATATCGAGAAGATAATGACAACGGCTCTACGGGAGGTGACAGGCGATGAGGATGTGGCCTTCAGGATGAACCGCCGTCAGCGACGTATGTTTGAGAAGTTGCGCAGGCGTGAGAACAAAAAGTCGTGACACAAGGCGATTTGGCTGGCTGTGAACATATTGAAGGTGATAACCGTTAAACTGAAAAGTATTGTTGGCTTGATGCCTCTGTCGCAGAGTGGAATTTAATAAAATATTAATGGCCTTGATTTGCGTATGACTCATTAATATAATACTTTTGTGGCTTCTTAAAAAATCACTTTTTGACTATGAATCCTAATGCTGACCAACGCCGTGGACTGACACGGCAGCAAGTCGAGGAGAGCCGTCGTCTTCATGGTGCGAATGTGCTCACGCCTCCTAAGGAAGAGTCGCTGTGGCGGCTGTTTTTAGACAAATTCAAAGATCCGCTTATCATTGTGCTTCTTATGGCCGGTGTGTTGTCGGTTCTTATTTCGTGTTATGAATATTTCGCGCTCAATCAGGCCGGTACAGTCTTTTTTGAACCTGTCGGTATATTCATGGCAATATTTCTTGCCACAGGGCTGTCGTTTTATTTCGAGAAGAAGGCTGAGGACGAGTTCAAGATTCTCAATCAGGTCAACGACGATGAGCTTGTGCAGGTGGTCCGCGACGGCAATCCGACAGAAATATCCAAAAAGGATGTGGTTGTCGGCGATATACTTATCCTCAACACCGGTCAGGAGATTCCGGCCGATGCTGTCCTGCTCGAATCCACGCAGCTCAACGTCGATGAGTCGACTCTGACCGGCGAACCGATGGCTGCGAAAACCACCGATCCCGACCATTTTGACCCGGAGGCGACTTTCCCCTCGAATCATGTGATGCGTGGCACACGCGTGATGGAGGGGCATGGTGTGGCCGAGGTCTTTGCCGTTGGCGATTCGACGGAGAACGGAAAGGTCTATGAGGCCGCTCATATCGACGACGGGACAAAGACTCCGCTGACCGAACAGCTCGAACGTCTTGGCGCTCTTGTCACAAAGGGTAGCTATGTCATCGGCGGTGCGGTGATTCTCGGACGAATCGTCATGTATATGCTCTCGAACCCTGATTTCGAATGGCTGTCGTTTATCGCATATTTCCTCCAAAGCATCATGATTGCTGTCACACTTGTCGTCGTGTCAGTCCCCGAAGGATTGCCGATGGCTGTGACTCTTAGCCTTGCCTACAGCATGAGGCGCATGCTGCGCACCAACAATCTTGTCCGCAAGATGCATGCCTGCGAGACAATGGGCGCGACAACCGTAATCTGTACAGACAAGACCGGCACGCTGACGCAAAATCAGATGCGTGTGGCCGAGACTGATTTCTACAGTCTTCCCGGTCAGAAACTCGGCGACGATGCTATGAGCCGTCTGATCGAGACTGCCATCGCTGTCAACTCGACCGCGCAGCTCGATTTGAGTGATGCGGAGCATCCCTCGGTGCTTGGCAATCCGACCGAAGGCGCTTTGCTGCTCTGGTTGCGACAGAACGGAGTGGATTACCGTCCGTTGCGCGAGGAGGCAAAGGTGGTGCGTGAACTTCCTTTCACGACCGAACGCAAGTATATGGCCACGGTGATTGCTACACCCGACGGAGGCGAGCGCCTGTTTGTAAAGGGTGCGCCCGAAATCGTGCTTGCAATGTCTGACAGTGTCAGCGGAGGGGTTGAGCGTGCCAAAATCAACGAGCAGCTTCTCGGTTATCAGGAGAAGGCGATGCGCACGCTTGCGTTTGCGACCTGTATGCTCCCTGCCGGGGTCGACGGAATAGGTGAGGATGGTGTCGATGCCGACGGACTGGAATTTATCGGTGTCGTGGCCATCGCCGATCCGGTGAGAGCCGAAGTCCCCGGTTCGATACGCGAATGTATCAATGCAGGAATAGGCATAAAGATTGTTACCGGCGACACTCCGGCTACCGCACGCGAAATAGGCCGTCAGATTGGCTTGTGGCAGGAGGGCGACGGTGAGCGCAACATAATCACAGGTCCTGAATTCGGAGCACTTACCGACAGTGAGCTTGCAGACCGAGTGGGAGACCTGAAAATCATTGCAAGGGCGCGCCCGATGGACAAGAAGCGGCTCGTAGAGTCGTTGCAGAAGCAGGGACAGGTCGTGGCCGTGACCGGTGACGGCACTAATGATGCGCCTGCGCTGAAGGCAGCCAACGTCGGCCTTTCGATGGGCGACGGAACGTCGGTTGCAAAGGAGGCCAGCGACATCACCATTGTCGACAATTCGTTTGCTTCGATAGGCCGTGCCGTCATGTGGGGACGCTCTCTTTTCCAGAACCTCCAGCGTTTTATCCTTTTCCAGCTGACGGTCAATGTCGTTGCCTGTCTGGTGGTGCTTGTCGGTGCTTTTATGGGCACTGAATCTCCGCTGACAGTGACCCAGATGCTCTGGGTCAACCTGATAATGGATACTTTTGCGTCGATGGCTCTGTCGTCGCTGCCGCCGTCGCGTTCGGTGATGGATGCCGGACCGCGTGACCGCCGGAGTTTTATCATCACCGGTTCAATGTGGCGCTTCATTGGCGGTGTGGGCCTCCTCTTTGCTGCTATTGTGCTTGGAATGGTCTATGTGTTTGAGCATGCGGAGGTCAATTCTCTTGCCGACCTGCTCCATGTCAGCATCGGTGCGCCTCAGGGGCTGAGTCCTTATGAGCTGTCCATAGTATTCACCACCTTTGTGATGCTCCAGTTCTGGAATCTGTTCAGCGCACGTGCTTATGCCACCCACAAGAGCGCTTTCCATCTGAAGGCTTGTGGTGAGTTCCTGCTGATAGCTTTGGTCATATTTATCGGACAGGTTGTGATTGTCACCATCGGCGGAGAGTTTTTCAACGTTGTCCCGCTCAAGATTGAGGACTGGGCGATTATAATCCTCGGGACATCGCTGGTGCTCTGGATTGGCGAGCTTATGCGTATTGTTTCACGCATCGGACGTTAATTTCAGTAATTTATATCATATCGCAGGGGCTGCTTCATCGAGGCAGTCCCTTGTTTATTTTCGGATGTTTTTATGTCGTGTGTAAACCGATTTGACATCATGTTTGTTTATCTGTGACAGAGTGTGATTTAAAACACCAACGTAAATGTTATGTTACCCCAAGTCTAATTACAAAACCATTATCTGACTATGAGAAGTATAACCACATTTGATTTGCAGTACACCCATCGTTTTTATGGCTTCAAAGGCGAGGCCCAGTATCTCCACGGTCATACCGGTACGCTTACAATCGAGGTCGAAGACTCGATTAACAAGGGTGTCAACATGGTGTTCCCGTGTAATGAAATAAAAAAGACAGCGTGGGATGTGCTGAAAAATTTTGACCATGCACTTGTGCTTCGTGAAGATGATCCGTTGCTGCCTGCGATCATAGGAGTCTATGAGCAACAGGGAATCCTTCACGGCCACCCACAGAATACACTTAAAGGCGAGGCTTTCAATACGGAGCTTGCAAAAGCGTATCCGGATGCCCGTCTTGTCGTCACCAAGGAGACAATGACTGTGGAAGGAATGATAAAAATTGTCTATGACTTGCTTAAAGACAAGCTCAATATAGCGAAGATTACATTTACAAGCGGTGAAAATGCTGCTTCGGAAGAGTATACCGACCGAAAGGTGATTGAACGTTGCCCGCTTTGCGGTATCGCCCTTAATGAAGAAGGCGTATGCGTCAAATGCGGTTATAGGAAGTAAAGGTAATTTGGATTTATAAGAGGCAATCCCGGAGTGTCGTTGAAGAATGACAACTCCGGGATTGTTGTATCGTGTGAGATGTATAGCCGGCGCGGATATTCAGTCGTATGGTCTGCCACTGCCTAATCAGGGGTTTTGAGGAGGATTGAGCGCAGGTCGTTGCGTGAGATTACACGGATTTCAGTTGATGTATAGTCGATGAGCCCGCGCATTTTCATGCTGTCGAGTGTGCTGATGAACGACGATCGCTGTACGCCGAAAAGGGTATAGAGGTCGCGTTGCTTGCATGTGAGAACAATGTCATGGGCATCGCGCTGCGTGAGGGCTATGATCCAGAAGGCTATTCGTTCTTCGAGCGAACCGGATGTGAGCGAGAGGACTCCGTCGATGGCTTTCTGGGCGTTTGTCGAGATGTAGTTGAGGTAGTTGAACAGGCAGACTTCGTCAGTGCGAATGATGTTGATGAAATCGTTTTTCTCTATCTGCATTATCGAGACCGTGTCGATGGCTGTGACAGTTGCCGGATATAGGGTGTTGCGTCCGAAGAGGTAGTCGGGCGATATGACCGACGGGGCTTGGAGGGTCTGCGTCACGCCGAAACGGTCGGTTGAGTTTCGCACGGAGAGCCGCACGCATCCGCCGATTACAAACATCATGCGCGTGCACGGGTCGCCGGCCTCCAAGATTGTCTCTCCGGGAAGATATTTGGAGAAAGCGAGGCGTGTGTTGCCCACAATCTCTGAGATGCGGTTGTAGCTCACGCCGTTGAATAGGGGAAGCCCCATGAGGTTTTCATACATGCTGTTGGCTGCCATGACTCATTTTCAGAATTAATGATTGACTGACGGTGCTATATGCGCTGTCTATTTTATACTAACGTAATTGGGAAGTTTTTAGTTTTTTTACGAATGCTCCAATTGTTATTAAACACCCTCTTAATTTGTTTAAGCAACTATGTATGTCTGAGGCTCAGTCGGATTGGCGTGTCTCGCGTCGGGTCTTGAAATATAGCTGCGCTGAATTGATGGTGTTCTGCCATGCCACATAGGCCGCAGGTGCGACTGATGAGACGGGATGGAGGTAGGTTAAGGCCATCCATATTGCGAGCACGGTGTTTTTTTGTCCGAGTCCCTGCGCTCCTGCTATCTTGTCGCCGCATCGCCGTCCGATTTTGCGTCCGATCCAGAACTGGAGACAGCACACGATGCCTGAGAGGATGGCGAGGAGTATCATTTCGGGGACGGCTTCGGAGGGTTCGTCCATGACGAAGCTTACTGCGCGTCCGACGACGATGAAGAGCGACACAGCCCAGATATAGAACGAGATCGCCTGTCGCTCGGCGACGGCGCGGTGGGCCTTGGGTGAGACTTTCATCAGAATGAGGGCAAGGATGAGCGGGAGGATAATCAGAGGCATCACCTTGATTGAGATGGTGGTGAGGGCCTCAAGGAATGGTATATCGGCCTCTGTGCCCATGAGGGTGAAGCAGACCGGGGCAAGGATGGCGACGGTGATGTTGGATATTATCGAGAATGTGGCGAGCCGGGGGACGCTTCCTCCGAGCATTCCGGTGATGACCGGGGCGGCTGTGGCCGTAGGGCAGAAGACGCAGATGAATGTGCCTTGGGCGAGGTCGGTGCTGAACGGCAGGAGTGAGAAGTAGACTGCCATCGCGCCTATGACCTGCACGGAGAGTAGTCCCCACGAGAGGGATGTGACGCGGAATTCACTCGGCTTGACACGGCAGAAGGTGATGAACAGCATGATGAAAATCAGGTAGGGGGCGATGAATTCAATTTTCCCCATGAAGTCATGAAAGACTATTCCGGCCAACATGGCTATCGGCAGCATCCAAGGTTTGAGCCTCTGGCGCAAAAGAGACATTTTCATAATTCAGATTTTAAACTTAAATCCGATTTAAAATTCGGTTCTTTGAAACATACACCGTAGAGGATTGGTTTGTTCTTGACCCGGCTTTAATTTCAGTGTGCAAAATTACTAATTCCTGCCCGGATTACGCACCGTTGTCTGTTTTTAAAAGTAATAAATAAAATCAATTGTCAATTTTGACATGATGAGTGGCTGAGGAAGGAAGTCGGATTTTCGATTGAGATGTAATCACCGGTCATTTCTTTTTGGATTTCGGAAACGGCAGATGTTCCCACAAGGTTTCAATTACCTTCAGGGCTTTATGGCGGTCATTGAAATCAAGAATGTATCCCTCTTTAGCACCTGCGTATGCGCATCCGGTTTCAGCATCTGACATCAAATCAGCAATGCACGGCAGTTTTTTGACAAAAGCCATATTGTCGCAAGCCGTTATCACACATTTTTCATTTACATAAATGATATATTCACCCATCATCTTGCGGGGACGGACCTCGCCCAAAGGTGCAAGGACATCACATATAAACTCTATAAATTCAGAAGTACAAGCCATGATTTTTGTCGTATTGATTATAAATTAACACTACCCATGTCAAAAGACACGATTAATTTACAAAAGTAGGAATATTATTTAAATCTGTTAAGAATAAATCAAGGCATTTATCTTCGATTGTCTCATTGTTTTGACTTTAGCTCAGACTTGTGTCTTTCGACAAGTCTGACTTATTTGTGGCATATGTATTGATAATGACATAAATGGCAGTGATGGTACTCAGGTCAAATTATGCAGGTAGATTGCCGTTTTGATTGATATGGCAGGTAGGTGGTGGATTAAAGGTCTGGTGACAAGTGTTGACATCATTTAAGGTTTATTCTTTGTGGGTTTCGAGGTTTTTTATGAATTTTGCGTAATGGTTGCCCTCAATGATGATTAAACGCTTTTGTATCACACGCATATTATGCCACGATTTCTGCTGATGACATTGTCGATGATTCTGTTGCCTTTCGTGCTCTCCGGGGCTATGAAGAGGGCGGTTGTCGTGGATTCTGTTTCTGGCAGGCCGCTGGCTAAGGCGTCGGTGTTCGGCAGGAGCGGTAAACCTGTAGGAATCAGTTCAGACAATGGGGAATTGCCCGAAAGGATAGCCTTGTCGGACTATCCGCTTACTGTCAGCAGTCTCGGATATGCTCCCGCGACTGTCGAAGTACCTACAGACGGACTGATAAAGCTTCGCGAGATTGCCTATGACCTGCCGGAAGTTGTGGTCGGGCCTAAAAAGCGTCAGGTGCTTTATATGAAAGGGTATGTGAGGGAATATTCGATGCTTACGACATATGCCGACACCGTGTTTCTTTTCCGGGAAAAGATGGTCGATTTCATGATTCCTGCAAGGAGGACAAAGGGCTATGACGGGTGGACGAGTCCGCGTGTGCTTGCCTCGAAGTCATATTATCATTTTTCGAACGACGAGGGTCTTGACAGTGTAAGCAATTATTTCGGTCAGCATTTCTCGTGGTCGGACTGGGTCGGTGTCATTGACCGAGCCGAGCTTCCGGCGCGCCTTCAAGGGTTTGATGAGGCTGCCTGCGATACGGTTGCGGGTAAATATGGCCCTGCGTCGATATGGCGGAAGGATGGCGAGAATGTCAGTCTGGATGTAGATGTGCTTGCCGATACGACCGGTCATGGCTGGGCCAAGAGTCTGGCGGTGTATCTTCGCGGAAAGGTGGATTTTTCGAGATTCACACTGAAATACAGGTTTGCGGAAGTGAACAGCGGTCTTATTCTCGCCGACAACATCGCCGGGCTGGCGATAAACATCGAGTCGAAGGGCAGAGGCCGCGACCTGCCGAGATTCCTGCATGCAGGAGAGGAATTCGATGTGGACACATATGCTGAAATGTATATCACCGACAAAGAGTATATGAGCGTCGGGCAGGCAAAGAAATTCGAGAAGCGCGACAGGCGTGCGGAAGCTGTGGCCATTGTTTCTCCTGACCATGCTCCGGAATTGCAGCCTGCGATTGTCGAGCTTGTCGGGAGGGTCAACAGTATCGACCACGCCCGGCTCCGTGCTGTCGAGAAGCCCGATCAGAGATATGTCGCCACTAAGTTTCCCGGATATGAGAAGCGTAAGGGCTCAGGTTTGAGAAATTTTTTTAAATCGGCGCTGAATCCGAAATACAAGTGACAGAGAAATGGTATTATAACCGAAATAAATAGGAAAAACAGAGATACGTATGGCTGATAATTATCTTGAAAAACGGATGGAGGAATATCGCGCAGGGAAACTTGCGCCAAAAAGCCGGGTGGTGGTCCATGCTGCGGGCGCTAAACGCGAACCGGGCGACTTCACTCTTTCGTTTCCTAAGCTGAATGCGGTGGTGATTGGCGGTCCGACGGAGCTTGCCGGGATGCTTGTCAGGATATTCAGAGGCGTTGATGCCTCAGTGGCGCTCTGCCACTCTGATTCGAAGCGGTGCACGCCGCTGGCTCAGGCTTCGGGATGCCGATACTATCCATTTAATCCGGCTGATGTGTCAAAGCTTGAAAGAGTGATTGATGATGTGACCGCCCGCTGGGGCGGGGCGGATGTCGTGGTGGATTTGCGTGGAGTTGAAGATGAGGCTGAGGGAGACGAGGCGGTCGCTCTGGCTGAACTCGTCATGATTCACGCGCATCCGAAATTCGGTTTCGTGCGGAGAACAGACATAGAGTTTGACGAGTGAAATTTTTTATGTAAATTTGCAGTTCAAACTTGAAATAATAACAATCATATCATCAACAGCATAATATGGCACTTCAATGCGGCATAGTCGGTCTGCCCAATGTCGGCAAATCGACCCTTTTCAACTGTCTCTCCAACGCCAAGGCCCAGTCGGCCAACTTCCCTTTCTGCACAATCGAGCCTAACGTGGGCGTGATTACCGTCCCCGATGCGCGTCTCAACAAGCTCGTCGAGATGTGTCAGCCGCGCAGCATAGTCCCTGCGACCGTCGAGATTGTCGACATTGCCGGTCTTGTACAGGGCGCGAGCAAGGGCGAAGGTCTGGGCAACAAATTCCTTGCCAACATCCGCGAGACAGACGCAATCCTCCACGTGCTCCGCTGTTTTGACGATGACAATGTCACACACGTCCACAACACTGTCGATCCTGTCCGCGATAAGGAAATCATCGACTACGAACTTCAGCTCAAGGACCTTGAAACCGTCGAAAGCCGTATTGCCAAGACTCAGAAGCAGGCGCAGACAGGCGGCGACAAGGTGGCCAAGATGCAGTATGAGGTATTGAAAAAATATCAGGAGGCTCTGGTGCAGGGCAAGCCTGCGCGTACGGTGGAGCTTGAGACTGTCGATGAGCAGAAATTCGCACACGATCTCTTCCTTCTGACCAGCAAGCCGGTGATGTATGTCTGCAATGTGGACGACGCGTCGGCCGTCGACGGCAACAAATATGTCGAGGCTGTCCGCGAGGCCATCAAGGATGAAAACGCGCAGCTTCTGATCGTGGCCGCGCAGACCGAAAGCGAGATTGCCGAGCTCGACACATTTGAAGAGCGTCAGGAGTTCTTGGCCGAAATCGGTCTTGAGGAGTCGGGTGTGGCCCGTCTGATACGTGCGGCCTATGCGCTGCTCAATCTTCAGACATTCTTCACCGCCGGTTCTGACGAGGTGCGTGCGTGGACCTTCATGAAGGGCAGCAAAGCTCCACAGTGTGCCGGAGTGATTCACACGGATTTTGAAAAAGGTTTTATCCGTGCGGAGGTGATAAAGTATGACGACTACGTTACCCTCGGAAGCGAGAGCGCTGTCCGCGATGCAGGCAAGATGGCCATCGAGGGCAAGAACTACGTGGTTGAGGACGGCGACATCATGCACTTCCTTTTCAACGTGTAGGCGTTAATGACAAATATAAAACCGATATGAACATCTAATATGCCCGGCGGACACGGCACGACTAAACAGCGTGGCGGTGTCGCCGGGTTTTGTTTTACACATCTTTTAAACCTATCATGAAAACTACTATTTTTGCAGCAGCGGTCTCGATGGCAGTCGCTGCCCATGGAACGGACAACAGGCCATTGCGTCTGCACTACGACCGTCCGGCAGAGTTTTTCGAAGAAGCCCTCGTCATCGGTAACGGAAATATCGGGGCGATACTCTATGGGGGCATAGGTCAGGACCGTCTGTCGCTCAACGACATCACACTGTGGACCGGTGAGCCTGAGAAGGGGGTGACGACGCCTGACGCCTATAAGGCTATCCCGCAGATACGCGAGGCTCTTGACAGAGGTGACTATCGTGCGGCCGATTCGCTCCAGCGAAAGGTGCAAGGGCATTACAGCGAAAACTACCAGCCTCTCGGGGCGCTGACGATTTCATATTATGCCGGCGACGGAGGAAGCGTGAGCGACTACGTGAGACTTCTTGATATTTCCGACGCTATAGCATTCCGGGGATTTAAGCGTGACGGACAAGGGGAGGGGAGTGTATATTTCGCTTCTGCCCCTGATTCGGTTATCGTGGTCGGGATAAAAAGCGAGCGTCCGCTGACGGCTACGCTTTGTCTTGACTCGCAGTTGCCACACGAAGTGAGCTCGGACAATAGCGGTGAGATGCGTTCGACCGGCCATGCCGCCTATCTTTCATTGCCCGGCTACACATCTTTTGATGAAAAGCTGAAATATGACCCGGAGCGGGGCACGCGTTTCTGTACAATTGTCAAGGCCGTCCCTGCCGACGGAAGTGTTGTGGCTAATCCCGACGGAAGTCTTACTCTCAAGGATGTCAAAGATGCGGTTGTGTACATAACGAATGTCACAAGCTTCAATGGGTTTGACCGTGATCCCGTAAAGGAGGGACGAGACTACATCGGTCTTGCCGAGAGACGCATTGCGCGCGCTGAGTCCAAGGGTTTCGACCGTCTGCTTGCCGACCATCTTGCCGATTATCATAATCTATTCAATCGTGTCACTCTTGAGCTGGGATCGACTCCCGATTCGGTGGCGGCTCTTCCGACCGACGTGCAGCTTAAACGCTACACGGATCTGAAGGAGTCAAATCCTGACCTTGAGGAACTATATTTCCAATATGGGCGCTATCTGCTGATAGCCTGTTCGCGCACACAGGGAGTGCCTGCGAATCTTCAGGGGCTCTGGAATGAATATATCCTTCCGCCGTGGAGCAGCAACTATACCACTAATATAAATGTCGAGGAAAATTATTGGCCTGCTGAGGTGACAGGGCTTGGCGAACTCCACGCCACGGCGTTGTTGCCGTGGATAAAAAATCTGTCGAAGGGCGGAGCGGCTACCGCACGTCATTATTATGGTGTGGACCGCGGATGGTGTCTCGGACATAACTCCGACATCTGGGCGATGACCAATCCTGTCGGGCTTAACGGAGGAGACCCGACTTGGGCTAACTGGAACATGGGTGGAGCATGGCTCGCAAGCCATATCTGGGAACATTATCTTTTTGACGGCGACAGAGCATTTCTAGAAGAGTATTATCCGGTGCTTAAAGGTGCTGCTGATTTTTGCCTCGGCTGGCTTGTCGGCAAGGACGGCTTTTTGATTACTTCGCCTGCGACCTCGCCGGAGAATCAATATGTCACTCCCGACGGATATGTCGGTGCTACCCTCTATGGCGGAGCAGCAGATCTCGCGATGGTGAGGCAGTGCCTGACGGATGCACGCGATGCCGCCTCGGCACTTGGTGTCGACAAAGAGTTCCGCGCAGAGGTCGACAGTGTATTGCCAAAGCTCTATCCATATAAAGTAGGGCAGAAGGGCAATCTTCAGGAATGGTATTACGATTGGGATGATAAAGACCCACAGCATAGACATCAGTCTCATCTATATGGATTGTTCCCGGGAAGGCATATCTCGGTAGAGTCCACTCCTGACCTCGCGCGTGCGTCGGCGCGTACATTAGACATAAAAGGCAACAACACTACCGGGTGGAGCACCGGTTGGCGTGTGAATCTTCTTTCGCGTCTGCGAGACGGGGAGGGGGCCTACAGGATGTATCGCCGTCTGTTGAAATATGTCAGTCCTGATAATTACAAAGGGCCGGACAAAAGGTCGGGCGGAGGTACGTATCCAAATCTTCTTGATGCCCATGCTCCATTCCAGATTGACGGTAATTTTGGTGGGACAGCCGGTGTGGCAGAGATGCTGATGCAGTCGACACCTGAATCAATAACGATTTTTCCGGCTCTGCCTTCGGAATGGCGTGATGGAAAAGTGAGCGGATTGAGGGCGCGTGGAGGTTTCATTGTGGATATGGAATGGAAAAATGGAAAAATTTCACAACTTTTTATTGCATCTCCAAAGGGAGGGACTACGAATATTGTAACACCTTCCGGTGAAATAAAGAATATCGCATTAAAGGCCGGGGAGCGCAAAAAAGTGCTTTAAAAGGGCAAAAATGCCCTAAAAACGCCCTTAAGTGTTAAAATTCTGTTAAAATACCGTGTAAAATTTGGAGGGAATGTAGAAAGTTCCTACCTTTGCACTCGCTTTTGAGAAGC
>NZ_CAJTQC010000011.1 GCF_910578445.1 uncultured Duncaniella sp. | reverse complement strand
CTGATTGTTTTATTGGTGAATGGTCTATTGCTTATATCGAACTCACGTTAAATATGCAGTTTGAAAGGTTTGTGGTCGGAGCAGGATATCAGATTTCGAATTTTGACTATTACTCATCGCGGAGAAATGTCACTTTGGCTGACGGTCAGAAATTCCATGTCCCGGCAAAAGAACTTAGCCATAATGTGTTTTTATCTGTCGGTTATATGTTTTAGACCGTTTCCCGGCAGTATGGCTGATGATATATGAAAAAGGCGTGACGATTCTGTCGGAGTCGTCGCGCCTTTTTCTCGGGATAAGATTGAATCTGATGTGGTTTATTCGTAACGTATAGCCTCGATCGGGTCGAGATTCGAAGCTTTCATCGCCGGAACCCAGCCGAAGAATATGCCGGTTATGGTGCAGACTGCGAAGCTGAGGATGATTGATGTCGCGAGGATTGATGTCGGCCATCCGGCAAGCATTGTGACAAGCCATGTTGCCACGCATCCGACCACCACGCCTATCAGTCCGCCAGTGACGGAGATAATAATCGCTTCAATCAGAAACTGTAGCAGAATGTCGATGCCACGTGCGCCGATACTCATACGTAGACCGATTTCACGGGTGCGTTCAGTGACCGATACATACATCATGTTCATGATGCCTATACCTCCGACGAGAAGCGAGATGAATGCGATGCAGGTCAGGAGCACTGTCATCATGTCGGATGTAGAATTCATCATTTCGCTCAGTTCCTGCTGAGAGCGGATATTGAAATTGTCGGCATCCTCCGGCCCGAGACGGTGGTTCGACCGAAGAAGTTCGGTGATTTCCTCGGTGGCTTCGGTGGTGAGATTTTCGGAAAGCGCTGAGGCCACGACCTGCCCGAGATAGTCGACGGCAAGTATTCGCTTCATGACAGTGGTGTATGGTGCGATTACGACGTCGTCCTGATCCATACCCATCGAGTTTGTGCCTTTGCTTTTCAGCACTCCGGTTATGGTGAAGGGTATTTTTCCGAAACGCACCACTTTTCCGATAGGATTCTCTCCGTTGGGAAAGAGATTGTCGACGACTGTCTTGCCGACGATGCAGACTTTTGCCGCAGATTTGATGTCGGCTTCAGTGAACATCTCTCCATCCTCGACTGAAAGTTTGCGGATGTCGAGATATTCCGGCGTCACACCATAGATGCTTGACGGCCAGTTGTTGTTGCCGACCACCAGTTGCCCGGAACTTGTCACCACGGGGCTTACTGCCGACAAATAGGCAGTGCGGTCGCGGAGAGTCTCATAGTCGGCAATCTTCAGGGTCTGCATGTCGTCGGCGCTCTGGCGCACACCTCCGCGCTGCATATTGCCTGGATGTATCATTATCATGTTCGAGCCCATCTCTGAAATCTGTGCCTTGATGCTTTCCTTCGAGCCTTGGCCGATGGCGAGCATGCAGATTACGGCCGCGATGCCGATGATGATACCCAGCATGGTCAGGATTGCCCTCAGTTTATTGCGGTTGAGGGCACGAAGCGCTATTTTGAGTAGATTGAAAAAATTCATCGGTTAATCGTCGTTAGCTGGTAATGAGTCAAGCATTTCCTGTGCGGATGCCGGTGACTCGTTGTATGTGTCGGAAATGATACGGCCGTCGCGGAGCACGATGTTGCGCGAGGAGAAGGCTGCAAGTTCGGGATTGTGGGTCACGAAGATTATCGTGCGGCCACGCGCATAAAGCTCCTGAAAGAGTACGAGCACGCTGAACGATGTGCGTGTGTCGAGATTACCTGTCGCCTCGTCGGCAAGAATGATTACCGGGTCGTTGACGAGGGCGCGTGCGATTGCGACGCGCTGCTGCTGTCCGCCGCTCATCTGGTTGCTTTTGTGGTGGAGGCGGTCGCCGAGCCCGACGGCGAGGAGGGCGTTGACCGCGCGTTCGTGACGCTCTTTGGCTGAGACGGAGGAGTTGTAGAGCAATGGTAGCTCGACGTTTTCGATTGACGAAGTCTTCGGGAGGAGATTGTAGTTCTGAAACACGAATCCTATTTTGCGGTTACGCAGTCGCGCACGTTCGTTCTTGCTCATTTCGCGGACGCTAACACCGTCGAGGATGTAATCGCCTGAGGTCGGTGTGTCAAGACAGCCGAGTGTGTTGAGCAGTGTCGACTTGCCCGAGCCGGATGTGCCCATGATTGTCACGAACTCGCCTTCGCGGATGGTAAACGAGACACCGCGCAGAGCATGGACGGTTTCGCCTCCTACCTTGAAATCGCGCTTTAGGTCGCGGACCTTGATGATTTCACGTTTTTCCATAGGAGAATCTGTTTATTTCTTGTTTCCTCCGGGACGTTTGGGCTGGAAGGGGCTCTGGCCTCCGGCATGTTCGCCATTGTCTTCCGTCGGTGTCTCCACCGAATATTCGATGGCAACCTTAGTGCCCTGCTCGATGCCTGAAACCACGCGGTAGTTTATTCCGTCGGTAGCGCCAACGGTGATTATCACAGGGAGGAAAGCATTGTCTTTGACGATCCATACGCGTTTTTTATCGGGATCAGACGGATTGTTGTAGGCCTGTGTGGATGTTCCTTCAGGAATTGTCGGGAGATTTTTGGCTTCGGGATATGCGTGGGGGATGAATCGGGTCGCCTTTGCGGGAACGAGTGTCACGTCTGACTCGTCGAGCATATAGATTGTGAGGTTTGCCGTAAGGCCCGGGATGAGTTTATGGTCTGAATTGTCGGCAGAGACGAGCACCTCGTAGGTGACGACGTTGCTTTCGGTGGTCGGACTGATGCGTTTCTGTGTGACAGTTCCGTGGAACACTTCGTCAGGGTAGGCATCGACAGTGAAAGTCACTTTCTGTCCTTCCTTCACCCGGCCTATATCGGCTTCGTCGACATTGGCCACGACGCGCATGTGGTCGAGGTCGGCGATGGTGAAGAGATTGGCTACGGTCATGTTTGATACGACAGTCTGTCCGACTTCCACGTCACGCGAGATGATTATGCCGTCGATCGGAGAATAAATCTCGGCATAGTTAAGATTTTTCGCGGCTTTCACCCTGTCGGCTACTGATTTTTCATAGGATGTCTTAGCCACTTCATAGTCGCGGCGCGTTGTGTCGAATTCGTAGTCCGAAATCAGTTTCTTGTCATGGAGTGCTTTGTCGCGTTCGTAGTTGGTCTTTGCATACTCATAGCTTGCCTTGGCGCTGTTGACATTTGCCTCGGCCGATGTAAGTTCGCTTTGGAGAAGCACTTTGTCGATTTCGGCTAAGAGTTCGCCTTTTTTCACCTGTGAATTAAAATCGACAAGGATTTTGTCGATGATTCCTGTAACCTGAGTGCCGACATCGACCGAGGTTTCCGATTCGATAGTACCGGTGGCGGTTACGGTCTCGCTTATTGACCCGCGTGTCACCTCTTGGGTGACGAGGCTTATTGACTGCTCCTTGCTGCAGGATGTGGCAGCAAGCAGGAGCGCAAGGATTAATGTGGAATGGAGTTTCATGAATTGAAATTATTATAGAGGCTTGTATATAGCGCTTAAAAATAAATATTTATCAAAGTGTCACATCGCCGGTTCTCAGGAATTCCACCATTTTGCGGGCCAGTACCGACATATATTTGGCTTGAAGGAGTTCTCGCTGGGCTTCGATGAGGGCTGAGTGTGTCTGGAGAAGTTCTGTCGGTTCGACATAGCCGACTTTGAATTTTTCGTTTGCGAGTTCATCGCTGAGTTTGGCCGATTTGAGGCTCTGAAGACCTGAAGTGTAGCGTGTCCGTGACGATTCCATGTCGATATACCAGCTTTCAAGCGTCTGTGCGATCTCTATTTTGCGCGATTCGATGTCGAGTTGGCTTGAGAGCTTGCTGACCTTGGCTTGGGCTACAGCTGTTTTTGTCGACTTGCGGTCAAAAATGGGGACAGATACCGATAGGCTGATGTTTTCGTTGAATCCCTGTTTCATCTGTGTCCCCCATCCGCCGGCCGAATTAGAATAGTAGCCTGTGCCTACTCCTGCGCCGAGGCTTAGCTGCGGATAGCCGGAAGCGCGGGCGGCTTTGATGTCCTCGTCGGCTATGTCGACCGAAAGTTCGTTGTAGCGCATGAGGGCGTCAGTGTCGAGGGCAAGCTGATAGCTTTCGTCGATTGGCGGAAGTTCGGCAAGGACTTCCTGCTCTGAAAAATTATATGGCATGACATCGAATGAACTGTCGATTCCAAGCTCAAGGAGTTTTTTGAGCTGCATGCGTGCGGTGTTGAGCTGAGCGGTTGCCGACACGACGTTATAGTTGTCCTGCTCGGCCTGTGTCGCAAGCTGCTGGTAGTCGACGAGGGAGATTTTGCCTGATTCCATCATCTGCTTCGCACGGTCGGCCTGAGCGCGGCTGACTTCGGCAAGTTCGGTGTTGACGGCTACGGTCTCTTTATTGTAAAGGATGTTGATGTAGGCCGAAAGGATTTCGGTGCGTATGTTGCGCAGGGTGTTGTCTGTGGCGTAGCGCGATCTTTCGACATCGGTCTTTCCTCGGCGTATTGCACTTTCGCGTTTACCTCCGTCCCAGACAGTCCAGCTGGCATTGAGGTTGTAGTTACTTGTGTAGGCGTTGCTGTTTCCGTTGCTCCAAGGAGCGTTTGAATATCCCTGATTTGTTCCGAAGTCAAGCGAGGGTTGCCATTCACCCTGTGCTTTTTCGAGAGAAATGGCTGCGGATTCTTCCGACAGAATTGATTTGCGGAGAGTTAAGTTATTGGTACGTGCGTGGTTAATGCAATCGTTATAGCTCCAGATGGCGATTGAATCATCGGCATAGGAAGGCAACACGAACCAAGAGAGCGCCAACGTGAAGACGCCTCTCATCCGATAATTGAGAAACATGATGAAAATGAAAAATTATATGAGAAATGACTTTTTTATAAGGAGAGTGGAGAATGAGCAGATGTGGATGGTTTTATTACGGGATTATCTCGGACCGCGTCCGCCGGGGCCGCCATGTCCGCCGGGACCGCGACGCATGAAGTCACCTCCGCCTGAGGGTTCGTTGCCTTTTCCGAATGAGTTGAAACGGTAGCTCAGTGTCACCATGAAGTAACGGGAGAGGGAATTGTATTCGATGTCGTCGATATAGTTTGCAGTGACATTTCGGCGGATGTTGTTGCGCTGGTTGAGGAGGTCGTAGACCTTCACGGCGAGAGTCAGTGACTTGCTGCGGAGGAACTGCTGGGAGATTGTGGCGTTCCACATCCACGTACGTGTGTCATAACCGGCGGCATAACCTGCAGTGGCCGTGTAGTTGATGTCGGTCTGCAATGTCAGTCCCCAAGGCGTATAATATGTACCGTCAAAACGGCCGCCATAGTTGTGGACAGTCTGGTTGGCATTTTTCTGCATGCTGTTGTGGGTTGTCTGTAGCATGTAGATCGGACGGAGCTCGAATTCGAAGTTGTCGGGGCGGAAAGTGATGCCGGGAGTTTCACGGACAGTGAACGAGAGGGAGTTGTTGCGAACATTGTTGTTGAAACCTACATTGTGGCGGATGTTGGCGTAGACGTGGTTTGAAATGCTCCAGAGTTTGTTGCGCAGTGGCATCGAGAACATGTTCATGATTCGGCCGTTCCATACGCCGTTGACGTTGACATATTCGGTCAGACGCGAACCGTATTCGTCGAATGTGGTTTTGGAAATGATCGAGTTCTGTGTGAACTGAAAGTCAGCCATGAGCATTAGAGAGCGTTGCGACTCCATGTTGAAATCCTGAAAGCGGAGCATGAGATTATGGCTGAAAGAGGGGTTGAGGTTCGGGTTACCCTGCACCTTATTGGTCGGATTCGAAATGTCGAGTACAGGCTGGAGCTGCGACATGGATGGCTGTGACGACTGTCCGCGATAGTTGGCCTGTATTGAGCTTCTTTTCCCGAATTTGTAACGGTAGCGCAGGAAGGGGGAGAAGTTTGTCACCCAGCGGCTGATATTTTTGTCGGCATTGTCGAGATAAATCGATTTTGACATCTGGGGAACGAGTGCCATGCCGATTTCAAAATTAGACTTCGCGCCGACTTTTTTGTAGCCGAGACGGATGTTCTGGTTGAAATAGTTGTTTCGGTAGCGGTTTGAGTAGTCCGGGTCAGGTTCTTCGCCGGCCGGGGGGAGGATATCGAGGTCGTAGTCTTCCGGGATGTTGTAGACGAGCTTGTCGGCATTGTTCCAGCGATACGATCCGCGATAGGCGAAAGTAAGGAAATGACCGTTGGCCACGTCGCCGAGAGGTTCGGTCCAAGTGAACTGACCCATCACCTGATTGCTCCATGTATGGTTGTCGGTGTACTGGTTGAGCAGTTCAGAGTTGTCCTCGGTGTTGTCGGGGTCTTCCTCCATGATGTAGCGGATGAAATCATTGACGGATGTCTCTTTTTCAGTGACATTAGATAAACGGTATTGCCCTGACAAAGAGAATGAACGTCCGCGGTGGTTCTTGAAGCTGTGGGAGTATATGAGACGTCCGCCAAACTCGTATGAATCACCGTCGCTATGTCCGGTTGCAGTGTTGTCGCTGACCTTCTCCATCGCTGAATTGAGATAGGATGTCAGTTCGTTGTCATCCGATTTGTTGAAATTAAGAGAGAAATTGGGGCGGAATTCAAGGGTGTTGAACGAGTCAGGCTTCCAGAGCACACGGAAGTCTCCTCTGAAGTTGTTGCCACGGTCGCGTGTGGCTTTACGTATCTTTGAATAGGTGGAGTGGTCTTCGAAAAGATATTCGCGGTCCTGTCGGGTGATCGAGTTGGCATCTGTGTTGCTCCACATGAGGTCACCGCCGATGCGAATGATTTCTTCCTTGCCGACGTTGAAGTTGAGGCCGAGTGCGCGCGATTCGGTGATGCCGTTGTTGCCTCCGAAGCGGCGGAAACGGTTGCCGTTACTGTCGGTGAAGCCTATCTGATTGGTGTTGTTGAAGTTTCCGAGGAGTGTAATCTGATTTCCGTTCCAGAAACGGTTGACGTTGAATGAACCCATGTAGCGTTCGTCCGTACCATAGCCGCCTTCGGCTGTTCCGAACCATCCCTGATTCATTCCTTTTTTGAAAGTGAGGTTGATGACGGTCTCGTCTTCGCCGTCGTCGACACCTGTCAGACGTGCCATGTCGCTCTTGCGGTCAACAACCTGAAGCTTGTCGACCATATTTGCCGGAAGGTTCTTTGAAGCGACCTTGGGGTCGTCGCTGAAGAATTCTTTGCCGTCGATAAGAATCTTGGAGATGGTTTTGCCGTTGGCTGTGATAGCTCCGTCAGTGCCTACCTCTACACCCGGAAGGCGTTTCAGAAGGTCCTCGACCACGGCGTTGGGCTGTGTGTGGTAGGAATCAGCGTTATATTCAACCGTGTCTTCCATAACCTTTATAGGAGTTTTGACGGCTACAACGCTGACTTCGCCCAGCATGTGGGATGCTTCCTTTATACGGATTTCACCGAGTCGGAGATTTGATTTTCCTACCGTAACGTCTTTTTCAATATCGGCATATCCGATATAGCTTACGGTCAGGATATATTTGCCGCCTTTGATGTTTTCGAGTTTAAACTGGCCGTCAAGATTGGTTGTAACACCGGCCACGAATGAACTGTCTTTAGCAGTTACGAGTTTGACAGCCGCTTCCATTATCGGTTCGCCGGATTCCATGTCCTTGACAATACCGGTGATGTTGGCTGCATGGATAGTTACGGAGCATAAAGTAAGAAGTAGAACTGAGAGTAAGGTGAGGGTTCTTGTGAAACGTGTCATGTCTTTTTTTAATCTTTGGCTATTGCTTTGATTATGATTTGGTGATTACTCCTTTGTGACAGTAAAGGTAGGCAAAAGTTTAATTCCGAATTGTCCATATTCTACCTATGGGGAGCTTTCCCCGATAAATCGGAAATAATATGCGAAATGTTAAAATGTGTTTTTTGCATATATGCCTGACAGGTATATATGCAGGACAGCCGATCCGAAAAATTAACGGACCGGCTGCCGGATGGTATGTCTCTACGGAAAAATTATTCCGAAACGACTTCGAAGGGGATTTCAACCTTCACATCGCGGTGGAGGTTGATGGTAGCTGTGTAGTTGCCCACTTCCTTGACAGGATCAAGAGTGATGAGCTTGCGGTCAACGTTGTGGCCGAGCTTTTCGAGGGCTTCAGCAATCTGGATAGCGTTGACAGAACCGAAGATTGTACCGGTTGAAGAGGTCTTAGCGCCGATTGTGAGTTTAACGTCCTTGAGTGCTTCAGCAGCAGCTTCTGCATCAGCCTTGATGCGGGCGAGCTTGTGGGCACGCTGACGCTGGTTTTCGGCAAGAACTTTAAGAGCTGATTCGGTAGCAATCACTGCTTTGCCGGTGGGGATAAGGTAGTTGCGGCCATATCCGTTCTTGACTTCGACAACATCGTCCTTGTAGCCAAGGTTGGCAATGTCTTCTTTGAGAATGATTTTCATAATTGCGGATAGCTTTTAAAGTTATTTCATCAAGTCGGTAACGTAGGGGAGGAGTGCGAGGTGACGGGCACGCTTAACGGCCTGAGCGACACGACGCTGGAACTTGAGAGAAGTTCCGGTGATGCGACGGGGAAGAATCTTGCCCTGTTCGTTGAGGAACTTTTTGAGGAATTCAGGATCCTTGTAGTCGATGTATTTGATTCCGCTTCTCTTGAAACGGCAATATTTTTTCTTCTTTACGTCTACCGACAGGGGAGTGAGGTAGCGGATTTCAGATGCTTGTGCCATGATTTAGTTCTCCTTTGCTTCTTCGGTTACTGTAGTTGTTGCTTTAGCACGGTTGCTGCGACGCTTTTCAGCATATTCGGCAGCATACTTGTCGAGACGGAATACGAGGAAGCGGAGTACGCGTTCGTCGCGACGGAAGGCAGTCTCGATTTTCTTGACGATTGTGGGATCGCCGTCAAACTCCACGAGCGAGTAGAAGCCGGTAGATTTTTTCTGGATGGGATAAGCGAGCTTGCGAAGTCCCCAGATTTCTTCGTTGACGATAGATGCACCGTTGTCGGTGAGCACCTTCTCGAATTTTTCTACCGCTTCCTTCATCTGCTGGTCAGACAAAACGGGAGTTAAAATGAAAACGGTTTCGTAATGCATTTTGGTTGGTTATAATTAGTGATTGGTGTTTGTTGAGTCCCGATTTCTATCGGGCACACTTTTTCGGCTGCAAAGGTAGGAATTTTATCCGAGTTGTGCAAAATAATTTCGAGGGGTTGTTAAAAAATATTGTTAATTTTCCAACAACCCCTCGAATGGAAGGTCTGTGCGACGCTCGTTATTGCGTGACGGTTATCGTCGTTCCTGCGGTGTGGGCGGAGAGCGATGGCGCGTAGAGACTCTGGATTGTCGCCACGCCCGACGCGAATGTTCCGCCGTTGTTAACCCACATGTCGTAGGTCAGCACATAAGTGCCCTTTGGCAGATGGGTGATGAAGAATCTGGTCGAGCTGTCGCGGTTTTCGCGATAGAAGCGGATGCCTTCGGCGAAAATCGGAGCGGGCAATTGCTCTACCGGCTCGTAACATCCGGGGCGTTCGTCGACGATGGTCACATAGTCCATGTCGCGGTCGGCCTTGACGGTGAGGGTGACGCTGACACGGTCGCCGACTTTCAGTGTCGGGTTGTCGTATTTGCCTCCGGCGGCGATGGCTTTGCTTATCGACAGGTCCTGACATGAATGGGCTTTCACTGATGTCATCGAGTCGGTGTAGAGGCAGTAGACAGCTCCCCATGACGGACTTGTGGTCGCATGATTCACTTTCAGCTGCGTTTCTTTTCCTGATGACAGCCGGAGGGGCGAGCGGAAGTAGCCGGTCATAAGCTCATATCTATCCGGCTTGATGGTATGGCCGTCGATGCTTATGCGTGAGGCGTTTTTAGAGTCGGCCGGTTCGACCCATTTTGTCGATGTCGATAGTATGGCCGCTATTGCTGAGGATGCCGAGACGGAAGTTCCCCAGTCCATAGCCTGTTTTTGCAGGATGAGCCATTGACGGATTCGGTCGATGTCCTGACAGCCCGGATCGACAGTTGCGAAAGTCGTGAGGAGCATGGATGTCGTGCCGACTTTGCCCATCGACCAGAGTGTCATGTCGTCGAGCGACGGCCACCACATTCCTTTTTCAGGAGTGTATTCCGAATATTCGCGGAGCGATTCGAGGATTGTCTTTGCGACGCTCGGATATGAATTCATGAAAAGAATCCGGGCGTAGATTCCCTTTTCGGGAACTCCGGCCGATTTCCATTTTTTGAGTATCTGCTGCACGGTGGCGTTGACTATGGCGCGGTTAGCTGCAGGAATCCCCTTGACATTTCTGTACAGGTCGCGGAGGTGGACATAAAGGGTGTAGTCGCCTTGCGGTGACTTGGCAAAAGCCTCGCCGGTCGTCCTGTCGAGCCACTGGATGGCATTGACTGTCATCGATAAGAGTTCTTTGCGCTCAGGCATGAATCCGAGTCGGTAGAGCTCTCCGAATAGCAGAAGTACATTTTGGGTGGCCCACATCGAAGCTTCGTCCGACATGCCGAACCAAGCCCATCCGCCGTTGTTTCTCACGAGTTTGCGCAGTGTGGCGATGTTGGCATCAAGAGTCGCATCAAGAGTCTTGGAATCAAACAGAAGTGCGAGCCGGTTCATGCGTTCGGTGTCGTTTTGGGCATCGAGCATCCACGGGGTTGCCGCGAGCAAAATCTGCTTCAGGTCTTCGTTGCGTTCAAGCATTGATGTGAGGGCAGAGCCGTCGCGGTTGCTTTCGGTCCATTCACGGATGGCTTTGCCGATGACAGGATGGTCGCGCAGGAGGCCTGAGGCGATTGATGCGGAGAATATTGATGCGGCAGTCTCATTGGCAGTCGAGGCTTTCTGTTCAAGCAGTCCGGGAAGGGCGGTGACGACATACCACGTGGGATTGTCGCAGAATTCGAGCGTCACGCGCGCGTCGGCCGGTATTGTCGGGAGCGACATCGTGAAGTCTTTATCGTCAGGGGCGATGTAGAACGGATAGGTGTCGATTACAGGGCTGACAGCCGGGAGGACTGGGATGAGCGACTGTTCGCCGTCCGCAAAAATCTCTGTTGACGATTTGATGCGGTAGCCAATGAATGGAGCGTCGGCCGGAGCTACAAGAGATGTTGAGACTGTCGCAGCCGATGATGGAGCGATTTCATCAATCTGTGTGTATTCGGCTATTGTCTTGCCGTCGGCCGGGTTGAAAAGCTCGACTTTGGTCGTCACTTTCTGCATTTCATCGCTGCCGTTCATCACAGAGGCGATAACGGTCGCGCTGTCGCCTGACCGCAGGAAGCGTGGGAGGTTGGGCTGGACCATCACCGGCTTGTTGGCCATGACGTCGGCTGAGAAATTCGTTGAAAGCAGCGAATCGGTATATGCGAGTGCGCGGAAGCCCCAGCTTGTGTTGGCATTGGGAACTGTGAACGTGAGCGAAAGCTTTCCGTCGGCATCAGTGGTCAGCATCGGCTTGAAGAAGGCGAGCGTGACTTCGTTTTCGCGGAATGAAAATGGTTTTGACCTTTCATCGGTGTTTTCAGACGATTCGTTTTCGCTTTCGACAGCACCAAGGTCGACGTCATTGGCAGCCATGTCCGCAGCAATGCCTGCGCCTTTGAATGCTATTGATCCGTTTGCCGAGTTCATGGCTTCTTCTACCACAATTTCCTCTTTGTGTTCATCAACGGCACTAAGGGTTGTGGCAGCGGCTTTATATACCCGCGATCCGCGTATGCGTATCGGTGAGTATGCGAATGAGCGTCCATAAGACTCGAATACAGGCTCAGTCACAGTGTATTCCGATAGGAATTTGGCCGGATATGACGACAGTCTGCTTCCTGATTTGGACGAGAGGTCGGATTGTTGCCAGAAATAGTGGTAGCGCGGTCCTTGGGTCATGGGGGTGAATTCCCATGATGATTTGACAAGGGCGTCAAGTGCGGTATTGTACATGTCGAGTATCACGGCTGCTTCATGTCCGTGGTCCGATTGATCTACGACGCGGAATGTCCATGTCTCCTCGCTGCCCGGGACGAGTCGGTCGCGGAACGATTCACTGATGAACTTTATGCCTTTGGCCGTAGTGTCGCGCTTTGCGGTGATGCTTGCCGAGGAGTTGCGGTAATTGCCGGTGAGCGATATTTCTACAGTGGCTTCGTCTATTCCGTCGGGAAGTTCAATCTGAAGAGTGTGCATGCCCTCGTCGGCTTTCACCCATTTTTGCGAGAGGAGTTTCGAGCCGGTGTGGATGCTGACCAGTAGGTTTGTCGGGCAGTCGACCGCATAGAGCCATGAGCCGCCACGGTTGCCTTTAATTGAAACCTTGTCGGCAGGATACCAGAGCAGTCGTCCGGGGACAGGGGTGGCGATGTCTGTCGGGCGGTAGAGCACTACGTTCTGGCTCACAGGTGCAGCCATAGTGCTGTCGGCGAGTGAGAAGCGAAGTTCGTAGCTTCCGGAGGCAAGGGTGGTAAGGTCAAGAGTAGCGTCTGACGGCTTGATTGTCCCTTTGAGGATGGTGGCTGAATCGCGAATGACCTCATAGTTGACAGGCATGGCGATTACGGAATCCTGATAGTTTACGGTCTGAACCTTGATTGCTGCTGTCGGGGATGTAATGTCGATATTTTCAGGCACGGACGGACGGATTACGTAGCGCGAACCCATTGTAAACATTGTCGAGGCAGTCTGCGTCTCGCCTGACGGCGAGAGAGCGGAGATGGTCACGGAGAAAATTCCGTCGGGGATCGGAGAGATTTCAAGAAGGTCTTTTGGCAGGGTGATGTTGATGTCTCCTTTCTCGTCGGAAGTGGCTTCGATGGTGGCGAATTTGACTTCTGCCGGTCTGTTCCACCACCAGCGTGTGCGCTGGAGGCCTGAAATGTCGACCGTCAGACTGGCGTTGGCCACGGGGAAGCCGGCATAGGTCTCGATGTGTCCGCGCAGAGTGGCTGACCCGGCCGAAGGATAGTCGGATTCGACAGGGTCGAGGATTACACGGAAAGTCGGCAGTTTGTAGTCCGAGACTGTGAAGCCGACGGCGTCGCCGTAGTTCTCAAACGATATATGGAATGTGCCTGTCATGCTTTCTTTTGGAAGCATGAATTTCCCGGTGATACGGCCGAAACGGTCGGTGGTCAGTTTCATGGTGTCGATGGCCATGTAGCTGGCGTTGCGCAGGATGGCCGTAACCTCTTTTCCGATTACCGGACGATGGCTTTTATTCTTATATTCGTAAACAATAGCCATCCACTCCACGCTGTCGCCGGGGTGATAGAGTGGCAGAGAGCTGTAGCCGGATGAGGATTTATACCATTTTTCTTCAAATTTATTATTGTCGGAGTAGACCCATAGCGGATTTGCATAGCGGTCAGTCCCTTTGGCCAGTGTCACATAGCCGTTTGATGAGCATGGGAGCGATCCTTCGGCATCGGTTTTGCCGAGCGTTTTGGGTGATGTGTTGCCACGCCGGTTGTTGGTATAGAGGGTGAACTGCGCTCCTTGGACCGGTGCGCCGGTCTTTGCATCCAGCGCCCAGAGTCGTGTGGATTCGAATTTCGACGAAGCAATTGAGTAGGAGGTTACATTTATCTTGTCATACCATTTTTTACCAGTGAGTGCTTTTCCGTCGATTGTAGGAATTGCGATATACATACCTGCCGACGGAAATTTGTATTTGAGACTGATGGTCTCCTTGAATGGCGTTTCTGTGTCGGCTGATTTGAATGGCAATACCGCCACGGGCTTGAACTTGGGGAGTCCTTCAGTGGAATAACTCCGGTCTGTCAGTGATGAGGATGACACATTATATATATACACTTTTCCTGATTTGACATTTGAGATGTCGAGTTTCAGTTCGGTTTCACTCTCGGGAGCAACTACTGATGGCATCGTTACGTAGACAATCTGCTCAGCGATGCGTGTGCGTTTGTTGATCAAATTGTTTTTCAATGGATAGGCCGGATAGGTCTTGATGTTATGGCCTATGGTTGTGTAGAGCCACCGCAGATCGTCGTATCTGTCGGAAAAGGCCAGCAGAATATCGCCTGAATATTCAGAGGTGCTGTTTTCGTCGTACATTTCGCGCAGTAGCCGGTTTTTACGGTCAGTTGCGGTGTCGGTCGCTGACTGAGAATTGTCTTGGTAGACCCGTTCGGAAATAAAGGTCAGACGCTGCAGGTCGGTGTTGATGAATGGAGCTGAGCCGGGTGTGTGAAATTTGAGCAGTGAAGCGTATAATTCAAGTATTCGCCCGACATTGGGATCGTATTTTGAGAACGGGAGAGCCATGTAGAGGTCATGGCGTGTGAGCAGACCGCATGAAAGGACTGAATTTGTAATCCCGTTTGAGCTGAGAAGTGAGATTGCGCGGTTTGCGACAAAGTCGTAGAGCGTGGGATAGTATATTTCAGTCGTGCGAACGACGGCTGTCGTCGCTGCATTTTTGTAATCTCCGGCTGAAAGGTCGATTACGGATGAATATTTGCCGATGGGCATGGCTTTGAGTGCAGGCGCGAATGTCAGCGCCGCATCGAGAAGCGAGGAAATGCGCGAGCGGAACTGGACACCGTTCCACTGGTTGAAATCATCCGGAAGAGGGGTTGCCGGGGTGTCGCGCGAGTCATATTTCCATCTTTGATTCATGTAGAGCGATGAATATATGTCGGCTTCGAGGGTAAGGAGCATACTCTTTACGACCTTGTCGGTGCTTGCTTGGGCGATGCTGTCGATTTTAGCAAGTGCATTTGCCGCCTTTCCGTTGTCGATGGCGGTCTGGGCCAGATAATAGTCCATAAGTGCGCGCACCACTTTCGGGCCGTCGTCGGTCTTCAGCGCTGTTGAAAGTTGTTGCAGAGATTCGGTGCTGACAGTCTTAGGATATGCAAAGTCAGGAGTCCGGTTGGTGTTTGCGTTCATTTCGGAAGAGAGTGAGATGGATATGAACGTAAACAGCAGGATGAAAATTCTACCGATACGCATAGTTGAAAAATGTGTTGGTTGGGATAGAAAAAATGTCAGTACATATTAATACTGACATGAGATTTTGAGAGAGTCGATATGAAAAGTTTTGTTTAAGCCGCGAATCGTCGGCCGGTGTGGCGTTATTTGCGATGCCGACGGTGCTGCTTCATGAGTTCACGGGTGAAGTCACGCTCGGCGTCTTTAAGCTGGAAAAGCTGACGAGGAGTGAGAATCTGTTTGAATTCCTTGAAATATTTCATCTCTATTTCATTTTCCCGGCCTTTGAGCTCATAGACGGCTTCGGCAGCTTTTTCGTATTCAAGGTCTGTCGCCTTGCTGTCTTTTTTCAGAGTCTGACGGTAGAGTTTTTCCGCCTCGCCCTGTGCCTTGCGTATTTCTTCGTCCATAGTGGTGTAGAGCGGGAGGAATTTGGCCTTCTGCTCTTCGGTGAGGACGAGTTTTTTTGCTATGAAGTCGGTTTTGTACTGCTGCATTTCTTTCATCCATACTTGACGTTCACGCCCGGATGGACGGGTCTGAGCGCTTAGCGGTACTATAATCGTAGAAAGGATGAGGATGAGTGAAAGGGCAATCTTTTTCATAGAAGTTTCTGGAATAATTGCTGAGGTTTGTCTGTCAGAAGGAGCTGTAGAATCTGAGAGATGAAATTAATTGGACTTTAGATTTCAGAGAGCGGGAATTCGGGGGAATCGGGCAGGGTGGCCGAGTCGGCTACGTCGACAACCATTCCCATGTCGGTTTCTGCCGGGTCGAATCCGGTCTCGTAGAGGTCTTCCATGAGCTGATAGTCATTGACATCACCTTCGTTGATGAAATAGTCGTTGATGAAATGGTCATTGTCAATCGCAGCTGTCATTACAGGATTGTTCTCGATTGAAAGCCCGTAGGAATCAGTGCGCATAAGGTCAAACATCTTCATCATGCACCATACGCCCATAAACATGGCTGCAAGGTAGACATAGGGCCTTACCTTCTGCCAGAATGATCTCGGCATCACTTTGGGTGTCGGTTTCTCCCATTCCTTTTCAGGGAGCGAAGCCATCATTTTAGCCGCGAAATCATCGAAATAACCGTCCGGAACGGTCATCCCGTCATTTCTGTTGACTTTTGTTAATATATCTTTCATCGGTGTCTGTTTTTTGAAGCTTAAAGACTTGTTTTGCCTATGTTAACTGTTAGACTCACGTAGAGTCGTGAAGTTTAATCGCTATCCTCAAAAAATTGTTCGATTTTTTTGACTGCAAGATGGTAGGATGCTTTGAGAGCTCCGACCGATGTGCCCATTATTTCCGACATTTGTTCATATTTCATGTCGTCGTAGTAACGCATATTGAAAACGAGGCGCTGTTTTTCAGGGAGTGTGGCTATGGCTTCGCGCAGTCTGAGTGCAAGTTTGTCACCGTCGATATTGGTGTCGGCCTGAATGAGTGAAATCATGCCCGATTCCTCGTCGTCGAGCGAAAGTCCGCGTCTTTTGCGTTCTTTTTCAAGAAAAGAAAGGCTTTCGTTTATGGCTATTTTATAGAGCCATGTCGACAGTTTTGCGTCGCCTCTGAAATTCTCGATATTTTGCCATGCTTTCAAGAAGGTGTTCTGGAGAATATCGTCGGTATCCTCGTGAGACTGGACCGTGCGTCGTATCTGGCGATAGAGTGGTTCGGAGTATGTCTTGATAAGGTCGCCGAAAGCCTCGCGGCACGTCGAAGGGTCTCTCAGGCGTTCCACAAGTTTTTCATCGTCAAGTTTTACCTCTTTGCTCATAAGGATTGGTGGATTAATAGCACTAATTTCTACAAAAGTATTGAAAAAATAGATTTATGCCTAATAAAAACGCATAATAGTTGTTAAAATGCCAATTGTGCGGTTTGTGGTTTGTCGCTGACTTATGGCTTGGCCGGAAGGGTGGTGTGTATGGAAATATAGAGCGGATGGAGCATTGATCGGGCCGTATCGTGGCCGTGGCGTGCTCCATCCGCATTGGATATAGCGTATGATAATTGTCGTCATTCATTGGCGTAGGCCAATACGGTGGGGCTTTCAACATCCACTCCGTATTCGCGTGCGCGCTGCAATATGGCTTTGGCCAGTTTTGGTTTCAGGTTTTCAGGGCAATATCTGAAATATGCTTCAGCAGCCCTGACATGTGCGGCGTCGGGCATCGGATACTCGCGCCGTTCCGGCAGCCCGTAGACACTGTCGGGCAGCTCTTTGCGTTCCTCGTAAGAAATTCTGTCGCTCATGATGCGTATATTTTTATTTTAGCCGGACATTTTAGAGGTTGAAGCGGAAGCCGACTTGCAGAAGGCCCTGAGCGCCGAAGCCGAGTTCTCCGAACAGGCTTGTCACGCGACTGAGTCCGACCTCTGCTCCAAGTGGCGATGCCTGAAATGCGAAGTATGCTTTGTTTTCAGACCAGTCGTCAACTGTGATGTGTGTGATGTCGACACCGATTCCGAGATGGGCATACAGTTTTACAATTCTATTGCGGTAATAGTCGTAACGGCCGTTGAGCATGATCACATGATAGTAGGCATTGGCGTCGTCGGTGTGTTTATAGCTTGCGCTTGAAAACGTGTATGTTGCTCCAAGATGGAAGCTCGGTGCGACTTTGAAGTTGACTCCGGCTGTGAGTGCGCCCCATGCGTTGTTGATTGAGCCACCGTCGTGCATGTCGGTTGCGTCCATCTGGGTGTAGCCGCCGTAACTGAGTTGAAGCTCTGCTCTCTGAGCGTGTGCATTAATAGCCATCCCGATGACGGCACACATGATAAGAAGAATTTTTTTCATTACTGTTGTTGTTAAATGTAAGTAATAATAGTTGATGATAAACGTGTCAGATGGTTGAGGAGAGGACAGTAGAGCAAAAAAATAATGTGACGATGGCTTTTGCCTTCCGTCACATTAATTAACAATTGAAGTATGAATTTTGTTTAATACCATTTAACGCCGTTGGAATATGACGACCGTTTGTCGTATTTGAGATCGGCGAGAAGTGATGATTTGACCGAAATATGGAAATTGTAGCTCTTGTATGGACCTACAGGGACGAAGCTTGCTCTCATGGTGAAGCAGTGCATGTCGCGTGAGATATTGCAGTTCATGTAGGCAAGTTTTTTTGTGTCGAAGTTGTAGCTTGCGGAGAACCCGAAATTCCAGTTTGCCGTCGGGCGGATGTTGCCTGAGAAGGAGAGGTTCTGGGTAATCTTGCCTTTGTATTCAAGCTTGTCGTAGTCGAATTCGCCGTATCCGTAGTTGACGGAGTAGTTGAAAGTCAGATTCCATGGGACGGACCATTTCATATAGCCATCATCGTCAAACTCCATGTTTGATTTCTTTTTGTTGCTTTTTCGTTTGTTTTGGTCCTGATAATCTGATGTGTCATCGGCAAAGTTCTGGTCCATCGAGTTGTTCGGGCCATTGTTTTTGTCGTTGTTCTTATCCTTGTCTTTGTCTTTATCCTTGTCCTTGCCGAACAGTTTTTTGAAAGTGTCGTTGTTTAAGGTGTAGCTGAACGATGTTCCGGTGCTTGAGAGCTTGCCCCAGCCCTTGCCCTCGGAAATACGCAGTTTGTTGACCCTGACAGGATTTCCCGCGGCATTTAGCGCGTAGGTATAAACGTCCCATGTCGCCGACAGGTTGAGGTTGAAATTCTTGACAAGTCGGAGCATTATGGATGTGTTGAGGTTTGACCACCTCATTGAGTCGGCTGCGAAGTTGTAGCTTTGCGAAAGGGACAGGTTCTCGATCAGCGAAATCTTTTTTTCTCCGATGGAGTCGTTGTCGGACTTGACTTTCATCTCAAGATTGTTGGCAAGCGAGATGCTTAACGCCCCTGTCTTGCCCTGACCCGGTACGCCGAACAGTGAGTTCGGGAAGTAGGAATAGGTGCGCGTCTGCATGTTGCCTTGTGCATCGGGATACTGGTAATTGCCGTAATAGCCGAAGAAGGGGGATGCGAAGTCAGGAGCGCCGGAGAAGGATATGGTCGGTGTCAGCACGTGGCGTATCATTTTCACCTTATCGCCGAGGAATGGGAGCGGCTGGAAGAAACCATAGATTTTGGTGTCGAGAGCCACCGAGGCGTTGAAATCCCAGACGTTATAGAAACTGTAGGTTGTGTCGAGGACTTCAGCCGAAGCGTTGGGGTCCCACTGACGGCGCACCTTGGTGGTGTACATTCGGTCGGTGAGATTTATCGATGGGGTAAGGTTGATGTATTTGAAGATGTTGAATGTCGCGCTGACAGGGATGCTGTGACGCATGCCGTTGCGCCAGTCTTTCACGAGACTTTTCTTGAAAAATTCGTCCTGTTTCGCGGTCAGAGAGTTGTTGAATTGTCCTGAATAAGACAGTTTGATTTTTTCATACCATTTTTCTTCACCGACCGCACGTTTGCGCTTGAACGGATAGACCTGCGACATTGTGAGCGTAAAGTTAGGGAACGATACGGCGAGAGTCGAGTCCTGAGAGCGCTGCGAGACGTTGGCGGTCGTCGACAGTGACCATTTCGAGTTAGGAAAACGGTAGGTCATATTGACCGTGCTGCTCTTGGTGTTCTGGGTGAAATCGTTGGAATAGTATGAGTTCAGGTCGTTACGGGTGTAGCCGCTTGTGGTGAAATTGACGCTTGCCGAAAGGCTCATGTTGGGATTTGCCTTTGAATCCTGACTGTGGTTCCAGAGAACCTGAAAGTTGGTCGATTTCGAGTAGTCGGGCATTCCCTTGTCGCCGGTGACGGTCTGAAGGTAAGATATGTTGAAGTTGCCGGAATACTTGTAGCGTTTCACATAGGCGGAGTTCGCGCGCAATCCCCACGAGCCGAGGGTGTAGATTTCACCAGTGAGCGCGAGGTCCATGTTGTCGCTGATGGCGAAATAATATCCGCCGTTGCTCAGGTAGTAGCCACGGTTGTAGTCATCGCCGAACGACGGGAAGATTATGCCGGATGAATATTTTTCGGAGAAGGGGAAGTAGCCGAATGGGACAGCAAGCGGGAGAGGCAGTCCGGCGAGCACCATGTAGGCAGGTCCGCTCACGACATCCTTGCCCGGGCGCATCTTGGCCTTGGTCATCTGGAGATAGAAGTGGGGGTGGTCATGGTCGTCGCAAGTGGTGTATTTCGCGTTTTGCGTATAATATGTGTCTTCGCCGACTTTCTTGGTCTGTCCGCCCACCACATAGCCTTCGCCTTGCTGAGTCTTGACGTTGGTGATGAATCCTTGCTGTGTCTTGAAATTGTAGCGCATGGTCTCCGACTCGTAGCTCGTGCCGTTGTCTTCGAAGACAGGTGTGCCGAAGGCGTCGCCGATGGAATCGACACCTCCTATGGCATAGACCGTAGAGTTGTCAAGGTTCATCTGGATTTCCTGTGCGTCAAGTTTCAGAGTGCCGTATTCTACTTTTGAACTGCCATACATGTATGCGTTGTTGCGTCCGTAGAGCACAAGTGAGTCTTGAGCTGAAAAATCCACGGCATTGTCGAGGTCGACTTTCGAGCGGACAATCCGCGATCCTTTTTCGGGCGCTGTGATGCGTGTGCGGCTAAGCCGTCTGCGTGTTGTGGTGTCGGCTACATAAGTGTGGCGGTTTATCACGGATGCGGCAGCCGAATCAGTGACGTAGACAAGCGAGTCGGTTTCAGGCGAATCGACCGAATCAGGATATTGAGCGGAATCGGCAGGCAGCAACGTGCGGTCCGTTATGGCGGCTTGTGATGACGATTGCAGCACGGTCTCCGGCATGGCGTTTCTGCGTCGTTGCAGGAGGCGTGTAAGTGAGTCGGGACGCGGACGCACGGGCTTGCTTTCCGCTGAGTCGGTCACAGCGGGAAGCGGTCCGAAGGGGACAGCAACGGAATCAGGGTCTACCTGACGTGGAAATGCGCCCATCGAGAGGGCGCATAGCAGCACTAAAGCAACTATGTAGATGTGAGAAGATCTCAAATTCGCACCTTAGATATAATGTTCATTTCATATTGCCGTCGGCCGGTGGGGCAATGGCAATGATTTTACCGTTAAGTTGGGGAAAATCGGTGCAAAGATATAATATAATCCCAATATAGGCAACCTGCATGCGAGCTTTGTGACATTTAATTAATGTGAAATCATCAGATTCCGGCTTGTCGGGAGTGGATCGGTGAAGATAAAGTGAACTTGAAAATTATAATTTATATGGCCGTGTTGATTACTGATTGTAATTTTTTGTGTAATTTTGCACCGTAAAGTAACATTCGCTGTCAAAGCGATACTCAATTTTTTCTATATTAGATGTCACGACAACACTTCGATACTCTTGATTTCAAGATTCTTGAGATGCTCTCCAATAACGCGCGTAAGCCATTTCTCGAAATCGCGCGAGAGACTAATGTTTCGGGAGCGGCCATACATCAGCGCATACAGAAACTAACATCATCCGGCATTATCCGTGGGTTTGAGACTATCATAGACCCTCCATCGGTAGGATATGAGACATGTGCGTACATAGGTTTCATACTCAATGACCCGACTAAGTTCGATGAAGTCGTTGAACGTCTGAAGGCGATTCCAGAAGTGGTTGACTGTCACTTTACGACCGGCAGCTACGATGTCTTTGCCAAGATATTCGCCCACAACAATGCACATCTTCTTGAAGTTATTCACAAAAAGCTGCGTCTTGGCATCGGGCGTACTGAAACACTCATTTCATTTAAAGAGGTGTTCAAGCGACCGATTCCGATTCTGCATGAAAATATGGAATAAAAAACCGTTACTGATTTGATAGACAAGAATACATTCGGCAGTAAGACAGCATTGTTCCACACATTCGGTTGCAAACTGAATTTTGCCGAGACATCGACTGTCGCCCGCATCTTTGCATCGAGGGGCATACAGCGCGTCCATGAAGGCGATGTGCCTGATTATGTGGTGATCAATAGCTGTAGTGTCACTGATATAGCCGATAAAAAATGCCGTCAGGCAATCCGTTCATTCGCGCGTCGCTATCCTGATGCGCGAATTGTTGTCACAGGCTGCTATGCTCAGCTTAAGCCGGACGAGGTCAAGGCGTTGCCCGGTGTCGCTGTCGTAGCCGGTACGGACCGTAAGCTCGAACTCGCCGACTATCTCGACAAGGTGCTTGCCGAAGGGTCGGCAGGCGAGGCCGGAGGGACGACTTTCATAACACCGACAAAGGATATAAGGCGTTTTACTCCTTCGTGTTCGCGCGGAGACCGTACACGCTACTTTCTTAAAGTGCAGGACGGATGTGACTACTACTGTTCCTACTGCACAATTCCGATGGCCCGTGGGCGCAGTCGCTCCGGGTCGATTGACGAGATTGTCGCACAAGCGCGCGAGGTCGCTGCCGAGGGTGGCAAGGAAATAGTCATAACCGGTGTGAATATCGGTGATTTCGGCAAAGGCACTGACGAGACGTTCATGGCGCTTTGCCGCCGTCTGGATGAGGTGGAGGGAATAGAGCGCTACCGCATTTCATCAATCGAACCGAATCTGCTGACCGACGAGCTGATTGATTTTGTCGCGCAGTCGCGCCGTTTCATGCCTCATTTCCATATTCCGCTCCAGTGTGGCAGTGATGAGGTGTTGCGGCTGATGCGCCGCCGTTATGACACGGCGCTTTTCCGCAGCAAGATTGAGCATATCAGGCGTGTCATGCCGGATGCGTTTATCGGTGTCGACCTTATTGTCGGTGCGCGAGGCGAGACGCTTGAGAGGTTTGAAGAATCAAGGGCGTTCGTTGATTCGCTGCCGATTTCACGACTCCATGTTTTCACTTACAGCGAGCGTCCCGGAACGCGTGCGCTCGACATAGACCACGAGGTGAGTCAGGAGGAGAAACACCGTCGCACCCGCATCATGCTTGCTATATCCGAACGCAAGCTTAAGGAATTTACCGAGCGTTTCGTCGGGACTGTCAGGCCGATGCTTGCGGAGCATCCCCGTCTCGACGGTTCAATGGCCGGATTTACTGACAATTACCTGCGTGTCAATATTAAGCCTCGTCCCGAATTGTCGAATACAATCTGCGATGTGCGCATAGTTTCGATGCATCCTGAAGGAGAGGAGTCGGAAGGGGAGGTTTGTATATGAACGGACAAGGCTCAGACGGAAATCGTGTCGCGGTCATAATCCTCAATTGGAATGGCGCACGTTTTCTACGCGAGTATCTTCCATCGGTTGTCAGGCATACGTCGGCTGATATTGCCGATGTCATTGTCGCTGACAATGGGTCGACTGACGATTCACTTGAAGTGCTCCGCAATGAGTTCCCGCAGGTGAAGCGGATTGAATTCAGTGAAAATCATGGTTTTGCCGAAGGTTATAATCTTGCGGTTGCCCGGGTGCGAGACGATTATAAATATACTGTGCTTCTGAACTCGGACGTGAAGGTCGACGACGACTGGCTGACCCCTATGTGGCGGTTCATGGAGTCGCATCCTGAGGCCGGTGCGTTGCAGCCTAAGCTGCTTTCGCTCTCATCGCCGGCTGAATTCGAATATGCCGGTGCTATGGGCGGTTTTCTTGACCGTAACGGTTATCCCTATTGTCGCGGACGTGTGTTTGACACTGTCGAGACTGACAGTGGCCAGTATGACACTCCGATGGAAGTGATGTGGGCTTCCGGGGCGGCTTTGATGGTTGACAATGAGTTGTATCTGCGTCTCGGTGGACTTGACCGTGAGTTTTTCGCCCACATGGAAGAGATTGACCTGTGCTGGCGCATCCGTCTGTCGGGACGTCAGGTGTGGGCGATTCCTGACTCGCATGTCTATCATCTTGGCGGAGGAAGTCTTCCGGCGTCGAACCCTAAAAAGACATATCTCAATTTCCGCAACAATCTGCTGATGCTTCACAAGAACCTTCCGGTCGGTGTCAGAACAAGGCGTCTGTTATGGCGGCGGATTCTTGATACGATGGCATGGGCAAAGTTTGTTGCCGGGTTGGATTTCAAGAACGCTTCGGCTATTGTCAGGGCGCACCGTGATTACAGGAGGATGAGCAGGCTTTATGACAAATGTGACGCTCCCGCCGATTTTCTCGAGGGCGAAGTCAATATCCTGACCGAATATTTCATGAAAGGCCACAAGCGCTTTTCTGATTTGCAGAGATAAACGACGACACGCATCCTTCACCGTTGGGTTGAAAGGATGCGTGTCCGTTTTGATGTTTATACATATTATATTATAATATATGTGCCTACAGCTCTAAGAGCCGGCTTATGGCCGGAATCTCGTCGATGGCTGATTGGGCAGGGCGGATGGGGACAACTGTGCCATATTGACGTGCGAGCCAATATTCGTCAGTTTCCGGATTGTCAGGCTCTTCATTGAATAGTTTGCCCGTCAGCCAGTAGAAAGTCTTGCCGTGTGGGGTTGAATAGGTGGCGTATTCTTCAGTCCAGTGGCTTTTGGCTGCTCTGACCACCTTGATTCCAAGAGGGGTGCATTTGGCCGGAAAGTTTACATTGAGACAGATTCCGTCGGGCAGTCCGTTGCTGATTACTTTCCGGGTGATTTCCTCAATGAAAGGAGTTGTCGGGTCGAAATCTGCGTTAGGGGAGTGGCTGAGGAGCGAATAGCCGATTGAGGGAATGCCGAGTGTGCATCCTTCCATTGTCGCGCCCATTGTCCCTGAATAAATGTTGTTGACCCCTGAATTTGAACCGTGGTTTATGCCTGACAGCACCAAGTCTGGTTTTCGGTCAAGCACGGCGAACATTGCGAGTTTTACGCAGTCGACAGGAGTGCCGCTTGTCGTGAATACTTTTGCTCCGTCAATGGAGTCGTGCTCGTTGACATATAGCGGTGTGTTGACGGTGATTGCCGAGGATTTTCCTGACTGTGGCGCATCAGGGGCGACGACGACCACATCTCCGAACCTGACAGCGATTCTGACCAGATGTTCGAGGCCTCGCGCTCCGAGTCCGTCATCATTGGTGATAAGTATAAGGGGGCGTTTATCCATAATCTATTTGATTGTCGGGTGTATATTTTTGACAAAATTACGATAAAATGCCAACTAATCGTATGTCGGATTGTTAAATTTTTAGTACTTTTGACAAAAATACGGCCTACCGTGGCCGATGCAATATCAAAATCAATTCTAAATTCTATTAAACTATGCAGATACAACGCATTCAGACTGTCTACATCTTTCTCGCTATGGTGGCTATGGCCATTTTTCTCATAGTGCCCTATGGCGAAGTTCATGATCTTACCGCTCAGCCGGTAGTGTCCGAAAAACTCTATGCCATGTATGAATATGGTCTTCTGATTCCGGTTGCCGCGACGGTCATTTTGCTTATAGTCGATATTTTTCTTTACCGTAATATCTCGCTTCAGCGGAAAGTCCTCACAATCTCTTTACTGCTGACCCTATGCTGCATCGCGGTTGTGTGCTTCATACTTTTCAAGCAGGCCGGTTCTGAAGGTCTTGATGCCGATTTTGCTGTCTGGGATATTTTGCTCCCGATTGCTGTGGCGTTTGAAATACTTGGCCTTGGGGCTATAAAACGCGACATAAAGTTGTTGAATTCCTACAATCGACTTCGCTGAAAAAAACAATTGTGTCTCCAATGGGGCTACAATTCGAAAATTTACGTCTCTGCCGTTTGGCAGGGACGTTTTTTAATGATAAATTTGTAGACATTTTGCCTCGAACCTCTATATTCTTCTCGTTATATTTTATCACAATCAGTAACCCTCACACCGCACCGGCTTAAATTCAGAAGACGGTTGTCTTCTGATAGTCTTAGGTTTGGTTTAATAGTAACATCTCTACATTCCGAATGAAAGGTTTAATCATCGGTATAATTGTAATCTTATCTGCCGTTTTCCCTCTATCGGCGTCTCATACCAGTCTGTCGGATAGCAATGAACTGCTGGAGCAACTGGATAGTGAACTCATGCACCGTAATGACTATACATCATTGCGTCAGAATAAGGTAGATTCCATAAAAGCCCTGTTGCTTGCAGATTCGCTTGGCTTTGTGAACCGTTATCTCGAACTTGGAGAGCTCCAAGGCGGCCTGAACGCCGATTCGGCCATAGTGGTGTTCTCGCAAGGTTTCAAGGCTGCGATGTCTGTCGGTGATTCTGTCATGGCTCAGCGTTTCCTTATCAGGCGTGCGACAGAACTTTGTAAGCTCAGTTCGACTCCTGATGCGATGAAAGACATTGTCAATGTGGCTCATTACGGAGCGTATCCTGAAAACAGAGCACAATTCTATGAAGTCGGAAGAAACCTATACTATACCATAGCCGAGGTGTTTGAAGGAACGGCTATGCGTGACAATTATATAAAGCCGGGACTTAAATATGCCAAGGAATTACAGGCTGCTCTACCAGCGGATTCCTATGGCGCAAGGCTCAATCTTGCGCTGATGTATTTCGCGCAGGGCAATGATGCCATGTTTTTGGCCTGCCTTATGGAGCTTGCGGAAGAAATCCCGGAAGACAATCCGTATTATTCAATGGTGTTGACCGCCCTCGGAGGTCGTCAGTTTGTGCTCGGAGCCACTGACGAGGCTATTTTCCATCTCGCCAAGGCAGCATTGAGTGATATCCGCTCAGGCGATCGCCATGGAACAGCCCTCATACGTCTTGGTGCGGCTCTCTATGAAGTGGGAGACCTTGCGAGGGCTCATAATTATCTGTCAGTCGCTCTTGAGGAAGCTTTGGCCGGAGGCGCCAAGACAAACAGTATGATGATTTCTGCCGCTTTGATGCCGGTGTCGCAGGCATTGCGCCAGCAGGAACGTACGACATTCGTTATGTTGATAGGCCTTATCGTGTGTCTGTGTGGTGTAGCTCTGTTGCTTTGGAATCTATATCGCAGCAAACGCCGGCGCACCCGCGAACTTGAACGGATCAAACAGCAGCTTGCAAAGGCCAACCAGTCGAAAGAGGCTTACATCTCTGAGTTCATGAATCTTTCTTCCAGTTACATGGAGGGGCTTGAGGAGTTCAACCGCATTACCCGTCGCAAGCTTGCCGCAGGTCAGGTCGACGACCTGCTCAACATAATAAAGAGCGGAAAGATGATTGAGGAACAGCGCAAGAAGTTTGATGATATTTTCGATGACGCCTTTCTTGCTATTTATCCCACTTTCATAAATGATGTCAATGCACTGCTCTCGCCGGAGAAGCGTATTGTAGCTCCTGCGAAAAATGTGCTTACGACCGAACTCCGTGTGCTTGCATTCACTCGTCTTGGTGTTGACGATACGGCTCAGGTGGCGCGTTTTCTTGGTGTTACGCTCAATACGGTCTATACGTATCGAAACAAGCTCCGAAACAAGGCTATCCATCGCGACACATTTGATGCCGATGTCATGAAAATAGGTATTATTGCGTGATTCATCATTGATAATATGTGTCAGAATATTGTATAAATAGCTTTTAAATCATTAGATTATACTTATATTTTACAATGTAAGGCTATAGGTCAATGCGTTGATTTATAGCCTTTAATGTTTGTATTATTTATATGGTGAGTTATATTTGGCCGTCGGGCTATTGCGTCGGGATGAAAAAGCCTATATCTTTGCGTTATAATATTAAAATCACTATTGAAACTTTCCACAAAGAGATTATAAAATAAACATAGGTAAGATTTATGTAATAGGTATTAAAGATTTGTTTTTCGTTAGATTTAGAAGAACTATTTAAACTACGTTAGATTCTGTTGAGAGCTGTCCTCGTGATGAAGGCCGCTCTTTTTTTGTGGCGACTTTAGCGGATGGCATCGTCTTTTCTCCCGTTGGCAGCCGACCTGTCAGTCTTCTCGGAGTGAAGGTGGCCGAGGGCTGATTTTTTCGGAATGTAGAAGGTCTGTCAATTATTGTTTTGAATGGATGTAAGCTGTATCAAATGTTATATACGATGTGCGTTTTGTTAAGTTTAAGCTTATATTGCAGTTTATATAAAAAGGATAACGCATATTGTTGAATATGCTTAAAATAAGATGTTTACGATGAAATATTTTGAGATTCATTTTAGAAGGTACGATAAAGTGCAGTAGTTAAGCTTGACAATGAGCTAACTTTGCAATGTGTAAAATTTTAATCAGTTTTTGGATTGTGATAATATCACGTATTTTAAGTGAAGATTATTCGTTAATTATGCTAAGTGTTTAAACAGAATTACTCCGTCTGCCTCGTGAGAAGCAGACGGAGTTTTAGTTTCCGTCATATTCGGTATGTTTATATAAAAAACGTGTGACATTCGCGTTGAATGTCACACGTTTTTTAGTTGAGTCAGACTCTATGATTTACTTCACAAGAATCTTGCTTACTTTGTTGCCCTGACGCTTGACATAGATGCCGGGGGCCATGTTGTCGGCGTTGACGCGCATTCCCTGAATGTTGAAATATTCAACAGGAGCGTTAGTGTCGGCGTTGATGTCGCTGATGCCTGATGTTGTGGATGTGAATGAGACCTTGATAGGAATTCCGGACCACATTACATCGATATTCATCTCTACGTTGTTGCCTGAGATAGTGCCGTTGAGTGTCACGTCAGCGACAATTGTGCCTCCGGCAAGCTGCATGCCCTTGACGTCGCCTTTGTATGTAGTCACGCCGTTTTCTTCTGAAGTTGTCACGTCGTTCACCACGATGTCACCGAGAATCATGGGTTCTGCTCCGGGCATTTCAAGAACGAAGTTGGGCAGAGTGAATGTGCATTTGCCTTCGCCTGCGGGAGTGATTTCGATAGTAGCGGGCTTGTTGGTTGCAAGAGCGTTGCCCATCATGTCGATATTGAGCACACCTGAGTAGACATTCTTGTCGTTTTCGGCATAGATGAGTTTTACATCGTCAACAATGAGTGAGTTGTCCTTGCCGACTACGGATGCGCCTCCGAAGTAGTCACCGGCAGCGATGATGATGTTTATCATCTCGGGTGTTGCGTCTGACTTGTAGTCAAATTTTGCTGAGAACTTGGTCCATTCAGAAGCGTCTTCGGTGATTTCAGCGTTGATGACAGCGATAAGCTCTGCGTCGTCGCTCTTGCTGACTTCGCCACCCTGACAACCGGTCATATCCATTCCGAGGATGCAGCGGTCACGGTCAGTCATGTCCTTGCAGACGGGATCACCTGCCATATATACGACTGCGGGTACATCTTTCTGAGTCCAGTGGCCCTTCCAGAGATAGGCTACGACTGTCGATTTTTCAGCCGGCTTGTCTTCACCGCGGCTGCGCTTGTACATGAATTCGATACCTGTCGGGCGTTCGTTGAATTTCATTCCGCCGAATGCTCCGCCGTCACTGTTGTTAATGGTGATTCCGGTAATGCTGAAACTGGGATTTGCAGTGGACCATGCCGGGCCGAGGGTCATGTAGCCCGGGACAATCTGTGCCTCCATGAAGGGGTTGGGGTTGTTGGTCAGCTTGACAGCGCAGTTCGAGTTGAAGCCTTCGACTGAATCTCCTACCAATGTTGTTCCGAGTCCGCTTGCCGAACCTTCGTAGTATGATGCCATTCCGGCGACATTGGAGATGATCCATCCGGTCGGGTTCTTGCCCGCTACAACTTCGCTTATCTCTCCGTATCTGCCTTCTTCGCCTTGGCTGACATAGAATGTCCAAGGAACACAATCTGTCCATCCGCCTTCGAAGTCTGAGTTTGGAATTTGCTGCTGTGCGTATATATTGACACACAGAGGGCTTACCAGCATGGTGCTGAGTAAGGTTTTGTAAAGTAATTTCATGAAGTTAGTGATTATAATTGATTTGTCTATTAAGGGTTGGAGCGAGAGAGATTTTACGGACACTGTGAAAAAAATGTATTGCGTAAAAATCAGACATTATAGAAATATGTACTATCGGAAATGAATCAGATTTAATGAATTTCCGCTGCAAAGTTAATGATTATTTACAATTCTCCCTAAAATTAGATATTTTTTGATAATTTTTTGGCAGAAATGCCCAATTTATGATGAAAAAATGGCACAAATGTCACATCTATATATGTTTTTTAGTAAATTTGTGGCGATATTGCCGTATTGTTTGGAATCGTGCGCGTGTTCTTGATAATTGTGTCACGGCCGGTTTTTCAGGAATGCAACTATATAGGTTTCAGGTTGTATGGCATAAATAAAATCCAATCAGAATATGAAAGTAATCAAATGGCTTTTAGTGCTTGGCATGATGTTGGCTATGGCATCGTGCATAAAAAAAGAGCCCCTCAATGCAGAGTGTGATATTGTCAGTGTCGTTTTGCCTGATGATGAGCTTAACCGCACGCCGATCATCGAGAATGACCGTGTCACGCTTATTGTTAAAAATCATGTAAACATCACAGAGCTTGCCCCGGAGTTCGAGCTTACACCCGGCGCGGTCATTCAGCCTGAGAGCGGAACGGTGCGTGATTTTACAGAACCTCAGACCTATGTCGTGACTTCGCAGGATGGCGAATGGAGCAAGGTGTACACTGTAGCAGTGCAGCGCAACAATGCGATAAATCTGAAATATGGGTTTGAGGATATCCGGATAGTCAAATCGATGCAAGGTGGAAGTTATGACGAGTTTCTTGATGTCAGCATCAATGAATCCACCCATCAGCGCGACACGATGATCTGGGCGAGCGGCAATGCCGGCTTTGCAATGACCAACGGGACGAAACCACCTGAAACCTATCCGACATTTCAGGCAGACGAGGGCTACATCGGCAAATGTGTGGAAATGGTCACACGTTCGACCGGGGCGTGGGGTGCGATGGTCAACAAGCCTATTGCAGCCGGCAACCTGTTCATAGGTAAGTTCAATGTGACAATTGCGGTGGCTACACCGTTGAAGGCCACTCAGTTCGGAACGCCGTTCTCAAGCGTCCCGCGCTACTTCAACGGTTATTATAAATATAAGCCCGGAGAGATCTACCAGCGGTTGAACGAGTCGAACAAGCTTGAGACTGTCGAGGGCAAGGTGGATGAATGTAACATCTATGCCGTGTTTTTTGAATCGACTCCAGAAATGGAGTGGCTCGACGGCTCAAATGTGCTTTCCGAGAACAATCCTAACATCATTGCTGTGGCACGTCTGTCGGATGAACAGCGTCAGCCTAAAGAGGAGTGGACTTACTTCCATCTGCCTTTTGTGTTCCGTGACGGTAAGTCTATTGACCCCGATAAACTTGAAAACGGTCTCTACAGCATAACCATAGTCATGTCGTCAAGTATCGACGGCGATTATTTCTCAGGAGCTGTAGGCAGCACGCTCCGGGTGGACGAACTTGAACTCGAATGTGATTGACGTGAATGCGTTTTACGCAATTCCCCCTTATGCTGAAAAATGAATATCATTATGAATATCAGGAAATACTTTAGCCTTGCCGTGATGGCTTGCGCTTCGATATATGGCTTTGCCCAGTCAGATGTAAACGAGCAGGATTTTTCTCAATCCGACCGCCCGTGCAGTATCTATAAATCCGTGCTTCTCGGTCTGGAATATGAGGTTAATGCCGGGGTGAATATCGGTGGCGCATCGCCGCTTCCTCTTCCGGCTGAAATCCGTCAGATAAACTCCTATAGTCCGCATCTCAATCTTCAGATCGGAACTTCTGTCACAAAATGGTTCGGGCAGGATAAAAAATGGGGTATCACCACCGGATTCCGTTTTGAGACAAAAGGAATGGAGACTAATGCCAACGTGAAGAACTATGGCATGGAAATCATTCAGGACGGTAAAAAACTTAGCGGCAAGTGGACCGGCAGGGTACAGACAAAGTACCATACGCAGCAGCTGACAATTCCGATTACGGCTGCCTACAGGATAAATGACCGATGGAAATTGAATTTCGGACCATATCTTGCCTATGCTTTCAGCAATGAGTTTGACGGCTATGTCTACGATGGCTATCTGCGTGAGGGCGATCCTACGGGCAACAAGGTCTCATTTGAAGACGATGCCAAGGCCACCTACGATTTCGGAAGCGAACTGCGCAAGTTTCAGTGGGGATTGCAGTGTGGCGGTTCGTGGCATGTGTTCAAACGTCTGTCGGTGAATGCCAATCTTACATGGGGGCTGAACGATATTTTTGTCCGCTCGTTCAAGACTGTTTCATTCAACATGTATCCAATCTACCTTAATTTAGGATTCGGATATATCTTCTGACGGTTTTCAGGAGAAAGCTATCAGATATAGCATATTAAACAGACATGGGTATGTGCCGGTTTGCGTGGCACATACCCATGTCTGTTTTTCGGGTTGTTTTTCGGGATGACAGGCCTATGCTTCCGGCTTTACCACCACACCCGTGCCTTTCAGCCCGTTGACACCGATGGCAAGCGGAGTCGGGAATGTGACTATTCTGACAAAGTCGCTTTCATAGATGGCAGGCTGTGAGTTGAGATATTCCACGTCGTAGAGGTCGGTGACCGGATCGCCCTCTTTTTTGCGTGCGTTTGTGTCGATGGTGAAATATGCCACTCCGAACGATGTGAGATTCTGAAAGAAATGAGTGCCTTGGCTTGGCTCGATGCGGTAGTTTGGCAGAGATGACTCGACTATCAGTCGTGCGGCCGATATTGCGGGCCATTTCACGGGGATGCCAAGCGAGGTGTCCGACGAGCCCCATCTGCCCGGACCGATGAGGATGTAGCGCTCTTCGCGGTCAAGGAATCCACGGTTGATTTTCTCGATTTCGCGTGCGATGAGAGAGTTGTTTGACGACGAGAATTTCTCCGGCCTTACATAGACCACCGTATTGACTCCTTCGATGTTGCCATGTCCGAGAGCTGTGCCTGACTTTAGTAATAGTTTTTCGTCGGGCGTGGCCATGAGAGCCTCGTCAACGGTTTCCTTCCTGTCCACGATAGGCCTGATTTGCAGCCAGTAGAGACGACCCTTGTGCTTTTCGCCCGGACCGACCATTTTGGGGTCAGGCCCGATCATGCCTGCAAATTCAATTTCGACCGGACGCTGCATGGCTTCCTGTCCTGTGGTCAGCATGAAATCGACTGATTCAGCGAGAGGATATGCCTTGTGCTTCAGAATGTTGTTGAAGGTGACAACGCGTCGGCCTTCGCCATAGTCGCTGTCGCGGATCACGTTGTCGCGGAAATCGAATGTCGACACCATATATTTAAGTGCGCCTTTTTCCGCAATGTCCTGCACACGGAGCTTTGCCACATTGTAGCCATCGTCGATACTGAGCGCTGGTGTTGAATCCGTTTTGTCGGCTTTCCGGTCTTGGACGCTTGTATCGTTGGCCTCGCCTTTCATCTCAAGTGCATACATGCGAGTCTGGGTGTCGCGCAGAGCGAGCGACAGTTCCGATGTCTGTAGGACATTTTCGGGATGGCGTGGCGAAAAACGAAGCGCAAGACCACCGTCGACAATGTATTTTCCGAGTCCAACCGCCACTTCGGCAACCCCGTCTTCGGGCTTCTCGTCATTGAGAGGGTAGTAGTTGAGCGAACGCCCTACACCTGAGAACGACGGGAAATAGTAGCCATCGACCTCGCGTCCGACAACTTCCTGTAGGATGACTGCCATTTTTTCTTGGTCAATGACGTTGGATGTCGCTGTCATATATGCCTTTGAGTCAGAATAGAACACAGAAGCATAGACACCCTTGATGGCACTTGTGACCATTCGCAGCATTTCTTGCGGATCGCTCACTTTGGGAACCATGTATGTCGAGTAGATGCCTGCAAACGGCTGATAGTGGGAGTCTTCGAGCAGACTTGAGCTTCGGACGGCTATGGGGGTGTCGACGACTTCGAATAGCGCGAGAAGGTCGTCCTTGATTCTCCGTGGCAGCTTGCCTTTGAGGAAGTGAGCGAGGATTTCTTCGTCGGGGGCATCGCTCAGAGCGATTGGATAGAGCTTGTTGCTCTCCATGAACTCGTCGAAGATGTCTGTACAGAGCACCACTGTGCGCGGAATTGTAATGGAAATGCCGTCGAAATTGTCACAGACAGGATTCTTTTTGATTATCGAGTCGATGAATGCCAGACCGCGGCCTTTGCCTCCGAGCGAGCCTTGGCCGATGCGCGCGAAGTTTGAGTAACGGTCGAAACGTTCTTTCTGGAAAATAGCGACCACGCCGCGGTTTTTCATCTTGCGGTATTTCACGATGAGGTCGAAGAACAGTTTGCGCACTTGCGGAGCGTCTTTCAGGTCGCGGAAGCGGTGGTGTTTGATGACTTCGGCTATCGGGAACATGGCACGTGAATAGAGCCAGCGGGAGATGTCGTTGAACGACGCGTGCCAGTAGAGCGCTTCGGCAGGAATGTCGAAGATGTTTTTTTGCAGGTCTTTGAGTGACTTTATGCGGAATATCTCTTCGCCGCTTTCTGGATTGCGGATTACGAAATCGCCGAATCCGAAGTTATTTATAATTGCTTTGCCGAGGTCTACCGGGAATTTCTTGGAATTTTTGTCGATGAATGTTCCGCCGATTTCCGATACGTCGTGGGCGTTTTCGTTTTCGGAGCTTTCAATAATCAGCGGAAGATATGGATCGCGCTCGCGAAGCTCACGGGCGAGTCTTATGCCGGCCTTTGGGTCTTTTTTGCCTTCGTGCATGAATGACACGTCGCTGATCACACCTAATATGTGGTCGCTGTAGCGGTCATATAGCTCAAGGGCTTCCTCGTAGTCACGCGCGAGCATGACTTTTGGACGACCTCGCATGCGGAGCATCTGTTCATGCTCGTTGAGCGCTTCGGTTGAGAACTCACGCGACTGTTTGAGAATGAATTTATAAACGATCGGAAGAACCGATGAATAAAATCTGACTGAGTCCTCGACAAGCAGAATCATCTGTACGCCGACGCCGTTTATGTCGTTGTCGGCGTTCATCTTGTCCTCAAGCAGCTTGATTATGGCAAGCAGCAGGTCCACGTTGCCGAGCCATGAGAACACGTAGTCGATGCCGGTGAAATCTTCGTTGGAAAGTCTGCGTGAAACTTCTTTTGAAAAAGGAGTGAGCACGATGATTGGCATTTCCGGGTAGAGCGCACGTATGCGTCGCGCTCCGGCGAATGTCTCGCTGACATCGTTGCCCGGCATCATGATGACCAGATCGAAATTTTTTGTTTTCATAATTTCGATTCCCTCGGTCGAATTGAGTGCGCGCGTCACTCGTGGCGGTGAGGAGAGGTTGAGTGCGGTGTACTCGAAGTAGAGTTGCTCTTCGACACGGCCGTCTTCCTCCATCATGAATGCATCGTAGGCCGATGCTATGAGCAGAACGTTGAATATGCGTTTCTGCATGAGGTTTTCAAATGCCGTATCCTTGAAGTAGAGTTGGCTTAGAGCTTCGTCGTCGGTCATGGCTGATTGGTTAAAATTTGGTTAAGTTACTTATGTGTCGCAAATTTAGTTAAAAACAATGAGATTTTTATATTGATTGATGACAAAAGAGCTTGATTTGAAGTCCGTTTTTGGTAAATACGATATAAATGTGATTGTCAGGCTGCAATTATTGTGGAATAACGATGTAAATTATTACCTTTGCAGCGAAATTCACAGGTGGTTGCATTGTGCAGTTACTTCCGATGGGTTTCTGAATATGCCGTAGGAGTACGGCTTTAATAGATTTAGGGGTGTCCGCCTTTGCCGGTCGCGCAATGGTCGCCGTCGGCAGGCAGGTCTGAGATTATACCCTTTGAACCTGATCCGGGTAATACCGGCGTAGAGAAAAATTATGAAAAAATTGCTTTTACCTGCTGTAGTCCTTTCAGGGACTGCCAGCTTACATGCCGCCGTTGCCGGACACGATTCCGGTGTGGTGGATGATTCTTTGAGTCTTGTGCTTGACCATGTTGAAGTTGTGGCCAACCGTGCCACTGCTAAAACGCCGGTTGCGTTTACGAATGTCGGCAAGCGAGAACTGGTGCGTAACAATGACGGTCGCGACATGACCTATCTTTTGCAGATGACCCCTTCGGTCACCACCACATCCGACGCCGGCGGGGGCATCGGTTACACGTCGATGCGTATCCGCGGAACGGATGGGTCGCGTATAAATGTTACCGCCAACGGTATTCCTATCAACAATCCTGAGAGCCACAATGTCTATTGGGTCAATATGCCTGACCTTGCATCCTCGCTTCGCGATGTACAGATTCAGCGCGGAGCTGGAACATCGACAAACGGTGCGGGAGCGTTTGGCGCGAGTGTCAATATGGTCACCGATGCTCCGTCGGAGGACGCGTATGCTGAATTTTCAGGAGCTTATGGCGCATACAATACCAACCGAGAGACTTTTCGTGTAGGCTCCGGACTGATTGGCGAGCACTGGAGTTTCGATGCGCGGCTCAGTCATCTCGGCTCAGACGGTTATATCGACAGGGCATCTTCTGAACTGTGGAGCTATTTCGGACAGGCCGCCTATTCTTCCTATAATACCACGGTGCGTTTCCTCGCATTCGGTGGCAAGGAGAAGACATACATGGCGTGGGATTATGCCTCGAAGGAACAGATGGAGGAGTTCGGGCGACGCTATAATCCGTGTGGCGAATATACGGATGACAATGGTCAGCGGGCCTACTACCCCGACCAGTACGACAATTATATCCAGCATCATTTCCAGCTGCTGTTGCATCAGCGTTTAGGAAGCTATTTTCATCTTAATGCAGCGCTCCACTACACGGCCGATAACGGTTACTACGACCAGTATAAGACCCGGCGCACTCTTGAGGAGTATGGTCTGAAGCCTTTTGTCGATGCTGAAGGCAACACGGTCAGCAAGTCTGACCTTATCCGTCTGAAAAACAATGTGAATGATTTTTACGGAGGACAGCTGAGCCTCAATTATATCCGCGACGGCTTGAATCTCTTGTTTGGCGGTGCGGTCACTGATTTCGACGGCCATCATTTCGGACAGGTGAAATGGGTGCGCAACTATGTCGGTCCGATTGATCCGTTGCAGAAATACTACGACAATCGCGGACGTAAATTCGATTCGAATCTTTTTATTCGCGCCAACTATGAGATTGACAGCCGTTTCTCGGCCTATGCCGACCTCCAGTATCGCCACATCCATTATACAATAAAAGGTGCATCTGACAACTGGGACTGGAACATCGCCGCTCCGGCGGTGCTTGATGTCAACCGTCGCTGGGATTTCTTTAATCCGAAACTCGGAGTGAACTTCACTTCGGGCAGTCACCGTGCGTTTGCTTCATGGGCTGTCGCTCAGAAAGAGCCTACGCGCGATAACTTTACAGACGGCGATCCGGCTCACCGCCCTGAATCGGAACGGATGAATGATTTCGAGCTCGGCTATACATTCAACCGCAAGCTGTTTTCCGTAGGCATTAACCTATATTATATGTTGTATAAGGATCAGCTTGTGGCGACAGGTGAACTTTCAGACACCGGCAATCCAATCAGCGTCAATGTCCCGGATTCATATCGTGCGGGTGTGGAGCTTCAGGGTGCTTTCAGGCCATGCGGATGGTTTGACTGGACTTGCAATCTCACATTGTCACGCAACCGCATAAAGAATTTTGTCGAGTACATATATGAAGATGAGTGGACGAATCCGATTTCGTTCTCTCTCGGCGATACGCCCATAGCCTTTTCGCCCGACATCATCTTCAATAATGCTTTTAATTTTAATTATCGTGGGGCTGATGCTTCTCTCCAGAGCCGTTATGTCGGAAAGCAATACATGAACAATGCGCGCAGTGAAGAAGCGAAACTCGATTCTTATTTCGTTTCCGACCTTCATCTTGGCTACACATTTAGAAATTTGCACGGAGTGAAGGAGATGCGCATCGGTTTTTCGGTCTATAATCTGTTTGACAAGAAATATTTCAACAATGGCTATGCCGGTGCAGGCTACACTGTGGTTGATGGCGAGAAGGTGATTTACCGCTATGCCGGTTATGCGGCTCAAGCTCCGACCCATGTAATGGCTACTGCCACGCTTCGTTTTTGATAATCATTGACAGTTTGTTGTAATGACATTTGATCTTATACTTGAAATTTTAGGCTTCACAATCGGATTGCTCTATCTTTGGTGGGAATATCATGCCGATGCCAAAGTGTGGATTGCTTCGGTTGTGATGCCGGCCATTTCGATGTGGATTTATTATTCCAAAGGTCTCTATGCTGATTTCGGAATAAACATCTACTATCTTCTTATCGCGGTCTATGGTTTTGTGTCGTGGACACGCGGAGAGTCAAAGAGCAAGCATGGGTCTCTTAAGATAACCCATATCGGATGGTTGACGGGCGTGGCTGCGGTTTGTGCCACACTGTTGTTGTGGCGATTGATATGGTGGATACTGGTGGAGTTTACGGATTCGACCGTCCCTGTTGCGGATGCCTTCACCACATCGCTCTCTATCGTTGGTCTATGGATGTTGGCAAGAAAATATGTCGAGCAGTGGCTGGCATGGTTTGTTGTCGATATTGTCTGTTGTGCGCTATATTATTATAAAGGTATAAATTTCTATTGTGTGCTTTATGGAATTTATACTGTTATCGCCCTGCTTGGTTACCGCAAATGGATGCGGCTGATGAAAAGTCAGGATTATGGAAAGGAATGAGGTATGGTGAAAAATTGATATTTTGTATTAAAATCTTTTAAATTGAGATATTTTTACAAAAAAATGAGGGTAAAAGGCATATTATTATAGCAAAATGCTTAACTTTGCAGCGATTTCTGAAAATAATAACAAAAACAAGGAATCAAAAATTTATGACCTCATCCGCAAAAAAAGCCACCGAGGTGATTAGGTTCACCAAAATGCACGGCATCGGTAATGATTACATATATATTAATTGTATGGAATCTACTCCTGACCGGCTTCCGGAGCTGGCCATCGAAATGAGCGACCGCCATTTTGGTGTAGGAGGCGACGGCATAGTCCTGATATGTCCATCCGAAGTTGCTGATTTCAAAATGAGGATGTTCAACAATGATGGTTCGGAGGCTCGCATGTGTGGCAATGCCTCTCGTTGCATCGCCCGATATGTCCACGACCACGGCCTTACTGACCAAAGACGCATAAGCCTTGAAACCCTGTCGGGTATCAAGGTTTTGTCGCTTAATATGAACAGTGGCGGAGAAGTGGAAAGTGTGACGGTTGACATGGGCGAGCCTGAATTTACCCCCGGGCTTATTCCCGTCGTCACAGCCTCAGAGCGAATGGTGGAGGAAGATGTGGAAACCTCCTGCGGCGACGTCAAAGTCACCGCAGTCTCTATGGGAAATCCTCACGGTGTCATATTCGTAGACCGTATAGAAGATGTCGATTTCGACACTTTAGGCCCTGAACTTGAATCTCACGACATCTGGCCTGACCGAGCCAATATCGAGTTTCTTGAGGTGATTTCGCGTTCGGAGGCCAGAATGCGTGTCTGGGAACGAGGCACGGGCGAGACTCTTGCGTGTGGCACTGGAGCATGTGCGTCGGCTGTAGCCGCTATCCTTACCGGACGGTGTGACCGCAAGGTCACCATACATCTGCGGGGAGGAAATCTTGAGATAGAGTGGGGCGAGGACGGCCATGTCATGATGACCGGAGGTGCGACAGAGGTATTTGATGGTATTTATCGCCGACAAAATTGATTTGTCTTCGATTAAAGCGTATCTTTGCATTTGGAATTTTCATAGACCGGTTTTTCGCTTTGTCAGACGTTTCGAATCTGTCGGTTAAAAGCAAAAAAATAGAAATTCAAATAATAAAGCAATGTTCAGGATTAATGATAATTTCACTAAGCTTCCTGCTTCATATCTGTTCAGTGAAGTGGCCCGGCGTGTCAAGGTTTACACCGAAGCAAATCCGGGTACGGATATAATAAGAATGGGTATAGGGGATGTCACACGTCCGCTGTGTCCGGCAGTCATAGCGGCTCTTCACGCCGCTGTCGATGACGAGGCTAACGGTGAAAGTTTCCATGGCTATGGACCTGAGCAGGGCTACGGTTTTCTCAGTGAGAAAATTTCCGAGTTTGACTATAAGAATCGTGGCATAGACATAGGCCCTGATGAAATATTCATCAGTGACGGAGCCAAGAGTGACACAGGTAACATCGGCGACATTCTTTCCACTGCCAATTGCGTTGCTGTTACCGATCCGGTCTATCCGGTCTATGTCGACACCAATGTCATGGGAGGGCGCGCCGGAGAACTTGGCGATGACGGCCGTTGGAGCAGGATTGAATATCTGCCATGCACGGCAGAGAATTCATTTGTCCCGGCGCTTCCTGTAAACGACCCTGATGTCATATATCTCTGTTATCCTAATAATCCTACCGGGACTACCCTTACACGTTCACAGCTGAAGGTGTGGGTTGACTATTGCCGTGAACACGGAGCTTTGCTACTGTTTGACGCTGCCTATGAGGCTTATATCCGTGAAGACGACGTGCCACATTCGATTTATGAGATTGAAGGGGCAAAGGAGGTGGCAATCGAATTCCGCAGTTATTCAAAGACCGCCGGATTCACCGGTATCCGTCTCGGCTACACTGTCGTTCCAAAAGAACTGAAAGGTTTGGATGAGTCAGGACGTTTGGTGGGACTCAACGGATTGTGGCGCCGCCGGCAGACAACAAAGTTCAATGGCGCGAGCTATCTGACACAGCGTGGCGCTGAGGCCCTTTACAGTCCCGAAGGCCGGAGGCAGGTTAAGGAAAGTATTGACTATTATCTCGAAAATGCCCGGATGCTTCGTGTCGGTCTTGCAGAGGCCGGTTATGAGGTCGTTGGCGGTGTGAATTCTCCATATATATGGCTGAAGACGCCCGAGGGAATGTCGTCATGGGAATTTTTTGACCATATGCTTGAACGTTACCACATCGTTGGCACTCCCGGAAGTGGTTTCGGCCCGTCAGGTGAGGGCTATTTCCGTCTGACAGCGTTCAATACCCACGAAAATACACGCCTGTGTGTCGACCGTCTCACAGGGAAATCATAATTGACCACAATTTAACGCAAATAAGTAAAAAAAATTACATAATTTCTTAATTCCAACACATTATGTCAAGTTTAAGGTTCAAAGTTGTTGAAGAGGCTTCCAACCGCAAGGCAGTTCCTGTTGATATTCCTAAAGCACGTCCGCAGGAATATTATGCAAGCAAGGTGTTCAACCGCGCAAAGATGTATGAGTATCTCCCGATTGATACTTACAAAGCTCTCATCAACGCCATTGACAATAAAGAGCCTCTGTCGCGCAAGGTAGCCGACAGTGTGGCCGAAGGTATGAAGCGCTGGGCTATCGACAACGGAGCCCGTCACTACACACACTGGTTTCAGCCGCTGACCGAAACCACTGCCGAGAAACACGACGGTTTCGTCGAGCACGACGGTAAAGGTGGCATGGTGGAGGAATTTTCAGGTAAACTCCTCGTTCAGCAGGAACCTGACGCATCGAGCTTCCCCAATGGCGGTATCCGTAACACTTTCGAGGCACGCGGATATTCCGCATGGGATATCTCGTCGCCGGCATTCCTTATAGATAACACACTTTGTATCCCGACAATCTTTATTTCATATACGGGAGAGTCGCTTGACTACAAGACTCCGCTTCTGCGTGCGCTTTCTGCTGTCGACAAAGCCGGTACAGCTGTCGCACGCTATTTCGACCCTAAGGTCAACCATGTCATCTCAAACCTTGGCTGGGAGCAGGAATATTTCCTTGTTGACGAAGCTCTCTATGCTGCGCGTCCCGACCTCGTGCTGACCGGCCGCACGCTCATGGGCCATGAGTCTGCAAAGAACCAGCAGCTTGAGGACCACTATTTCGGTGCTATCCCTTCGCGTGTCGAAGCTTTCATGCTTGACCTTGAAATCGAGGCTCACAAACTTGGCATTCCGGCTAAGACACGCCACAACGAGGTTGCCCCAAATCAGTTTGAGCTCGCGCCGATTTTTGAGGAAACCAACCTTGCCAACGACCACAACATGCTCATCATGTCGCTCATGAGCGAGGTGGCGCGCCGTCACAATTTCCGTGTGCTTCTCCACGAAAAGCCTTTTGCGGGAATCAACGGTTCAGGCAAGCACAACAACTGGAGCCTCGGCACAGACACCGGCACGCTCCTTTTCGCTCCCGGCAAGACACCGAAGGAGAATCTTCAGTTTATCACTTTCGTTGCCAATGTCATGGCTGCTGTCCACCGTCATAATGCACTGCTGAAGGCATCAATCATGTCGGCCACAAACTGCCATCGTCTCGGTGCTAACGAAGCGCCCCCGGCAATTATCTCGATTTTTGCAGGAAGCCAGCTGTCGGAAATCATAAACAAAATCAAGAATTCCGATAAGGACGATCTGATTGCTCTCGCAGGAAAAGAGGAATTGAACCTCGGTGTCGCGCAGATTCCTGAACTGATGATTGACAATACGGACCGTAACCGCACTTCGCCATTCGCATTCACCGGCAACCGTTTCGAGTTCCGTGCCGTCGGTTCGAGCGCAAACTGTGCCTCTGCAATGATTGCCCTGAATGCGGCTATGGCCGAACAGCTTGCCGATTTCAAGCAGAAGGTGGATTCACGTCTTGAAGCAGGCGAGGAACTGCAACATGCTCTTCTTGCCGAAATCAAGGCTCTTCTTCTCTATTCAGAACCAATCCATTTCGATGGCAACGGTTATTCGGATGAGTGGAAGGAAGAGGCTGCCCGCCGAGGACTTGACTGCGAGACAAATCCGGCTCTCATTTTCGATGCCTACCTGCGTCCGTCGTCAGTTGAGATGTTCCGTAAGACAGGTGTCATGAACCACGTGGAACTCGAAGCCCGCAACGAGGTTAAGTGGGAGATGTATACCAAAAAGATTCAGATTGAGGCACGTGTTCTCGGTGACCTTGCCATCAATCATATCATCCCTGTCGCTACCCGCTATCTGTCGATTCTTCTTGACAATATGGTGAAGATACGCACTCTGTTCCCCGGCAACAAGGGTGAGGAACTTTCATCGCAGGATGCGGTGACCGTAGAGAAAATCATGCGTCACTGCTCAGTGATTAAGGAAGAGGTCGCCAAGATGGTCAATGCTCGCAAGGAAGCAAACCAGATTGAGACAGAGCGTGAAAAGGCGCTCGCTTATTCTCATGATGTCGCTCCGAGTCTGGAGGTCATCCGCTATCATATCGATAAGCTTGAGCTTCTTGTCGATAACGAAATGTGGCCTCTGCCTAAATACCGCGAACTGCTTTTCATCCGTTAAAAAAAATCAGAGAGTGTGGCGCAATATCACTTGCGCCACACTGTTTTTTAGATACATAACAGCAGCAGTTTCCATTATCCGCTCTCTGTCCGGATGTCTCCGTTGTGGCGACGATGGCTGGAGAGCGGCTGTTTTGGCTAAGCTGAATAAAGAGTTTCAATAAAAAAATTATATATTTGCAATTATTAATTTAATCTTCAATCGATACACGGAATATGGAGATACTTAAACACGAGTGTGGAGTGGCTATGGTGCGTCTGCTCAAGCCTCTTGAATATTATAAAAAGAAATACGGCTCTTATGCCTATGGTATAAGCAAGCTATATCTTCTCATGGAGAAACAACACAACCGTGGGCAGGAAGGAGCCGGAATCGGAGTCGTGAAAATGCACTCTGTGCCCGGAAATGAATACGTGTTCCGTGAACGTGCGCTCGGGAAGGATGCTATACAGGAAATTTTCGATACAGTAAAGGATAAGATTGAGAAAGCCGGCCTCGTTGACCGCGATGCTGAATGGATTGAGCGTTATGCTCCTTTCCTTGGCGAAATTTATATGGGGCATCTGCGCTATTCGACGACAGGCAAGAGCGGACTTTCATATTGTCATCCTTTCCTTCGTCGCAACAACTGGCGCTCGCGGAATCTGCTGATGTGTGGCAATTTCAATATGACTAATGTTGAGCAGGTGTTTGACAGCGTGGTTGCATGCGGACAGCACCCCCGCATCTACAGTGATACGGTCGTGCTTCTCGAACAGCTTGGCGATGCGCTCGACAAAGAGAACCATCGCATCTACCGTCAGTATCGTGATTCGATGGAAGGTCAGAAACTGAGCCGTACCATAGAGGAGAATCTTGACATGCAACGAGTGTTGTCGTCGACCGCTACGCAGTGGGATGGCGGATTTGTGATTTGCGGTGCGACAGGCAGCGGCGACATGTTTGCGCTGCGCGACCGTCATGGTATCCGTCCTGCATTCTACTATCATGATGATGAGGTTGTTGTCCTTGCCTCTGAGCGGCCGGTAATACAGACCGTGTTTAATGTAGCCCGTCGAGATGTCCATGAACTGATGCCCGGAAAAGCGCTGATAGTCTCAAAGGGAGGTCAGATGAAGATTTCCGACATTCTCGGAGAGAGTGAAAACCGTCGTTGCTCGTTTGAGCGCATTTATTTTTCTCGCGGCAGCGATGCCGACATCTATCGTGAGCGCAAGCAGCTCGGTTGGAATCTCGTCCCGGCAATCATGAAGAGTATTGACGGCGATCTCGGCCATTCGGTATTCTCGTTCATTCCGAATACGGCCGAAGTGGCGTTTATCGGTATGGTTGGAGGTCTCATGCGTGAGCTGGACAAGAGGAAGGAGCGCGAGATTCTCGACGCTCAGGATGCCGGGACACTCACTCCCGAGCTTCTGTCGGAAATCATGCGCCGTGACCTGCGGGTTGAAAAGGTTGCCATCAAGGATATAAAACTGCGTACGTTTATAGCCGAAGGAGAGTCGCGCAATGATCTTGCGGCCCATGTCTATGACGTGACCTACGGCATTGTCGAGAATAATGTGGATAATCTCGTGGTGATTGACGACAGTATTGTGCGCGGTACGACTCTGAAACAGTCGATTCTCAAGATGCTCGACCGTCTGCATCCACGGAAGATAGTCGTTGTGTCGTCGTCGCCTCAGGTGCGCTATCCTGACTATTATGGTATCGACATGTCGAGGATGGGCGAGTTTATTGCGTTCCGTGCGGCAGTCGAATTGCTGAAGGACAGGGGCATGGATCATGTGCTTGATGATACCTACCGTCATTGCAAGGAAATGGAAGGTGTGCTTGATATTGAATTGCGCAATTGCGTGAAAGCTATCTACGCTCCATTCACGCAGGAAGAGATTTCACGCAAGATTGTGGAAATGCTTACGGCCGACGGTTCGATAAACGCGGAAGTCGATATTATCTATCAGACGCTCGACGGTCTGCGCGAGGCTATTCCCGGCTGTCCCGGCGACTGGTATTTCTCAGGCGATTATCCGACACCGGGTGGTGTCCGTCTGGTCAACCGTGCATATATCAATTTCTACGAAGGCAATACTGATAAACGATGAAAGATTCTTCCTCTCTCCTTCGGGTTCTGTCGCCCGTTTTTTTGATAATGTTAATGATTTCGTTATGGTCAATGTCTGCCTATGGGCGGACGTTGACCAAACGTTTTTATGTTGAGACCCCTGCAGTGTTGTGTGATTCCTCTGTGTCTGTCGACATGGAGTGTGGCGAAGGGATAGGCTTGACGGTTGTTGATGTCCGCGGTGCGATGGATGGGATAGGCGAACGTCCCGGTCTCGCTCAGGCCTATTGGGGTATCGACATGTTATCGGCCGGTGATACGCTGCGGCTGACATTGCGCCACGGCAACAGTGCTTTCGGGGATATACTTGACCGTCGGCAAAACATCCTTTCACTTCACAGGAACGGCGTGACTGTCGCGGAAAAGGATGTGAGCCGTTTTGAATCTTCGTCAGGAGTCTATAACACCCTGCGCATTGAGCTGGACCGAAGTAAGGGACTGTTGAAGATTGGCGGCGGAGGGAAAAGTGTGGATGATATTTTCAGTGTGCCGTTATTGCCGTCGGATAATCCGGAGCGTCTGACAGTGTGGGGGAGAGGACGGCTGACGCTGTCGTCATTCTCAGTGGAGAGTGTGATGATGCCTCAGCATGCGTTTGCTACCTCATGGACGGCCGACGCGCTGGCGGATTACCTGTCGCGTTCGGTCGATGAGGTTGAGGGCTACTGGCAGTATCTTGACCGGGAAAACGATCCTGTCTATGCCCGTCCGGGCGGACGCTATCTGCTTGCGCTTGTCGGGAATGGAGAGGGTTATGATATAATTTATGTGGACGGGGCTGAGACACGGCGCGACCAGTGGATGCCGATGATGCTTAAAGGCCGTCTGAAGCCCACGGTTTTCATTGACCATTACGATTTGGAATGGATCGATGCGACATTTGATACGATTGACAGGGACATTCATGCGTCGGTCACCGACAAGGCTATCCTCACACTGTCGTTTCCGTTGCTGAAGACGACATTGCGGTTTTCGAAAATGCCACTGGCAAGGAAATGATGTCACCGGGACGGCTCTACATGCTGCCTATGACAAGGAATGTAAGGCCTATGAGCAATAGTGTGAGGTCTATGAGCTTGAGTCTGATATTTTTTTCGTGGAGGGCGATTACGCCATAGAAAAATGATACGATGACACTGCCTCGTCTGATCATCGACACCACGGCAATCATTGAGCCTTCGATGGAAAGACTATAGAAGTATGCGATGTCTGCCACAGTGAGAAAAACCGAGATGAGAGGGATGGTCCATCGCCAGCGGAGTGGGGTGGCTCCGTGGTTGTTTCTGAGTATCAGGCCGATTGTGATGCCCATTATGACCATCTGATAGAGCGAATACCACGCCTGTACTTCGAGCGGCTCGTAGCGGGTCAGGAGGTATTTGTCGTAGAGCGCGCTGACCGCACCCATCGCGGTCGCACCGATGGCCATCCATACCCATTTGCTTGATTTAAGGGAGAATCCCTCTTTGCCACCTACACGGCTGATGAAAAACAATGACCAGAATCCGAGTATCACACCTGCCCATTGCCAAAGGTTGAGCCGTTCGCCGAATATGAGCAATGCGCCGACAAGCACGAGAACTGGCCGGGAGGCATTCACCGGGCCGGCGATGGTCAGAGGGAGATGCTTGATGCTCGCATAGCCTAACAGCCATGAGGTTAATACGATTCCGGATTTAATGAGAATAGCGCCATGCCCTTCGAGGCTGTTTCCGAGTCCGTAGTTGCCTTGCGATACGCCTATGATGATTATCGGCAGCATCAGAATGGAGCTGAAAACCGTGTTTAGAAACAATACGCCGAGTACATTATTGCCGTCAAGCGACAGCTTTTTCATCACATCATAGAACCCAAGGCACAGGGCGGAAACAATGGCAAGTGTAACCCACATAATTTTAAATCAGATTTTATCAGACTTTCGTAAAAGCACGAACCTATTTTAGTTATCGCAGTGATGAGGGGCGGAGGTTAGGAAGGGACGAGTCGTCATTTTGATATGTTTCAAAATGATTCGCCCTTTCGTAATGAGGGTGCAAAGGTAGCACTAATTTTTTGAACCGAGGTCTATTTTGTTGTGTAAATCTGATTGAAACGATATTTTATCCTACAATCTGTGGTCACACATAGATTGTGAATGAAGTATTTGATGTATGAACCGGTTCAATCTCTTCGGCATTGTGAGCAACTCGTTCGCGTATGATTTAATCTTGCAGTAAGGAAATTTAATGTCATTAAATAGCGGAAGATAAGATAAATTTAGCCGTATGACCATATCAATGTAAAATATAGTCTTGGAAAACTCGATAAAAATCCTTACCTTTGCACACAGAAAAGCCAACAACGGTCATATTGTCGCGCTTTTCGGTGGGAAAATAGAGATTATTCACTCATATTTCCAAAAAATGTTGGTCCGGTAGCTCAGCTGGATAGAGCATCTGCCTTCTAAGCAGACGGTCATGCGTTCGAGTCGCATCCGGATCACAAGTAGATAAGCCATTGAGAATGAAGATTTTATAATTCATTTTCAATGGCTTGCTTGTATCTATTAATTAAATTTACGCCGTGTTATATAGGATTAGCTTATAGCGATTTTGTCAAAATCAAGAAAAGTGATGTTTTCAAGCAAGATGATGACTTATGCATAATTCTCCTTTTTGTACACCGCTCAAATGTCAAAACAGGAGGGAGAACTAGTTTTCTCTGCGTCAAGTTTTCCACCGCTTATGGGACACTTTCGGGGACATATACCTAAATAAGAATATAGATATAATCTCTCCTCTACGTGCGCGAAAAACTATTTCTAATCTATCCTAAAAGTCTGGGGGCTATTGTAATAGTCAGCTTTTATATCTAAATTTGCTTTTAGAATGACAAAAGAAGAACTTGTAGCACGGCTACGCGACATAGAATGGGACGATTTCGAGGTCAAGGCCGCGAAGTCTGACTTGCCGAAGAACATTTGGGAGACCGTCAGTGCTTTCTCAAATTGCTCTGGTGGTTGGATTGTGCTTGGCGTGAAGGAATCCGGTCGTTTGTTTGAGATTGTAGGTGTCGATAATATCGAAAAACTGGAACAAGACTTTTTTGGCACTCTCCGTTCCAAGAAATTCAATGTCCCTCTCTTTGCCACGCTCCATCGCTACGAGATAGAGGGCAAGAATGTCATCGCGTTCTATCTTCCGTCATCAGAAGTCAAGCCTGTTTATTTCGGTTCTCTTGAGAACACATTTATCCGCATGGGAAGCGGCGACCAACGTGCCACCCAGCAGGAAATAATGTCAATGATTCGTGATCAGTCATTTGGAATTCAGTCGCAGAAATCCATTCCTGACACCAGTATTGATATGCTCAACCGTGATGCATTAATCGATTTTCGAGCGGAAGTGCGTCATTGGGGATTGGTCTCACATCTTGACAGCGTGAGTGATGAGGAATTTTGTAAAGGTGTCGGAATTACAGACCATTCCGGCCAACTAACCTACGGCGGACTGATAATGCTCGGTAAAAGCCCTTATATCTTCAATTTTGTGCCGACGTTTTGTGCCGATTACGTCGAAATACCCGGTACTGGCATGGAGGCAGTGACGAACAATTATTCTTATCGCATCCCGGAACAACAGAATCTTTGGGAAGCAAGCCGCGTTATTCTTCGTCGCCTCCGCACTCTTGTCAACACTCCAATGGTTGGCATCAACGAGCGGGGACAATCGGTTGAGGATTTCTCCGAATACTACATATTGCGCGAGGCAATGGCAAATCAGATGGCGCACGCCGACCATTTCAGCCCTCGACGCAGTTGCATCCATGTATTTGATGATCGCATTGAGTTTCTTAATCCCGGTGGTATGCCAATGCCATTGGAGGTAATGGAAAGCTCGTTTGAATCACAGCCTCGCAATCCGGTAATCGCAAAACTGTTCCGTCTTGCACACCTGTCAGAGAATCTTGGCTACGGACTTCGTAAACTAAAAAGGTGGCAAGAAGTAACTGGTCGCCCAATGCGAATTGAGACAACAATCAATTCCGTCAAAGTAATCTTTGACTTACAGACCCGTGAAGCGGAAAAGTCTGATGTCGCTAAAAATGTCGCTAAAAATGTCGCTAAAAATGTCGCTAAAAACTTAACTGAGCGACAACAGCGAATCATTGCCATCATCAGCGAGAATCCGCAAACCACAAGAGCAGAGATAGCCACTGCAATAGGCGTTGCCACAAAAACAATCGAGCGCGAACTCGCCGCACTCTCCAACATTGTACGCTACGTCGGTTCAAAGAAAGGTGGTCATTGGGAAATAAATTATATCAAACAATAATTCAGTCTGTTTGGGGTCAAAATGTTTCTCCTGTTTCTCACTACGGGTGAAACAAATCGCAGAGATTAATAACTGCATAACTGCAGTTCGATAAGTAGGCATAGCGGCTGGTATTGATACCAATCATAAACTGAATTGTTTAAGTTATCAGTCAGTTGATGTTTGCGCCGTCTTTAAGAGCTTGTCCGAGCCAAGCTAATGCGCAAAGAATAACAATGATGAATGACATATTATTAGGTGATTAAGGTGTTATGAATTGTTTTGCAAAATAAATAACCAGAGGGGCGAAGATACTGCACACAAAAGTTAATTAGTGTTATTTTGTATTTGCTGTTGGCTTTAGATGAAGAAATTAGAGACTAATGGTATGGTCGTGGTTCGAAGGTGATGGTGTAATGAGCTTTGCAGTTTTTGAATACAATGATTTTTTCGTAATTTTGTACACATCACATTAATACAGTATTCCGCATTGGAACTTTATGACTGTCAATGTGTAATTATCGTTTGATTTCAATGCCATATAAAACTAAACGCAATATAACAACGAAATGAATCGCAAATCAATCACCAGTCTGGTTCTCTCCATTTTCATGCCGCTTGTGTCATATTCGGCGGCTGTCGCTACTGAGCGCCACCGCATCCTTGTAAGTACTGACATAGGCGGTACGGATGCCGACGACAACCAGTCGATGGCTCATCTTCTGATGTATAACGATCTTTTTGACATCGAGGCGCTTGTCTCGACTCCATCGTTCGGCGACGGTTCGAAATCGGAAATCCTAAGGATGATTGATGTCTATGAGAAGGACTATCCGCGCCTTTCATCCCGTGCGCCGATGTTGCTCAGTCCTGATTCCTTGCGTTCGCTCTGCCGTCAGGGTGCGGAAGGCATGGCTCCTTACTGTGGATTCAGCACTCCGACCGAAGGCTCGAAGGCTATCGTCGAGGCGGCACGGCGTCAGGATTCACGTCCGCTTTACATACTCGTATGGGGTGCGCTCGAAGATGTGGCGCAGGCTCTCCACGATGCTCCCGATATCAAGTCTAAAATCCGGGTCTACTGGATCGGAGGCCCGAACAAGAAGTGGGGCGCTAACGCATACTGCTATATCGCTGAGAATTTTCCCGATTTGTGGATGATTGAAAACAATGCGTCATATCGTGGATTTATAAGCGACGCCAAGCGCGACGACCGTTTCAACAAGCGTTACTATGACCAGACCATCAGCGGAGCAGGTGCGCTTGGGGCTGATTTCAAATCATATTACGACGGAAATGTAAAGATGGGCGACACACCATCGCTCCTTTATATGATGAACGGTGATCCCTCGAGTCCTGATGCTGAGTCGTGGGGTGGCCGGTTCGAACGTATCACTCACAGTCCGCGCACTGTTTTCAAGTATATGACAACTGTCCGCGACACTGTGCCTGTCTATTCGGTTGCAGAATTCCGCTTTAAGGGAATAGCAGGTGTTGTGCCTATAGGCGGTGTCGCTTTTAAGATGACAATCGACGGTCAGAGCTGGGACGGTGTCTACCTCGGCGGATGGGAATATGCTGTAAGATATGTCCCCAAAGCGCCCGGCACTCTTGACTACCGTCTCTCAGCACCTCTGATTCCCGCGATGGATGGTTTGCGCGGTAGCATAGTCGTTTCTCCGCAATGGCCCGGCGACAAACTGAAGGATAGTTATGAACTTGGTGGAAACTGGTGGTCGGATGTCTCTGACAATGCTTGTTTCCGTGACAAATGGCAGGGGGCTGCCACTACGGAAAAATGGCGCGAGGATGTTCTCTCGGACTGGGCTGAGCGTTGGAACTGGCTGAAGGATTAGCCTCGACGGATACAGTCGTATTTCTCTCTTGTGTCTAAACCAAGTCACCATAAAATGACAACGCCACGAATCTTTCGTGGCGTTGTCATTTTATGGTGACTTCATTGTTTCCGACTTTGTAGATTGGCGGTGAAGTCTGTTCGCTTTGTCGTGGAGGCTTTTAAATTTTCTTGAACCAATAGACCGAATTTGAGTCTGCTGTATCAAATGTGTAGGGCGCTTTGAGTTTCAGGCTCTTGTTGACGATAGTCTTTTCTCCGGTCTTGGGATTGAATGATGTGACGCGATATTTCCCGGGGGCGAGATTGAGTGGCACATTGTTTGCGCCCTGCGAATAGATTATGCAGCCGTCTTGATTGCCGAGGAGTTTGAAATTGTCGCTTGCCGATTCGATAATTTCCATTCCTGCTGCATCCTTAAGGAATTCAGTGTCCTTTACGGGAATTCCTGCGAGAGAGCCTCCGGCCATAAATACGGCCCAAGCCATGTCGGGATAGTTCTGCGCATAATATGTGACGGCTTTGTCGGGATATTTGCCACGGTATTCGCTCACTGCCTTATATGCTTCCTTGAATGTCACCTTTCCGACCTTCATCTTGCGTGCGTGCTGGCGTGGGGCAAGATTCTTACCTCCTTCGGGAGCGTAGAGGCCATCGGTTTTATAGTGCCAGTAGCGGATGTCGATAATGTCGACGATGTCACGGTATTTGGGATTGGCAAGAATTGCATCCTGCACATCTTTCGTAGTGCTGAGAGCCACGTTGGCTTTCTTTCCGGTCTCTTTTTCCCATTCGTCAATCGTATCAAGCCAGAATTCGACAAAATGCTGAGGTCCGGTGAATTCGGCACTGATAAGGTGGACCACATTTGGATTGTCGGCGAAATTATCAAGGTTCATGCGGATGAAATTGCGATGGAGGTCGCGACGCACAGGATGGTTCACATCATAGAACATGTCGGCTACGAAGATGCGTTTGTCACCGGCAAACGGGACAGGCTCGGGGAAATCCGTAGAGTTTATGTTGTTTGCGGAACGCCACGGCGAATCGACCCAATGAGCGCCGGCTTCAAGGATGTTGTGCTGAAAATAGTGTTCGTTGAAAAGAAGCTTGCCGAGGTCTGCACCCTTTTCAGCGAATTGATTGAGTCTGTTCCAGTACCATGCGTTCGGACGTGTGAGGTCATATTTGCTCAGTCCGTCCCAAGCAGTCCCTTCACCGCTGCGGGCAAACGGCTGTTCATAGAAAGGCGCCCAAACGTCGCCGTCGCGACGGCGGATTCGTTCGTGGTCGTCACGGCGTCGTTCATACCAGAGACCATAGTTATGATCAAGGACGGTGATATTGTTCTCGACCATGTAGGTGAGCGTAGAGTCGATGCGGTCAGTGAGACCGAAGCCTTCGCGTCCGGGCACGAAGCGTGTCACATGGGGTTTGGCTTTAGGAAGATAACTGTATTTTATTTTGCCGTTCCACCAAGGCACTTCATGTCTTCCGCCTGTCATGACCGAACCGTCGATGACCATGCGTCCGTTGACAATGCCGTAGCTGTGGCTGTCGGTCTTGGCAACCGGAGCCTGCTTGAATTTTATGTCATCGATGCTCTTGACTCCTTCCGGAGAGGTTGAGGCTGTAAACGGAGCGTCTTCAATCCATTTCTCGAGTGTGAGACGTGGGATATAGGCCTCTTTTGCGAGCTTCATGGCTGCTTCGACAGTCGGGCTGCTGGTGGCGTTGGTTGCCATCGGCAGGATGCGTGACTGAGTCGAGTCGGCATCATGTCCGAGACGGTCGGACAGCTGTGAGTAGAACAGGCTTCGGGGCTGCACGTGGTTGTTGGACTGTGCCCACTCACCGTCACCTGAAAATTGAGCCCAGCATCCGAAAGCGACGTTGATTGCATCAGGCGCGGGTGAATAATTTTCGATTTCAGCGGCCGTGCACTGCCAGAAGACAGAATTGGCGGTGTTCCATCCTGCGCCGTTCTTATCTTGTCCGAGATTTTTGTATGTAAGGTTGTTGCCGTCGATGTTTACGATATCGAAAAGGAGTCCGGGAGCCCATGCATCAATTGCGCCGCTGAAGCCAAGAGCCTCTTCGGCCTCGCATTGAACAAATGCGTTCGGGCCGGGGGCAAGGAAACCGGCGGCAAAATCGTGGATGCCGTGACGCGACAGACAGCGCTGAAAGAGCGTCTGCTGACCGAGTGTGAGGAATGTCGAGCGGCGCATGCCTCCGATTTCCGACACAGGCTCTGTTGCTATACAGTCTTCAACTGTCACTTTAGAGGCTGAGCCCTGAACGATGACAGCGCTGCCGGCAAAATATTTGAAATCAATCTGACGCACCCAGCAGTTTTCGGCATTGGCAATCGAGATGCCGTCCCAGCAGTGGTCTTCGTCCTTGGCATATCGTGAGTCAAAAGACGAAATCATCGAGAGGTTTTCGATGCCTATGTCAGAGATACGTCCTGTCCACGTGTAGGGCATGACAAGTGTCTCGCCCCATTTGCTGTCAAGGGCCACGGTCAGAGGCGCGTCGATGGTCAGTTGTCCGGGGGCGGTGGAGCTTATGCTTCTGTCCCAGTTCATGTCAAGGTCGCCGGGTTTCCATCCAAGAGCGCTGATTGCACCACCGAAAATGTGGCAACCGACCGACTGAATCCATTCGGCTGTGGAAGTGCGTGTGACAAAAACACGGTCGCCGTCTTTCAGTTTTCCGATAGATTTTACCGGGAGGGTAGTGGAATTGACCGGAATGTAGGAGGCGTCAAGACGCAGAGTGTCGGTCACGACCGGATTGTAGACACCTTCGATGTAGAGCAGAGCGCCGCGGTCGACTCCGTTTTTTTTGATTGTAGTCGCCGTCTCACCGCTGCCGCGAAGCACAATTCCGGAAGCGCTGATGCGGAGGCTCTCGCTGATTTCAAATTCACCTTTGTCGAGCAGCACTGCTCCACGGAAGCCGTCTTTGCCAACCGGAAGTGACGCCGCATAGTCAATGGCACGCTGTATGCGGTCTGTGTTGTCGCCTGCTTTCCATGGGACGAACACCACTGTGCTGACATTGGGGATTGGCCGCGATGAGTTCTGATAACCGCATGTCGAGAAGTCAAGCACACGGTTGCCAAGCTCGTCGGCTATGTAGCTGACCTTGCCATCTTTCACTGCGAGCGGAAATTCTCGCGCCTGCAAGCCGAATGCCATGACTCCGGCCAAAGTAACAGACAGGAATTTATTGTTCATGATTTTAGAATTTAGACAGAGTGTCGTGATGATTGTATATGTGGGAATCTTTACACTCTATTAATTATGTTTATTATATAAAATGAGGTGCTGAAATCAACGCGCCTTTATATCAGCAACGTGATTTCAGCACCTATTATTTTATGGACGAGCGTCAGATTGTTCCTCCGCGGGCCTTGATACGTTCATACCATGCTTCGCGTTCCTTTTTGAGGTCATATCCGCGTTTTGCGAGATAGTTGTTGATGCGTCCCTTGTATTTGCCGAAGACTTCATGTTTTTTATTGGAAGTCTCTGCGTCCATTGCAAGTTCGCGGGCTTCGATGAGCCAAGCCTTGATCTGAGCCTTTTCCTCGTCGGTGAGGGTCGGAATCATATCGAGATGCGAGTCGTATGTCACCTTTACAACACCGTAGGTCATACCGTCTTTCACGGCGTCTATCTGCTCAGGGGTGAGATAGAGCGACAGGTCAGCCGGAAATTCGAAGTGGCTGCGGTAGAGGGCAGCGTCCTTCTCATTTTGTGCAGCTTGGACAGCTTCATTTTTCGCATCGCCCGTAAGGGTCTCCTTTGCGGATTTCACCTTGGCATCGCGGGTTGTGTAGATGTCATTGAGCTTGAAATAGCGGTTGGCTATGATGGTGGTCACATCGTCGGCCTTTTTCCGGTCTGAAATGCCGAGTTTGTCGACGATTTTCTTGGAGCGGTTGACGATTGACTCAACGTAGGCCGGATCACGGCCTTCCTTGTTCAGCTCTACGGCCTCCGCATTCAATGCGACTGCCGAAAGCAAAAGTCCGATTATACAGGATTTGTAAATCATGATAGCGATGATTGATTTTTTTACAGACTTTTAGATTACATGAGCTTGCCTTTGGCTGCAAGGGTGTCGTAGTTGTTGCGGAGGTCCTTCCAGTCGATGTAGGTCTTGGTGCTGATGCCGTTGATATACTTTTCGATGTTTGTATATCCGTCGCCTGTGATGTCGCCATTGGCATCAGAAGGATCGTGAGGATTCAGACCGTTTGCAATTTCCCATTCGTCAGGCATACCGTCGTTGTCGGAGTCAACATAAGGAGTTCCCTTGTATTCAGGATAGCCACCCATCTGAAGAGGATCTGTGATGATACCCACTTTGTATGAGTCCTTCGGGAGACGGCGGTATCTGAACGAACCGTCCTTGGCTCTTGATTTTTCTGCAAGACCAGAGGTGTCACCGTGGTTTTTCTTGGCGAGTTTCTCGTCGTAGTAGGGGACACCGGTTCTTACTTCTTCGATGATACGTTCGTCGATGATGTCGCGAGTCGGGATAGTCGCACCTACGTTCTTAAGAATGAAATCGTAGGCATCCTCGGCAGAAGTGACGCGGACATAGGGCATCTCGAAAGGAGTCTTGGCGCGCATGTAGTCGGTGAATTCTCCTGTGTTGGGATCAGACTCAATCTGGATACCTCCGGCCCAGTTGTCGGCTGAAATTTCGGGATAACCTTCCATGATGTTGCCTTCAGCATATACGCGGCCATAGACCTTATGGTCGAGTTTGCTTCGTCCGGCTTCCGGTTTGAGAATTCGGTGGCCGATGTTGCCGTCTTTGGGAGTTGCAGGACCGGGCTTGTAGTAGTTGTTGATCATGTTGAACTTGGCAGTGTAGTCGCCGCCGTCAGATGAACGGTGTACCCAGTTATACACGACGTTGTTGACGAAGTTGAACACACCGTTCCAGCCGATTGAAGGATTACGGCCTGAGTTGCTTGCCCAGAGATTGCGGGTGAACATACAGTTTTCGCCACCGAGAGTCGAACCGAAAGCGTGGTTGTAAGTGTCAAGCGCCTTTGCGGAAATGGTGTTCTGGATTGTGACGTTGACAGTTGGGAGCTTCAGTTCAGTGGTCTTATACTGACCCTCGCTGGGGTCATACATGTGACGGTAGAACGAGATGTTTTCATCAAGCCCCCATTCGGCAGAACAGTGGTCAATCATGATGTTTCCGACAGGGTTGCCACCGAAAGAGTCTTCGCGGTTATGCACGCGTGTGTCACCACGGCGGAAACGCATGTGACGGACAATCACGTCGTGAGTGTCGACCTGAAATGACTCGCCTGCAATGCAGATGCCATCGCCCGGTGCGGTCTGGCCGGCAATTGTGACATAGGGGGCACGGACATAGAGAGGAGTCTTGAGATTGATGATGCCTGCGACGTTAAATACGATGATTCGTGCGCCACCTGTTTCACATGCCTCGCGGAATGAACCGGGGCCGCTGTCGTTGAGATTGGTGACAGTGATTACTTTTCCTCCGCGTCCGCCGGGAGTGTACATGCCTCCGCCTTCCGCTCCGGGGAACGCCGGGATTGTGGCTTTCACCAGATCATCGGGGCGTGATGCCCAAGGCACATACGGACGGCCTTCGCGGGCTTCCTTTTCAACAATCGGCTTTGCGATAGCCCACGCCGAGTCGGCGTGTTCGCGGGCCGAAGTAATCATTTTCTGATAATACTCCTTCGCTTCGGGGGTGAGCTGCGGATACTGTGCCATCATGGCTGATGGTATTGCCATCATTGCTGCCACAGTCCACATTGTGAGTTGACGGTTCATTGTTGATTAGAATTTTAGAATAATGTTGGAATTGTGATAAATCATAGGTTGTCCACTGGAGATTTGATAGGTGTTTCTCCTGATGGTTTAATCGGAAACGAAATGAAAAGTTGTTAAAAATCGTGGGGAACAGATGGTTATTTAAACCATATTCCCCACGATTTATCTCAAGTTACAAAAGATTACTCAGCGAGGGGGTCGAATGTTCCGTCGGCGTTTGTCGAGGCATCCTTCCATCCGATAGTCTGTTCGAGACCTTCGTTGTTGACAGATACTCCATATGCAAAGCCGGGGAAATAATATTGCGGCTGGTAGTTCATGTAGAGTTGCGCGTGAGCAGAGTTGTAGTTGTCGCCCTTCTTCACCGCACGCTCAAGATAAGTGGTATAGAATTCAGCAAGAGTCGTGAGCTGCGGAGCTATGTCGTAGCGGTAGTCGATAGCCGCAGGACGTTTGACTTTGGCCAGAGGATCGGGGTTCTCACCGTTGCTGCCCCACTTGTCACCACCGAGACCGTCGTTATACGTTTTCTGTACGCGGAACTCCATGTTCTCGCGGCGAGTGCCGTTGAGTGGTTTGAAACCGAGATAGGTGCATGTGTTGCCGCCCCATCCGGTCAGAGTCCATGTTGATGGTGCTCCGGGGACAGTCTGATCGCCGCCGTCGAAAAGCATCCAGCGACGGAGGTCGTCGAAGCGCTTGCCTTCGTAGGCAAACTCGATCTGGCGTTCATAGAGGATTGCTGCCATACATGCCGCCTCGTTTCCTTCGAGACCGTTCTGAAGACCGTAGTTGTTTTCAGATGTGTAGCCGACACGGCCGCGGATGCGTTTGAGCTGCTCGACAGCTTCATTGCCGTGGCCTGACTGACAGGCTGCTTCGGCATAGTTGAGAAGCACTTCGGTGTAGCGGATTTCCATGTAGGGGGCGGCTGAGTACTTGAAGCCTGTGCCCTGAGTGTAGGCGTAGCGGGCCGAAGTGTTGACATGGAGGTCGTCGGTGCGCTTGCGTACATACATGCCCTTTACATTGCCCATGAGTCCGTCAGGACCGTAGGTGTTGCCGCTTTCGATGTTATCACGGTCGGCAGCGTCGGCATACCATACATAGTTCCAAAGCTGATAGTCAGGACCATTGTAGGCATTGTGGTTTTCCGAGTTCATCGGGTTGCCGTTGAATGCCCAGCATACGCCGGGGAAGGCGAAGGTGCGGTAGAAGCGTGGGTCACGGTCAAGGAACGGAAGCTCGGGGTTGTAGGCGATTTCCGAAGGGTTGAGGGTGGTGTAGCTGTCGTAGCTCGACGGACGCTTGCCATCCTTCATCGGGAAGAGGTCGATTATGGCTGCTGATGGAACTTTGCCGCCGCTGCCGAGTGTGTTGCTCGGACGGATACCCTGTTCCCAGTCATTGTTCTTGGCATAGTCCGGAGTACCGCCTGTGGCAATCTGATTGTAGAGAGCTACGTAGATTGCTTCGGGGTTGACACCGTCTTCGATAAACATCTTTGCCCAGTTGGATGCGTTCTCACCGGGATTGCCTTCGTATGCGAGGTGGTTGCCACACTTGTTGATTTCGGGGATTGCCTCGGTAAAGAACTTGTAGGCAGCCTCCCAGCGCGATTTGTCGTTGGCGCGGTTGAACAGCGGGCTTGCATAAAGCACCATGATGCGTCCTTTGAGCGCGAGAGCTGCCGCTGTGGTGGCGCGTCCGTAGTCGGTCGATGCCCAACCGCCGTTTGCGGTGAAAGGAGCAAGGAGCTCGGCTGCGCGGTCAAGATCTTCGCAGATGAATTCGAAGGTTTGCTTGGTAGTAGAGCGGGCTGTGCTCAGACCGGGGACAGGATTCTGCACTTCGGTGATGATGGGCACACCGCCATACCACTTGAACATCAGATAGTAGCACCACGCGCGGAGGAAGTAAGCCTGACCGAGAAGCTCGTTTTTCTGTTCCTGTGTCAGAGTGCTTCCGGAGATTCCGGCGATAACGTCGTTGACGTTGCGGATGCGGCCCCATGTGGAGTTGCGCACCTTGCGGGCCTGTCCTTGGAAATAGTCGGGGACAGGATTGGTCTGCGAAGTGGACGAGAGGGTTATTTCACCGTTGACGTAGCAGCCGAAACCGCTGTATTCCTCGGTTGATTTAGACTCGTCGTCGGCACGTCCGTTGCTCGGAACTTGCCATACGGGGACACTGCTGCTGTTGCCGTAGGGAAGGGCGAGGGCGTAGACATCAGCGAGACGTCCGAGTGCTCCTGAATAGTAATTGTATGCTTCCGGGGTTGTCGATTCATAGTTCTTCATGTCCTTCAGGAAGTCGTCGGAGCATGACGAAAGAGCCAGACAAGCCATTGCAGCTATTGAATATGTCTTGAATTTCATCTTGTATGGTTATTAGAATGAGAGGTTGACACCGACGGTGAATCTGCGGAGGTTGGGGTAGCTGCCGTAGTTGCCTGCCATCGGGCTCATAAATTTATCGGGATAAGGATTGAGGAAGTTCAGAAGGTTCTGGCCGGTGACGTTGAAACGTGCCGAGTTGATGCCTACCATCTTTGTGAATTTTGAAGGAATTGAGTAGGCGAGGGTCAGACGTGTCAGACGGAGTGATGCCGCGCTTACGCGCCAGAAAGTCGAGCTTACGCTGTTGACGCTTGAATAAGCGAGGTTGGGATAGTAAGCGTCGCGGTTTGCTTCAAGGAGCAGACGGTTCTGAGCGTCATAGATGTCGTTGTAGACAAACATGTTGTCAGGATTCCAGAACGAAGGCATGTTGGTGTACTCGATTGAGTCGCCGGGCTTGAGGGCTGCCGAGGGAATGGTGGTGTATCCACCCCACTGACCGCTGAGCTGAGCGGTGATTGAGAAGTTCTTGTACTCGGCGTTGAGGTTGAGTGTCATTCCGTAGGGGTTCGAACGGTTCGAGAGCTGGACTTGGTCGTTGTCGCGGTCAACGATGCCGTCGGGTTCTGCATATGTGCCGTCGGGAAGCTGAGGACCGCGGACATCCTTGTAGATGAGCATACCGGGACGCACCTGATCCTTTGTCATACCCATGTAAGAGGTGATGTTGTACTTCGTAAAGTATTCGTCGATTTCCTGGAAGCTGCGGAACATACCGAGACACTGCATGCCCCAAGTTCCGATGTCGGAACGGTGGCCGTGTGTAATCTGGCGGTAGATATAGTTGGTTGCCCAGTCCATGAGGAGCACCTTGTTGTCGGAAAGACCGGTGTTGAGACCGATTTTGTAACGGAAGTCCTTGCCGATGTTGCTGCGCCAGTTGACTGAAAGTTCAACACCATACTGGTTCATCTTACCGTAGTTCATCGGGGCAGACTGGATACCGATAGTTCCGGGAACAGAAGCCTTGAAGGGCATGAGCATTTCGCGGTCCCATGTGTAGTAGCCGTCAATAGCAACGTTGAGGTGGCTGTGGATCACATTCATGTCGATACCGGCATTGAACTTATGGCTCTTGTCCCAATGTGCGTTACGGTTGACAGACGACTTGTCGTTCATCGAAATGTGGCTGCCTGACTGGTTTTCGTTACCTGTGCCGAACACCGGACCTTTGTCCTTGTCGGTTCCATAGGTCTGAAGCCACTGCCATGCGAGGGTGTTGTCGCGGCCTGTGAGACCGTATGACGCACGGATTTTGAGGAAGTCGATCCAAGTGATGTCCTTGAAGAAGTCTTCTTCAGAGATGACCCAGCCGAGAGATACAGAGGGGAATGTGCCCCAGTAGTTTTCGGGAGCAAACTTGGTCGAAGAGTCGATACGGAGGAGTGCCTCGAAGAGATATTTGCTGTTGTAGGCGTAGTTGGCGCGGAAGATGTATGAGAGGCTGCCGGCTTCTGAACGGGTGAAGACGGTAGTGGCCTTTGAGTCCTTACCAACTGAGTTTGACTGGCCTGTGCCGAATTCGTAGGGGTAGGTCACTTGGCCTTCAAGATATTCGTTTTCGAATTCGCTCTTTTCAATCGAGAAGAGTGCTCCGATGGAGTGAGGACCGAAATCACGGTTGTAGTTGACGGTGAAGTTCATCTGATAGCTGTCAGAGCGGTCCATAGTGCGGTTAAGGAAGCCGCCTTCAGGTCCGTTGGCCACGGGCACACCGTTGTTGCCAAGGAGGAAGTTGCTCGGAGTCATGAGGGCTTCGTAGGCGGCCTCTTCACCTGCGATGGGTGTGTAGAGGTGTGAGCCTGAGCCGGTGCGTTCGCTCATGTAGTAGATGTTGTAGGCTGAGCCGAACTGGTTGGCCTTAGAAGTGTTGATGCTCTTTGAGTAGTTGAAGCGGGCCTTAAGACCTTTGAGCGCGGGAACGAATCCGAAGTCGAGTTCAAGACCGGTGTTGATCTGGAGATTCGAGGTTTTGTTCTTGCTGTAGTCGCCTGAGTTCTGGAGCACGGAGAAAGAGTAGTCCTGATCGGCGTTCACACGATTGTTGGTCGGGCCGTAAGAGGCCATGGGGTAGCCGTTGACATATTCGGGGATATAACGAGGATGGGTGAGGAGCAGATTGTATTGCTTTTCGGGGTTGGTTCCACCGACCTTCACGAGAGGATTGTTCTTGTCGCCGTAGTCACCTGAAACCTGAACGCTTGCCTTGACCCACTTTTTGAGCGTGAGGTCGACACCGGCACGGAAGTTCCAGCGGTTGTAGTCGAGTTTGCCGAGGTTGCCGTCCTGATCATAGTAGCCGATGCTGGCATAGTAGTTGGCTTTTTCGGTAGCTCCGCTTACACCTACGTTGTGCTTCATGGTGAAGCCTGTCTTCCAGTAGTCGTCGAGCAGGTTGTAGTTGAGACCACGCATAGCCTGAAGCTCATCAGCCTGGAAGAGGTCGTTGAGGCGGTTGAGAGTGGTGTTGGTGGGATCGGCTGCGGCCATGGCGTTGTAGAGACGGCCGTAGTCGTAGGCGTTGAGCATCTTGGGGTTTGACACGGCATCGGTGAAACCGAATGTGCCACTGTAGCTGATGACGGGTTCGCCGAGTTTACCTTTCTTTGTGGTCACAAGGATGACACCGTTGGCCGCACGTGAACCGTAGACAGCTGCCGATGCGTCCTTGAGGACTGTGATGCTCTCCACATCGTTGGGGTCAAGGTTGTTGAAGGCGTCAGCACCGGGGTTGGTGGTGATGTTGCCTACTCTGACGTCGTTGTTGTAGACCACTCCGTCGATGACGAAGAGGGGCTGCTGCACTGTCGAACCGACATCACCGAGGCTGCGGACACCGCGGACGTAGACCGATGCGGGGTCACCGGGACGTGAGTCACCTCCGACTACACTGAGACCGTTGACAAGACCGCTGAGCGATGAGGCGAGGTTGCCGTCTGCAAGGTCTTTGATGTCGTCCATGGGCACTGTCGAAATCGCACCTGTGAGGTGGGCTTTCTTCTGTGTGCCGTAGCCGACGACAACGACTTCGTCAAGAGATTCGGAATCTTCTTTAAGAACAATCTTTGTCTCGTTGAAATTTGTGACAGTCACAGGCAGGTAACCGATATATGAAATCTCCACACTTTTGCCTTTAGGAACTTTGATTGAGAAATTTCCGTCAATGTCGGTTATCGTTACTATTTTGGAGTCGGGCACGCGCACTGTCGCGCCGATCAGGGGTTCGTCCTGCGAGTCAACGACTGTACCTTGATAGAGGACATCCTGTGCGAATGCCGGTACTGTCAGCAGAAAGGCCAGGAGAACGAGGCTGATTTTTGCTATATAGTGTTTCATGAATGTTGTAATTTAAGATTTTTATTCATACCAGCGGGGGTCGCCCATTTTTTTGTCTGCGCAGGTCGCGTTCTGCGGACGATAGTTGACTCCTCCCTTGGCTTCGTCAAGGTTAAATTCCTGAATGGTAGGACCTACGAATTCCGGATTGATGTTTTCGGCATATTTGAGGTCGTTGTTGTTCGGGATGCCGGCAAAATTGCCCCATACGACGTTGTTTTCGGTCTTGGTGAGAACGGTTGTGCTGCGGATGTACTGATAGATGCGGAATACATCGTAGAACACGTTGTTGGTGAACACGACTTCAAAACGGTTGACGGTAGGCATATTGTTGGCGAAATCTTTGCCGGTAAATGTGCGGTCAAACGTGCAGTGGTCAATTGTATGGGTTGAAGTGGCTCCTGTTCCGAATGTCTTCTGCGGGTCGGCGCTCGATGGGTTGGCGTAGCGGAAGAAGTATGCGGAATTATTTTCGACAAGGTTATAGAATGTGCTGTTTTTCAGCGTCATTGTCTTGAGCGTGCCGGTTGAGATACTTGAATCCCACAGATTGATGAATGTCGCGGAAGTTGAATTGTTAAGCTGGACAATGCAATCCGTGATGCGGAAGTCGTTCATGCTGTAAGGCTGCTTGTTGCCCCAAAGGATGCTTCCTGGCATATTGCGGAAGTTGCATGATTCGACTGAGATCTGTCCCATGATGACGTAGCAATTCTGATTTGCACCCAGTGCTTTAAAGCCCAGCGCTTCTGTCGTGATGCTCTCGCTTGGAGTGCTGCTTAGAGCGATGAAGCTCTGAGCCTCTGCTGCCGACATGTCAAAATTGATGTTTTTGATTTTGAGTCCGGCTTGAGTCGAGATGCATCCTTGTTTTATGATCTCTACATAAGGACGGTTGTATTTGTCGCCTCGTAAAGTGACTGGTGTAAGATTGAAGTCGACTGTGCCTGAAAGCGTATAGTTTTGGCCAGCCTCAAGCTCGAATGCTACTTCATCGGCTGATTCCTGGAAATTTTCAGCGATGAATTGAGCGATGTCAGATCCTCTGGGGATGATGGTTGCCGGGAGGAATGTGCTGTAAGCAACGACACTGGGGGTAGTTGAAGCAGTGTTGTTGAGCTGCTCATTGCCGAGGGTGCTTACGCTGATTTCATACTTGGTGTCGACAAGGCGTGGAAATGAGAATCGGCAGCCGTCAATCACACTGTCCTTGATAATGGCGACCGGATTGGCCGGGTTGGTGACATCCTGCACGTTGGCAAGATAGCCCCCTGCGCCAAAGATTACGGACCAGGTTACTTCGACACTCTCTGACCCGTCAGCGTTGATCTGGGTCTTGAATTTAGTCGGGTCAAGCTCCGGTGACTCCAACTGGGTATTGCTCACCCCTGCGCTGAAACGCTCGTTGTCATCGACACCTTCGGCGCACGATGTGACAAGAGCCAGCATCATTGGAGCATAGCAAATACTACTGAGCCATTTGATTCTGTGGTTCATGGTTCTTGATCAATAGTTTTTGTTATGTTTATAAAATGAGAAATTTTCGTTAAAATAGTTTCGACGTAAGTTAATGAGTGAGAAAACAGAGGAGGGGATGGGATGTTTTTATTTACAGCCGGATGTCTGAAATACTTCTTTAATATATTGTATGTTGTTCCCGAAATTATATTTCACGTCTCTCACATGGTTTTTGTCTCTGGAACGTTCGACGACCAGCCAACCGCTCCAACCCATTTTGTCAAGAGCCTTTCTGATGGCAAGAAGGTCGACTGCCGGATCATCTTTTAGATTGAAACCGTCGGTGTTGCTGAGATGTATCTGACAGATGTTGTCTTTTCCGATAGTTTTCAGCTCCTTAATCGGGTTGCGCCCGGCATCAAGTGCGTCCTGAAGATTGAAATAGATTTTTATGCCGTCAGAGTTGATTTCCTTGAGCAGCTTCTTTGCGTCTTTTGCAGGCAGGGGGACGCGGATTCCGATTGTCATTCCCTTGGCTTTGGCCTTTTCGCCCGATTCGTGGAGTCGCTTCACGAGTTCGCTGCGGGCAGGGCCTTTGACTGTCCAATCGTCCTTGATACCTCCCAATGGCAGGAAAGCGACTTTGGCATCCATAGCCTCCATTGTGGAGAGGCAGTCGTCGATCAGCTCTGCATAAGTTTTCTTTTCAATGAATGATTGCCCGAAAAAGCCTGACATGGCAACGGAGGGGACTTTGATGCCGAGACTGTCGGCGGTCTGGCGGAACAGCACACGGAAATGTTGCTGATGGAACTTGTTGTCAAACGTGTCACGCGCTCCAAGGCCTCCGGCATCCATTTCGACGCCGTCGCCTTTAAGTTCTTTCATCAATTTAAACGAGCCGATTTTCTGACGTTTCAGCATCATCCAGTCACACGCGGCCACTTTATAACGGTGGTCGCTTTTCTTCTCTTGTGCAAAGACAGGCAATACCAGCAGTGCAACCATTAACAGGCTGAGCAGACGGTTGGGTGTCATTACTTTGGACTTAAGGTGTATTGTATTTATTTAAAGAGTTATTGTTGCTATTTACATTATCTATGTGCCCGGTTTTTATACAATAGATGAATATCGGACATCATCATCGGAGGGTTTTGTGAAAATAAGTGGATTTCTTATGATATTTTTTGACTTAAAGACTCATAACCCGATGCAAAGATATACAATTTTTTACAAAACCAAATCTTTTTTAGAATAAAAAGTGTAAAAATAACACTTAAAATACTTATTGTACTTTGTCCGTATGTTAAATTTATGTTTTAAAGCATAAAATTTCGCTACAAACCGTGTGTCTGAGAATGATGGTGCAAGTATCTTAAATATCCGAATCTGTCTGTCGCGCGGGGCATTCTTTGGGCAATTTCCACTCCTGACGGACATCTTGTCTCGCATGCGCCACATTCGATATATTCCGAGTAATGACGGCTGAGCGTTCTTCACTGGCTGCGTTACTTCATTTTATTGCATCGTCCATTTTTTTTGCAATAGACTTGCTTACTGTCATGACGGCTGCCACCGCAGGACTCCCCGGCGTGTAATCTATTCCCCTTATAAATAATGCGGATTTACTGACCATAATTACATTTGATGGCGTGAATGGCTGTCTTGTGTGTGGGGCGCTCTGACTTGGCATCAGGTTTTGGTAGGTAGTCGGCCGGTATTTATGAGAACGGAGGGGCGAGATTGGTTCGCTCCTCCGTTGATTGGGTTGTCTTATTGTTATTGCGTGCAATGACAGTCGTCGGTGCTTATGCAGCCACAGGGTTGTATGACCATTCCTTTTCTTAAGGCCGTTTCTGTTTCTTTCCCTTGAGTCTCGCGGACGATTGCAAGGGCGAATTCAAGGGTTGTTCCCGGCCCGTTGGAGGTGATGAGGCGTCCGTTTGAAACCGTGTGACGGTCGGAGTAAATGCCTCCGTGTCGATTGAATTCGTCTTTCAGGAATGGATAGCCAGTGGCTTCTTTGCCGTTGATGATTCCCAATGGCCCGAGTATAAGGGCCGGTGCTGCGCAGATTGCTGCGATTTTGCCACCATTGTCCCAATGGTTCTTTATGATTTTCTGTATGCTCTCGCCGGGGTTGACTGCGGGCTGGTCTATGTCAGCACCGGGGAGAATCAGCCAGTCAATAAGTTCCGGCTTCAGGTCTGTAATGGTCATATCAGCGATGACGAGTTGGCCGGTCGCACCTTTTACGAGCCGGTCGTCGCTCATTGACACTGTGTAGGTTTCCATGCCTCCCCTGCGCATGACATCGGCTGTCGCGAGGGCTTCGATTTCATCGAATCCTGTGCCGAGCATAATGAATGAGGCTTTGCCGGATAATTCGGGTGATGTCGGAATATTAATAGTGGTTTCTGTCATAATTTGAGGTTTGATAATGTTTTGCTAATTTTGCGTGAGGATAGCTGCTATCCGATTGATAGTATGAATGGCCATTTGCGATTGCGATTGGCGTGTCGGTCGACAAGAGGACTCCACGCTATCGGAATCGGGTGCAAAATTATATGTCAAAAAATTATCATGCAAGAGGTTACCTCTAAAGTAGCCGCTTACTTTAAACTCACTATTATTCAGTGTCAGGAAGATGAAGGATGTGAAAATTTCAGAAAAATATTCGTGTGTGGCCTCTTGCCCTATGCGTAATGTGATAGCACACTTCGCCAACAAGTGGTCGATGCTGCTGCTTGTTATTCTCGATGAGTTCGGTGTGATGCGTTTTAATGAGCTGTCAAGGGCGATTCCTGACATATCACCTAAAGTTCTTTCAGGCCATCTCAAGACTCTTGAGTCGATTGGTCTTGTCAGGCGTGTGCTTCACCCGGATGTGCCTCCGAGGGTCGAATATGATTTGACTGAACTGGGCATGACTCTGATTCCGATTCTCAACGAGCTGTCGGAATGGGGGAGCAGGCATCTGGAAGATGTCAGCGGTAATCTGGCGAAAAAAGCCGTTGACTGATAAAAGTTTTTCGAATTGATAGAACGGTGCGAGTCCGCGGAGATATGGTTTAATAGTCAAGCAGCCGGCCGCAGTCGTGCCAGTCTCCGATCATTATCCCTTTTCCGCTGGCTTCAATCAGTTTGTCAAGGCGGCTTTTGAATAGCTCAGGCTTTGTTTTCACACGTTGGATATTGTCGATTCTGACACGTTGGTAGAGCAGAGGAAATTTCAGGAAGTTTTCATGGGCCTTTTTGTTGGCATGGAATACCTCGAGTATTTCCGGAAGGACTACAAAATCAGCGTCGAGTTTCGGGCAGGCCTTGCGGCCGGCATCGGTCATCAGTCCGATTTTCTCTAACCGGCGGCAGCGCTCTTTGTTAAGTTCTGTCCAGTTGCCGTTTTTAGTTCTCGGTCCGAAGCGTTGGAGAGTCGTTTCTCCGACAGTTTTTACAGTTGAGTCTATCCATCCGAAGCAGAGGGCTTCCTCTACGGCGTCGAGATACCACAGGGCATCCTCCGGAGGTGTTTTGCCACGTTTTGCCACAATCCAGCATTCCTTTTCTGTGGCGTGGTTGGCCGAGAGCCATCTGCGGAAATCGGCTCGTGTGCGTATGTCGAGTATATTTGTCGGCTTCATTGAGGTAGATTGTTATTGAGGTGTCCCACCTAATATTGCAATGCAAATTTAATTAAAATGTGTGGTATTGAAGAAAGCTCAATATATATATGTGTAAAATATGTATCATTTCGGAGCTATTCGAAATATGTGGTGGAAGTGTTTAGCGAAGAGGAGAAAAGAGCTTATAGGGCAAAACATTGGCCGGATGATGTCGGTCAGGCATATTCGCTCGCCCGGGAGATTGCCTTGAAGGAACGAATCTGAAAGGTCGCATTGGTTTCGAGAGGGTAGCATCGTGGATGTCCCGATAGATGAGACTTAGCCACCGGGGGGCGCACTGTCCGCCTCCCGGTGGCGTTTGGCAAATTGACACTTATGAGCGATTCCCTTTAGTCTGCCCACAAGTGTCCATGGTATACCGAATATGTTGCCCTTTAAAATATTCTGTCCTTTAAGAATATTCTGCTTTTTACGAATATATTGCCATTTACCTTTTAGATGTGTAAAAATTCTATCATATTGTCACTCCGACCTCTATCCCATGATTATTGATATTGGTTTGGGCGCTGGTGATGCGCTAAGGTATTAATTCTCAATAGACTATTGACCTTTTATTTAACCACACCCCACCAAGTCACCATAACCTTCAGCTCAACGAGGTTCGACCGAGCCAAATGTGGTGACCTCGCTGATTTCGTAAAAGTCACCATAATCTAATAAAGTTAAATATTATTAATGTGTATCATTTTTGTAGTCAAGTGAATAACTTTTTGACAATAGGGCACAAGAGTCCAATATATTCGATTTTAACATCGGTTAACCATTTCTTAAATTTCTCAATCGTATAGTATAAGAGTACCAATATTTAGATTGAATATGAAATTAGCAATCGTTGGCACTCGGAATCCGGGTGTAAGCTATCAGGAGTGGGAAAAGCTCCTACTTGACAAAATCAACCCAGACGAGATTCAGATGGTAATCTCTGGAGGCGCAAAAGGAGTTGACGCTTTCGCCAAATTATTTGCGGCTCGCCATCATAAGCCTTACATGGAGTTCTCTCCCCGATATGATGTCTATGGGCGATATGCGACCCTAAAGCGAAACACTCAGATAGCCCAAGAGGCTTCTAATGTCATAGCCTTCCCATCACCAGATTCAAAGGGAACTCTTCATACAATTAGGGAAGCTCAGCGTATGAAAAAGCAAGTAACGGTTGTTCCTTTTTCACAAGAATAGAATAATCCTCAATCTACTAAACTTTAAAAACCAAGGAATATTCAAGGAAAATGGAAGAATTAACGGTCAATCAAGTTCAATTTTATGGCGAAGGTCTATTACGATGGTTGCAATCTGGCGAAGTTTCGATGGGCGACATGCTTGAAGGTAAGAAAGCGTATCGTTTGCTGGCTTGCCTTATGGGAGACCCACGCAGAGAATATATAGATTCCAATTTCAACGGAATGTCTTTCGAGGAACTATGCCGGTATCTGAATGCGACAAATCTCAGCAATGAATTTTGAGCAGATAACCAATATTAGGATTACCCGAAAAAATAGTGGGTACTGATGCTGAGAAATAAATCATTATTATACAGTGTAATTAATTATTCTACTTAAAAGTTGCGCACGACACGAAAAGAGTGTATTAGACAATGATTGGATACGCAGAACAAAAAGGTTCAACCGTATATGTGTATGGCCCGAACGGAGGCTACATCTGGCACAGAGTAGGCACTCTGTTGGGTTATACCTCCAACACTGTAACGATCAAACATGGCTCAACCACATATATATGTGGGGAACGTGGAGAAGTTAAAGCAACGCGATAAAAAGATATGCAGGCGAAATATCGTAAACACATGAAGTGGTGGCTGGATGAGTTTTCCGCAGGCGATCAGGTGGACCATTACGTTGAATTATTTCCGGAACTTGACTCACGTCTTGCCAAGTTTGCTGTAGGAATATTTTTGTGGAACATGAAAGGATTGATTGACATAAACAATCCGGATGACGTTAGTAAAGTACGAATGATTCTAAAAGTCCTTGATCAAACACCAGGTTATGACTTCTTTGATAACGTATTCAACGAATCCGATCCTGATACGGTATGTCAGATAATCGGGATGTCGCCGGTCGTTCCCTTAGAAGAGGGAGAGATCGACTTTGACTATTGGGTTAGTGAGATCAAAAACTTTGAGGATGCTCGTTCATATTTTGAAATGGTATCATGGTGTATTGTAATTTCCGAGGAGTCATTCAAGGAGTATACCTCAAATGGCAATCGATTCTACTTCTGTGGCAATGGCGATTGGTGGGACGTTCCTTGTATGCCTGGAATGGGTTTTCCACATGATAAATATGGCTATTCACTGATAGCTGTTGAAGTGACTCCGGAAAATAGAATTGCATCTGTGACCAGTCGCTGGAATACATGCGCCGGAGATACAGGCGATTTTCTCTCTCCTGAAGATCTCCGGACGGTTTTGGGTGAAGAAAACTTCAATAAACTCTTTTCAAATCTACACCAAGACAGTACCGATTATACGAATTTACGTTTAAAATAAGCTATATCAGCCCCGTATGTGTGAGAAACATTCTCTACAAATTTGATATATCAATTAAAATCAGTAGATTTGCATATTCAATTAATTGTATTTCCTATGACTAATATTACGATGCGTGGAAATTTATCCAATCCCTTCCTTAAGAGATTATGCGAAGGCGACCTTTGTGCTATCATAAATGAGATCATTGAAGATAGAGAGCTTGATATCCAAGTGCGTGACAACTACCTCAATGTCTATTATAGAGGTGGTAACATTCTCCGCATCAAGCCACGGTCGTTTCAATTCGATAAATTCTATTTTTATTTAGGCCACCCCAAAGAATTCCCAAAAACTCATGTTGAAAAAGTTGCATCGCGCAAACAACACGAAATCAATCCCCGCACTAAGCAACCCATTCCAACGGAGATTGAGGCGGACCAGATTATGTCAGAGCTCAATGAGAAATACGATGGCCTCATGCAGCTTCTCCCCGAAAATCCGGAGAGCTTCTTTGAGAAAGCAAAATCTGTCATGAACGAATGGTTTGACAAATGGGAACATCAGGAAAGAGACGACCAGCAAGCAATAACTGAAAGAAACAAATCAGCTGATTCAGAATCGGATTTAGCTGTGATAGACATAGAATTTGCGGTCAGCGTAAACAAGCCATATAATAAAGCCAAAAACAGCAAAGGGAAAAGTAAGGTCTGCCGTTTTGACATAATTGCGGTTGATTGCAAAGGTCAGCTGTATGTTATAGAACTCAAGCAAAACGAAGCAGCTGATAGCGACGACAATTCCGCCAATGTCAAAGTGCATAAAAAAGACTTTGACGATACAATAGGCAATGATATTGATTGTCTGTTCACTAAGGAAATGGCGCAAGTCGTAAACATAAAAAAGGAGATTGGATTACTTCCTGCAACTGTAAATGTTGACACCTCCCTGAATCCCGTTTTTGCTGTTGCTTATAGCGGAGAAAACTCCGAATCATTTAATGAAAAGTATAGAAATGAGGGGTTCTATGTCATTGAAGTCTTGAAAGACAAAAAATTAAGGAAATGAAAATTACAGTTCATCGCGGCTCCAATCAAATAGGAGGATGCGTAACAGAATACGAGTCTAACGGATGGAAACTGTTTGTAGATTATGGCGAACAGCTGCCTGGGGCTCCTGCTTATAACAAGAAGTTGGATATAGAAGGACTCACTTGTGGAGACTTATCCAAAAGTGCTCTGCTGATAACACATTATCACGGGGATCATATCGGCAAACTTTCAGAGGTGGCTGGGGCTATCCCTGTGTATATGGGGTATACCGGATGTGAAATTTATCGAAAGCTTCAGCGACGGCTATCAAATGTTAGCGGAGAAATAGGCGAAAAAGCGCAAAAATCTCACGAGCGTTCAGGCCTGATTCACACATTTATGGAAGATGAGGAATTTTCATTTGGACCGTTCTATATTCGTCCGGTCAAGATGGATCACTCGGCTTACGATTCTTATGGCTTCATAATTACTGATGGTGCGGATGATTCCATAGCATTCCATACCGGTGATTTCCGTGCTCATGGTCTTTTCGGTGAAGAGTTCAGGGACACCATGCATTCTTTACCTGATGTTGACGCTGTTGTATGTGAGGCAACCAATATTGAAAGAAGCCGGGATGAAGCAGAACCTGAGTGGAAAATTGAAGAACGATTTAAAGAATTATTTAAGCGAAATAAATACAACTCCGTATTTGTTTCATCCACTAATATCGACCGCCTTTTTGGCATCTATCGCGCAGCTGCAGAGGCTGGCAGAATTGTTCTGATGGATGAATATCAGTACGAAATCCTCAACTCGGTGATAGGTAAAAATGACTGGATGCGTAATGAAACGGAACGTTTTGAATTTATAGATGAGACCGGTTCTGAAGTTTCCGACACTTATGATCCGGGCTATGAGTTTGATAAAGGCCTTCCGTTCGTTCTTATGCTTGACAGGACTTTTAAGAAAACTCCACGATTCTATATCCCTGACAAGCTTAGGAAATTGATAGATTGGAAAGGTTGTGTATTGATAGCACGTACCACCACACAATTCAAGTCGCTTATAGAATCGTTTCCCGCGCATCTGAGCAAAAAGTATCTCTCTATGTGGAAAGGATATTTAAATCCGGATTCGCCTGCATTTAATGAAGATCTTGCAAAATCATTAGGGGCAGGGTATGAGTATGTTCATACTTCGGGTCATGCCGATGTGCCTACATTGGAAATACTTTTCAATCATTTGAACGCAGCCAGAATCATCCCCATACATACAGAAAATCCCAAGAAATTCATGGACGTATTCTCTCCGCATTGGCCCGTACTCCTTCTCAACGACGGTGAATCACATTTAATTACTTGTGATTAACCAATGATTTCCACGGATCTAAAAACTTCTCATTAAAAGATAGGACAATGATTCTTGCATTATCCTGATGTTATTGAACTGTAAAGTCCTATAACATAAAGAGTATATCATACTGCTTAAGAGAATATACCGCCACGGAGGGAGGCTCTTGCTTCCCTCCGTGGAGTTTTTTTGGGGGGTAAAGTCCGTGAGACATTCCCATGTTTTGGGTGTGTCCGTAGTTGAGTTTGGACATTGACATTGCTTCCTGATTCGTCAGTGTGGGATGAGAGCGGCGGAAGCGTTTTAAATACTTTTTATCGAAGCCGGTCAGGTCATTATGCCTTATGTCCGGTTTATATTCGGGATGCGCTCCCGGAGCGAAAGGCATTCATTCATCGGTTGTTGTTTTGTGGATTTTTATTGTTAAATTTGCGTTGGATAATTTTATCCAAACAGTTAACAAGAAAAATGACAATGGAAATGAATATGTTTATAGCAATTCTGACTTACAAGACACCACTCGAAGAGGTTGACCGCTTTCTACAGGCGCATCGCGAATACCTTGCGGAGCATTATGCCGTGGGTGATTTCATTATTTCCGGTCCTCAAAACCCTCGTATTGGAGGCGTGATAATGATAAAGGCTGACAACCGTGCCACAGTTGATACCATCATTTCACAAGACCCATTTAATATTAATGGCATCGCCGATTATCAGATTGTAGAGTTTTCTCCAACAATGTTCAGCAAACAGTGTATTTATGAATTGTTAAATTAAGGGAACAGCAAAAATAATCATATTGTGAAAATTATAGAACTTAGACATGTTTGCATTGCCTTGTTGCTCGCCGGACTTGCATCTTGTGGAGCGTCCGCAGACAAGAGTGGAACAGAGACAATAGTTGACCAAAATACAGTAACTAACGACACTCTTGCTGGAATTAGTGAAGATATCGCTCTTATTAACACGGCGTATGAAAAATTCGTATTTGCAATAGACTCACAGAATGAACAACCTGAGACTTATTTTACAACTAACGCACTAAAAAAATTGCAAGAGGACTATGAATACGATTGTGACGAGGAATCTTGCTACGCGTTTTATGCGTTGAGAACCAAGATGCAAGATTCCAATCCTGAAACAGATGGAGCATCAAAGATTAACAACATAGAACCTGATGGCAATAATTGGTATGTTGTCTCTTATTCTGATATGGGCTGGGCCGGTAAAACTCGAATCAAAATCGCAGGTGGTAAGATTGATGACTATGAGCGTATTGAACAATAAATTAATCATTCGTCAATAAAGAATGTATCAGCTGTTCAATAATTGCATATACGTAAAGGCACACATCGGTTTTATAACTATAAAAAAAACTATATTCAATTACATATCAATGCCACAGAGGGAGGCTCTTGCTTCCCTCCGTGGAGTTTTTTGGGAGGTAAAGTCCGTGAGACATTCCCATGTTTTGGGTGTGTTCGTAGTTAAGTTTGGATATCGACATTGCTTCCTGATTCGTCAGTGTGGGATGAGAGCAGCGGAAGCGTTTTAAATCCTCTTTATCGAAGCCGGTCAAGTCATTATGTCTGATGTCCGGTTTATATTCGGGATGCGCTCCCGGGGCGAAAGGCATTCATTCATCGGTTGTTGTTTTGTGGATTTTTATTGTTAAATTTGCGTTGGATAATTTTATCCAAACAGTTAACAAGAAAAATAACAATGGAAATGAAATTCTGTCAGAGCTGCGGAATGCCGCTCACCAACGAAGTCCTCGGCACAAATGCGGATGGGACGCCCAATGAAGATTACTGCATCTACTGCTACAAGGACGGCAAGTTCGTGCAAGATATGACTATGGAGCAGATGATTGAACACTGCGCTCAGTTTACCGACGAGATAAACAAAAACTCCGGTCAGAATCTTACAGTCGAGCAGATGAAAGAGCAGATGCGCCAATTCTTCCCGCATCTCAAACGCTGGAAGAAATAGCGCCGATTATCAGATTGTGGAATTCGCTCCGACAATGTTTTCCGATCATAATGTTAAGACTCTGCCGGTATGATTGAAACAGAAAGATTGATTTTGCGCCCGTGGCAAGAATCGGAAGCCGGGATACTATATAAATACGCGTGCGATCCGGATATAGGTCCCATTGCAGGATGGATGCCACATACTTCGGTAAAAAATAGTCTTGAAATAATCAGGACTGTTTTTGCTGCTCCTGAGACATATGCGGTTGTTCTGAAAAAAACAGGCGAACCGATAGGAAGTTGCGGAATCATGTTTGCCAATGGTCTTCATTCCGCTAATATGAAAGATGGTGAGGCAGAGATTGGCTATTGGATTGGCAAGCCATATTGGGGGCAAGGTCTGATTCCTGAAGCTGTTAGCGCTTTGCTGGCTCGATGCTTCAACGAGTTAGGCCTTGAAACAGTCTGGTGTGGATATTATGACGGAAATGTTAAGTCGAAACGGGTCTGCGAAAAAAGTGGATTCAAATATCACCATACAAACAGCAACATAACATCCCCACTTGGCGACAAACGGACCGAACATTTCTACAATATGACTAAAGAAGATTATAATGCCATACATATCAATAGAGAGCGGCAAACTGACCGCTGAACAGAAGAAACAGTTGATTGAGCGTCTTACAGCCATAGCCTCCGAGATAACACATATCCCGGAGCAGTTCTTCACGGTTACTATCAAAGAACTGCCTGACGAGAACTTTGGCATTGGCGGCAAGTCAATCGATGAGATAAAACAGAATTATAACGGTAAAAAAGTTTAAAAATGGCGTTTGACTACAAGAAAGAATACAAGGGTCTGTATATGCCTAAGACTACACCGACTATCGTGGAAGTGCCTGAGATGAAGTTTATCGCTGTCAATGGCTGTGGGAACCCTAACGAGCCGGACGGAGAATATCAGCAGGCTTTGGGCATTCTTTACCCGGTTGCTTATGCTTTGAAAATGAGCTATAAGACAGATTACCGTATCGATGGTTTCTTTGAATATGTCGTACCGCCGCTTGAAGGTCTATGGTGGACCGACAATGCTATTTCAGATGATTTCACAGATAAGTCAGCTTTCCGATGGATTGCAATGATACGCATTCCCGATTTTGTGGATGAAGTTGATGTGGAATGGGCCAAAAGAGAGGTGTTCCGTAAGAAAGGGCTTGATTGCTCATCTCTTTACCATATCAGTTTTGAGGAAGGTCTATGCTCACAAATCATGCATACCGGGTCGTATGACACAGAGTCGGTGTCTCTTGACGCAATTGACCGGTATATTGAATCAAACGGATACATGAAGGATATAACAGCTGCCCGCCGTCACCACGAGATATATCTTTCTGATCCGAGGAAATGCACTCCCGATAAAATGAAGACAGTTCTTAGAATCCCTGTCGCCAAACGCAAATGAGCCTCACATTACGTCCATATAAGCCTTCGGATGCCGCAGTGATAACATCGTGGCTTAAAAGCGAATATCTTATGCGCCAGTGGTGCGCCGACAGATACGAGCGTTATCCCGTCACGCCCGAAGACATGAACGCATATCACGAGAGGTATATTGACGGACAACTCTCGCGCGCCCTGACAATGACGGATGGCGATGACGTTGTAGGATATATCACCTTGCGCACCCCGGCCGACGATCCGACGGAACAACGGTTGGGATTCGTTATTGTCGATGATTCAAAACGCGGTCGCGGTTTAGGGAAATCTCTTGTTTCAAAGGCCGTCAAATATGCTTTTGAAACGCTTGGAGCCACGAAAGTATCGCTTGGTGTCTTTGAAAATAATCCGTCCGCCATCCATTGCTATGAAGTCGCCGGTTTTCATCGAGTATCACTATCTGAAACCGAGAGTTACGAGTGTCTCGGCGAAACGTGGAATTGCATCGAAATGGAACAACACAAGGAGCTATGAAAGTAATCGGTATTAACGGAAGCTCACGCAAGGACGGCAACACGGCTATAATTATCGGTAAAGTCTTTGATGAACTCAATAAAGAGGGAATCGAAACAGAATTGATACAATTGGCTGGTTATGACATTCAGCCATGCCGTGGATGCTTTGCCTGAAAAGGTCATGGAAACTGTGTGTTTACAAAAGACGGTTTTACCGAAATCTTCAGCCGTATGGTCGAGGCAGACGGAATAATCCTCGGCTCAAAATTTAGCCCACTTTTCATCAGTCAATGAATGAATATGCGGAAGGTGTCATTTTTATTCGCAATAGTCATATTGTCACTTTGCTCGGCTTGCTGTAACGGCAGCAGTAACGGCGAGACCACATATACCGTCACTGCCATCGTTGCACATGAAGATTGTGCAACCATCTTTGCGGAAAGGGAAGACGGAGCAGTTGTTGCCGAACAAAATGAGGTTGCTGCTGTCGAGTCTTATCGCATCGCCGATAGATGTGCTGGTCCGTTCAGGATTGATGCTGTTGTTTCGGAAAAGATGGAAGGCTTTGACGTCACGAAGTCTCAGGAAGAAAAAATATTGCCGACTGGTGAAACACGTGAAATTACTGTATATATTTACGAAATTGGCAATGAGGGTTGGGTGAAAGTCACCCCTGAGTATGATACGACAACTGGCAAAACAAGCGAAATATTTGTATATTCCGACTTATTCCTCACCGACAAGGGCATCGGTGCTATGTCGTCGGTAGAAGAATTTGCCACAGCTTATCCTGATTTCCATATCCGTTATGTACGCGATGCGGAATTATTCGTTGCTGAAACGCAAGGACTTAAAAACGTGCAGTTTGTCATCAACGATGAAGACTATCGTGGTGACAAAGCCTCTTTGTCGTCAAGCGAATCCGTTGAGCTCCAAGTTTCCGATTTTAATAAAGAGTCATATTTCACAGCAATACGCATTATTAAATAAGTTATATGGTATATGAAGTATTGAACCACAATAACGCTGCATGCACCGTCACTGATGCCGACATAGAAGAAGCGGTAAAGTCCGGCGAAACATTGCCTCGGGCAATTGTACAGGCAATGGGTAAAACGCACGATGACAAGTATTTGGAATACATGTATCCGCTACTATATCATGAAGTGAACTATATGCGTATGGATGCCGCGCAAAGTATAATTAATCTGAACGGACGCAAAGGATTGGACACATTGAAAGAGAAGGAACGCAGCCTCGATTCCTCTACTTTTGATAATTTACCAAGCGAGAAAGCAGTGCTTATGGCAATGATTATTCGTATAGAGGAAGGTACGGAAGGTGTTCTGCGTTATTTCAGATCAGAAGACGGGTTGGATATAGTGAAGTATTGCCTGTTGAGCTATTATAGTTCCGGTTATGATTACAAGGAAGAGGATATACGCCTGATAAGCGTTGTGCTCAGAGAGTTTATCGATAAAAAACTCAAGCGTGTCAAAAAAGTGCCTCGGGAGGATTGGATTGAATTTGTCTACTTTGCGCTCGACAGTTTATGGATTGCAGCACTGGAGACTGAAATTCTTACGCAGATGAGCGATGAGGCAAGCAGGGAGCTGGTTGATGTGTTTCAGCAGATTCTTTTCAGCAAAGCAACAAACGACATTAAGGAACTGATGTCAGATATTTCCATAGGCATGAAACGTGACTATGCTCTGGAAATATTGAGAAACCTCAAAGGCAAGACCGGAGGAGGAGATGCACGGAGAGCATACAAGAAAGCATTGAAACATTTTAATATCACTGAGGAAGAATTATGAGTATGGAACATAAGGCGTTTGTGTTTGATGCAAATAAATTTCATGCAGAGATAGAACCTGTCATGAAAGACAGTATAAAGAACACCGAAGTGGCACACCGATATATCTGCGACCATCTCGAAGAATTGCAATCACCTTATACTGGCGATGTGTTGGACGAAGATTGGGAAGAGGAATTTGGCGAACTTACGCTTCAGGTCTATTTCGACATACTGCTCACAGCGTGTTATGATGTCCAAGATGACCGGGGACTTCGAGAAATGTGGGATGCGGTAAATGAGGTGATTAAATCCCTCGGTGTGTTTGAGGAGGGAGCACTACCCGTGACAGGCTGGGAGGTAGAGATTGATGGCGTTGTCGTTGATCCCGGGATGGAAGGGCTGGGCATTATCGATTGCGATGAGGTGGAGGAGATTCTGAACACTTTGAAGGAGAACAGAGATGCAGCAGCGAGCGCCGAACATCCTGATGGATTGCTGTATGACGCAGAGTCAGACGAGTGGATGGAAGCCTATGACGACCTTTGTCATATCTATGAAGAAGCTATCCGCCAGAAAAAAGGACTGCTACTTACTTTCTGACCATTTGGATAATGAATAAAATAATTGTAAATCCAACTATTGCTACGTCAATCTATATGCTGTCACTATCGGTCTGATTGGACAGAGACGGTGGAATTGCCTGAAAAAGCTATAGAATCATGATAAAGTACACGGATAAATATACAGATAATTCGTTTGATATCGCAAAATGTCGCGAATCGGCTGAATCGGGCTATGTTCCCGCACAATATCAACTTGGTCAATGCTATGAGGAAGGCATCGGTGTGGAGCGCAATCTTGGAGAAAATATGAGTCTTATCCTTAAACGAATCAGATTATGAATGTAAAAACAGAGTTGCAGCGATTTTCCGAAAACAGCGCAAACTTGCGTTTTAATGACGTAAATATCGAGCCTGAAACGATACAGGCTGTCATGATAAATGCAGTTGTACCCATTGATTCTGACGATGATTTCTATGGAAAGTTCGATTCGGCATATATGTCGACTACTATTCCACTGTTTCAAAAGGCCGGTATTGAAGTAAACAGCATTCATGAAATATTGAACCTCGGCATTTATATAACCAACGCTGTCAAAACTCCTAAATCGGGATACGCTGTTTCAAAGGAGAGTATTGAAGAAAGTCTGCCGGCTCTTGAACGTGAAATTCAATTGTTTCCCAATCTCAAGGTTATCATGCTGATGGGAGATGTTGCGAAAAAAGCGTTCAACATAATCAGTAAGAAAGAGTCCGGGAAAAATGCCGTCCCAACTATATCTACCTACAAATTGCGCAATACCGAGATTTTCTATAAAGGAATACGCATCATGCCTTCTTACATAATGACGGGCCAAAACATTTTGATTGAAAAGTCAAAATTCGAGATGGCATCGGAGGATATAGCAACGATGTATAAACTGATAAACCCAAAATGAAAACCGGCAAGATTTATCCAAGAACCGGTGATGCACAGACGGTGTATCTGAAATCAATCGTCACACGCTCTGCAATCGAGGTCGGAGATTTCACAATTGTCAAAAAGAAAGCGAAAGTTTAACATTTCCATAATTTACTACACCGTTTTAGAAGCTGTCATCTCTTGGCAAGAGATTTGGGATGTTGTTAAACGATAAAGCTTCAAAACCGCGTGATACAGAGTCGTCAATGCACATAGGTATAAAACAGGAAATTAATAATCAAAAAAGCAAATACCGCCATCTGCCATGATTTGCCTTTAAGTGATTTTTTAGTACCTTTGCATAAAAATTCTACGCTATAATATAATGGTATCAGTTGATGCTCTTACAGTTGAATTCGGTGGCACAACCTTATTCAAGGACATTTCATTTGTAATCAATCCTAAAGACCGTATAGCCCTTATGGGCAAGAACGGGGCCGGGAAAAGTACGCTGTTGAAGATTTTGGCAGGAGTGCGACAACCCAGTCGTGGCAGTGTGTCGGCGCCCAAAGACTGCACGATTTGCTATCTGCCGCAACACATGATGACAGAGGATCACCGCACCGTTTTTGAAGAGGCTTCGCAGGCTTTCGCGCACCTTAAAGAAATGGAGGCAGAAATCGATGCCATGAATCAGGAATTGGCTACACGCACCGATTACGAAAGCGACTCATATATGTCACTGATTGAAAAGGTGGCTACGGTGAGTGAGAAATTCTATGCCATTGACATGACTCACTTCGAGGAAGATGTGGAGAAGGCTCTGCTCGGCCTTGGATTCAAACGTAGCGATTTCTCTCGTTCGACATCCGAGTTTTCAGGTGGCTGGCGCATGCGTATTGAACTGGCCAAGCTGCTGTTGCAGAATCCCGATGTGCTGCTGCTCGATGAGCCTACCAACCACCTCGACATCGAGTCGGTGGGCTGGCTCGAGGATTTTATCATAAACAGTCCTATGGCTGTAGTAGTGATCAGCCACGACCGGCGGTTTATCGATAATATCACAACTCGCACAATTGAAGTGACGATGGGGCGAATCTATGACTACAAGGCCAACTATAGTCACTATCTTGAGTTGCGCCGCGAACGCCGCCAACAACAGCAAAAGCAGTTCGACGACCAACAGAAACAGATTGCCGAGGCTCGCGAATTTATCGAACGTTTCAAAGGCACATACTCCAAGACCTACCAAGTGCAGAGCAAGGTAAAGTGGCTCGAAAAACTCGATATTGTAGAGGTTGATGAGGAAGATACGTCTGCTTTACGTCTTAAATTCCCACCTTGTCCGCGCAGTGGCAGCTACCCGGTCATAGCCGACGGGGTCGGCAAGAGCTACGATGGGAAGCCTGTGTTTACAGGGGCGACGTTTATGATTGAGCGCGGCGACAAAGTGGCTTTCGCAGGACGCAACGGCGAAGGAAAATCCACTATGGTCAAAGCTATTATGCGAGAGATTGATTTCAACGGCTCGCTCGCACTGGGCCACAACGTTCAGATTGGCTACTTTGCCCAAAATAGCGCATCGCTGCTCGACGGCGAACTGACGGTTTTCCAGACTATTGATGATATAGCCGTGGGCGACGTACGTCTGAAAATCCGCGACCTTTTAGGTGCTTTTATGTTTGGCGGAGAAGAAAGCCAGAAAAAGGTAAAGGTACTATCCGGTGGCGAACGCGTGCGCTTGTGTCTGATAAAGTTGCTGCTTGAACCTGTCAACCTGCTTATACTCGATGAGCCAACGAATCATCTCGACCTTAAGACAAAGGATATTCTAAAACAGGCACTGCGCGACTTCGATGGCACACTTATACTTGTGAGCCACGACCGCGACTTCCTTGATGGTCTTGTTACGAAAGTTTATGAATTCGGCGACGGCCGCGTGCGCGAGCATCTATGCGGTATCAACGAATTTCTCGAAAATGTAAAAAAACGTACTGAAACCGAAGGGCAATAACAAAGGCAGTTTGCCTTATCCGCCAGTGGTGCGCCGACATTTATGAGCGAACGTTATCCCGTCAAGCCCGAAGATATGAATTACATATTATAAAGGTATATTGACGGTCAACGCTCGCGCGCCCTGACAATGGTGGATGGTGATGTTAATTGTATGTTAACGTGAGTTCGATATAAGCAATAGACCATTCACCAATAAAACAATCAGCCAT
>NZ_CAJTQC010000010.1 GCF_910578445.1 uncultured Duncaniella sp. | reverse complement strand
AATGCAAGAAAAAAGAGTTGGGCTGTCGCTTGGCGCGAAGCTCAACTCTTTGGTATTCTTTGTATTAATCCTTTTGTATGGGCTTAATATTCCTCCTCGTTGAATAGGAAATCTTCTTTCTGGGGGTAGTCGGGCCAGATGTCTTCGATACATTCGTAGGTATCGCCTTCATCTTCGATTTCCTGAAGGTTTTCGATCACTTCCATCGGTGCGCCGGAACGCATGGCGTAGTCTATGAGTTCTTCCTTGGTGGCGGGCCAGGGTGCGTCTTCGAGTTTTGATGCCAATTCAAGTGTCCAATACATGGTGGTAATGTGTTAGATAAGTGTATATTGTTGATATTTTTATGTTCCCACGTTTTTTGTGGGCGCAAAGGTAGTCATTTTCTATATATATACAATCGAATTCAATAGGTGATTTGTTAAATCTTCTAAACAATTGGCTACGGCAGGCTTTTTGATAAATAATTCTTATCTTTGCAGTCCGATTTTAACGGCCTATAGCTGATTGTCCAAATTAAAAACCAATATTTCACGTATGGTTAAGTTTCTACGCTACCTTGCTCCCCTAATTCTGTCCATTTTTGTAAATCCAGTAGCCTCTCATGCCGCTTCTGACGATATGACATCAGTACCCCGTATAAAGGAAGGCCCTGATACGCTTGAAATCGGTGAAGTGACTATTACCTCCATCAAACAAGCCCGTTCGCTCCTCCGACAGCCGGTGTCTGTGACCACCTTGCGACAGGATGAACTTGAGAGACTGAACGTCGGTGGCATTAAGGGTGTCTCTGATATAGTGCCTAATTTTTTCATGCCTGAATATGGTTCGCGAATGACATCCTCGATATATGTTCGTGGCATAGGTGCGAGAATCGACCAGCCTGCTGTCGGATTGAATGTCGACAATGTGCCGTATCTCAACAAGGATGCCTACGATTTCGATATGCAGGACATCCAGCGTATCGAAGTCCTCCGCGGACCGCAGTCGACGCTCTATGGCCGAAACACCATCGCCGGCCTCATAAATGTGACTACTCTTTCTCCGTTGCACTATCAGGGTGTACGTGCGATGGCCGAAGGGGCTACACACAATAATTATAGGCTCGGATTATCTTACTACGGTTTGCTTGCACCTCGGCTCGGCATGTCGGTGAGTGCATGCGGTTCTTTCCGTGGCGGATATTTCAGAAACAGCTATAATGGCGACAAGGCCGACCGCGAACGCCTCGGTTCTTTCCGTTGGAAGACCGCATGGCGCCCGGCCGATAATCTCCTGATTGAAAACGTCGCTTCCTATGGACATACCCGTCAGAACGGCTATCCGTATTTTTTTGAGGATACGGATGAAATCAATTATAATGATACATGCTTCTATAAGCGCACGACATTTACCGACGGTCTGACTGTCAATTGGAGCACACCGTATTTCACCTTGGCTTCGATTACAGGTTTTCAGTATGTGAACGACAATCTGACGCTCGATCAGGATTTCCTTCCCGAAAGCTATTTCACCCTGACCCAGAAGCAGCATGACCGCAGTGTGACTCAAGACATCGTCCTGCGCGGAGCGAAGGGCGGCTATAGCTGGCTGGCAGGAGTGTTCGGGTTTTATAAGTATGCCAATATGAACGCACCTGTCAACTTCGGCAAGGATGGCATTGATAATCTTATATTAGGCAATGTGAACAATATGCTTCCTCCCGGAATGGCTCTCCGATGGGATCAGGATAATCTTTTTCTCGGTTCGGAGTTCACGATGCCTGTGAAAGGTGTGGCCGTGTATCATCAGAGCACATATGACTGGCGGAATTTCTCGTTTGCGCTTGGTCTGCGTCTCGACTACGAGCACACTGCCCTTAAATATCGTAGCCACAGCTCGTCGTCGTGCACGATGTATCGTGGCAACAGGCCGCTCGGATCGGTCAGTGTCGACATTGACGACTCCGACCGTCTTTCGCAGCACTTTTCCCAGCTTCTGCCAAAATTCAGCATCACTTACAACCTTCCGCATTCAGCAATCTTCGCGTCGGTCTCTAAGGGCTATAAGGCAGGAGGATTCAACACGCAGATGTTTTCCGAATTCCTCCAGCAGCGTCTGAAGCAGGAAATGATGGGAAATATGGGTGGCGGACAGGGCGGCCGTCCGCAGACGGTGGCCGAGGGGGGAGCTGACCTCGTCGCCGGACTGGTCAATTACCATCCTGAAGTGTCGTGGAACTATGAAATCGGAGGCCACTTCAGCGTTGACCAAGGACGTGTCTACTCGTCTTTTGCCCTTTTCATGATTGATTGCCGCAATCAGCAGCTCACAATGTTCCCGAAAGGCACAACAACCGGGCGCATAATGGTCAACGCCGAGCGTACGCGCAGCACAGGCGGCGAATTCACTCTTGGCTATAATCCGACTCCGCGCTGGGCATTTAACCTCGCTTATGGATATACGCATGCAGTCTTCCGCCGATTTTCCTATAACGGTAGCGAATACAAGGGCAATCATGTTCCTTATGCTCCGTCAAACACCCTTTACCTGTCGGCGACCTATCGTCAGCCTGTAAAATCGTCACTGTTGAAGAGCATAGGATTCACGGCTGATATGCGTGGAACAGGTGAGATATATTGGGATGAGGCCAATGAATACCGACAGCCGTTCTATGCGGAAATGGGTGCGAATATCAGATTTGAGCTCCTGTGCGGTAGTCTCGACTTGTGGGGAAAGAATCTGACCGATACACGGTTTTCAACCTTCCGCTATGAATCGATGTCAAACAGCTTCTTCCAGCGCGGACTCCCGGTGAGAGGAGGATTGACTTTGCGACTTGATTTCAGGTCGTTATAACGATTTTCATTTATTTATAAGGATAAGTTAACCAAAACTTGCGGTTTTTTAACTAAACAGCTATATTTGCGCTATAATAAGCGGACATAAGTTGCGTTTATAAATAACTGTCTTTATTAGACAGCGATATAGCTCCATATAATTCAAAAGATAATAACTCCACAAACTATGAAGAAGTACCTTCTTTCGCTTGGCGTTCTCATAAGCGCCGCTCTTTCGCTCACTTCTTGTCTCGGTTCAGGTAACGGCGAGCAGAAATATACATTTTCCTACGGCCCGTCGGATTGCTTTAACCGTGTCGTGGATAATGAAGCAGGCACAACCTACATTGGGCTGAACCCGGCATATAATATTGTATTTAATATGACTTCAGCTCAGGCTGACATTGACATATCAAATCTCAAGTTCAGTTCGTCCAACTCCGGAATTACTCTCCGTCTGCCATCGTTGCCTCTAAAGCAGGATCCTCAGGATGCTTTCTATACTGCATCGGGGATGTATCTCACACCTGTTGGCCAGACTTCTTCCTTTGTGTTTGACAGTTTCAATTTCCGTGCTTATCCTTTCCGTTCGATTCCCGCCTACATTATCAATTATACTGTTAACAGCCGCTATGATGTGACAGTCTATCCGACTTTGCCGACTTATGTAGGTGCGGTTTCTGCGACCAATCTTGAACCTGAGGAGGGCAAAAATCCGGTGTTCAATCTCAATCCCGATGGAGAGGCATACTATCAGCTTCTTATTAATCCTGAGAATATGACCGCAATGTTCCATGTGGCCAACGCAAAGTTTGCCGACGGTATGTCACGCTATAGCTTTGCAACCAAAGGACTTAAGGTTGAGCTGACATCCGAAGGATATCGTGTTGCGACTGAGGCCGGAAAAGAGTATAACATCTATTCTCCCCAGTCTGTATCTTCTGACACAGCTACCCCGATACCCGGATGTACGATCAGTGACCTAAGAGTAAACGCCGTTCTCTCGACCGGTGCGTCAATCTCATTCACCTGTGATCTCGGTGATATGGGCAAGTATTCAGTCAATGCAATATTGCGCTATCTCATCTATAATACAGAAAATACAGATAAGCAGTAATTTCTTCGAAGGAATTCGTTAATATACATATACAGCGAAGGCAGTCCGCATGAAGGACTGCCTTCGCTGTATATATGATTTGCGGTTATACCTTTGTGCTACAATCCATATTGGTCGAGGGCCGAACGCAGGGCGTCTGTTACCATTGCCCTGAGCTCGGGTGGAGATATGACCTTTACGTCAGGGCCGAGCGACAGAATTTCCTGCACAAAATCCGGTGTCAGTCGCAATCGGTAGTGGAAATCGGAAAACGAATCGTGGATTTCCTCACGTTGTGAATGATGTAGCGGAAGAGCTCTGATGTATTTGGCCCGTCGGGTATTTGCACGTATCACCACATCGTGTGGATTTGCGTGAGTGAATACGATACCGAATGAATCTTTGACGAAATTCTCGGCATCGAAGTCGGGAGCGATTGTGAACTTCTCGCTGCCGATAGCCACGTCTTCCATTCGGTCAAGGGCATAGGTCTTGATTATCTTGTCGCGTATATTCAGACCGGTGACATACCAACGCTGTTTGAATATTTTCAGGAAATACGGCTCGATTACGACATCGCGTGTCGGGTTGACACGTGTATAGGGCCTGTATGTAAAATGTAGCTGTAGCTTTTCGCGTAATGCCGAAATCACCTGCGACAGATACAGTCGCGCGGAGGGGACATCCTCAAGGAAAATACGTTCGGATACATCCCTTACCGATGAAAGCACGTTGCTCATGGCAGCCGAATTGAGCAGCCAGTCTGTGACGCTTGCCTGATGCGAGTCGCCGGAGTCGATATAATACTCATAGGTGGTCGGGTTATACTCTATGTTTATGTTGAACAGCTCCTCGATAGCGGTTCGGTAGTTATAGAAAGTCCTTCTTGGCAATGGATTTCCGTCGGAGTAGGGCGAGAGCATCCAAAGCTCGTTGAGTTTTTCGCGTGTGATCGCACCATAGCGTCTGATGGTGTCGATGAGCCAGATGTAGCGGGCGAGTAGGTTGCGTGACATGTCGGCGGTGGTTTTATTGGATTTCCGTCAGTTGAGTCTGCGGGGGAAAAGGAATATTATGGACAGTGCAATCATGGCAGCGAGCGCCCACGGATAATATAGATAGGGGAAAGGAGCGGCCGGTGAGATTCCTGCAAGCGATGTGGCAAGCAATGTCTGTGCGCCATATGGGATGAGACACTGGATTACGCATGAGGCCGAGTCGAGCAGTGAGGCGCTTTTTCTCGGGTCTATGCCGTAGCGTTCGGCAATGTCGCGTGAAATTCCGCCCACTGTGATGATGGCCACAGTATTGTTGGCGGTGCAAAGGTTCACAATCCCGACGAGCAGTGCAAGTATGGCCTGCGCTCCACGTCTGCCTGATATACGTGATGTCAGTCCCTGAAGCAGAAACTGTATTCCTCCGGCAGCCTTGATGAGCCCCAACATTCCGGCGGCGAGGAGTGTGATGATGATGAGGTCGCCCATGCCGTCGATGCCGGCTCCTGCAAATGACGCCATGTCAATGAGGGAAATTCCGTTTATCATGCCCATGATGATGGCAGAGAGTATGCCCAACGACAGGACTATGGTGACGTTTATGCCTGCAATTGCAGTTGCCAGCACCACGATGTAGGGCAGAATCAGCATGTAGTCGCTTTCCTGCGCAAGCTGTATCGGAGGAGTATCCTGCCCCATGACTATGTAGGCTATAAGTGTGACGATTGCGGCCGGTAGCGCTATCCAGAGATTGGCTTTGAATTTGTCGGCCATATTGCATCCCTGCGAGCGGGTGGCGGCAATGGTTGTGTCGGAAATGAATGACAGATTGTCGCCGAAAAACGCACCACCGAGCACGACTGCCACATAGAAGGCTGTATTGGCTTCGGCCATCTGCGCGATTTCAACCGCAAGAGGTGTGAGCGCCACGACTGTCCCGACCGATGTCCCGACCGACAGCGAGATGAAGCAGGCTGCAAAAAACATGGTCGGGATAACGAATTCCGGGGGAAAGAAGCGCAGTGTGAGATTGACCGTAGCGTCGATAGCCCCGATTTCTTTTGCAATTGTGGCAAAAGCCCCTGCGAGTACGAACACCCATATCATATAAAGGATGTTGAAATGGCCTGCCGCACGTGAGAATGTCTCGATGCGTTCCATCAGAGGCCGTCCGCGATAGATTGCCACAGCCCACATTGATGCAACGACAAGGGCCACGGCGATGGGCATCTTATAGAAATCATTGAGTATGATCGATACCATCACGTAAAGAAACAGAAATACGATGACTGGTGACAGTGCAAGCCATCCGCGTCCCGGGGGGATGCGGCGGTCTGTGTCGATGGTCGGTTTTTCAATCATAAGTGGGGAGGTGTGATGTTTTACTTAGTTGATGAATCTCCTGTGGAGTGGTTGCAAAGGTAATATAATTCTCAACAGCTCTGAGCGAAAGACATAAAAAAAACGCCCCTTTGATTAAAGGAACGCGGCATTGGTTGTTTACTCGGCAGCCTTTTTGGGGCTTACTTTTCAGCGTGGCTTTTCGCTTCGTTGAGATAGAGTTCTGCCCGTGCGATGCAATAGTTGGCAGTGCGAAATGCGTTGGCGGCTTTTTTGAATAAGTTGGTCATAATAAACAGTGAATTTAATAAAACCTTAGTGATTGTTGCTTTCTCTTAAGTAACGCTGCAAAGTTACAAAATGTTTTTAAATTATGTTGTATAACATATAAAAATTTAAACATATTTTTTCTATGTCGCGTGGGCGGTTTGCGTAATAGGCTTATAGATAGCGATATATGTGATTGTGGCGTTCCAACGGTGATTCGGCTGATTTAGAACGGCATTTTATCGACGGTCCGTCCCCAGTTTCCACGGTCGAGATTGCGGTATGACAGCGCTTCTTGGATATGATGTGTTAGAATCGGGGCATTTACTGCATCTGCTGTAGGGAGCGAAGAGTCGAGTCCGTATTCCAGATCGGCTATTGTCCTTGCAACTTTGAGTATGCGGTCATAGGCACGGGCGCTCATGTCAAGACGTGTCATTGCCTCGCGCAATGTTTCAAGTCCTTTTCTGTCAATGGAGGCATATTTCCGAAGAAGTCGTGACGACATCTGGGCATTGCAGTGTATGCCTTTCTCTGCGGCAAAACGCAGTGCCTGAATTTCGCGTGCTCTGACCACCCTTGCTTTCATTGCTTCGCTCTTTTCGCCTTCGCGGGCTGAGGACAGCTCGTCGAAAGCGACAGGATAGATTTCTATCTGCAGGTCGATGCGGTCAAGGAGCGGACCGCTGATTTTGTTAAGGTATTTCTGCACGATTGGCTGAGAGCATATGCATTCTTTGGTCGGATGGTTGTAGTAACCGCAGGGACACGGGTTCATTGATGCGACGAGCATGAAACCGGCCGGATAGTCAATGGTATATTTCGCTCTGGAGATTGTGATGTGGCGGTCTTCGAGGGGCTGTCGCATTACTTCGAGCACCTGACGGGAAAATTCCGGGAACTCATCAAGGAAAAGCACCCCGTTGTGGGCAAGCGATATTTCGCCCGGAGCGGGATTTACGCCTCCACCGACGAGTGCGACCGGAGATATCGTGTGGTGTGGCGAGCGGTAGGGACGTGATGTCATCAGCCTTGATCCGCTACGAAGTTTTCCTGCCACAGAGTGTATTTTGGTCGTTTCGAGAGCCTCGGATAATGTCAGCGGCGGGAGAATGGTCGGAATGCGTTTGGCCATCATTGATTTTCCTGCTCCCGGAGGCCCGATCATGAGGATGTTGTGCCCTCCGGCACAGGCTACCTCAAATGCTCGTTTCACATTTTCCTGTCCCTTCACTTCTGAAAAGTCACAGTCGAATATATCAGCGGCACGTGCAAACTCCTCGCGTGTGTTGACCCTGACGGGGACTGGAGTGCTCTTCCCGGTGACAAATTCAATCACTTCCCTGAGTGTCGACATGCCATATACCTCAATATTATTTACAACCGCTGCCTCTGTAGCGTTGGCGACAGGGACAATCATGCCTTTGAACCCCATTTCGCGGGCTTTGATGGCCATTGGCAGCACACCCTTTATGGGGAGTATCGATCCGTCGAGGGACAGTTCGCCCATAATCATGAACGAATCAAGAGGGATGGCCGGGCTCAGCTGCTCGCAGGCCGCAAGGATGCCGATTGCAATCGGGAGGTCGTAGGCTGCCCCCTCCTTTTTAACGTCGGCAGGCGAGAGGTTGACAACAATCCGCCGGCGAGGCCACTTGTAGCCTGACTGGCTGACAGCCGACAGCACACGCTGGTAGCTTTCCTTGACGGCTGTGTCGGCCATCCCTACCAGTGAAAACTGGATTCCTGTTTCGGCTACCGCTTCGATGGTTATCACCAATGCGTCGATTCCTTGGACGGCAGCGCCAGATGTCTTGATCAACATGGTATTTTAGAGGGTGTTTAAGGTTCTGTGAAGGTTTGTAGAGAGGGTAGAGGTCAGTTGTGGGCGAGTAGCTTTCGTATCTCATCAACACTCATGCCGCGCCGTCGGGCATAATCCGCCATCTGGTCGTCGGCAATCGGGCCGAGCATGAAGTAGGATGAATCCGGATGGGCGATGTAAAGCCCGCAGACTGTCGCCGATGGGCTCATCGCTCCGTTTTCAGTGAGCGAGATTCCTATTTCATCGAAGTCCAGCAATCCGGACAGGACAAACGTGAGCTTCTGGTCGGGGAGTGAGGGATAGCCTATGGCCGGACGGATGCCGGAATACCGAGCTTGGAACATCTGGAGGGTGGTCAGGTCCTCATCTTTGGCATAGCCCCACAGTTCCCGTCTTACGATTGAGTGGAGGTATTCAGACGATGCTTCTGCAAGGCGGTGGGCTATACTCTGCACCAGCAATGATTTGTAGGAATCGCCGTCCGTTTCGAAGCGTTTGATTGTCTCGGAGATGTCGACGGTCACGGCAAAAGCTCCGGCATAGTCGCCGGAAGGCATTATATAGTCGGCAAGAGAGCGGGTCGGGACGTTATTTTCAGGAGTCTGTGAACGGAGTGTCGGGATGCGGGTGTCACCGATTATAATATCGTCATTCTCCGAATGAGCATCAGTCAGGCAGACAACAGCTCTGCAAACAGTATTGTTTTTTTCAAGTTCATGCAATAGCTCCGAGGCATCGTCATAAAGCTTCAATACTTCCTGCCCCTTGGCTGTGTTTCCGTGACAGTGTTTCTCAATCCACGCCTGACGGCAGGCGGGACAATCGTGGAGCGATGCGACAGACGCGAAGTCGCCGGGCATCTTCCATGCGTTGAAAAAGAAGCGCCAGTTGATGAAGGGGATGACTTTTCCGACCGGGATGTCAATCACTGTTCGCCCGGGTTTGGCCGGTCTGACAGGTGTATATTGGCTCAGTGTGGAGCGGATAGAGCGCTCGCGGGCTTCTTCAAGGGGAATTCTTGGGATGAGGCGCGTACGTTCGCGTTGACGCAGCGCCTCGTATTCTTCGCGCAGCTCCGCAATGTAGTTTTCATGGGTGGCTGAGTTGAGCAGGCGCGCTGCAATGAGTGGATTCTGTGATGCGTCGGGGACATGGATGACCGGCGCTGAATAGCATGGAGCTATTTTGACCGCTGTGTGGATGCGCGATGTGGTCGCTCCGCCTACCATGACCGGGATTTTCAAGCCGCTTTTTTCCATCATCTCCACAACGTGGGCCATCTCTTCGAGAGAAGGCGTTATCAGGCCGGAAAGGCATATGAGATCCGGGCGTTCTTCAATAGCCGTTCTTACAATTTTTTCGGCCGACACCATCACACCGAGGTCGATAATCTCATAGTTGTTACATGCGAGAACTATCGACACGATGTTTTTGCCGATGTCGTGGACATCGCCTTTGACGGTGGCAAATATTATTTTTCCTGCCTTGCTTGTTTCGTGAGCTCCCTGTGAGGCCTCGATTGCGGGTGTGAGTATCCCGACCGCACGTTTCATTGTCCGTGCGGTCTTCACCACCTGTGGCAGAAACATTTTGCCTTCGCCGAACAGTTGGCCTACGCGGTTCATACCTTCCATCAGCGGGCCGTCAATAATGCTGACTGGATTGTTGTATTTTTCAAGAGCCTCGGCAAGATCTGTTTCGAGATATTCGTGGATGCCTTTGACGAGCGCATGGGTCAGTCGCTCGCCGACAGGCAGCTTGCGCCACGATTCTTCCTTCCGGCTATCGGCTGTGGGAGTCATGGATGTGCTCTCTTTGTCGCGGAGCATCCGCTCGGCATGTTCAATAAGTTCGTCAGCAGCTTCCTCACGGCGATAGAGCACCACGTCTTCGAGCAGTGTCCGCAACTGCGGGTCAATGTCGTCGTAGGTGACAGTTGCCGAGGGATTGACAATCGCCATATCCATGCCGGCTGCGATGGCATGGTAGAGGAAAACGGCGTGCATGGCTTCACGCAGGTAATTGTTGCCTCTGAAAGAGAATGAAAGATTGCTTACACCGCCGCTGACTTTTGCTCCGGGCAGGTTGGTCTTAATCCATTTTACGGCTCGTATGAAATCAAGTCCGTAGCGGTCATGTTCCTTTATTCCTGTGGCGATTGCGAGAATGTTCGGGTCGAATATTATGTCTTCAGGATCGAACCCTATCTGTTTGGTCAGCAGTCTGTAGGCACGTTCGCAGACGGCTGTCTTGCGTTCGAAGGTGTCAGCCTGACCTTCTTCATCGAAAGCCATGACCACGGTTGCCGCGCCAAGTTCCATGATGCGTCGGGCGTGAGAAAGAAATCGTTCTTCACCTTCTTTCAGGGAAATCGAATTGACAATAGATTTACCTTGGACGCATTTGAGGGCCGATTCGATGACTTCCCATTTTGATGAGTCGATCATTACGGGCACGCGTGCTATATCGGGCTCGGCTGAGATGAGATTGAGAAATCCGCACATTTCCTTGCGGGCGTCCATCATGCCGTCGTCCATGTTGATGTCGATGACCTGCGCTCCGTCTTCGACCTGTTTGCGTGCGATGGTGAGCGCTTCGTCAAGATTTCCTTCCTTAATCAGGCGCAGGAATTTCCGTGAACCGGCGACGTTGCATCGTTCGCCGACGTTGACAAAGAGTGATTCGGGAGTGATGTCGAGGGCTTCAAGACCTGAAAGCTGAAGACCATGTTTTGACCGGGGAATCCTGCGGGGGCTGTGGGCAGAGGCTTCTTTGGCAAGAGCCGCTATATGGGCCGGAGTAGTTCCGCAGCAACCGCCGGCGATATTGACAAGATTACCGCTGAAATATTCACGCATGTGCCCGACCATTGTTTCGGGCGTTTCGTCATATTCGCCCATGGCGTTCGGAAGTCCGGCGTTCGGGTGACAGCTGATCGGGTAGGGCGCGATGCGCGATAGCTCTGTTATGTGTGGGAGCATTTCAGCTGTCCCCGATGAGCAATTGATGCCGACCGATGCGATGTCGCTATGCCCGATGGATGCAAGGAATGCCTTGAGTGTCTGTCCGGAGAATGTGCGTCCGTCAGGGCCCGAGATTGTGACCGATACCATGATGGGGCATTTTTTGCCTGTTTCAGTCGCGACTTGTCGGGCAGCGTCGAGACCGGCTTTCAGATTAAGTGTATCAAACACGGTCTCGAAAAGTAGAATGTCGACGCCTCCTTTGACGAGTGCTCTGATTTGTCGGCGGTAGGCATCGAATAGGTCATCGTAGGTCACAGCCCGCATTGCCGGGTCGTTGACATCAGGACTCATCGAGGCCGTCTTGTTGGTCGGGCCTATGGACCCTGCTACGAATATTGTCCGTCCGGTGGCGCTTCTGTGTCCGTCGGCAAGTCGGCGGAGCAACCGAGAGGCTTCGGTGTTGATTTCCTCAACGAGTCCCTCCATGCCGTAATCGGCCATTGAGATTGGATTGGCGTTGAAGGTGTTGGTAGAAATGATGTCTGCCCCGGCTTCGATATATTGGAGTGCTATGTCGGTGATGACATCAGGGCGCGTGAGTGTAAGCAAATCGTTGTTTCCGCGCAGGTCACATGGCCATGAGGCAAAGCGTTGGCCGCGGAAATCGGCCTCGCCAAGCCCGTAAGCCTGTATCATTGTGCCTGTCGCACCGTCAAGTATTAAAATTCGCTCGTTGAGGAGCAAGTTGAAATCATCCACTGTGTAAAAAATATATATATTGAATTTCGATGCTTTGTTGAGGCTATGTCGCTTTAATGACAGGGGAGTTTATGGTCGTAGAGCTTTTCCCTTCTTATAAGAGTGTCTTTAGGAATGAAGTGAGCTCTTCGGCATTTTTTGCGGCCTGTGCGGCAGAGGGATGGAAGTCAGCTCCGTAGCCAAGGTCTCCTGTTTGCTCTGACATGTCGAACCGATAGATGTTATCGGAAGTTTCCGCAAGCCTGTCAAGGGCGGCTTTGACATCCTCAAGGGCTGTTCCGTGGAGCATCGGGCCTGTGAGCAATACGATTTTGGCTTGTGGCTGGAACATGCGGAGATGCACGAGGAATTTTTTGTATGCCTCTTCAAAGAGAGAAATGTCGTAGTCGTTGAGCGACGTGTCGTTTGTTCCTAAATTGATACAGATTATGTCGGGTCGGAAGGAGGCATGATTCCAGTAGTGGTCCGGATTGTAGATAAGAGTCCGGTCATATTCGGCCGGAATCCGCTGTTGAGGTGTTCCCTCGCGAGGACCGCCGTAGCTTCGGTACATGCCGATGCCTGAACGGGCCACGACATTGAAATCGGCATTCAGCGAGCGGGCTGTCAGATAGGCATAGCTGAGGGTGTGGTTCTGTGTGTCATAGCTGTAGTGTGTATTGCCGTCGGTGGCTTCTGTGCCGTAGCCGCAAGTGATGGAGTTGCCGATGAATTCGATTTTCAGGTCCGGACGGATGGGTGTCGGTAGCAGCTTGGGTGAATTGCCCGAGATGGTGAAACCGCGGAATTCGGGATGTTTCTCATAGCCTTCGATGGCATACGTCACACGTAACGAATGCTTACCCTCGGCGAGAGAGTCGGCAAGGGTTATGAGCGAATCAGAGTCCGTAAAATTGATTTTGAATGGCGGTAGTGAGTCAATCTCCACCATGAATTGTCCGCTCCCGGGTGATGCACCCATAGCTATTGACGATCCTTCGAAGTCGAGCATGGCGGTTGTGCCGGGATATGTGAATGTCGGGGGCACAGAGTCGCTCCACAAGATACGGCCCATGTATAGGATTCCCGGATCAGAGGGTTCGACTTTGAGCTGTTTTGAATCTGAGCAGGCGCATAGAACCAGCGCTATCGCCACAATGAAAGCATTGGCGCGAATGTGTCGAGTTATGAAATTTAATCCCATTGGAAAATTCGTGAAATGAGAGGTTTGAGTGATATATCAGTCACAAAATTACACGATTTTCCCAATCCCGCAAAAAAAGAAGCAGATTGTTGGGCAAAAGGAAGTCAAAAGCATGATTTTTTGGTCAAACTTTTGGAATTCACCTGATTTTCGCTTACCTTTGCACCCGATTTCGCAATCTCTGGCAAGGACATGCAGCCTGCGTATATTGCGAGTAGTGTTAACATTTTTAATATACGTATAGAAAAATGGACTTAATTAAAGTTGCAGAGGAAGCATTTGCCACCGGCAAGCAGCATCCCGACTTCCAGCCCGGCGATACCATTACCGTGGCTTATCGCATCAAGGAAGGTAACAAGGAACGTATCCAGCAGTATCGCGGTGTTGTTATCCGCATCTCAGGCGACGGCGACAAGCGTCGTTTCACAGTTCGCAAGATTTCTGACAACATCGGTGTTGAACGTATCTTCCCCATCGAGTCACCCTTCATCGACTCTATTACCATCAACAAGTATGGTAAGGTACGTCGTGCCAAACTTTACTATCTCCGTGGCCTTACAGGCAAGAAAGCCCGTATCAAAGAGCGCCGCGTAGTGAAGAAGGCGTAAAGATATTGAATACCCGCCCGTCCGGGCGTCCCCCAACTCCATCGCCCGGACATAAAAAGAGCCGCATGCCCTATCATCGTGAGGTGAAAAAGCTTGTGTGGCTCTTTAACTTTATATATGGCTGTAAGAAGAAATTCGTGTTGAATTTTTCAGAGTGGGGCGATAAATGCGGCTACGTCTGTATCGCCGAGAAGGTCGGCGATTGTGAGCCACAGTATCAATAATATTATCAGAACAACCACCCCTATGGCAAGCCACAGTGTAGTGCCGGATTTTGTTTTTCTCTCGCTCATAATTATAGTTGTTTTAGTAATTCGTTTATGGTTGAAACCGGTATATGCCCTATTAACACATTGGATGCCGTATTTGTTGAATGGAATGCTCTTTAAACTTTTTTAGCTTATAAATCGAGGATTTGAGTGGCGGTCGGATGTTATTAACAATAGAAAGATACGGTAATAATCAACTCACGAAACCACCCGCGTCACGCACGCTTCAACACCATCTGACCGGAAGGCTTTAACACCTTTCTCCACGCGGGATTAATCGTAAATCGTATAATATAAACTATTTATATTATGGGAACGAGAGAAACACACACACGATGCCTTGCAGCATTTTTCACCGGTTGTATGGCACTTGCTGTCGCAGAGCCGATAGCCGCACAAGTGGTGGCTGACACGATTGAAGTCAGGCATCTATCCATTGATATTGATGGTATCCGACGCGATTCTGACGGTCAGGAAGGACTCTTCAAAAGACCTGTAGCATTTCCGTCGGTAACCCCTGTAGAGGCCATTGCGGATGATGCCGGCATACCGCTTCCGTCTGCCGATATTCCACAGCGGCACTGGAGCATTTATATGGAACCATATTCACGACACGGCGGTCTACATCCCGACTGGCATAGGATGTGGATCAACACAGCTGTGCTGTCAGGCGCTTTTCTCGGCACGTTGTTTGTTTTGCAATGTCTTCCTGAGGATGCTACCGCATGGAATCGCGCCGCATATCAGAACACCACATTCTATTCACGATGGTACAAGAATATATTTGTGAAAAATCCTGAAATAGACCATGATAACGCCATCTTCAACTATGTTCTTCATCCCTATGCCGGGGCAGCTTATTTCATGGCTGCGCGCTCGTGTGGATTCAGTTTCTGGGGTTCGATGCTCTATTCGGCCCTTATTTCGACCGTAGGGTGGGAGTTTGGTGTAGAGGCATGTATGGAACGTCCGTCGTATCAGGATATATTCATCACACCCGTGGTCGGGAGTATTCTCGGAGAACTTTTCTATAAGTGCAAGCGCCACATCGTAGAGCATGATTACACTCTATGGGGCTCGCGGGTTATGGGCAATATCGTTGTTTTTCTGGTCGATCCGGTCAACGAGGTTGTCAACCTGTTCAGAGGCAGTTATGAGCGCAAGGCACATCTCGGCACGGATAATCCCTCGGTCATCCGCGAACGTCCGCTTGTCACATCGACATTCACTCCATCCATTGTCGGCGGCGCACCCGGATTTACCCTCACATGTACGTTCTGATTGAAAGTACACTTATCAAATCCTCAATGAATATTTTTTTTATGGTTGATTTAATGTTTTCTACAATAATGGAATTAGATATATGGTAAAAATTTAGTAACTTTGCGCAAAATTTTTTGTTCGGAACCATGAAACGTAAATGCTATCAGGGGATGAATTTTCGTCCCTACATTTCAAATTCCCAGATACAAGAACGCATAGGTATGCTTGCCAAGTCGATATGTGACGAGTATGCCGAGTGTAATCCGCTGTTTATCTGTGTCCTTAACGGCGCAGCGCCATTTGCCGTGGATTTATTCCGGGCATGTGAGGACATTGATGCCGAGCTGACTTTCGTAAGGCTTAAAAGCTACGACGGGATGGGGTCGACCGGTGTGGTCAAGCAGGTAATGGGTCTGAGCGAAAATCTTGCAGGCCGACATATAATCCTCGTGGAAGACATAATCGATACCGGCAACACTATGGTGAAGCTGCTTGCCGACCTGAAGGCTCATAATCCGGCTTCTATCCGTATCGCGACCCTCTTGTTTAAACCTGAGGCGCTTCAACATCCCGAGTTGCAGCCTGACTATGTAGGCTTTGAAATCCCGAAAAAATTCATTATCGGTTATGGTCTTGACATCGACGGTCTCGCCCGTAATCTTAATGACATATATATCCTCGATGAAGATTGAGGTTACGGTTTCGACACATAATTCAGTCAGAGGGTGTGGCTTCCCTGTGTAGGAGTGGCCGGCATCCAGCTTAAATAAAATAGGATAACGGAATGTTTAATCTTGTAATTTTTGGTGCTCCCGGAAGCGGAAAAGGCACCCAAAGTCAAAAATTGATCGACCGCTACGGTCTTACTCACATTTCAACCGGCGATGTACTTCGTTCGCAAATTGCAGCCGGAACAGAACTCGGCAAGGTTGCCGACAGCTATATTTCTAAAGGCCACCTGATTCCGGATGAACTCATGGTCGATATTCTGGCTCAGGAAATTGACCGTCTGCGTCCGACTTCAAACGGTTTTATCTTTGACGGATTTCCCCGTACGATTCCTCAGGCTGAGGCTCTGAAAAAGATGCTTGAGCAGAGAGGTGAAGAGGTCCACTCGGTAATAGGCCTTGAAGTGGCCGACGAAGAACTGATGGAACGTCTCATCAAGCGCGGTGAGCAGAGCGGACGTTCGGACGACAATCCTGAGACAATCAGCAATCGTCTGAAGGTATATCATTCAACCACTTCGCCTCTGCGTGACTACTATACCAAGGAAGGAAAGTACACTCCTATTCACGGTGAGGGACATGTCGACGAAATTTTCAACAATATCGTAAAGGCCATCGATGGCCAGACGGTTGTTGAAGCAGTCTGATTCATCAGCCAAAAACTAAAAATCTCATAAAAACTCTACTCTCCATGATGGATTTTAAACCTATCAGCGAGCTCACTTACGCCCAGAGCGTAAGTGAGCTCGAAAATATTTTAAGAATGATGCAGAGTGACAATTGCGACATTGATCATCTTGCTGCCTATACACGCCGTGCGACGGAGCTGCTGAAAGCATGCCGAATGCGGCTCACCACAACCGAAGAAGAGCTTCGCGACATACTCGCTTCGCTTGGGAATGAAGTGGCCGGTAATTCATAAAGGTATGATGTGCTTTCACATGACATTGCAACAGAAATAAAAAAATTCCAAAACCTATATTATTAAACATGAAACTTCTTCCTATCGCAGCTATCGCCATGACGCTGACAGTTGCAACTACAGGATGTAAGCAGAATAAGACCGAGCATCTTGCCAGTCTTAATGTGGCTTACATGGACACGACAGTCGCCCCCGGTGCAGACTTCTACACCTATGTCAACAAAGGTTGGATGGATGCAAATCCGCTTACAGCCGAACATGCCCGCTACGGTCAGTTTGATATCCTCAATGATTCATCTGAAACACGTGTGCGCAATCTTATCCAGAATCTCGGTGCTTCCAACCCTGAAGAGGGAAGCGTGGCTTATAAGGTCTGGACTGTATATTCGCAGGCTATGGACACTGCGCGCCGCAACGCTGAGGGTGCGAAGCCTATTCTTGCCGATCTTAAGAAAATCGAGGATACTCCCCACGAAGGCATGGAGGATCTTTTCCTCTGGATGCACGGCAACTATGCAAGTCCGTTCTTCGGTGCAGGCCCGATGGAGGATCTCATGAACTCGACGGTGTATGCAATGTACGTTTCAGGCGGTGGCATGGGTCTTGGTGACCGCGACTACTACCTGCTCAATGACGAACGCAACACAGCTGTGCGCAATGCCTACAAGAAACTCATCGCAACTCAGATGCAGAATGCCGGATATGCTGAGGCTGATGCTAACCGTATCGTGGCCAATGTCATGAAAATCGAGACAGCTATCGCTGATTCGGCCATGACAAGAGAGGAAAGCCGTGATATCCCACGCATGTATAATCCCCGCACTTTCGCCCAGCTTAAAGAGTCATATCCTGCTGTAAACTGGGACCGCTTCTTCATCGAGACAATGGATATCGCTTCGCCCGACTCTGTTATTGTCACCGACCCGAAGAGCATGTTGCAGGCCAACAAGCTCATGAGCACTCTCAGCGACCGCGAAATCAAGGACTATTATCTCTGGAAATATGTCAGTCAGGCTTCATCGAGACTGAGCGACGACTTTACCAACGCCAATTTCGAATTCTCGAAAGTGAAGAGCGGTGTGCAGGAACTCCGTCCGCTCTGGAAACGCGCGCTTGACGCAACCGAGGGCGCTCTTGGTGAAGCTGTCGGCGAACTTTATGTTGAGAAGTATTTCCCTGCAAGCTCAAAGGAATATATGCTCGGACTTGTTGAGAACCTCCGCACAGCTCTCGGCAAGCATATTGCTAACCTCGACTGGATGAGTGATTCAACCAAGGCCCGCGCTCAAGAGAAGCTTGCCGCATTCACCGTGAAAATCGGTTATCCCGACAAGTGGAAGGACTATACTTCAATGGAAATCGATCCCAAGCTCAGCTACTACGAAAACATGCACAATGTGGCTATGTGGCATCAGCGTGACACTTATTCGAATTGGGGCAAACCCGTTGACCGCACCGAGTGGGGCATGACTCCGCAGACTGTCAATGCCTACTATAATCCCCTTGCCAACGAAATCGTGTTCCCCGCTGCAATCCTCCAGGCGCCCTTCTTTGACCCGAACGCTTCAGACGCTGAAAACTATGGTGGCATCGGTGTGGTTATCGGTCATGAGATGACTCACGGTTTTGACGATCAGGGCCGTAATTTCGATGCTAACGGCAACATGATCAACTGGTGGACAGAAGAGGATGCCAAGGCATTTGAGGAAAAGACCAAGGGACTTATCGCACAGTTCAACGAGGTCGAGGTGCTCCCCGGTCTACATGCCAACGGTCAGTACACTCTCGGTGAGAATATCGCTGATCAGGGTGGTCTTCGTGTAGCGATGACTGCATTCCTCGACGCTCAGGCCAAGAAGGGTGTTGATGTGAACTCTCAAGAGGCTCTTATCGATGGCTTCACACCTGCACAGGTATTCTATATGAACTATGCAAATCTCTGGGCCAACAATATCCGTGATGAAGAAATCCGCTCGCTCACTACCGGCGACGTGCATTCGCTCGGCAAAAACCGAGTTAACGTGACACTCCGCAATATCGCTCCCTTCTTCGAAGCTTTCGGCATCACAGAGGATCAGCCGATGTTCCGTCCGGAGGCTGAACGCATTGTTATCTGGTAATGGCGATGTATCTCCATTGACGGAGAACCATACTTACAAATAAAAAATAACAGATTTTCCTGCGGTCTTCATGACTCAAAGAAAATCTGTTATTTTTTTTATTGCCTTACGTTATTATCGTAATTATGCCTGTACGGAAAGCAGGTTGCACTTGCCGGTTGCTGTTATTAAGTGTAGAGTGGCCGGAAAAAGCAGTGTTTCGCCTTGCTTGATTCTGAGGGTCTGTCTCTCCGGGTTGGCTTCGTCGGTCGAACATGTTATCTCAGCCTCTCCGTCAAGACACATTACAATGGTAAATGAATCGCGTGTATGGGGGAGGATTACGATATTGCCGTCAGGCTTGATGTTGTTTACGACGAAGTAGTCGCAGTCGGCCAGTAGAGAGCCTTCGGTGCTGGAACGGTAGTCGGGATGCACTGTATAGTCAATCGCATCGCGTGCTTCGGCTGTATGTAGCTGGCGGGGATTTCCATCTTTGTCACGCCGGTCATAGTCGTAGATGCGATAAGTTATGTCGCTTGTCTCCTGAATTTCCGCAAGAAGGTTGCCGGCGCCTATGGCATGGATGCGTCCCGCAGGTAGGAAGAAAGTGTCGCCGGGAGCGGAATCGTAGGCTGCGATAACATCCATAATGCTGTTGTCGGCCACGCGTCGCTCATAATCTCCGGGGGTGATTTCTTCTTTTAGCCCTACATAGATTTTTGCATCAGGCGCGGTGTCGATGATATGCCACATCTCGGTCTTTCCGGGACAGCTGTGGCGCTTTTGGGCGAGATTATCGTCAGGATGTACCTGAACCGACAGGTCGTCGCGCGCATCAATGAGTTTGATTAAAAGGGGGAAGTTTTCGCCGAACTTACGGTAGATTTTTTCACCGACAAGTTCAGCTCCGTGTTCATTGATAAGTTCTGAGAGAGATTTTCCCTTGAGAGGGCCACGGTCGACAGTCGAAACATGTCCGGGCACAGCCGAGATTTCCCAGCTTTCGCCTATACATGTCTGGTCGGTGGCAATACCTTTAAACGGGGCTATGCGCTCCCCTCCCCAGATCACAGATTTGAGGTAGGGTGCGAAATGCAGCACTTGAGTGAACATGTGTAAATAAAGATTTATAAAAAAAGACTATTGGAAACGTGTGATAATAGGAGAGGGAGAATGAGAATATATGTGTGTGATTCTACGATATTTCAGAGCATGCGCAACGCTTCAAGCAATTCGAGTGTGTCAAGGCGCGAAAGCGACCGCCGCTTCATGAGGGCCGCCGCAAAATCGTGGGCCACTGACTGCACTCCGCGATGGGTGAAGACTCGGTTGAGATATGAGAAATTTTTGTCAAAGAGGCGGTCGATTTCATCGTCGTCAAGTGAACACGCCTCATGTCCCTCTTCGCGTGCGAAATCATGGAGAAAATCGTGGAGTTCCTGAGGGAGCTCGTGACGGTCTTTCACCATATGACGGCACATAAGGTTCGACATAAGCATTCCGATTCCGATGTTATAGTTTTTCAACATCTGATTCCATGCGGTCTTTGCCGACACTCCGGGATTGCCTGCAAAGTAGAAATAGGGCGACATGGCGACCATATCGTTAGGGTCGCAGTCGAGGGAAATTGACGTGAGCATATCCTCTCCGTCAAAAATCATCAGACCGATGGCCATGCCTGTTGCACCATAGCTTCGGTCGGTATCGTCGGTGTATTTCAGACTTTTCATAATGAGCAGAATATAGTATCAAAACATCCTTACGGGGTTGAGAGTTCTAAATTAAGTTCTAATTAACAACAAGGATTTTGGCAACGACATCGCCTTGAGAGTCGGTCTCGGAGCTTACGGATGCGAATACGTAGTAGACTCCGCTTTTAACGCGCGCGCCGTTCATTGTGCAGCCGTCCCATGTAGCCATGCCTCCCTGCGACCGTGTCTGGTAGACGAGGTGCATGCCTGCATCCATGATTTTGACAAGTGATTCATCCATTAGTCCACGGATTGTTATGAGGCCGGTATAGTCGGGGGTGACAGGGTTGGGGTAAGCGATGACATCGGAATAATCGGGACGGGCGGGAGATGCGGTCGACGAATATTCGTAGAGGCCATTCAGAGTCGAGACAAAAAGTGAATTTGAGTTTGCATCGACATAGATGTCCGTGATGCAGTTGGTGGGCAGTGGCGAATTTGTGGTATTGAAATTCTCAAGAATCTCGTCGCCGTTTTCGCTGACGAGATAGATGCCAGAGCCTTCGGTGGCAATCCATTTACGATTGGCGGCGTCGACGGCTATGGCATATATCTTTTCAGTTTCCAGCAGGTAGTCGGCGAGGTTAGTGCCGTCATTGCGGGGGACTTTGAGACGGTTGATGCGGAAATCAGACGAAAAGACGTTGGCAGGATTTGTGATTTCGAAGATTCCGTTGGTAGTTCCTGCCCATACGCGTCCGCGCTGGTCTTCTGTAAAACAGAGGATATAGTCGGTTGAAAATATCTTTCCGTCCTGATCTGTCAGTGTCGAAACGACAAGAGCTGTGTCGTCGGACGGATCTGTGATTGAATTTCCATAATGTAAGGCGGAGAATCCTTGTTTTGCCTGGGCATCTGACATGAATATGGCCGGAATCCTGCCACACTGGTGCATGACAATGTCGCGTTGGGAGATTGTTCCGCCCATGTCAAGTCCTATCCAGTCTTCTTTGGTGATTGTCGACGGATCTTTACGGCGTTTATCGGCCGGAAGCACAATCAGAGGTGGCCATGTTTTATCCTCGGTATATACTCCGACCAACAGGTTGCCATGTTTGTCGAACTGGGCGGTGCTTGGTCGCCATGCCCAGTTTACGTTTTTGTTTATGAGAGAGTTTTCGTCAAATTTTCCGATTTGCCGTCCGTCTTTGACAACGTAGATGCCTTCGATTCCCGAACCGATGTAATGGATTGCATGGTCATCGGGATCTTCAAGCAGGAATGTCGGTGAGAAAATATAGTCGCCTTTGGTGCGGCGTCCATCGGCTGAGGCGGATGATTTGAACGTAAGGTCTTCGGTCGCGTCGATATCCGTTACATTTCCGTCTTCAATCATGTTGCCGGAATACACCAGATCAAGGAAGTCTCCGTTGCCGACAGCAAAATGGGCGCTCATGCCGTGGTTGGCGATCATGAAACCACGGTTGTCGGTCAAGGGGATTATGTGGGAGATGTCGGAAAATGTGGTGGCGTCTGCCGGGCGATATCGGTCGCGCATGACAGTGAGCGAACCGTTTTCTTCAATGCGGTAGTTTGCCAGTCCGCTGGCATCGGCTGACCATAGCGACTTCGGGCCATCGGTGGTTGAAATCGCATTGTTGAGCAACGGCTCAGGCAGTGTGATGTCCAAAGTCTGTGTCCAAGGAGCTGTGAAATGAAGAAGTTTTCCGTCAGCGATGGCATAGACACCATCGTCGGCAGTGAAAATGGACTTTGTATTCGTGACGGGAGTCTCTTCGAGAGTGGCGCTGCGGTTGTTTGCAGCGATTGACAGATGATAGAGTTTCGTGTTGTTACAATAGACGGCGAAGTGGGTGTCGCCTGCCGGATTATTGTTGCCTAATGGGACTAAGCCCTTGGGTGCAGAGAATATCTGGACAAGGAATGTGAACTTGTCGATTGTGTGATGCTGTCCGTTTTTAGGCGATGTGGTCACATAGTAGGTCCATTCCCGTGGGTTGGTCACGAGGATAATGTTGTCCGGTGTGAGGGCGATATTTGTCACATTGACATTGAAAATACCTGACTCATCGACTTCGAAAGAATTGTCATTGTATATCACAAAACCGAATGAGGTTGCAATGTAGATTTTGCCGTCGCCGAACTTCACATCGTTGATTGTCTTGCTGTCGACATTGGCATTCCTGATGTCGGGAAGATTGATGCGCTCTCCTTCATCGGGAATAATGTCGATGTTACCGTCCTCGTAGGCTACAAAAAGATAGTGTCGGTCGAAATTATAGAAAATATCCTTGATGCGGCCGGCTGCGATATCTACTTGTGGCTCGAAAAAGCGGGTTTCATCATTGACTTTGTCGTAAGAGTGGAGAGAACCGGATGTTGCGAGGTAGACGAACTGCGGGGTTTCAATCAGGCGGTCGGGAGTTCCGAAGGCCGGATAGACTTTCCAGCTGCCGGTGGCGAGCTGGCCGTTTATGGCAGCCGGCAGAAGTGCAAGGAGCAATAGGGTCAGCTTTCGTAACATTGCAGTGATTTTCAATGGGGGTGGAGAGGTTAATGTGGTGATTTTATTTTCTGGGGGAAAGAGATGCCGCCGGCCGGAAATAAAGCTGTCGGCCAATCAGTCGGCCGCCTGCAGATAGGCCATGAGCTTTTCCGTCGCTCTGCCACGATGGCTTATGGCGTTTTTTGCATCCGGACTCATTTCGGCAAAACTCATGTCGCTCTCGTCGGGTTGGAAAATCGGGTCGTAGCCGAATCCGTCGACACCGTGTGGCTCGGTGAGAATCCTGCCCTTCACCTGTCCTTCGAATGTCATTTCGACTCCGTTGAGAATCAGCGCGATGACCGTGACGAATCTGGCGCTGCGGTCGGTCACTCCCTGAAGGTTTTTTAGCAGCAACGACATGTTGGCGGCGCTGTCGTGGCCGGGCCCGGCATAGCGGGCCGAATAGACACCGGGCGCACCGTCAAGGGCATTTACCATGAGGCCTGTGTCGTCGGCAAAACAATCATAGCCGTAATGCTGTTTTACATAACGTGCCTTCATGACGGCGTTTCCTTCGAGGGTGTCGGCTGTTTCAGGTATATCGTCCTCACAGCCAATCTCTTTTAGTGACAATACACGGAATTTTCCACCGACTATACGGCGGATTTCCTCAAGTTTGTGGGAATTGTTTGTCGCGAATACTATATCTTGCATATTAATTATAAACGTATTCGGTATTTTAATATTGCTTATCGGAATTAAATTTATGGGAATCTTACATCGGGAGGCCATTATGAGGGCTTTCAGATGATTTGCATTTGTAAATTTATGCGATTCTGGTGCTGTGTCTGATTGCCAAGTGTTTAACAAGTGTTTAATATGATAAGAATAAATTGTGAAAAAAAGTGTGGTTTTTATGCTGTTTAGTTTTGTAAATTTTTGTAATTTTACACCCTCTAAACTATCCCTTGCAAGTTAATCTCTATGGCTGAAGAAGTTTACCATATTCCCGCGCTGCTCCCCGAGACAATAGATGCTCTTGACATCCATCCCGGTGGCATATATGTCGATGCCACGTTTGGTGGTGGTGGGCATTCGCGTGCGATAATGGAACGTCTTGATGCCGTGGAGGGTGGCCATCTCTATTCGTTTGATCAGGATGAGGATGCGGTGAAAAGAGCGCCGGCCGACGACCGTTTTACAATGGTCTATTCCAATTTCCGTTTTATCACAAACTTCATGTGTTACTATGACGTGGACGGAGTCGACGGAGTATTGGCCGACCTTGGAGTGTCGTTCCATCATTTCGATGATACCGAAAGAGGGTTTTCTTTCCGTTTCGACGGACCGCTCGATATGCGTATGAACCGTCAGGCGTCACATTCGGCGGCTGATCTTGTCAATACATTGCCGGAGGAGAAAATTGCTGATATTCTCTACATTTATGGCGAATTGAAACAAAGCCGGGCAATGGCACGTTCGATTGTGAAGGCGCGCCAGTCAGCTCCGCTGACAACAATCGGACAGCTTGTCGAGGCTGTGAAACCTCACATCGATCCGCGTAAGGAGAAAAAGGAACTGGCCCAGATTTTTCAGGCTCTCCGCATTGAAGTCAATGACGAGATGGGCGCTCTGAAAGAACTGTTGCAAGGGGCGTTGAAAGTTCTGAAACCGGGTGGAAGGCTTGCGGTGATCACATATCACAGTCTTGAAGACCGTCTGGTCAAGAATTTTATGAAGACAGGCGATTTTGCCGGAAAAGCCGACAAGGACTTTTTCGGAAAAATCAACGCTCCGTTCAAACCGCTCGGCAACAAACCGATTGTTCCTGACGCGGGGGAGATTGAGCGTAATCCCCGCTCACGCAGCGCAAAGCTCCGCGTAGCGCTAAAATTGTAGATATCCATAACGCTAACTCTCAACTCAAAAACATAAGAAGTGGCAACACGAACAGTCAAAACCTCAAGGCGTCCGTCATTAATATCCCGCCTGTTCAGGGGGCAGATATTGTCGAGCGACTTTTTCGCCCGTCATTGGCTTCCGGTGGTTCTCGGTGTAGTGGTTGCAATGGTCTACATCACCACGAAGTACACCTGCCAGACCAATATGGAAAAAATCGCAGACCTTGAACGTAAGCTTGAAATCGTAAACAACGAAAAGTCGCGGGAACGCAGTGCTTTCATGGGCCGTATCCGTGAGACATCGATGCAACAGTTGGTAGATTCTCTGCACCTCAATCTGAAAGTACAGTCCCAGCCACCCTATAAGATTCCAAAATAGTGAAAAAGGACAACCGCAGTCATATTCTTCTCCGTTACGGCATCATCATCGTGCTCATTCTGGTTCTCTCGGCGCGTATAGTGATGAAACTATGCGACACGACCATAATTGATGCCGATAAGTGGAATCATAGAGCCAACGAACTTCTCTCGCAGAGTAAAGTCATAGTACCTCCGCGAGGCAATATCCTTGCCTCTGACGGTAGTGTCCTTGCGACAAATCTCAATTTCTATACAGCCAGAATTGACTATCGAGCTGAAAAATTCAACGAAAAGCTGTTTCGCGACACAATCGACCAGCTTGCAGCGCGGATGGCTGAGCATTTTCCTGTGAGAGATGCAGCCGGATGGAAAAAACATCTGTTGAAACCTCTTGACAAGGTGCGCGAGAAACGTCCGCGTGCCTATAAGCTTATGTCGGGACTGTCGCATACCGACATGGAGACTCTGAGGACATTCCCGTTTTTCAGCATAAAAAACCGTAACCGCAACGGATTGACTTTCGAGAAATACATGCGCCGTTTCAATCCATATGGCGACATGGCGCGCCGAAGCATCGGTGGTGTCGGTGAAACGAAAGAGAGCAAGGAGATACATGGTATTTCCGGTCTCGAAAAGGCTCTTGACTCGCTGTTGTACGGTAAAATCGGTTACAGCAAGATGATAAATCTTACAAAAAAGATTACTGACTGGACCGATGTTCCGGCTATCCCGGGCTGTGATATTGTGACGACAATCGATATCAATATGCAGGATATTGTCGAGAGCGAGCTCAACAACGTGCTTGACACCTGTGGCGCAGACTGGGGAGTGGCCGTGCTCATGGATGTGAGAAACGGTGATATAAAAGCAATCTCTAATCTCGAACGCAACCCGAGAGGCGCAGGATATGTCGAAGCCCGCAACCGTGCCGTGATGGGCTATGAGCCGGGTTCGGTGGTCAAGACGCTTTCGATGATGATTGCTGTGGAGGACGGACTGATTCCGGATCTTGACGAGACGCTTCCGACCGGTGCGGGATGGGCCTATGCAGGCGGACGCCCCATAACCGACTCACACTATTCGGCGTCGATACGTGCGGGGGATGTCCTCGAACAGTCATCCAATATCGGCATGGCCCGTATCATCACCAGAAAATACAATGACAATCCTGGCGCTTTCTACTCGCGTGTGAAATCTCTCGGCTTTCTCGAACCGATGAACACCGGTATTGCCGGCGAAGTCCCCCCGCGGTTTGACAGTATCGCAAGTGACCGTGGCGGCCGCATAGCCCTTTCGCGTATGAGCTATGGCTATGCGACAGAGATTCCGCCTCTTTATACGCTTGCCATCTACAACGCCATCGCCAATGACGGTGTTTTCGTCCGTCCGCGTCTTGTCAAGGAGGTCAAGGGTGCGATTGACTCGGTGATGCCGGTAAGTTATATGGGCGATGGCCGCGCATGTTCGCAGCGCACTGCAGGAATCCTACGTCAGATGCTGACCAATGTGGTGTGGGGAGATCACGGCACAGGCCGTTTTCTCCGCAACAACACAGTCAGAATTGCAGGAAAGACAGGCACGTGCTACATGATTGAAAACGGTTCGTATAACCCGAGCAAGAAACGCCTTGCTTTCTGTGGATTCTTCCCGGCCGATAATCCGAAATACTCGTGCGTGGTTCTGACCTGTCATCCGACAAAGAACTATTTCGGCGCGGCTACCACTTCCGGTCAGGTACTCCGCAATATCGCGCTCAAACTATACTCGCGCGGCATGCTGGGCAACAGTTCCGATTACCGTAGCAAGATTCCGTCGAACGACGCGCCTACTTTCTATGCTTCATCGATGGGGCGCAAGGCATACGACCGGGTTAAGGCCGAGTTTTCACTCCCGTCGCACCGGGCTCTCAAATCGCCTGCAACGACATCAAAAGGAACTCTCCCTGATGTCAAGGGCTACAGTCTCCGTGAAGCGCTTGTCGCGCTTGAAACGGCAGGCTACAATGTCTCTTACTCCGGTTCCGGATATGTCAGGTCGATGAAACCGGCTGCGGGAACAAGAGCGCCTCGGGGGACACGTGTAAGACTTGTCCTTGGAAATTAATCAATGAATACAATCACATTCTAACACATATCATAGTGAAAAAACTTCAAGAGCTTCTCTCCCCGCTTGACATTATAAAAATCATCGGTAGTGATGATAAGAACATCACCGCTCTCACATCGGATTCACGCAAGGTTGAGGACGGAACACTTTTTGTTGCCGTTCCCGGAGTGAGTGTCGATGGCCATAAGTTCATTCCTATGGCCGAAGAAAAGGGGGCTGTGGCAGTGGTGTGTCAGGAACTCCCCTCGGAACTGTCCACCCATGTGACTTATATAGTTGTCCCGTCGTCGGCTATTGCCCTCGGCTATCTTGCTTCGCAGTGGTTCGACAATCCTTCGAGAAAACTGAAGCTGGTCGGAGTGACAGGCACGAACGGAAAGACGACGACCGCTACGCTTATCTATGAGATGTCACGCCTGCTCGGTCATAAGACCGGCCTGCTCTCGACGGTGTGCAATTATGTGGACGGCAAGCCATATCCGACAGACCATACGACTCCTGACCCCTATACTCTCAACGAGATGCTCCATCTCATGGTGGAGGCAGGGTGTGAGTATGCCGCGATGGAGGTCAGTTCACATGCCGCCGACCAGCAGCGTATAGCCGGGCTGCATTTTGCCGGAGGAATCTTTACAAATCTGACACGTGACCATCTGGATTATCATAAGACCTTCGAGGCTTATCTGGCCGCCAAAAAGAAATTTTTCGACATGCTGCCTGCCGAGGCGTTCGCCCTCACCAATGCAGATGATAAAGTTGGAGAAGTGATGTTGCAGAACACGCGCGCGCATCGCTACACTTACTCCTTGCGCAGCGATGCTGATTTCCGTGGCCGTATTGTTGAGTCGCGACTCGACGGAACACTTCTTTCGCTCAACGGCAATGAAGTGGAACTCCTTTTCACCGGAAAATTCAATGCCTACAACCTTACTGCCGTCTACGGTGCGTGTGTGTTGATCGGATGGCCGAAAGAGGATGTGTTGCGCGAGATGTCGCGTCTTGTTCCGGTTGCCGGCCGTTTTCAGGCATTCCATTCGCCCAAGGGCTACACGGCCATCGTCGATTATGCCCATACTCCGGATGCAGTTGTTAACGTCCTCAATGCAATACGCGAGGTCATCGGCAAGGACGGCGAGATAATCACCGTTGTCGGTGCAGGTGGCAATCGCGATAAGGGTAAGCGTCCGATTATGGCAAAAGAGGCTGCAGCCCGCAGCCAACGCTTGATTCTCACCTCGGATAATCCTCGTTTTGAAGAGCCTGAGGATATTCTCCACGATATGGAGGAAGGGCTTGACGAAGAGGCCCGCAAGCGGACTCTCCACATAACCGACCGCCGTCAGGCCATACGTACTGCCGCTCTCCTTGCCGGCAAGGGATCTGTCATTCTCATTGCCGGAAAAGGCCATGAGGATTATCAGGAAATCAAAGGTGTCAAGCATCATTTCGATGACCGCGAGGTGGTCATGGAGATAATAGCTGACGAAAAGTGACAATCGTGCTACTATAAAGAACGCGATTGTTTTAACCAAAACGTAAAAAATCAGATTAAGAAAAGTGCTTTACTATCTGTTTGAATTTCTACAGGAATATAATTTCCCCGGCTCTCGTCTGATGAGCTACATCACTTTCCGTTCGGGAGCGGCGCTGCTGCTGTCGCTTTTCATCGCGCTTGTGTTCGGACGTAAGATCATCGACCGTCTCCAGCTTATGCAGGTTGGTGAGATTATCCGTGACCTCGGGCTTGAAGGCCAGATGCAGAAGACGGGTACTCCGACTATGGGAGGTGTGATAATAATCATATCCATACTTGTCCCTTGTCTGCTTGTTGGCGATCTCAGTAACATATATATGTTGCTCATGATAATATCGACCATCTGGCTCGGATCGCTCGGTTTCTGCGATGATTATATTAAGGTGGCGAAACACGACAAGGAAGGGATGAAAGGCAAGTTCAAGATTATCGGTCAGGTCGGACTCGGCCTTATCGTCGGTCTTACCATGTATTTCAGCCCTGACATAACTCAGCGTGAGGTTATACCGGTTGAATCTACAGAGAATAATGTTGAATCGGTATATATCTCGGATTCGCATGATGTGAAATCCACACAGACAACCATTCCTTTTGTCAAGGACAATAACTTTGACTATGCCTATCTTACACAATGGATGGGGCCCTATGCACAGGCCGGAGGTTGGATTGTGTTTGTCATCGTGGTCATTGTCGTCGTGGCGGCTACAAGTAACGGTGCTAATCTTACCGACGGACTTGATGGGCTGTGCGCGGGGACATCGGCTATCATCTGTGTGGCTCTTGCCATCATGGCCTATCTCGGAGGCAATGTCATCTACTCGACATACCTTAATATAATGTATATACCGCAGTCGTCGGAACTCGTTGTGTTCATGTCGGCTTTCATCGGGGCGCTGATAGGCTTCCTGTGGTATAATGCCTATCCGGCTCAGGTATTCATGGGCGACACAGGCTCGCTGACCATCGGTGGCATCATAGCCGTGTTTGCAATCCTCATCCACAAGGAATTGCTTATCCCCATACTGTGCGCGATATTTTTTGTGGAGGACCTGTCTGTCATGCTTCAGGTGGCCTATTTCAAATACACCAAGAAGAAGTATGGTCAGGGTCGTCGCATATTCAAGATGACCCCGCTCCACCATCACTATCAGAAACCGGGCAATTCGGGAATCGAGGCTCTGATTCAAGCTCCTTTAAGAGCTATTCCGGAGTCGAAGATTGTCACCCGCTTCTGGATTGTCGGCATATTCCTTGCCGTCATTACTTTTGTAACTCTTAAAATCAGGTAACAATCCTGACCTCAACAATAAAAAAACAACGAAATGTCAAAAAATCTCGTAGTACTCGGCGGAGGAGAAAGCGGTGTCGGAGCCGCCATCCTCGGCAAGGAAAAAGGAATGAACGTCTTTCTAAGCGACTATGGAACGATAGCCGACAACTATCGTCGGCAGCTTGATGAAGAAGGCATCGAGTGGGAGGACGGCCGTCATTCCATGGATCGTATTCTTGCAGCCGACGAGGTGGTCAAGAGTCCCGGAATAGCTCCTTCGACCCCGGTCATGAAGGCTATCACTGAGAAAGGTATTCCGGTGATTTCTGAAATCGAGTTTGCCGGACGCTATACGGATGCAAAGATGGTCTGCATCACCGGTAGCAACGGCAAGACTACCACCACGCTCCTCACCTACCATATACTTAAAAATGCAGGCCTCAATGTCGGCCTCGCAGGTAACGTCGGCCGCAGTCTTGCGCTTCAGGTCGCGCGTGACCATCATGATGTCTATGTCATCGAGCTGTCAAGTTTTCAGTTGGAAAACATGTATTCGTTCAGGGCGAATATTGCAGTGATTCTCAACATCACCCCCGACCATCTTGACAGATATGAGTATAAGATGCAGAACTATATCAATGCCAAGTTCCGCATTCTTAACAATCTTACTCCGCAGGATGCTTTCATCTATTGGCAGGATGACCCTGTGATTGCCCGCCAGCTTGAACGCATACGTACGGAGGCGCAGATGTTTCCCTTTGCCGAACACCATGAGCAGGGAAGCCGTGCTTGGGTCGACGATGAGTCTTCGCTCGTAATAGATACGCCTGAAACCTCGCTCAACATGCCGCGTGCGGAACTCTCGCTCAACGGTCTCCACAATCTCTACAACTCTATGGCGGCGGCTCTTTCGGCCTGCATCCTTGATATTGACAAGGAAGAAATCCGCGAGGCTCTCGGCGATTTCGAGGGCGTGGAACATAGGCTGGAATACGTTGCGACAGTCAACGGAGTGCGTTATATCAATGACTCCAAGGCTACCAATGTCAACTCTTGCTGGTATGCGCTTGAATCTATGCCGGAGAATACGGTTCTGATTCTTGGCGGCAAGGATAAGGGCAACGATTACAGTGAAATCCTTCCGTTGGTCAGGGAGAAGGTCAAGGCCATTGTCTGCATGGGCAAGGATAACGCAAAACTGCTTGACTTCTTCGGCAATGAAGTCCCGGAAATCTACGACACACATTCCATTGAAGAAGCTGTCGGAAAATGTGCGTCGATCGCATCTCCGGGCGACACTGTGCTGCTTTCGCCATGTTGTGCGAGCTTTGATCTATTCAGTAGCTACGAAGACAGAGGCCGCAAGTTCAAGGAGCAGGTCGGAAGGCTTAAGGCTTGAAACTTCGGTCAAGGCTTGGTCCTTCTCTCCACATAGCTCAATACTTTGTCATCAATAAATTCATCCTTAATAATTAGAAATAAGTGTCAGTTGAATCTCCCTCCATTCAGGTCGATGAGCAGCAGTCAACCGTAAAACCGAAGGCTGTCGCCAAGGCCGACAAACATATCTGGGGTATATTCATAGCCCTGTGCATCATATCTACAATCGAACTCTACAGCGCTTCGTCGCGCGAGGTCGCAAGTTCGTCGATAGGTGTGATGGGGCCTATCATACGTCATCTCGTCATGCTTGGCGGCGGTGCTCTGATTGTCTGGTTCCTGTCGAAACGCCACTACTCGGAGTTCATCCCACTGACTCTCGGATTTGCCGCTGTCAGTGTGGTCATGATGGTCTATGTGATGTTTTTCGGTGAGATTGTCAACGGTGCACGACGGTCGCTTACGATTTTAGGTATAGGTATCTATCCGGCCGAAATGGTCAAATTGTCGGCTGTGTTGCTGATAGCCCTCGTCATGTCGTGGAATCCCAACACACAGAAGGTTGGCGTTACGTCGAATGCTGTGATCTACTCCGGAGTTATAGTGTTGATGCTAAGTGGTCTGCTGATTGAGCAGGGTCTGACCAACACATTGCTTCTGTTGTCTATCAGCTATTCGATGATGATTGTCGGCGGCGTGAGGCTTGTCCATCTTCTGGTCCTTACGGTTGCTTATGCCGCATGTGGCGGAGTTTTTATATTATATCTGCTATTAAGCGAACCGAAAGATATTCCGGCTGATGCCGAGCAGAAGGTTGAAATGATTGATGGCAAGGAGAAGAAAAATCCGACACGTCTCGACACATGGATTGCCCGTCTTCAGCGTCATGGTCAGGATTCTGTCCCTAAATGGGAAATTCCGGCAACGGGCAAGAACCGTCAGGAGATTCTTTCATACATGGCACAGGCCAATGGTGGCATCTATGGGGTAGGGCCGGGCAATTCACGTGAGGCTTCGCGGTTGCCCTTGGCTTTTTCCGACTATATATTTGCGATTATCATTGAGGAGCTCGGTCTAATCGGTGGAATCGTGGTGCTGGTTCTCTATCTGTGGTTGCTCGGACGCGCTTTGGGCATAGCCTCGCACTGCAACCGCACTTATCCGGCTCTTGTGGTCATCGGCATGGCTATCATGATTGTGTTTCAGGCCCTGTTCCACATGGGCATTGTGAGCGGATTCTTCCCGGTTTCAGGCCAACCGCTCCCATTGCTGTCGAAAGGCGGAACTTCAATTGCAGTCACCGCCATAGCATTCGGAATAATGCTTTCGATAAGCCGGACAGCCACACGGCAGGGAAGCCGTAAACAGGATATACGCGATGAGATTGATGCACTTCCCGAACAGTTCGATGCAGAAAATCAGATGCAGTTGTGAGCAATAAAGGCTTTATAAGTGTTAAATTTGTAATTGAAATGTAAATTACCACTTTTAAAGGTTTCTAAATAATAAACGAAGATACGACTATGACAGATTCAAGGAATCAAGGTAACGGAAGTCCCGCCGTGAAACGAGTGCTGATTTCAGGCGGAGGAACGGGTGGACATATCTTCCCGGCGCTTTCGATAGCGAATGCCATCAGGCGTCGTTATCCCGATGCTGACATCCTTTTTGTCGGTGCGCAAGGCCGCATGGAGATGGAGCGTGTCCCGGCAGCCGGCTATCCTATCGAGGGATTGCCTGTGGCCGGATTTGACCGCAAGCGTCTGTGGCGTAACTTCGGAGTGTTGATTAAACTATGGAAATCGCTCCGCAAGGCCCGCAGGATTGTCCGCCAATTCAAGCCTGACATTGCAATCGGTGTGGGAGGCTATGCGAGTGGTCCGGTGTTGAAACAGGCTCAGAAGCAGGGTGTCCCGACACTTCTGCAGGAGCAGAATTCCTACGCCGGCGTGACCAACAAACTTCTTGCACGCAAGGCTGAGGCTATATGCGTGGCATATGACGGCATGGAGCGTTTCTTCCCGGCCGATGTTATAATCAAGACCGGAAACCCTGTGCGTAGCGATCTCGACGGCTGTTCGTTGTCGCAGCGCGAAGCGAAAGTTAAGCTGGGCTTCGATGCCGACCGTCCCCTGATTCTCTCTGTAGGTGGAAGCCTTGGTGCGCGCACCGTAAACGAGGCTATCGCCGCCTCGCTCCCCATGCTTCACAACAAGGGTATCAGTCTCTTGTGGCAGACCGGCCGCTATGGCGAAAAAGAATTCCAGTCGACGGCAGCCGGTTATGACAATGTTAAAGCCATGACCTTTATATCGGATATGGCTACCGCCTATCGTGCTGCCGATTTAGTCGTGTCGCGTGCCGGTGCGGGGACAATTTCGGAACTTCAGAATCTTGCAAAGGCGTGCATCCTTATCCCCTCGCCAAATGTGGCCGAGGACCATCAGAGGCATAATGCCGAGGCCCTGTCGACCAATGGTGCTGCCGTGATGATTCTCGATGCCGATGCCGTCCGTGAACTGCCTCAGACTATTTCCGAGCTTATCGACGAGCCTGAAAAACGTAAGGCTCTGAGCCGGGAAATCTCTAAAATGGCTTTGAAAAACGCCGATGAGATAATAGTCGACAAGATAACGGAAATTCTTGGAAGATAAAAATCCTTATCAATAAAGCTCCTCATTTATAATCATCTAAAGGGAATATGTCATGAACAAAGACTTGACTAACATACAGAATATATATTTTGTCGGTGCAGGTGGCATCGGCATGGCAGCTCTCGAACGCTATTTTCTTGCCAAGGGTAAAAAGGTTGCCGGATATGACCGTGCGTCCACAGCGCTGACCGATGAGTTGCGCAGTGAAGGTGTCGACATTTCATTTGACGAGAGTGCTGATACGATTCCTGCTGATTTCCGTAATCCGGCTACTACACTTGTCGTCTACACTCCGGCTGTTCCGGCCGATCTACCGATTCTGGTATATTTCCGTGACAACGGATTCGATGTCATGAAACGCGCGGCCGTCCTCGGACTTATCACCCGTTCGTCACGTTCACTCTGTTTTGCCGGAACTCACGGTAAAACAACCACTTCATCAATGGCCGCACATATTCTCGCAAGCGGTTCGGTCGGATGTAATGCCTTCCTTGGCGGTGAACTCATCAACTACGGTACTAATTTTCTTCTCAGCCCCTCGTCGGATTTCAGTGTCATTGAGGCCGACGAGTTTGACAGGTCTTTCCATCATCTGACTCCTTATGTGGCTGTGATTACGGCTACCGATCCGGATCATCTTGACATATACGGCGATGAGGAGGCTTATCTTGAGAGTTTCGCGCATTTCACCGAACTTATCCGTCCCGGCGGTTCGCTTGTGATTCATGAGGATCTCAAATTGCGCCCCAGACCGCAGGAGGGTGTGCGCGTCCTGACTTATTCGCGCGATAAAGGTGATTTCCATGCGACATATATCCGTCGTGAACCCGGCAATATAACGTTTGACATCGTAACCCCCAGAGGTACTATCCGCAACGTGAATCTCGGAGTCCCAGTCGAGGTGAACATCGAGAATGCGATAGCGGCCGTGGCTGCGGTGTGTCTGACAAACGCGTGGGAACCTGAGGTTATCCGCGAGGCCATAAGCTCATATCGCGGGACTAAACGCCGATTCGAGACACATCTCAAGGAAGATAACGGTGCGGGACATGTCATTATCGATGATTATGCCCACCATCCCGAGGAAATTCGAAAGTCAATCGAATCGGTCAAGGCCCTTTATCCGGGCCGCAGACTGACAGTCGCATTCCAGCCCCATCTCTACTCACGCACACGTGATTTTGCGGCTGAATTTGCCGACGCGCTTTCGGCTGCCGATTCGCTCGTTTTGCTCGATATTTATCCTGCCCGGGAAGCTCCGATTGACGGTATAAGCTCTCAGATCATCTTTGACAGTGTTAAATGTGAGGATAAAATCTTAATTAGCAAAGAAAAATTGGTGGAAACGTTGAAAAATCGTAACTTTGACATCCTACTAACCCTTGGAGCCGGAGATATAAACACCTATATCCCTCAAATCATTGGCTCACTGCAAGAATAATCAAGCTGTTTTTACCGTAAAAACCGTATTTTGAATAGACATGTCCGACTATCTTAAGGTCATATTTTCATTGATGCTTGTCGTCTATCTCATTGTCGCCCTCTCGATGACAGTGAGCGAGGCCGATACTCAGCTATGTCGCGCTTTTGAAATATCGGTCGAGGATAGCGACAGCGGCAACAGCTTTGTGACTGCCGGCGAACTTGCCCGTGAACTTGACTCCCTCCCGGAGAAAGCTCCCGGAATGGCTCTCGCCAACATAAATACTCAGAAAATACGCAAGCATCTGCTCGACCTTGACAAGATCGAGGATGTGGAAGTGCTGCGCATGACCGACGGGACTATCCGCATCAAGGCTGTGCCCATTATTCCGGTAGCACGTGTCTTTTATCCCGGAGGTTCATACTATATCAACAAGGCCGGAAAGAAGGTTAGCGCCGATGCGCGCTACCACAAGGATGTCCCCTTGATTGAAGGAAGTTTTGAATATCCCGACTCGACTTTCACGCCTGAATCGCTGCTTCCGTTGCTCAGCTACATCTCTAACGATTCGGTGTGGAACTCCTATATCTCGATGATAAAGGTCAAGTCACCGACCGACATCATTCTTGTACCGGTCATCCGCGAACATGTCATCAACATCGGCGCGCCTGAAGGTTTTGATGATAAGTTCTCACGGCTTAAGAGATTCTATAAAGAGGTGCTTCCCCAGCAGGGCTGGGAGAAATACGACACCCTGACTCTGAAATGGAAAGGGCAGCTTGTGGCCTCGAAACGCAGGCATGCCACTCAGAAAGTTCCGACCGTCCACTATGACGATGATGAGACGGTCGATATGGGAACGATGCTTGCCGGCGAGGGGGTAGCCCCCGGACAGACAGTCCCCGGTGTAAAGGCCCACTCTGAAAAGCCTATTCCGGCAAGTCAGAAACATTAAAAATTAATCCGATAAATCATACATCTCCAATGGAAGATAAATATATAGTGGCTCTCGAAATAGGGAGTTCAAAAATAAAAGGAGCGATAGGCACGGTAGATGCCTCAGGGACGTTGAGTGTCAAGACTGTCGAGGAGGAAAGGCTCATTGACAGCGTTCGCTACGGTTGCATTCTCAATGTCCTTGAAACTGCAACTGCCATACGCAATGTGCTCAATCGTCTGGAGCAGCGCGAACCTCAGCGAAAAATCACCGGGGTATACGTGGCTGTCGGAGGTCGCTCACTCATGTCGGAGGATAAAGTGATTGAACGCAACCTCATGTCAGAGATGGAGATTACAAATGCGATGATAAAGGATATCACTGACGAGGCTATCAGCACTCAGCTCCATGAGCGCACCATTGTCGGTGTATCGCCAAAAGAATTCCGTGTCGACAATTTTCCTGCTCCGAGAGTTGTCGGCATGTTCGGTTCGCATATTTCCGCACGTCTCAACCTCATCAGCTGCCGAGACCAGTTGATGCGCAAGCTCAACATGGTTCTTGACGAGCGTCTGCACATAGCTATCAACGATTTCTTTGTCCGTCCTCTTGCCGAAGCTGACCTTGTGCTTTATCCCGAGGAGAAGCGACAGGGATGTATGTTTGTTGACTGTGGTGCTGATACGACAACTGTTGCCATCTACAAGAACGGTGTGCTGATGTATCTGTCGACAATACCTATAGGGTCGCGTCATATAACCCGCGACATCACGGCTCTCAACATTCTCGAAGAGCGTGCTGAAGATTTGAAGATTGAAGGTGGCAATGCCCTTCCAAATTCGGATTCAGCCAATATTCCTCACAATGTGGCCGGTGTTGATTTCGCTCAGATAAACAACTATGTCGCCGCCCGTGCCGGGGAAATTGTGTCCAACATCAACGAGCAGATCAAATATGCCGGGCTGAGCCCCGACAAGCTTCCCGGAGGTATAGTCCTTGTGGGTCGCGGAGCGAAACTCAACGGATTCGACCGTCGTCTGTCCAATCTCACGACCATGAACGTGCGCTTCGGTTCTCCGACCAACCGTATACGCATTCTTGACGGTCGTCTGAATGGATCGGATCATGTTGACGTTATATCACTTCTCTCTGCTGCCGCCAAAGAAAAGGATGTGCGTGAGTGCATGGAGCGTATCATGCCTGAATATTCCTATGCTTCCGCGTCACAGCAGCAACCGGTACAACCGGTTCAGCCTGTGCAGCCTGTTCAGCCTGTACAACCGGTGCAGCCTGCCCCTGAACCTGCTCCGGTTTATCAGCAGCCGGCCTACCAGCCTCAGCAACAGCCTTACCAGCCGTCCTATCAGTCTCAACAGGCTCCGCAAGCCGCTCCCTATCAGCAGCCTCAGCAACAGCCTTATCAGCCTGTACAGCAGCAACCCCAATATCAGCCTGTACAACAGCCGCAGCCGATGCAGCAGCCCGTGCAGCCACAGCCTGTACAGCCTCAATATCAGCCCTCCTATCAGCAGCCTCAGCCTCAACCTCAATATCAGCAGCCTCAGCCGGCTCAGCCTCCGGTCGCAGGCGGTTATCCCTATCAGGCCGGACAGCACCCCTATCAGGCCCCACAGACTCCCGATAATCCCTATCGCAGTCAGGCCCGTAACATCACTGCTGCCGAGAATACGGCTAAACCGGCTGTCGAACCCCAGCAGACAAAGACCCCTAACTGGTTGGCCCGAAAATTGGGGGCACTTCGTGACCGTGCGGTATCACTCATGACAGAACCTGTCGAAGATGATGATCCCGACAACGACAACTAATCAGACTATGCTTTGATAAAAAATAGTTTAGAATAAATTTTATACACTGACGTCTAACCTCAAGCAGTAAAAAAATGGACGAAAACAAAAATCAGTATAATCAAGACATTTCAGACACTTCTGCCTTCAAGGGCAATACTATGGCTCCTGACCTCGCATGCAATATAATGGCTATTGGTGTGGGCGGTGGCGGCAACAATGCCGTAAACCACATGTATGTACAGGGCATCAAGAGTGTTTCGTTTGTCAATATCAATACAGACCGTCAGGCTCTATGTCATTCGCAAGTGCCGCACACTCTTGAAATCGGCGACGGCCTCGGTGCGGGCAACAAACCGGAAAAAGCCCGTGATTTCGCAGAGGAGAGTGCCGAAGAGATTGCAGCCTTGTTCGATGACCAGACGAAAATGGTGTTTATCACTGCCGGTATGGGTGGTGGAACAGGTACAGGTGCTGCACCTGTGGTCGCACGTATCGCCAAGCAGCGTGGCCTGCTTACAATCGGTATCGTGACGATTCCCTTCCTTTTCGAAGGACAGAAAAAGATTAAGAAAGCGATTGCCGGAGCTGACGAGATGGCAAAGCATGTAGATGCGCTCCTTGTCATAAACAACGAACGGCTCGGTGAGATATACGGCGATCTTGATTTCCTTAACGCGTTCGGTAAGGCCGATGACACTCTCTCGATTGCCGCCCGTTCGATTTCGGAGCTTATAACTTGCAACGGCCTCATCAACCTTGACTTCAACGACGTTGATTCGACTCTTCGCGACGGTGGTGCTGCAATTATCTCTACCGGCTACGGCGAAGGTGAGGAGCGTGTCACCAAGGCTATCCGCGACGCACTCAACTCACCTCTTCTGAAAAACCGTGACATCCTCGGTTCGAAGAAGCTCCTGTTCAACCTCTATTTCAATCCCAACGCAGAGGAGAAATTCCTCATGAGCGAGACCCGCGAAATCACCGACTTCATCGGCTCGATTACGACCGATGTCGATGTCATCTGGGGTGTCGGATTTGACGAAAACCTCGGCAACGGTGTGAAGATGACTATTCTCGCCTCAGGATTTGATGTCACTCTCCGTGAAGAGGAAGAAGAGCTTATGGCAAACGGCATGAGCGGTTTCGGATTCGGTGGCGGTAAGCCCGGCGGACGTCCCGCAACCCCGACTCCTCCTCCTGCACCGGCCAAGAGCGGAATCAATACTGCTCCGGCAACACCTGTTGCGCCTAAGCCCGCGACACCTAATCCGTCGGAGATAACCGACGAGCGTCTTGCCGAGGAATATGGCCTTACAAAAATCAAAGACCTTACCGAAGGCAAGGACCGCACATCTACTATAATCCTTGGCCTTGACCAGCTCGACGATGATGCAATCTGCGACATACTTGAGAAGTATCCTACCTACAAGCGCGACCGCAAGATTGTCGAGAGTGTCCGCACCGGAATGTCGGAATATGTTGGCTCTCACTCAACCTCGCCTGTGCAGCAGGGAGGAACGCCGGGTATGACTGTTGTCTTCGGCTAATCCGAGAGTTTATATATATAAGGATAAGCGAAGCAGGATTCCCGACCGGGAGTCCTGCTTCGCTTTATTACCATAACTATTCTATAGCCGTGTCATCTTACTCTGTTGAGCAATTCCGGCGATGGAGATTCGTAGTTGGAGATATTGAGCTTGATTTTCATCAGCTCATCGAGGGTGTGTGACGGAGATTCCACTTTATCGGGGATTGGCATCCGGGAGTATTGACGGAAATATTGCAGACATGCGTCGCGCCACCATTTTGCGTCGCGCAGTTGAGTGTCGAGCCTTAACGCGACATCCGCATAAACCGCGGGGTCTACATACGGCCGGGCGTTTTTCCATACATCCTGATAGGTCGCTACCTTGTCGACACCGCGCTGATATGCGTGACAGAGTTCATCCCATAAGCTTCTTCCTGATTTCATGGTATGGGTCCATGAGACATGATGAAACCACAGAAGGAATTCTTCGGGACATGTGTTTATGTCGGCAAGCTGTTCTCTGAATCCTTCGGGATATTGGCCGGTTGCGTTGCTTCCTGTCGGAGAGCGGTCAAAGCCTATGCCCTCGTTGTCGGCACGGTGATAGTAGACCGGAAGCCAGTCGGGGCGTGCGCCTTCCACTTCGCACCAAGGCTCAGGGCCGTAGTGGTGGCCGAATGCAAAGAGATGGTGGAGACCAAGGGGCATCATGTAGTCGACCACGGCTTCACGGCTGGTCAGAAACATGTCGATGAGTGATGTGTAGACCTCATTTGCTGTCTGCGTCTTGTCGACAAGGTGTGACGCAATCCATTCGTCGGCAATCCTGCCGGGTGTAAGTTCAGGATTCCAAGCCATCCGCCCGAATGCATACCAGTTTGCTTGAGCAAGTGGATTGCCTGTCCAGTTTTCGTCGTCACCGATGTTTGCCACGCCTGAAACAGCTTTTAGAGATTCGGGACGTACGTATTCAAAAAATTCGCTCCACATCGGGGCGAGATATGCCAGATGGTTGGCATGGCCGAGATATTCCTGTGTCACCTGAAATTCGACCATCTGGTCTGTCTTTGGCATAGCGCCGAAGAGCGGAGAGTAAGGTTCGCGCGGCTGGAAGTCGATAGGGCCGTTTTTTATCTGTATTATTACGTTTGATTCAAATTTGCCGTCGAGTGGCTGAAACTCAAGATAGGCTTGCTTTGCCCTGTCGGCATCGGCCGGGGAATAGACAAATGCACGCCACATCACAATTCCGCCGTAAGGTCTGAGCGCTTTGGCCAGCATGTTTGCGCCGTCGGCATGACTACGGTTGAAATCCATTGGCCCCGGTTGTCCTTCGGAATTGGCTTTGACAAGAAATCCTCCGAAATCGGGAATCAGTCGGTAGATTTCCTTGGCTTTGTCTTTCCACCATTTGTTGACTCGTTTGTCGAGCGGGTCGGCAGTTGGAAGCGAGTCAAGAGCCATTGGTGAGGCGAAATTGACCGAAAGATATACCTTTATTCCATAAGGACGGAATATGTCGGCGAGTCGGGCCACCTTGACCAGATAGTCGTGTGATAGGATGCGGGGCGAGGCATTGACATTGTTGAGCACCGTACCGTTTATTCCGATTGCCGCATTGGCGCGTGCGTATTCCTCATAGCGAGGTGAAACGGTCGTCGGTAGTTCGTCCCATTTCCAAAGGGAGTGTCCGGCATAGCCTCGCTCGATTGTTCCGTCGAGATTGTCCCAATGGTTGAGTATTCGCAGATCGTAGGCAGGTGAATCGTATAGACAGCTGTCTTTTCCGCTCTGTGGATTGCGAAGCAGGGCGTATGCGCCGTATAATATCCCAAGGTCATCAGAACCTTGTATGATCACCTCATCATCTGTCCGGCTGATTGCATATCCGTTGCGCGGGAGTTTCTTGGCGATTCCTTTTTTAGTCAGTCTGACAGGCTGTCCATTCCAGTTGTCGCGTAGCTCGCGGCATGCGATTGAGAGAGTCGGTGACAGGTGCTCTTGTGTGACTGTCACTGTTGCCTTATCGTCTTTTCCGTAGGGAAGCCAGCTGATTCGGCCTTGGTTTTCTGTCGCCGTGAGAGTGTGTGACAGAAGTATGAATAATGATAAAAAAAGTGTCCGATATTGATTCATAGACTGAAATATATGTTTGGTAGATGTTAAAACGGATTATATAAAGTCAGAATTCGATTGGCTGATATTTCCAATATGTTGGTCGGAATGTCTATCCACTCAACTTTATGTGATTCGGGAAAGTTTTATGAATATACAATCCCCAAATTCGAAAAGTCATGAAACGAATAGCAGCATTAGCCCTTTCGGCAGCAATCGCAGGTTCTACTCTTATGGTAGGACAGACAAATGTATCGTTTTGGATGGACCTTGGAGGAGCAGGAGTAAGTGTCAACCATCATTCAGGCCGTCATGTGCCGCCGCCACCTCCGCCACGCAGGGTGGTTCATTACGTGGACTATGGCTGGGACGGCCCGCGTGGTTACTACGATTACGGAGACCATCACCACAGCAAGAAGCTGAAGAAAAGATATAAGAAGTATCGTAAGGCTCAGAAAAAATTCTACAAGGAACTCTACAAACATCACAGACATCATGGCCATCACCATTGGGATGACGATGATGATTGAACAGAGTAGGGACGTGGTTTTTTACCGCGTCCCTACTTTCTGCTTGTCCCGAAGATTACTCATCATAATGGTCGCCTCCTCCGTCAATCGGTAGGATATGACCGTCTTCGTCGTAGGTAAGCTCGCATACCTTAAGGCTGCGTAGCCATGATTTGCCCCCGGAGGGGACACTGTCGTGATGGAACAGATACCACTTACCCTCATATTCTATGATGCAGTGATGGGTGGTCCATCCGACAACAGGAGTTAGAATCACACCCTGATAGACAAAAGGTCCGTAGGGGTTGTCGCCGATGGCATAGCAGAGCAGATGGCTGTCGCCGGTGGAATACGAGAGATAGTATTTACCATTATATTTGTGCACCCACGAGGCTTCGAAGAAGCGGTGGGGGTCATTTGCTTTCAAAGGATTTCCGTCGGCATCGAGAATCACTATCGGACGCGGTTCTTCAGCGAACTGAAGCATGTCTTTTGTCAGGCGTACACAGCGCGAGGGGAGAGCCGGTTCGTCTCCTTCAGGAAGATAGGCCGATTCAAGCGCCTTGTTGTCGCTGTAGCGCTGAAGCTGACCGCCCCACAGGCCGCCGAAGTAGAGATAATACTCACCATTGTCGGGAAGAACGCAGATGTCCATCGAGTATGAACCGCGTATAGGGTCGGGCTGAGGAATGAACGGTCCTTCAGGACGGTCGCTTACGGCTACACCGATGCGGAAAATGTCGTTTTTGTCCTTAAGCGGGAAATAAAGATAGTACTTTCCATCCTTTTCCGTGCAGTCGCAGTCCCAGAGCTGTCGGCCGGCCCAAGGAATATCCGCGATATCGAGCGCCTTGCCGTGGTCTGTGACTTTTCCGGTCATGGGGTTGCCGTCGATGCTCAGTACGTGCATGTCTTTCATGACATACTGGTCACCATTGTCGTTTTCGACGTTTTCACATTCCCAGTCGTGTGACGGGTATATATATATCCTGCCGTTGAACACATGGACGCTCGGATCGGCCATGTAGTCATCGGGAAACAGGTATCTTTTTTCGGGAGACAGTAGTTTCATATGGCGTTATTGATTTTAATTGTATTTATCGCTGTCACTTTGCAGTGGATTCGGCAAGCCGGTTTTCCATGAATGGCTTGAGATTGTAGTCGCGGTCAAACAGCAGCGGGTATTCCACACGGCCTTTCATCGGGAAATTGTTTTTCCATGACATGCCGTCGTGTGTGCCCCATGCGGTTACTCGTGATATGACGTCAGAATGGCGCAGGAGTATGTCGGTCACAGAGTCCATCCGGCAGTTCCAACGCTCGGCAATCTCGGCCGGCATTCCGTCGGGATAAGGATTGAAGACCGTGTTGTAGACAATGCTGTCGGAGATGTTGGCGCTGTGGCTGACGGTCGGGAGGGCGCTCATGTCCCATTCGGTGATCATCACATTGCAGCCTGTCGAAGCATAGGCCTCGATTGACTTCTCGAATTCATTGAAATCGGGATAATCCATACCCATGTGGGCCTGCATGCCTATCCCGTCGACGCGGAGTCCTTTTGACTTCATGTCGTTGACGAGTTTCACGTATGCGTCACGTTTTGCCGGCACGTTCATGGCATAATCGTTGATATACAGTTCCGCATCAGGGTCTGCTTCGTGGGCATACTGGAAGGCAAGAGGAATAAATTCCTCGCCCAGAATATCGTAGAACGGCGATTTGCGGTAAGAACCGTCTTCCATGATTGCTTCGTTGACAACATCCCATCCCTTTATTTTACCTTTGTAGCGAGTCACGACGGTTGTTATGTGGTCGCGCATGCGCTGTTTCAGCACATCCGGCGTGGCAGGTTTGCCTTCGGAATCGACGGCAAACCAAGGGGCGAGCTGAGAGTGCCATATCAGAGTGTGTCCGATTATAGCCATGTTGTTGCGCTGTCCGTAATCGACAAAAGCGTCGGCATCATCCCAGAAGTAAGTGTTTTCAGCCGGATGGATTTCTTCACACTTCATACAGTTTTCAGCCACGATTGAATTGAAGTGGCGGCGAACGATTGAATCGGATTTCGGATCATCTCCTTTGACATGGGGCATGTTGATTGCCGCTCCAATCAGGAAGTCGTTGGCAAAATATTCTTTCATCGTCGGCTCGGCTTTCTCAGTGGCACATGCCGATAAGAGGAATAAGGTCGCTGTAGATACTGGCAGGACGAATTTTTTCATAATCTTATTGTAGTTGGTGAAGTTTGTCGTGGGATGATGGTCAATGGCGAGATTCGATTTCACGGTTGATACGGTCGATTACATCGTCGTCAAGTTCATAGCGTGAGATGATGAACATTGCGAGGGCGAGGAGAATGGCTGGAATGACAGCTACGAGCCAGAGGATGCCCTGCTGTGCGAACGGAGTCTGTGTCAGTGCCTCTTTCTGGAAGCCTACGAAGGCGAGTACGAGTCCGGGGACAACTCCGCCAAGAGCCATGCCGGCTTTGTAGAAAATGCCGGTGAGGGCATTGACGATGCCTGAGATGCGTCGGCCGTGGGTGTATTCTCCGTAGGAGATGACTTCAGGCACGAGAGCCCACATGTAGCCGGTGGCGACGATTACGCCGGTCGATTTGATGAACTGGGCAATGTAGACGAGTATCATGTACTGTTTCAGGGCCTCGATCATTGAGATGGCATAGAGCATTGCCATGCCGATGATTGCCACTACAAGGAAGATGTAGAACATGCCTTTCTTGCCGACCATTTTCTTGATTGCCGGAATCATCGGCATGAAAATGAATGCAGGGATTGAGCCGAGTCCCATGAAAATTGAAAGTTCGGCTGCAGAGCCTCCGAGATTATACTGGATGTAGTATGCACCGGCTGCGTTTCCGACTGCCATCATGGCAAATGCGGTCACAAAGAAGAATGCGAGTATGCGCAGCGGACGGTTATGTACGAATTCCATCCAAAGGTCGGTCACTTTGACATTTTCTGTCTCTTTGGAATCCATCACCACACGTTCGCGGCACTGGGAGAAGCAGAATATCAGAAGTCCGAGCCCGACACAGCCATATAGGGTCATGGTAGCGAACCATGCACCGTCGTTCATCGACATGTCTGTCGTTTCGGTCGGGTCGAAAATGCGGAGCACGAACGGAATACCCATTCCGACGGCAAGACCGCCGACGTTTGCCATGAACATGCGCACCGATGTGAGCTTTGTGATTTCGGCCGTGTCGCGTGTCAGAGATGCGTTGAGTGCGCCGTAGGGGACGTTGACGAGAGTGTAGCACATCGAAAGCCCCACATATGTAATATAGGCATAAAGCAGAGAGCCGGAAAAGCCGTTCCAGAAACACAGAATGGCAAAACCGGTCAGAGGAATGCCTCCAAGTATCAGGTAGGAGCGGTATTTACCTAACCGGGGATTGCGTTTGTCGACAAAAGTTCCGACAATGGGGTCCCAGATGACGTCGACTATACGTACAATAAGAAACATGACAGCTGCTACGGCTGGGTCAAGCCCATAGACATTCGTGTAGAAAAACAGCAGATACATGCTGATGGTCTGATAGATGAGGTTTTGCGCGAGGTCGCCTGAACCGAATCCGATGCACTGTAGCATGGACAGTTTGTAGAAGCCTTTTGACTCCTGTGACTGTGACATATTGATACTTGCTTCCATGGATTTAAAGAATACTTATGGTAAGATGAGGTGGTTTTGACAGGTTATTTTATGATTGCATCTGCAACGCGCCGGCCGAGAGTCTTTTTATCAAGCGGATGGATGTCGTTCCACTCGCCGAGGTCGGAATTCCGGATAATGGTGGTGTTTGGAGTCTCATCGGCGACTTTGGCCTGCACGCTGCGCATTTCAGCCCATGCCGCACGTCCTTCATGGTCGGATGGATGGAGGAAATCGGCGAGTTCAACGATATAAAACGGCATATCATTGTCGCCCGACGCGTCGCGCCAGTTGGAAATCATCGTCTTAAGCAACGCTCCATACTCGTTGCGACGGCTCACGTTCGATTCGCCCTGATACCAGACTGTTCCTGCTACGGGATAGTCGATGACTGGTGAAATCATTGCGTTGTAGAGCACTGCCGGTTTGTAGCAATAAAATTCCATGGCCGGTCCCTGAGGCATCGGTGCTCCGAGATGATAGCGCCATTTGCCCTCAAGGTTGATAGATTCGTTTCCGACAATTATCTTATATGGCTTTTCGGCAACGAAATGTGGATTTCCGTTCTGGCTGATGACGCGTACGGTGACATTGTTTGTACCCTCGCGGAGGACACCTTCCGGAATGTTGTAGATGCGCGGAGGGTACTGATAGCTTGTCGTGCCGACGAAAGTTCCGTTGACATATACCGAGTCGGCATCGACGATGCAGCCTAAGCGGATTACGCCCGGTTTTCCTGCCATCGAGGCCGGAAGCTCGACATTTTTGCGAAGCCAGTGAGAGCCGTTGACAGGGTTGAGGCCGTCGTTGCTCCAGCGGTCAGTGCCGTCGTTCAATGTTCCGCTGATAAGGTCTGTTTCAATCCATGATGAATCATCGAATTCGGGAGCATACCATTTCACCTCAGAGTGAAGTCCCGGGTCACCGGCCCACATCGCGGCATTCCATCGCGAATAGTTCTCGCTTTCGAGACGCTTGATATGGTCGCGGTAAGAATCGTCGCTGTATATCAGTTTTTCATTGATTGCGCGGGGGAATGAAGAGAGGTTCGCCTCGCTTATCCAAGCTTCGACAGGTGTGCCGCCCCACGAGGCGTTGACGATACCCACAGGCAGCCCTGTCTTTTCGTGAAGTGCCTTGGCGGTGAAGTAGGCGAGAGCTGAGAAATTCATGGCATCCTCATCGACCGATTTCCACGTGGAAGGGCTTACGTCGTCGCGCTCGGATGCAAAGTCGAATTCCTTGGGCACGATAAAATGGCGGATATCCGAATTTCTGTAGGATGCGATTTCATCTGCAAACATATCGGTCACACGTCTGACCGGGAGTTCCATGTTTGACTGGCCGGAACATAGAAGCACATCTCCGACGGCAACATTCGTGATGGTTTTATCACCGGCTTCGATGGTGTATGTCCTGCCGGTTTTGAGAGCCGGAAGCGACGCTGTCCAACGACCGTCGGCATCAGCCTTGACGGTGGTTTTGTTACCTTTGATAATCTTGATGGTTATTTCCTCGCCGGGGTCGGCATATCCTCGCAGATGGAGTGGTCGGTCGCGTTGCACGACCATGCCGTCGGAATATATCTGGGGAAGTCTGACCTCGGCGTGAGCTGACATCAGGCTTAAGAATGATATTATGCTTAAGGCGATTAATCTGGTCATGGTTTATGTCTGCTGTGATAAAGTTTGGCGGTAGGATTTCGGGAGCGAAGATAGCGTATTTTGGTTGAATAGAGATTCTTCAGGCGTTTCATATCCGTATTGATATGTAACATACCACTCATATTGGTATAATTTTACATGCCTGATTTCAAAATTGTCGACACAAATGCGGATGAGTCGTCCAATGAGGTGGCTCATCAACGTTGAGAGTGCGAATCCGCTTCCGGTTTCCGTCAATGTCGATTTCAATCTGCTCGACGGACGCAAGGCCGATACGTTTTCCTCGCCCAATGCCCCCTGTGATATTGATAAAATATGATTCTGAATAGTGGTCCCGGCTGTTATGAATGTGCTTTTAAGTGGGAGGAATAAGGCTTATGTTTTTAATGTAATAGAGACATCGATTATCCGTATGCCGTGGGATGTCCTATTTTTTTATTCTGATATAGCTGCCGTCAATTATGATTTCATCCATGTCGGCGAGGTGGCGGATTTCCGTAATTATATTTTCACGGTTTTCAGGAATATCCCGCAGAAGGGCTGTGATTTCACAACCGCCCGGCTGGTTTGCACGGTAGATGATGGTGTTGCGGAGACTTTCACGGCCTGATGCCGGGATGCGGTTCTTTTTGCGCTTGTTGCGGCACACATCGCACTTGCCGCAATCCTGCGGGTCTTTCTCTCCAAAATAGCGTAGCATCCCTTTGGCCCGGCATTCGGTGGCTGAGAATACAAATTCTTTCATTGCGTCGAGCCGGATACGCATCCGCTCTCTCTGATGCTCGTAGACTTCAAGAGGAAGTATGACATGTTTCGGGAGTTCGCGGGAAGTCGTATAATATATATAAGGTGTAGTCCGGCGCGGGATGTAGTGGATGGCGTGGAGACGTGTGAGATAGAGTAGGGTCTGGTAGACCGTTTCGGTCGACATCATGGTCGCACGTGCGATGGTCAGCTCGCTTATGGGGACATAGTCGGCAAACAGGCCTGTGTAGGTGCGCAGTATGCACTGGAACACCTCTTCGGCATCGTCGGTCATTTCAAGGCCATATAGCTCATCTTTTTTCATGATGATCATGAGCCGAGATGTCGATGTTGTCTCCTCGATATATTCAATGTAGCCTGCACGGCTGAGCAGATGCAGGGCGCTTTGCGTCGGAATTGGCGGCAGGGAGTAGGTCCGGCAGAAATTCTCAAGGCTGAATTCATATAGCTGTCCGTAACCGTCGCCGACAGCAACGTTGAGAAAGTTGCCTGCCAGTTCATACACATGGCTGATGAAATCTTTCTCGGGGAAACTTTCGCTTAGCCTGCGCGAGAGGGTGGCTTTGTCGCGCGACGATGCGATGACGACGGCAAACGACTCCTTTCCGTCGCGTCCGGCTCTTCCGGCTTCCTGATAATACTCTTCGAGCGATGAAGGGAGGTCGTAGTGTATGACTGTTCTGACATCCGGTTTGTCTATGCCCATTCCGAAAGCGTTTGTCGCCACGATTACGCGTATGTGGTCGTTTTTCCATGCGTTCTGGCGCAGCTCTTTGTCCTCGGGTGCGAGTCCGGCATGATAATAGTCAGCGCTTATGCCTTCTCTTGTGAGCAGCTGGGCTATCTCGCGGCATCTGCGCCGGGAGCGGACGTAGACAATACCGCATCCCGATGTGGCATTCAGAACACGCAGCAGTGTCTCCTCCTTGAAGTCGGCATAGCGGACGATGTATGATAGGTTGTCGCGTGTGAACGAACGGGCAAACACTCTCGGTTCGCTGAAGCGGAGACTGCGCATGATGTCGGCAGTCACTTCCGGAGTGGCCGAGGCGGTGAGTGCGAGGATTGGAACGTGTTCGCCTGTAATCTCGCGGAGCTTGGCTACCTTGAGATATGAAGGGCGGAAGTCATAGCCCCACTGCGAGATGCAGTGGGCTTCGTCGACCACTATGAGGCTCACGTCCATGCTGCGGAGCTCGGCAATGAAATTGTCGTTTTGCAGACGTTCGGGCGAGACGTAGACGAGCTTGACTTTCCCAAGGCGGCATCGTGTCAGTCCGAGGTTCGCTTCGCGCCGTGTGAGGCCCGAATGGAAGTAGACAGCTCTGATGTCGCGTTTCTTCAGGTTGTCGACCTGATCCTTCATCAATGAAATCAGCGGTGTCACCACAATGGTAAGTCCCGGCAGCAGCAGCGCCGGGACTTGAAATGTGATGGACTTGCCTCCGCCTGTCGGCAGAAGTCCGAGCGTGTCATGTCCGCCGAGCACGGAATCAATGATTTCGCGTTGCATCGGCCTGAACGCATCGTAGCCCCAATATTGTTTGAGTATGCTCAGAGGCATAGGCTTGTGGCGAATGTCGGTTTTCGTGGGGTCTGTTTCAGTCGAGATGTATGGCCTTGACGAAAAGTTGAATGGCAGAACCGCCCTTGTGCTTGTTTTCCTCGATGGTGTAGCAGATGCTGAATGGCTTGCCTGAATGGATATGGTCAAACATCTGTGCGCTGTTGAACACGATTCCGTTCATTACCTTTCCGCATGTCGGGTCTACAAGGTCAAGTTTGATGTGCTCGCTGTGACGGCCGACGAGTTTCGATGTGCCGAAGTCAGTGACATTCCGTGTGCAGAACACGGGTTTGTTGTTGCCGGGCCCGAATGGATTGAATTGTTTGAGCAGACCGAGAAACTCCGGGGTTATTTCTGAGAATGTCAGATAGGAGTCAATGTCGAGCTGAGGTGTGAGCTGGTCGGGACGTATATTGTCGCTGACAAACTGCTCGAATCTCCGGGTAAACTCCGGGATGTTCTCTTCTTTCAGTGACAGTCCGACCGCGTAGGTGTGACCGCCGAAGTTTTCAAGCAGGTCGCGGACAGATTCGACCGCGCGGTAGACATCGAACCCCTGTACCGAGCGCGACGAGCCTGTCGCAACTCCGTTCGAATAGGTTAGCACGACCGATGGCTTGTAGTAAAGCTCTGTCAGTCGTGATGCGACGATGCCGATGATGCCTTTGTGCCAGTTCTTGTTGTAGATGACGATTGATTTTTTGTCGGAGAGCGTTTCGCTCTGTTCCTCAAGGATGGCGTTGGCTTCGTCGGTAATCTGTTTGTCAAGTTCCTTACGGTCCTGATTGTAGCGGTCGATTTCCTTTGCGCGGGCATATGCGTCGGGGATGTCGCGCGACACGAGCAGGTCTACCGCCTCTTTTCCGCTCTGCATTCTGCCCGAGGCATTGATGCGCGGGCCGATTTTGAAAATCACGTCGCTGATGGTGATTTCGCGCGATGCAAGTCCGCAGATGCGGATGATGGCGCGCAGTCCCATGTTTGGATTGGAGTTGAGGCGCTTCAGACCGTGGTAGGCCATGATGCGGTTTTCGCCTACCATTGGGACGATGTCGGCTGCGATTGAGACGGCCACGAGGTCGAGCATCCCTTCGAGATCGGAGCAGCCGAGACCGTTGGAGATTGCAAAGGCCTGCATGAACTTATAGCCCACGCCACAACCCGAAAGGTGCGGACATGGATAAGGACTCCCTTCGAGTTTGGGATTCAATATGGCCACTGCCGGCGGAAGAGTCTCGTCGGGAACGTGGTGATCGCAGATTATAAAGTCGATGCCCAGAGTGCGGGCATATTCTATCTCTTCCGTCGCCTTGATGCCGCAATCAAGGATAATGAAGAGTTTGACCCCTTGACGGGCGGCCATGTCTATGGTGGCCTTCGAGATGCCATATCCGTCCTCGTTGCGTGTCGGGATAAGGTAGTCGATGTGGGAGTAGAAATTGCGCAGGTATTTATAGACGAGAGCGACGGCGGTTGTTCCGTCGACGTCATAATCACCATATACAATAATCTGCTCTTTTGACCCCATGGCACGGTTAAGCCTGTGGACGGCTTTGTCCATGTCGGGCATAAGGAACGGGTCGTGCATATCCTTCAGCGACGGGTGGAAAAATTTTTCCGCCTCCTCGACAGAGGAAATGCCCCGTTGCACCAGCAGCTCGCTAATGGGCGGTACTCCGGCATAGCGCTTGGCCAGACCGGACTCCACTTCTTGTTCGTCGGATGTAAGGGGACAGTAATTCCATTTACTTGTCATTTATGTTGTTTCTTTTTTATTTCAAAAGAAGGCGGGGCGGGTCAATGACTTCTTTGTCAGACCCGTGGAGTGGGAAAGAGGAAAACTAAGAGGAGATGGACTGTCGGGATAAAATCGGTTATCGGACACACCGTGCCCACTCCGGCATCTAAGCATTGGAGACCGCTTCGTCTCCAATAAGGCACTATTACCCTACTATTTGCAAAAGTACGCAGAATATTTGGATAAATTGCCATAAGAAATGTTATTTATCCTTTAATCCCTCCAAAAAGGTCTGTGCAATAAAAAATCCCTTCCGGTGTGTCCGTGGTGGATTAGCCGGAAGGGATATGGGTTGATTTTGTATTAACGCACCTTTTCTGTGGTGCATGTGGTGTAACTTTGCGTCGGATATTGATATCAGGACTGTGAGTCTGTCGGAATCATGTGGACATCGAGCTGGGGGAAGGGGAAAGAGAGGGATGGATTGGAAGTGATGGCATTGTAGAATTCCTCGTTGTGGTCGAAGAACACTCCCCAGAAATCGGCGCTTCTGACCCATGCGCGGACTGTAAGTGTCACAGCGGAGTCGTCGAGGGATGCGAGATAGACCACAGGTGGAGCTACGCTCGGGCCGTCGGCCGGTTTCTCCTGAAGGACACGCTCATCCTTGGCCAGTAGACCGAGCAGCAGTTCGCGTGCAGTCTCGACACTCTCGCCATAGGCAATGCCTATTTTCCATTCGACACGGCGGTAGGCCTGTGTCGAGTAGTTGTTGACACTGCCCGTCGATAGGCCTCCGTTTGGAATGATGATCGACTTGTTGTCGGCGGTGCAGATGATGGTGTTGAAGATTTCGATGCGTGTGACCGTTCCGGCGAAGCCTTGTGCCTCGATGTAGTCGCCCACTTTAAATGGTTTGAGAAGCAGGATGAGGACTCCGCCTGCAAAATTCTGCAACGTTCCGCTCAGAGCCATACCGATTGCGACACCGGCCGAGGCAAACAGTGCGAGGAACGAGCTGGTCTCAAGTCCGAGGATGCCGATGACGGTGACAATAAGGATGAAGTATAGCACTATCCTCACGAGGCTCATAATGAATGTGCTCAGCGACGGATCGACATTACGCTTCGACAGGATGTTGACCACAAAATTATAGAGCTTTTTGATTATATATTTGCCACCGTAGAAGACGAGGATGGCTATGGTCAGCGAAATCGCGAAATGTATGATGTCGTGGACAAGAGTGTCGACAAGCTGGTCGAAAGACATGCTTTTGAGCACGCTTTCTTCAGCTTTGACTGAAGGAACGGAATCAGTCGGCAGAAAATCGAATTGTATCATTGTTCGGTGTAAAATGAATTTAGATTGTTTGTCAGTTATTTATGACCGGAGCTTTCGACACCACGTCGTTCCACCATAAGGTCTGTGCACAGCCGTGATAATCTCCGTGGTTGCCAAGGCGGACTACGTAGGAGCCGAGACCGCAGTAGCGGTTGATGCTTATCCCTGTAAAATCTCGTGATGTAGTGGCTTTGTAGGCCACTGTCGCTTCGAGAGCCGTCCGCCATGCTTCAAGCAGGTCAGGACGGTTTTCTGTCAGCACCTCCATATAGGCATCCATGTCGTAGACCGGGTGACAATCGTTGCATCCGGGAGTGTCGGGTGTGTTCCCGAAAAACCTGAAGTGTGATTTCGAGAGTTCCTGTACAAACCACAGGCGTGGCGGGAAATCGGTCTGCGTGAGATATATTTCGCGAGTGGCGTCGGCAAGGGCTTCGAGAGCCGAGGTGTCGATGACGGTCATCTGGCAGCTGTAGTTGCCTGAACGAAGGTTGTAGTATTCAAATGTGTTTGTTGCCATCGCCACTACATCAGGCTTCCCCGAGGCGAAAAAGGCCGGCAGGTTGAGATGGTAGGGCATACCTTCGCCCTCAAGCTCAGTGGGCGATGCTACTATGTAGGGGGTGTTGTGTCGGAATTCGTAGGCGATTTCCACTGTTCCCATAAGACAGCAGTCGAAGTATATGAAAGAGAAGTATTCGCCGTCGAGAGCCTTGCGCATTGATGTGAGCGGCATCCATTTGTTGCGGTCAGAACCATACGATCTCTTGACCGGCGCTGAAGCTTTGCCGTGGATGTCAGAACTTCCGTGAGTCATCCATGCGGTGGCGTGTCCCCAGAACACGAGGCCGTAATCGGAAGCCGGGGCATATTCTTTCATGTCGGAAAGGACTTCGCGCATTCTGTCGGCTTCAATCGAGTATATGGAAGGATCGTCAGGATAGGTTTTGAGTGTGTCGAGTCCCATTTCGGTGACTTCGATCAGCTGTGGGGCATTGCCGGTGTTTGTTCCGGGACGATTGTGGTAGACGAGTAGCCGTCCGCCGTTCAGTCCCCCTTCTGCCGCGCCTTTCACCATCTCCTTTAGGTCTGCGCGGTTAAACTGATTGTATGAGCCTAAGTTGTTGTCGGCAACCATATAGACGAGCACCGTGCGTTCGACCGGCTCATCTGGCTTCGGGGTGGGTGATGGTTCGTCATTATCGTTGCATGCGGTAAAAAGGCAGGCGATGATAACTGTAAATAAGATATTCAGATGCGTTTTGATCATTTCGTACAGTTGTGACGGTTTTTAGGTGTGTGAAAAAAGTGATTGGCATTATAAATCTGTAGAAAATACTTACTGCTCAAGCTCAAGATCGGCATTTTTTGCTTAATGATGCCGGAGGTTCTTCCTGAAGACTTCTTTAATGCCTGTGGCTTAATTTGCAAAGTTAAGATTTTTCTTGTCAGTGCCGGGGCTATTTCATGATTTTTAACCACGATGTCAATTGATAAAGCGTATTATTTTTTGATTTTTGTCACAAAAACAGATGTTGGCTGTCAACTTAGATGTTCACACTATCATAAATTCATCATAAATGAAAACAGTCATATCAAAATCAGCCGGAAAGATTGGCAGCATAATATCTTATGTTTCAGTTGCCATGACGGCTCTTATATATGCCCCGGCCGTTGTCGCGCAGGATACAGCCGTCCCTGTCGACACTCTGGCGGAAAGCGTCGGGCTCGGCGAAGTAGTCGTGCAAGCCCCGAAAGTGATACATAAAGCGGATATGGATGTGCTTTTCCCGTCGAAAAGCGCTATAAAACATTCCCAGAATGCAATGGGTCTGTTGAATCATCTGATGATTCCGACTCTTAATGTAAACGAGATGGCCGGTTCGGTCAAAAGCGGAGGAGAGGATGTCGAGATACGTATAAACGGACGTCTGGCGACTGTCGACCAATTGCAGACAATAGAACCATCGACCGTAAAGCGCATAGAGTGGATTGACAATCCCGGAGTCAGGTATGACGGGGCGAGTGCGGTGCTCAATGTCGTGGTGTCAAACCCGGCGGTCGGAGGTTCGCTCATGGCACAGGGTATGCAGGCTCTCAACCAGCCGTGGGGCAACGGCTATGCAGACCTCAAGCTTAACAGCGGTCGCTCGCAGTGGAGTGTCGGTCTTCAGGGTCGTTATACGAACCGTGTCGACACCTATCGTGAATATGAGGAGTCGTTCACCTATGCCGACGGTAGTTCCGTGACGCGTACCGAATCACCCGTGTCGGGCTACGTCTCGCAGACCAACATGCGTCCGCGTCTGGCCTACAGCTATATCAATCCGGATAAGACCGTGGTGTGGATCGAGGTGTCGGCTGAGAAGAGATGGCCGATGGAGCGTTCTAATACCGGTCTTATGACGTTGTCGAACAGTCCGTTGTCAGTCATCCTTTACGAAAGAGAATCAACTTCCGGCGCTACTCCGCGTTTCAATGCCTATATCGAACAGACCCTGCCTGCATCCCAGACCATAGCTATTGACTTGAATACATCCGTGTTTAACGGCCGTTCGACCCATGACTATGTCGAGACCGATGAGGCGACCGGCGAAATCATTACAGACACATACACATCTATCAAGGACTGCAACAGGACTCTCAGCGCTGAACTTGACTACGTGAAGCGCTGGCATAGAAGCCGGTTGACTGCCGGTGTCCGCTACAGCATGGCCCGTAACCGTGCGACACGTGAGTCCGGTTCTGTCACGCGCCAGCATCAGGACCGCACATATCTGTTTGCCGAATACTTCCAACAGATTTCAAAAGTTAGTCTTACGGGCGGTATTGGCGCACAGTATCTCGACCAGCGTACGAGACACACCGGCAAGGGTGCTGTCGGCTGGTCATTCCGCCCGCGTTTTTCGGCGAGCTATCGTCTCGCCCGCAGTTCACAGTTCAGACTGAATTTCTCCACATGGCAGACCACTCCGTCCCTTTCGCAGACAAATGCGACTCCGCAGCAGATCGATGGTTTCCAGTATCAGATCGGCAACCCTGATCTGAAGGCATATAACAATTACAGGGCATCCTTCCAGTATAATTTTAATTTCCCGAAGGTTACAGGCCGTTTCGAAGCCCGCTGGACGCGTTCGCCACACCAGATTGCCCCCTACATGGAGTGGAAAGACGATAATCTCGTGACATATTTTGAAAATAGCCGTGGATTGACGGCATGGCGCTTCAGCTTTGCTCCGCAGATTGAAATAATCCCGTCGGTTCTTACGGCAAAGGGTTCGTTGAAATATTATATGGCTGAAAGCTCCGGCCGTGGATATCTTCATAAATGCCATAACTGGAGCGGAGATGTGAGTATTCTCGCCTATTATAAAAATTTCAGCTTCATGGCCAATTATGAGGTGAATCCCGCAACCCTTTCAGGCGAGACCATATCCACCGGTGAGGAGACTTCGACTTTGGCGGTGAGCTATAAATGGAAGGGATTCATGGCCACAGCCGGGATGCTTATGCCATTCAACCACTACAGCATGCAGACCGAATTGCTCAACCGCTACAATTCCAACCGGAATGTCCTGCGGAGCAAAGGTTTCGACCGTATGCCGTTCATACAGATTGCCTACAACTTTAATTGGGGCAAACAGAAGCGCGACGTGTCGAGAATTATTGACGGAGAGGATGATTTGCAGCAATCAAAGGCGGCCGGCCGATAAAAAAATCAAAAAAAATCACTATTTTTGTCACAAATCAGACGGAGAAATGTCATAAGAGTGATTGCCATCCCCAAATTATGACGGTCAGCAAGAGAACGAATATGGACATTGTGACTTTCAAGGAGCTGTTTATCCCGATGAATCGTCTGCTTTACGGACAAGCGTTGCGTATGCTTCGCGATCCCATTGAAGCGGAAGACGTGGTTCAGGATATCTATGTCAGGCTTTGGGAGCGACGGTCGGAGCTTATTGGTATAGACAACCCTCAGGCTTATGCGGTGACTATGTTGAAAAACCGCTGTCTGAATCTTGTAAATTCCAAGAGGTTTACCGAAGACCTTGAAGGTTTGCAGATTGCAAACGAACCGTTGTCCGATTCTTTGGAACTCCGCGACCGGGTTGGGGCAGTGATGAATCTCATCGGAGAGCTTCCCGACCGCCAACGGCAGGTGATTGTCATGCACGATGTCGACGGATGTCCCAAAGAGGAGATTGAACGCGTCACAGGACTGTCGGCCGACAATGTCAGGCAGTTGCTTAGCCGGGCGAGGCGATTCATACGGAATCATTTCTCCAAAGATTTAAACTAACGAAAAAAACGACGAATAAAATGAACACAGACTCCATATCCCGTCTAAGGGCGCTGCTCGACGGCTACTATGCCGGGGAGACGTCTGAAAGCGATGAGCTTGAGCTTCAGCGTCTGCTTGCCGACGCTTCGCTTCCGTCGGAGTTCGAGCCGGACAGGCGCATGGTATCAGCGATGTCGCTGTTGTCGCCGTCCGATGGGTTCGAGAAGCGGCTGTCAGACAGAATCGACCTTCTGGCTGCCGAAGAGACCCGCCGGCAAAGGCTGTCGAGACATTTTAATGTCAGGCTGATGATGCGGGTGGCTGCCTCGCTTATTGTCGCAGTGGGAGTCGGTGTGTCTGTTTTTTTCTATAAGCCGGACTATGGCAGCGATCTCTCTCCTGAGGAAGCCTATCTGCAGACAGAATATGCTTTGGCCGTGTTTGCCGATGCGCTCAACAAAGGTTGCGACGGAATCCGATTGACCGAAAGTCAGCCGGACGAGGGTGTTCAGAAAGCGCTTGCCTCAATTGGAATCATTATGGAAGGAAACGATATTGTGGAAAACGATAAAACGATATGACAATGAAACGGTTATTCATCATCATTATGCTTGCGCTTGCGGTTGCCGTAAATGCAAATGCCGGTAAGACACTCAATGAGCTACATGAAAAATGTGAGAAAGTAAAGAGCCTCACGACAGTCTATGTGAGCAGAGCGATGCTTGATATGATTGTCAATACACAGCCTATGGACGAACAGGCGAAAGCGCTGTTGAGCGATAACATACAGAATGTGCTTGTCGTGACAAGTGAATTGGATAAAGGAATTCAATTTCTGGCGAAACTAAGCAATGATTTTACGTCCAAGAACGGTTATGAGACTCTCATGCAGGTCAACGACCAGAAAGAAAATGTGAACGTCTACCAGAAAAAGCTTTCATCAGGTCTTAATCAGTATATTGTCTCGATCAAAGGTGGAAAAGAATCGGCAATGATTGTCATAGAAGGCTTGCTTAAACTTGAAGACATCATACGTTTGACCGGTGTCATGGACAAAGACAAGGCTAAAAGCAAACTGAAATCTGCAAAATCCGCAAAATCTTCAAAATCATCAAAATAAGTAAACAACAAACTTACATAATATATTATATTTTATTTAATAGACTACGAAAAAGGAATGCGTGCCCGTGAGGGTACGCATTCCTTTTTTTGCGGTTAATGAGTTTTAGAGGGTGTTTAACTATTGTTGTTAAACACCTCTTATAAACTTATTTTCTCTTTTTCATCCTGTCATTGTGGACTTTGATTACGAAAACGATTACAGATGACACCGTCGTGATAAGATTAGTGATTATAAGAGGCCAGTTGTCAATCATGAATCCTTGGATTACGAAAAAGATACTTCCGAATCCAAGCAAAAGGAATGTTGGCATAGCTATACCGTCGGTGTCGCGGGTGCGGATGGTATAGATGGCCTGAGGAAGATAGCCGCACACCATACAGATGGCGGCTGCGTAGCCGACAATGTTTATTATTAAAGGTGACATGTTAGGAAGGTATTAAGTTTGAAGTACGAAATATTAAGTATTAAGTATGAAGTATGAAGTATTAAGTATGAAGTTTTTAAATGTGGTGGGGGTGGGAGAGGGGACACGTGGAGACCGCAGAGTGGCGTTAATGATATTTTAACGTAGAAGGGGGCAGTTATGTTGTCGTTTTTTTTTAATTTTGCAATTTTCCAATCATCCGATTCCGCCTATGCGTTCCGTTTCAGCTTTAAGGCTGCTTTTTATAGTTGTCGTGACTGCCTTTCTGGCCGCATGCGCGAGCATGGGGCGTCCTGAGGGTGGACCGCGCGACATGACACCTCCTGTTTTCGTCCGTTCTAATCCCCGTCCCGGTCAGCTGAATGTGTCCGGCAATAAGATTATAGTGGAGTTTGACGAGAATGTTGCTCTTGACGATGCGATGAATAAGGTTGTGGTCTCTCCGGCCCAACGTACAACTCCGGTAATCAGTGCCAACGGTCGCCGTGTGACTGTCGAGCTTCGCGACACACTGAAGCCTGATGTCACCTATACGATTGATTTTGCCGATGCCATCAAGGATTTGAATGAGAGCAATGTCCTCGACGGGTTTGCACTTGATTTCGCTACCGGCGATTCCATTGACTCGCTACGAATATCCGGAATGCTTTTTGAGGCGCGTACATTAGAGCCGGCCCAAGGGATGGTGGTCGGTGTCTATTCGAATCTTTCTGACACCGCAGTTAAGACCCTTCCGCTTGAACGCATCACCAAGACAAATCAGCTCGGACAGTTCACATTGCGTGGATTGAAGGCAGGTACTTACCGTATATATGCCATCAACGATGTCAACAGGGACTATCATTGGGACCGATCGGAGGATGTGGCCTTTTATGATGTGACCGTATCCCCCTCGTCAGAACCGGCTCAGTTTGCCGACACTCTGATAAATGTTGCCGGCGAGGATTCGGTAGTGATGCGCGACGGAACTCGTTTTTTGCCTGACGATGTGCTGCTTACGTGGTTCAACGAAGGCTATTCATCGCAATATCTGCGAAACCACGGACGCTCGGATCGCCATCTCATTGATTTTGAATTTGCGGCAAAAGCCGACACTCTTCCTATAATCAAATTGCTCAATAGCCGGCGTGTGGGAGAGGATATTTCACAGTGGGCTGTGCTTGAGGCCAATCCGACTCTCGACACGCTTAGATATTGGATCACCGACACTGCGCTTATGGCTATGGATACGCTTATGGTTGAGGCCCGTTATCTGATGACCGATACCCTTGAGCAGCTTTCAATGACGGTCGATACTCTCCGGCTCGTCGACAAGGGGGCGCGAAACCGCAAGCGTCAGATGGAGAAGGAGGCGCAGCAGCGCGAAAAAGAACGTGAGAAAGAACGCAAGGAACTGGAAAAACAGGGCGTTAACCTTGACTCGCTGGATGCGGCCGACACTATTCCGCCACGTCCCGATCCGATAAAGTTCAAAGTGACTTCTGCTGCCAATCAGGATGTCCACCGTCCATTGATGTTTGCGTCGGAAACCCCTGTGGCGACTCTCGACACATCCGCTGTAAAGCTGGAATACCTCGTGGACTCGACTTGGTATGTGGTCGATGCTCCGGTTATAAAGCGGATTTCACCCCTCAACTCTCTCAAATTCAAGGCTGACTATAAATGGTCGCCCGGCGAGAAATATCGTCTGACAATCGATTCGGCGGCTATCTATGACATCTATGGCCTTACGAACGATTCGATAGTACATGAATTTACTGTCAAGAAGCTTGATGAGTATTCATCTCTGTCATTCAACATAACAGGGCTTGACGGACGCCCGGCTGTGGTCGAGGTGCTTGACGGTTCGGACAAGGTTGTGGCCTCCGCTCCTGTCAGCGGTAATATAGGCAGGGTGGAATATCTGTCGCCCGGGACGTATTATGCGCGTCTGTTCATCGACTCTGACAGTAATGGCGTTTATACGACAGGTATTCTTGATTCAATCCAGCCTGAGGAGGTGTACTATTACCCCAAGAAGGTAAACCTTAAGAAAAACTGGGGGGTTGAACAGTCGTGGAACATATATGAACTTCCGCTTGACATGCAGAAGCCGGCTGAAATCAAGAAGAACAAACCCAAGCGCAAGCGTGGCGAGGAAGACCCCGGACGTAACGAAGATGAAGAGGAGGAAGATGAATTTTTCGATGACCCCTTCATGAATGCGGCCAATCGAAACCAGTTTGGCAACACATCGCTTGACAACCGTCGCAGATGACGCCTTGTCTCTATGATAAAATAGCCGCTCCGATAGGATAATGCCTTCCGGAGCGGCTTTCTGTTTGCATCATTGACATAGGTGGATATTGCATCTTTGTTGGAGTGAGGCAGTGTCAAAGAATGGTTGAGAAGCTGTGCCCATCCCGGCATTTTTGCAAATACGACAGAATGTTTTGATGGACCTTCGGGCATGGAGATGAACTCCTTCGTCATAAAAATGATTGGATTTATTTACCGGCAAATAGCGCATGTTTTTGCATTTCAGTGAAAATTCGTAAATTTGCACCTCAGTTATGAGCGCCATTGAAGACATAAGGCAATCCCTCAAGTCAGAACTTGAGCGGCTGGACACACTGATCAGCCGTACGCTTGATTCGTCAAACACATTGATGAATCAGATTATTGGCAACTATTTGGAGCATAAGGGAAAGCAGTTGCGCCCGATGCTCGTGATGCTTACTTCCCGGCTTTTCGGGGGAGTAAACGACAATGCGCTTACTGCAGCTGCGTCCGTCGAGATTCTTCACAATGCTTCGCTGATTCACGATGATGTGGTCGATGATTCCGGCTGCCGTCACGGTCATGCGACCATTAATGCCGTGTGGGACAATCACGTTGCGGTGCTCGTTGGCGATTTTTTTGTTTCAAATGCATTGAAGCTTGCGACCGAGACCGAGGACTTGCGTGTGATACGCGCCATTGCTGACCTCGGTAAGCTCCTTTCGCTCGGCGAAATGGACCAGATTTACAATGCACGCTACCATGAGCTCAACGAGGAGGCATATTTTAATGTCATTTCCCATAAGACGGCGTCACTTTTCGTCACCTGTGTCTCTATGGGGGCATATTGTTGCGGGGTGGACGACTGGCGTCTTGAAGCCATAAGGGAGTTTGCCGAACTGTTCGGGCGCTGTTTCCAGATAAAGGACGATATTTTCGACTATTTCGATTCGCAGGTCATAGGCAAACCGACCGGTAACGATTTGCGTGAGGGAAAGGTGACTTTGCCTTTGCTCTATGCTCTCTCCCACGGGACGTCGCCTGAAAGAGATGAGATGCTCAGCCTTTTGCGTGAGGACCGCGTGCTGTCCGACAGTGATATACGCCGGCTGATTACATTCACCCACGAAAACGGAGGTGTGGAGTATGCCTATGCCACAATGGAGCGGATGCGTGCAGAGGCCGTTGCTATCCTTGACAGGTTTAACTCGCCGCTGACTTCCCAGTTTATCTCGTTGCTTGACTTTGTGATAGCCCGTGAAAAGTAGGTGGGAGTAAGCTCGGATGAAGAGAGTCTAATCATATCTGTCAGAATTGTATTTGTTAAATATTTTGGAGTTAAAAATACAATAATTAACAAATATTAAATGCGTGATAGAAATGCAAAAACACGTTTTAATATTTTAGGGTAATTTCACATTGTAGGGCAATGCTTTGAACTATTGGATGTTAGCTTTCAAGGCTTATCGGTTTTTTCGCTATTTTACATTTTTTGGCTTGACATCGTTTTTTCAAATGCTTCAAAATGACTACCTTTGATGAGTATGAACGAAAAATGTAAAATTTCGTTAAAGCCAAATTAATGGAACAGACTCTAATCATATTCAAGCCATCCTCTATCGAGCGTGCTCTTGTCGGCCAAATCCTCTCCCGCTTCGAGCAGAAGGGTCTTACGATTACCGGCATGAAAATGATGAAACTCTCCGAAGAGCTTCTGCGCCAACACTACGCTCATCTTGTTGACCGTCCATTTTTCCCTCACATCCTGGCCTCCATGACCGCATCGCCGGTTATTGTGATGGTGTTGAAGGGTGTCGATGCAATTGCGGTTGTCCGCGGCATGACCGGTGCGACAAACGGCCGTCAGGCAGTTCCCGGCACTATAAGAGGCGATTTTGCGATGTCAAATCAAGAAAATCTTATCCATGCGTCGTCCTCAGCCGAGGATGCCGAAGTTGAAATCAGACGTTTCTTTTCGCCTGATGAAATTTTTGACCGAACTCCGCTCCAGACACCGTTCGTTTACTGTTCGCTGGAACTCCAACCTTGAAAATACGTCTGCAAGTATCTTAACCTTAAGCCATCATATCGCTCCTCCCCACTGGAAAAAACATCAAAGTAGACCAATGAAATTTTTAAAACTTAAAACTCTTCTCGCAACTTTACTCATATCAACAGCAGCGTTCAGCGCAGATGCCCAGCTAAAGTTACCGGCTTCACATACTAACCAGCATAATTCTCTCATAGCAAACCAGAAGCCTTCAATCAACCCTTTTAAGATTGAAAACAACGATTTGCTTCTGAATCAGATTAAAGAGCGCGAGGCCGCGATGAACAATGAAATTTATGCTTCATTCTGGAACAGCGACCGCGTCAACCCATATGGAACTGCAGTGACCATCCCCGAGCATAAGGATATTGACGTTTCCGAATACACTACTCCTACCCCCGGACATATAACATCCAACTATGGATACCGCTCCCGTTTCGGTCGTATGCACTATGGCATAGACCTCAAACTTCAGGTCGGTGATACAGTGCGTGCCGCTTTCTCCGGAAAAGTGCGTCTTACGAAATACGAAAGACGCGGATATGGTTACTATGTTGTGGTTCGCCACGACAATGGCCTTGAAACCGTCTATGGTCACCTGAGCCGTTTCCTTGTGAAACCTGACCAGTATGTCAAAGCCGGAGAGCCGATTGCATTGGGTGGAAACACAGGCCGCAGCACAGGCGCCCATCTTCATTTTGAAACACGCTATCTCGGCATTCCTATCAATCCTGCGGCAATAATAGATTTTGAAAACGGAGTTCCGCATAAAGATGTTTTTGCTTTTGACAAGCGGACTTATGGCAAGTCTCAGAAATATACACCTGCCAGACGTTCGACTAAAAAATATGCGTCACGCAAGCGTAAATCAACCAGACGGACCACCACTACTACTGCGAAGAAATAATCCATACGTAAAAAGCGATAAAAACAATGGCCTCAGCCAATCCGGCTGAGGCCATTGTTTTTATCGCTTGGATGCGATTGCCTGAATTTATACAGCATTTGGTTGCGTCGTTTCAGGCAATCTGTGCTGAGAGTCAGAGCCTTTCTTTCTCAAGTCCGCGACGAGTCTCGTCGGTCACGGGAACGAGAGGAAGTCTCAACACCTCTTTGTAGCGTGGGAAGAGGATGTGGAGCATACATTTAATGCCAGCCGGGTTGCCGTCTTTGAAAAGCAGTGAATAAAGAGCTGAGAATTGCTGGTGGAGCTTGGCTGCACCCTCAGGGGTCTCATCCTCCATGCTGCGGTGAATCATGTCGACGAATTGTGACGGGTAGGCATTGCCGAGCACTGAAATCACACCGTCGCCCCCGATGCGGATCATGCTGTGGGCAAGTGAGTCGTCGCCTGAAATGACAAGGAAACCTTCGGGACGGCGTGTGATCACCTCCTGAGCCTGCTGCATGTTGCCGCTTGCCTCTTTTATACCGATGATTTTGCCACGGAATTCTTTGGCAAGGCGTATGATGGTGTCGGTGTTCATATTGACACCTGTCCTTCCCGGAATATTATAGAGGATTACCGGGATAGGCGAGGCCTTGGCTATCTCGGCGAAATGACGGTACATTCCTTCCTGTGTGGGTTTATTGTAGTAGGGGACCACAGAGAGGATTGCATCAAACTCATCCATACGTGGTGTTTCGGTCAGCTCCTTTACGACCGAACGGGTCGAATTTCCACCGACACCGATAACCACGGGGCAGCGGTGGTTAACGTAGTCAAGTATGTGAAGTGCAAGTTCGTGTTTTTCATCCGCAGATAAAGTCGGGGTCTCGGCCGTTGTTCCAAGAGCCACAATATAGTCTGCCTTGCCATCGATAAGATAGTCAAGGTGCATGTCGAGCGTATGATAGTCAATATCTCCGTTTTCCAGAAAAGGGGTTGTCAGCGCGACACCCATTCCTCGCAAATGCTCTGTAGACATAAAAATCAGTATTTTTTTAATAATGTGTCAGTTTTATCTAAACAATGACGACAATTCCGAATTGAAACCGCCTAATCTATTGCAAAATTACAAATTATTCTCTAACTCTGCAACTCAGACCTGTCAATTGTAAGGGCGTCCCTATTGATGATTTAACAAATGAAATGTATATTTAACGGAGACAGGTTGTGTTAAAATTTGTTATTTAATAGTACCTTGTATTGCATAGTACCTTGCGACTCCATATCTTTGCAACGTCAACGGAAATAAGTGCACGTCTCCGTTGGCGCAACTTACAATCAACATCATCAACTGAAACATGAACATAGACAATCTCAAATCACAGATGCGCAAAGGCATGCTTGAGTTCTGCGTTCTTCTCCTCCTCAAGCGTGGCGACGCCTACGCTTCCGAGATGATAGCGCGGCTTAAGGAAGCTCATCTCATCGTGATGGAAGGGACTCTCTATCCTCTCCTCACCCGCCTTAAGAACGACGGACTGCTTTCCTATCGCTGGGAAGAGTCGATGCAGGGGCCACCAAGGAAATATTATTCCATCACTCCGCTCGGACTTGATTTCCTCGGCCAGCTTCAGTCTTCATGGGACGACATATCCCGCTCAGTCAATCTTCTTCTCTCCGACCAGACAATTATCTCTAACACCTCAAATATCACAGAAGAATGAAAAAGACATTTCCCGTCAACATCAACGGTAAAATATTTTATATCGACGAAGACGCCTATAAACTGCTTCTCGATTATCTCTCCCAGCTCCGTACGACATTTACCGGCGCAGAGGGTGAGGAAATAGTCAATGACATAGAGTCGCGAATCTCCGAACATTTTGACGAGCGCATACGCCTCGGTGCAAACGTCATTGTGCTTGAGGATGTCAACCGCGTCATTGAGACGATGGGCCGTCCGGAAGAGCTGTCAGATGACTCCCAACCGGCTTCATCCGGGGCTGACGAGTCGGAAGACGGGTGCGATTCGCAGAATGTCCCGCCTTTCAACGGCACACGGTCATGTACGCCTCCGCCTGTCCACAAGCGTCTTTTCAGGGACATACGCCACCGTGTGTTCGGAGGTGTCATTGCCGGACTTTCGCAATATTTCGACTGGGACGTGACCGTCATGCGAATCCTGTTTGTGGTCCTTACGCTCTGCACCTACTTCTGGCCTTGCGTGATTATCTATCTCGTGGCATGGATGGTAATACCCGTGGCGCGTACTCCGCGTGAGATTCTTGAAATGCAGGGACAGCCGGTGACTCTCGACAATATCGGACAGACTGTCATCAACAATTCTGTCCCCCCGGCCGCTCCTGTTCCTGACACGGACACATCGTCGTTTGCCTATTTCGTCAACACGTTCTTTTCCATAGCCGCTAAATTTATCCTCGGATTTTTCGGGCTTATAGCTGCGGTGACAGCTATCGTGTTCTGCTGCCTTATTCTCGTGGCAATCTGCGGAATCATCATTTACTGGACGAGTGGCGCGACTACCATACTCGATGGCCTTGATATTCTGGAAACGGCAGCCCCTTATTTCTCTTCATGGGGTGGGGTCGCTATATTCTGTGCCATCCTTCTGCCGGCTCTTGCTGTCACATGGGTAGCGTCGTGTGTGCTGTTCAAGGCCAAGACGCCATCGAAAGCCGGGATTATAACAGCTGTGATTCTTGAAATCATCATCATAGCCGTGGCCGTCGTGCTCAGCGGTCTTGCTGACCATTATGAAGATCAGGCCTTCTCCACATTCTATTCAATGGCCGAACCAATCTCATTCTCCCTCACCTCATCAATCGAATCGCTGTCACAGGTAGCTGAAACAGCTTCAGCCATTCCGTCGCTCACACGTCATGCCGTAATTCCGTCAGCCGTGCTGATAGCTCCTGCCATGGCAGCATGAATCCGTATGACAGCCGCCGTATGAACCGGAAATACGGATTAAAGCGGCATCCATATCTTTAACTTCTTGTCGTAAAGACCAATTTTATTTAAATTTGCAAGCGGACATCCGAAATCATGAATCCGCTTGCAAATTTTTTTATCCAAATGGCCCGACAACACACAATACACATTGGACTATACTTACTCGCCATAATCCTCTCCGCCTTCATGCCCACATGCAGGCCAGATGGACATATACATGCCGGAATTGACCGGCCTCTATCCGATATAGGCCATCTTCGTGCCGAAGGAATGACCGCACTCAACAGAGCAGATTTTGACAGTGCGATAATCTGCGGACATCGTTTGCTTGAAATTGCGGATAAAAGTCATGGGCGCCCAGCTCAGGAGGCCGACATCTATGGAAATCTTATTCTCGGGCAAGGTTTTCTGTTCAACGACAGTGTAGGCCACAGTTACCGGCATCTCCATGAAGCGGAGCTTTTATGTCTGAAATATGGCAATGATTCTGCTCTTGCATCCGTCTACAACGGTCTCGGTCTGTATGCCTCTAATATTGAAAAAGATTTTCCGGGAGCATTGCGTCATTTTTTCAATGGGCTCGATGCTGCCAAGCGCTCAGCCAACGAACGTCTGCATTCATTGCTGCTTGTCAACATAGCATCAATCTATTCTCTGAACGACGATCCCGCCGGACTCCGATATGCGCTTGAATGTTATAGACATGGTAAGCAAAACAAGGATAATTTTCTGCGTTACACCGGTGCGATGACTGCTGCCTATTCCTATGCCCTGCGCAAAACCGACACATCGAAGGCTCTTGACTATATCCGCGAGGCTGAAATCATTCTTCATTCAGATTCCATTCGTGACGGTTCTTCACTCTATTATATATATGGTGTGTTGTTGCGTCAGCAGGGACGTGATTCTGAGGCAGTCGAGTGTTTCAGACAGTCGATTGACTTGCTGAAGGCAAACCACAATGAGGGCGATGTCAGAAGTTTCATCGAGTATGCCGACATACTTTTTTCAAAACACAGACATTCCGAGGCCCTTTCCCTGCTCGATTCGGCTCTTAAGGTTACCGATAGCGGACATTGCGGCATTTTCCGTCAGGATGTGCTTAAGGCTCTCGCTTCCACTAACCGAAAGCTTGGCAATACTCAGCTTGCCAAACAGTTTCTCAGCATAGCGGATAATGAAAACAATATTGATGACAATGCCGAGAAGGAGTCGGTAATAGAGCATATAAAGAGCAAATATGATCTTGAGCGAGCTGACAACGAGGTCAACCGTCAGCGTGTCGAGCTGCTTGAAAAAGAACGCATAGTCAATTTTCTTATTGCAGCCATCTCCATCGCTATTGTTTTATCGGGAAGTTTCATATACCTCTACAGGCGTAAGAGCCTGCTTTACTCGACTATCGTAAAGCAGGCCACTGAGGCTGCACGTGAGGAAATACGCTTGCGCGCTACAATCCGTCAGCTTGAGGAGAGACTATCCTCCGGCTCTTTCCAAGAACAAGGGAAAATCAACGATGCTGGTTTTCCGGATGACCATGATGGACAGATTGCTGACACCAATGTTGGCACTGCTGTCGGTGCTGATTCATCTTCGCCAAAGAAATCACCTATTCCTGACAGGCTTATAGTGGCATTCGAGAGCCTGATGCTCGATCCGGCCATTTATACGGACAATCTAATCTCGAAAGACAAAATCGCCCAGATGCTTGATACGAACCGCACTTATGTGTCGCGGTTGGTTAATGAGGTCTACGGCATGACTTTCCCTCAGTTCATCAACAGCCTTCGTGCCAAGGAGGCTATCCGCCGTCTTTCAGATCCGGAATGCGACACACCACTCAAAGCCCTGTCATCGGAACTGGGCTATAATTCCATGACCACTTTCTATAATAAGTTCAGTGAGGCTACAGGCATGACTCCGGCTGCTTTCCGTGAAAAGTCCCGTTCGATAGCGACCGGCCAGACCTCTGATGTGGACAGTGACAAATCATAACCATCAGCGGATGGTAAACTTTCATTTTGCTATGATTTATCGGCTTTAGCTTATGAATCATTCCATAAACGGCAAAATTTCCGACATTGTAATAGTAAATTTGCCTTTGTTTCATTATTTTATGGTTAATTTGCAAATGAAAGTTTAACCAATTTATTGTCCATTTCATGAAAACCTTAACCGACTTTATCAACAGAGGTCTCATGGCGGTCATCGCTCTCGTTGTCACATTCAGTGCCGGAGCGCGTACAATTTCCGGCATAGTGGTCGATGAGAACAACGAACCGCTTGCAGGTGCGACCGTCAGAGAAATACCCCGAAGTTCCGACAATTCCGTGGCGATGGTCATAACGGATCTTCACGGACATTTTTCCCTTACCGTACCACAGTCTACCGCTGAGATTGAAGCCTATTTTCTCGGCTATCTGACAAAGAAAGTCAAACTGACTTCAGATGATTCCTATAAGATAGCGTTGCAGCCAAACGATGAAATGCTCGATGAAGTAGTGGTCACCGGCTATCAGACGCTGTCAAAAGAACGCACTACCGGTTCTTTTGCGAAAATAGACCGGAAACAGCTTGAAAACCAGCGTTTGACTTCCGTAAGTGATATGCTTGAGGGACATATCGCCGGTTATACTGACGGTAAGATACGCGGAACGACATCTATGCAGGGAATCACGACACCTCTCTATGTGGTTGACGGTTTTCCGGTTGAACGTACGGAAGTCACTTATGCCGGCGGAGCATTCAGTGAGTCTGTGCCTGATATAAATGTCGATGATATTGAAAGCATAACAGTCCTTAAGGATGCCGCTGCCGCTTCGATTTATGGTGCACGAGCCGCCAACGGTGTCATCGTCATCACCACCCGCAAAGCTCAGAAAGGTAAGGTCAATGTCATGGCTTCGGCAACCTTTTCGATAACTCCATATAAACGTTACAATACATATACGCCTGATGCGGCCGAGGTGATTGCTGAAGCCCGCGACTGGATGTCGCAGAACCCTAACTTCAATGGTGACGGTGCGGCTGAGTATGCTGCCAATATGCTGCGTAACAGTGGCAATCTTTCTCCTCACACCAAGGCTATATATCAGCGCTATGCCGGGATGATAAGCGAACAGCAATTAAATTCGATGCTTGATGGTTGGGCATCGCAGGGCTACCGTTACTATGATGAGGTCGATGACATCGAGCGTCGTGACGCTACAACGCAGCGCTATAGCCTCTCACTCTCGTCGTCGGGCGAACGCAACAGCTTCGTCGGGACAGTTTCGTATAACCGAGATAATTACGATGCTATAAATTCACATAGGGATGCTCTTGATATATCCTTGCGCAACACGATCGACATGACCCGTTGGCTTTCGGTCGACCTCGGTGCTTATGTCAATTATACAGGTTCGCAGACACAGACATATTTCCTTTCTTCGCCCGGTTTCACAGTTGCTCCCTATATGAGTTTCTACAATGAAGATGGTTCGACCATTGTCAGCCGTCAGGAAGACCGGTTAACCCAGTCGCGCCTAAATGCCATTAACAAGTATGGACTCTACAGCGAAGACATTGATCCTATGGACGAACTCGGCCGTTCAAATTCGACCACGAGCGACCTGCTGACACGGGTCTATGCACGTCTGAATTTCAAAATAACCGACTGGCTGCGCTTTACGACGCAGTTCCAGTATGAATTCGGTAATTTCCGTCGCCAACAGATTGCAGAGAAAGAGACTTATGCGGTGCGTAATAAAATCAATAATTTCGCCTCATCGCCTGACGGAGTCAATGCTCAGTTCAATCTTCCTTACGGTGATATATATTCGAATGGCACTAATGACCAACGCTCATATAACTTCAGAAATCAGCTTGATTTTAACAAGAATTTCGCCGGGTTGCATGATGTTACCGCAATAGCCGGTATGGAGATGCGCCACAACAAGACTCGTTTTGAGAGTAATACGCTTTATGGATATGACGACGACCTGAATCAATGGACGGTGGTTGATCAGTCGGCCATACAATCGTTTTCCAATGCCATTTTCAGCCGTCCGTGGATTGCTGCAACCGACTTTGCATCAATCAACGAACTGACCAACCGTTTCATTTCATTCTATGCCAATGCCGCATATGCTTTCGACAACCGATATATGATAAACGGTTCAATCCGCACTGACCGCACGAATCTCTACGGTACAAGCAGTGAGTATCAGGGAAAGCCAATCTGGTCGACAGGTGTGGCATGGAGAATAGATCAGGAGGAATTTTTTAAGGCCGGATGGGTCAACATGCTCAAACTGCGCGCTTCTTATGGTATTGGCGGTAATATTGCCAAGAACCGCTGGCCATACACGGTGGCATGGTATTCGACAAATACCCATCCCGGAGTCGGTGGCATACAAGGCTCGATAAGTTCACGTCCCAATCCGAAACTACGTTGGGAGAAGACCACAACTACCAATGTCGGCGTAGATTTCGCCCTTTTCTCAAACCGTCTTAACGGTTCTGTCGAATACTACAATAAGAAAGGCACAGACCTTCTTGCCTCATCCAACGGTGTCTCGGTGGAAGGTCAGGGCTTCTCGACAAATGTCATCAATAATGGTGAGATGACAAACCGTGGCTTCGAATTGAATATCAACGGAACGATTATCCAGAACCGTGACTGGTCGTGGACCATGCAGGGTGTAATCGGTTACAACCATTCTGAGGTGGATTATGTGAATGTCGAAGCCCCTGTCTATTTCTTGCAGCTCGACCAGCCGGAAGCCTTCCCGCGTGTCGGTGTGCCGTTTACAGCTCTCTATGGATATAAATGGGCCGGCCTGAGCGCCGAAGGATTGCCACAGGTATATGATGCCGAAGGAAACATATGCACGAGCAACACTCCGACAAATCTTGACGACATCATATATCTTGGAAGTTATACCCCGACCTACAGCGGTTCACTTTCCACAAATCTCCGTTGGCGTGACCTCACGCTCTCTGCCCTGTTCCTGTTTGAAGGCGGACATAAGCTCCGGTGTACGGATTTTACTTACAATGACCGGTGGAAGACTCCGGGTGATGAGGATGTTACAGATGTCCCGCGTTATGTGGCCGGTGAAAATCCGTCGCTCTATTGCAACATGGACCTCTACAACCGCTCGTCGGCTGTCATCTGCGATGCGTCCAACATCCGTTTCCGCAATCTATCTCTTTCCTATAACGTTCCCGGCCTGTGGTGCTCGAAGTTTTATGCCAAAGAGGCTCGCTTGATGTTGGGTATGGAAAACATAGCCGTTTTTGCAAAGTCAAAAGCTGCCAAACATTCGATAGGAGGCTATCAGAAACCAACCTATATGCTCTCACTTAATCTCGGTTTCTAAACGACCGCAATATATTATCAAAGATTAGATACATGAAAAAATATATTTCGTTAGCCATTATTGTGCTGGCTGCTGTTATCTCTGTCAGCTGCGACAATTATATTGATGTGATGCCTAAGGGCATGCGTATACCCAAGACTCTTGCCGATTATGAGGCTCTGTTGCGCTATGAATATTCGGCGAACTATCTGCCATCGCTTCAGGATCAATATCTACTCAACGACCGTTTTGTCGGAGCGAATAATTGCCGTAATGTCGATGACCTTCGTACCGCACATTACATGTGGAAAGAGTCACGCGACAGAATTGAGCTCAATGCATCGACCGAAGATGTATTTGACAACGGTTATGGAATCATCGCCATAGCAAATACAATCATCGAGGAAGTGCCCGGTGCGACTGATGCGACCGAGGCTCAAAAGGCCGAGGTAATGGCTTATGCCTATGCCATACGGGCATTTGTGCTGTTTCATGTCGTGAACTATTACGCGGATGCATATACTCCTGAAAAGGCTGCCTCCACCCCCGGTATACCATTAATTTATAGCGGTGGCCTTGGATCTTCGTGGCATCAGGGATCGGTAAAGGAGGTCTATGACCAGATTCTTGCCGATTTCAACAAGGCTATTGAGCTTGGGATTCCTGAGACATCAATGACTGCCATCCATCCTAATCGCGCTGCTGTCGAAGGTGGTCTTGCAAGGGTCTACCTTTCTATGCGTGACTACGACAGCGCCCTTTTACATGCCGAGGAGGCTCTCAAACGTCATTCTGACCTATTTGACTGGTTGGAATTCTACAACAGTTATAAAGACCGCATCGAAAATCCTGAAGACTATACGGCTATAACTTCGCCTATGTCACACACATGTGTGGAAAATCTGTGGTTCTGTTCCGGTAACGGCAATCCGAACTATCCGTGTGGCGATATGGATATATCCGAGGAGCGTGCAGCCCGTTTTGAAGAGGGCGATATGAAATTTCTTGTCCGGTGGAAGAAATATCAGTCATCTACGGATCTCTATCATCGTGGAATGTTAAGCGGCTACTATAATTTGGCCGGTATCGCGACTCCTGAGGTATATATGATCAAGGCTGAGTGTCAGGCACGCAATGGTGCGGTAGCCGATGCGCTCCAGACTCTCGATGTTCTCCGCAAATCGCGTATACATCCGGATTTCTATCAGCCTTCGTCGGCTTCGACAACGGCTGAAGCCATCGAGCTCATACGTCGTACAAAAGACAATGAAATGATGAATACAATGATTCCTTTCATAGATATGAAGCGATACAATGCCGAGGGGACATATGCCCGTACTCTTACAAAAGAATTTGACGGAAAGACATATACGCTTACACCTGATTCGCATCTGTGGACTATGGTATTTCCGGCAAATGCAATCAATCGTCCGGGTAACGGAGTCCTTACACAAAACAGCAAATAGTCAATTTACATATTTCAGTCATATCTAATGAAAAAAATATTTATTACCGGGCTTGCAGTGTCGTTGCTGACAGCCTGTGGAAGTTCTGAAAAAACGTCGTATACTATCCGTGGTGAGATAGCCGGAATTCCCGACAGTTCGGTGGTGCTTATTTCATCCGTGACCCATACCGCTCCCGATACAATTGCCGAGGCAATTGTCACTGACGGAAAATTTGAAATCAAAGGTGTGGCAGATGAGCCCCGCGCCGTCACTCTTTATATAAAAGACAACTACGGAGGCAAAGTCTTTATGCTTGAGAATGGGGATATAAACATCAATGGTGTGGTTAAGGCAGAAGAAGTTTCCGACGGGAAGATGCGCTTTGATTTCGGTGAGGTGGCAGTCTTGGGTTCTCCTATGACCGATACCTACAATGAGAAAATGTCGGGTCGCCGTATGCTCGATTCGATGTTCACTGCTCACCAGTCCACATATCGTCCTTTAATGAACAGATATTATGAGGCTCGGCAAAATGGCAATACCGGTCTGGTAGACTCGATTAATGCGTCCGAGGAATTCAATCGGATGAGGGAGGCTGAGAAAAATCTGTTTGCTGCCGCCGATTCTATTTTCGAAGCATCAGTCAATGCGAACAAGAGTGATTTCTGGGGGCCGTTGCTCATGATTTCTCAGACAAGCTATCTGTCGGCCAAGCAGCGTGATCTCTACGAAAGTCTTAGTGACAGTGCGAAAAACAGTCATTATGGCCGTCTCGTATACGACGAACTGTATCCCGTAGGCCGACCGGGCGACAAGATGCCGGAATTTGAAGCTGTTACCATCGACGGGACTAAAACCGGGCTTGCAGCTCTGTGTAAGGATAAGAAATATGTCATTCTTGACTTCTGGGCTTCATGGTGTGGTCCGTGTCGTCGCGAAATTCCCAATCTCAAGAAAATATATGCGGACTTCGCCGACAAAGGCTTTGAGATAATCAGTGTGTCAATCGACAAGGAAGAAAAACCGTGGATAAACGCTGTCGAAAATGAAGGTCTGAAATGGGTAAACATCCGTGATACAGACCATAGTATAGCTGATAAATATAAGGTATCAGCAGTCCCGACAATGTATGTAGTAGATTCTGAAGGCCGTCTTGTAGCAGAAAATCTGCATGGAGAGGAACTTGCAGAAAAAATAAAGGAGCTTTTTCAAAATTAAAGTATCGAAAATAAAAGAGCCGTTACCGGGCTTTCGCAGAGGATGATTCTTGAAAGTTCATCTCTGTAAAGCCTCGAAGCTGAAAAGGTCATCGCGTAGCGGTGACCTTTTTCTGTAAACTTAATTTTTAATTAAGGAGATTTTTGAATTTTTGTAACTATTTTTCGCTCTCCGGGCTTCTATTTCTTGTTTTATTCAAAAAAGTTTTCTATTTTCGCTAACGACAAAGACATCTCAATACGAGCAAGACATGAACCTGATTGAGCAATTTCTCGAATATCTAAGATTGGAGCTCAACTATTCGAAGCTCACCGTCGACGCTTACCGTGCCGACCTTAAGGCTTGGGCTGTCTTCGCTACGGACAATTGTCCTGAGTCACTCAGGCCGATGGATGTCACCACATCTGACTTGCGACTGTGGATAGGCGCTCTGGCCTCAGGGGGCAATTCGGTGAGAACGATTCGCCGGAAGGCTTCGTCGCTGCGGGCTTTCTTCCGCTATCTGATGACCCGTCATGGACTCGAATCCAATCCCGCTTCAGGACTTATCCTTGCCAAAATACCGAAGGACTTGCCGGTCTACATCCGTCCGGAAGACACGGAGCGTATCCTTGATGACTCTGATTCCGAAACGGTCGGTGAATTCACCGCGTCGCGCAACCGTCTGATTATAGACCTGCTGTATTCAACCGGCATGCGTTGCTCTGAGCTGGTCGGCCTTCTGGATGTCAACACTGACACCCGAAAAGGTGAACTAAAGGTGCTTGGAAAGCGTAATAAAGAAAGAATAATCCCTATCGGCCCGGAACTGATGGAGGCTATCGACACTTATCGGCAGCTTCGCGACAGTTCGCCGGACACGTCAATCTCTCTTCATGACCGTCAGGCTCCGCTTCTTGTAAAGGCGGACGGAGCTCCGCTCTATCGCCGTCTGGTGTATAGGGTTGTGAACAAGGCTCTGACCGATGGCGACGTTCATGCTGCAAGGCTGAGTCCTCACGTTCTGCGTCATTCGTTTGCAACGGATATGCTCAACGCCGGTGCGCCCATCAGCTCGGTGCAGCAGCTTCTCGGACATGCCTCTCTCGCCTCGACACAGATCTACACTCACGTCACTTACAGTGAACTTAAACATAATTATGAACTCGCACACCCGCGTGCACTAAAAAAAGGAGGAAAAAATGGAAACTAAAATCAATGCCATCCACTTCGACATCAGCGAGAAACTCACTTCCTTTATCAACAAGAAAATAGATAAGCTGACCCGCCGTTATCCCAATGTAATGAGCGCCGAAGTCTCTCTCCGCGTGGTAAAACCTGAAACTGCTCTCAACAAAGAAGCCATAGTAAGCCTCGTCGTTCCGCAAGAACCCGATCAGGTGGCGACAAAAACAGCCGATACGTTTGAAGAGGCTATCGACCTCTGTCTGGAAGCACTCGACCGTCAGCTCGAAAAAGTAAAAAATAAGAAATAATCCTCGAATCTCAGAACCCTAAATACATATAAGTTCAGAAATCAAGAAACATCCTGACATCAGGAACAGGAAATAAACCTGAATTAAGTTCATAAAATCAAGGGCAACCCGGTCAAACCCGACCGTGGTTGCCCTCTGTATTTCTATTGACTATGCACCTTGTTATATTTTAATTTTAAAGTTTGTGGAACCAATCTTAACTATATAAATACCTTTTTGTCCTATTGGAATTTCCCGGCTATCTCCCTTATATACCAATTTCCCAAGAGTGTCATATATCGAAACAATGCCAATCCCTTCAATATAGATGGTATCTCCTTTACTCCAGACTGAAATATTATCATTAGATATTTCATCTACAGATGAGCTCAAGTTGAAATGTATATTTGTAAAACGCCTCCAATCTGACAATACATATTCCTGATATTTTATCTCAGGCACATATAAAATAGCATTTTTATAAACCTTTTCACTAAAAGCATTCTCGTCAAGAAATGGAGGTGTATATGCTGAAACATGAACTTCTGTAATTTTATTGTCGGGAAAAGCTATCCCACATATAGAATCAATCCCTGATGGAATCCTTATAGAAATTTCATCTGTCTTTTCCATTAATTCAGAATCAAACATAGGTCCGTTTAATTTTGTAACCTCATAAGAGCCATTATAACCTGTCTTCTCCGGAATTGTCAATTCACCATTATTTTCCTCTATGTAATCTATAATTCTTGCAGGCAATGTCTCCACGGCTCGTGCCGTACGTTCCACGGCTAAACCTGTCACAGCAATCACATGTTTAAAAGTAGCCACTTCTTCGAACTCACGCACATCTGACAACTCAAGATATTCCTTCCACCAGTCACAGTTCGCGTGAGGATATGCTATTGCGACAGTATTGCTAAAATAATCCATGACTTCGCTTCGGAAATCATCCAATATTGCCTTTTCCCTTATAAGTCCTGCTGTATCATTTACTTCCATCAATTGCTGACACACGGCAGACATTTCATTAAATCTGTCGAAATACGGTATCCATTTGTCAACATTAAATATTTTTGCCTGATTTTTACACTCTGATAATATAACGTCATTCAGTTCCGGAATAATATAACTTCCCATCTCATCATATAATTCAGGAAGCATTCTCAGAATCTCTTCCTGACGGATAAAAACTGCATCAATTTCACTATGTAGATTGAAAAAAACATCCCCATACGAATCATAACAGTCCTGATTATTAAATTTATCAATTGAATCCTGTAGTTCTGTGATTGATTCGAGCAGAATACCGGCGCGATCCGCAAAATCAACTCTACTTTCAACATATATTTTGCTTTCCTCTCCCAAATTTTTGAGTTTCTGACGATATAGTTCCATAAATTTGGCATTCCATGTCTGGATACGCATATTATTAGAATCCACAGAGTCCTTTAGTGTATTAAAATATCCTTTAAAATCAGGCAATAGCTGTGGAGAAATCAGCGTTGCGGTTGATGTTTCAGGATATAACTTAAATACGAATCCTATTGTATCATTGAAATTATAATTACTTTCGTTCAACTGGAAAGTATACTCCCTTCCGTCAGCATTACTCACACACAACACTACAATAAAAGCACATAAAAAACTTTTCACTCTTTCCATGTTCTTAGTTATTATTTAAGGGTAATCTGTCCTCCGACCACCTGTATTAAAGATAAAAAAGCGCAGGACAATGTTCTGTTTATCATAACAGAGGCATCGCCAAACGCCCATCCAAAAATAAACAGTCCACTCCCACGCCTAATCGAATATCTATACCCGTAGTGGGGAGTTGACATACGACAAGCATGAACGTTGTCCGACTGCTTAATCCTTTTGGATAAAATTTTGGCGAAATTTCTGTTATAGGATAAAGCACGAAACGCTTCACAATATGAATATGCGATGGCTCTCTTGCCATCGCACTACAAAAGTATATAAAATTTTTTGTGTACCAAAAGTACGAAATAGAATTCTGTTATTAAAGTTTTAAATTATAAATAGTTGAGAATGTCAGATAGATGTTGGGAGGCGGTTTTGCCTGTAAGGGGGTGATGCCATGTAGGGTCAAGTTGTGCCAATGGCCGGAGGACGAAGTCGCGCATGTGCATGCGTGGGTGAGGCAATGTCAGGCTCGGGTGGTCAATGACCCAGTCGTTTATGGCAATAAGGTCGATGTCGATGGCGCGGTCGATATATCTTCCTTGTGCGTCGCGGTGTGGCGACGGGTCTATGCCACTCTGTATTTCCTGTATAACCATGAGCACATCAAGGGCAAATCTCTCTCTGGCAGATTTGTTTTCCGTGATGTCGCTCTTGTCCGCTATGTTATGTGGGATTTCTGTTGTTCGGAGCATCATTCCGATGTTGAGGAACGGATTGGGAGACTCGAATCCCCAAGGAGCAGTCTCGATGATGTCGGAGCATTTTATCTCCACGTCGGGGAAGGCAGATGAAACGGCGGCCACCGCACGCTCTATGAGAGCTTCACGGTGGCCGCTGTTTGAGCCGATATTTAAATGAATATCAATAGTTGTCATTGTTCAAGCCAATGAATTCAGGCTGACCGATAGGGTTGGGCGAGCAGTCTTAGAGGCTCTTCTTAACCTCGACTTCCTCGTAAGCTTCGATGAGGTCGCCTTCCTGAACGTCGTTGTAGCCTGCGATTGAAAGACCGCAGTCATAGCCTGAGGTGACTTCCTTGACATCGTCCTTCATGCGCTTGAGCGAACCGAGCTCGCCGGTGTAGCGAACGATGCCGTCGCGAATGAGACGCACTTTGCAGCCACGTTTGATGCGGCCTTCACGCACGATAGCGCCTGCGATAGTACCGACTTTCGAGATGCGGAATGTCTGGAGCACTTCGGCTGTACCGATGACTTCTTCTTTGATTTCGGGGGCGAGCATGCCTTCCATCGCGTCCTTGACTTCCTCGATGGCCTGATAGATGACCGAGTAGAGGCGGATTTCCACGCCGTCGCGTTCGGCGGCACGGCGTGCGGCCTGCGAGGGACGTACTTGGAAGCCGATGATGATGGCGTCGGATGCGGCTGCAAGTGTCACATCGCTTTCGGAAATAGCTCCGACAGCCTTGTGAAGCACATTGATTTTGACTTCCTCGGTGGATAGCTTGATGAGTGAGTCGGAAAGAGCTTCGATTGAGCCGTCCACGTCGCCTTTGACGATGATGTTGAGCTCATGGAAGTTGCCGATGGCACGACGACGTCCGATTTCTTCGAGGGTGGTACGCTTGGAGGTGCGCAGGCCGAGTTCGCGCTGAAGCTGTTCGCGTTTTGTTGCGATTTCGCGCGCTTCCTGCTCTGTCTCCATCACATTGAAGGTGTCGCCTGCGGTGGGCGCACCGTTCAGACCGAGGATAAGGGTCGGTTCGGCCGGGCCTGCTTCGGTGATACGCTGGTTACGTTCGTTGAACATAGCCTTTACGCGTCCGAAATGAGTACCTGCGAGGATGGTGTCGCCTACGCGGAGTGTGCCGTTCTGCACGAGCACTGTTGCCACATAGCCGCGTCCCTTGTCAAGCGACGACTCGATGATAGAGCCTGTGGCGCGACGGTTGGGGTTGGCCTTGAGGTCAAGGAGTTCGGCTTCGAGAAGCACCTTTTCCATAAGTTCTTCAACGCCTATACCCTTCTTGGCCGAAATGTCCTGCGACTGGTATTTTCCGCCCCATTCTTCAACGAGATAGTTCATCTGCGCAAGCTCCTCTTTAATCTTGTCGGGGTTGGCTGCGGGCTTGTCAATCTTGTTGATGGCGAAAACGATAGGAACACCGGCGGCTGAAGCGTGGTTGATAGCCTCAACGGTCTGTGGCATGACGTTGTCGTCGGCAGCCACGATGATGATACAGAGGTCGGTCACTTTCGCTCCTCGGGCACGCATGGCGGTGAATGCCTCGTGGCCCGGGGTGTCGAGGAATGTGATGTGACGGCCGTCGGAGAGCTTCACGTTATAAGCACCGATGTGCTGAGTGATACCTCCGGCCTCGCCTGCGATCACATTGGCGTTGCGGATATAGTCGAGAAGCGATGTCTTACCGTGGTCGACGTGACCCATGACGGTGACAATCGGCGGACGGGTGACGAGTTCATCCTCGTTGTCTTCTTCTTGATGAATGGCTTCAACCACTTCGGCTGAAACATATTCTGTCTGATAGCCGAATTCCTCGGCTACGATATTGATGGTTTCTGCGTCAAGACGCTGGTTGATTGAAACCATTACGCCGAGATTCATGCAGGTTGCGATGACATTGTTGATGGGCACATCCATCATGACGGCAAGGTCGTTTGCTGTAACGAATTCTGTCAGTTTGAGCACCTTGCTTTCAGCTGCAGCTTCGACGGCGGCCTCATGTGCGCGGTTGGCGAAAGCTTCGCGCTTCTCCTTGCGCCATTTTGCGCCTTTCTTCTGGCCCTTGTCCTTGGATGTCAGGCGTGCAAGGGTCTCGCGTACCTGCTTCTGTACGTCCTCTTCGTTGACTTCGGTGTGCACGGGGCGCTTGTTGCGTTCGCGGTTGCGGCCTCCGCGTTCGCCACGCTCGTTACCGCCACGGCCGTTGTTGTTTCCGCCGCCGTGGTTATTTCCACCGTTCTTGTTATTGTTGTTATTGCCGTTATTACCGTTACCACCTTCGCTGCCTTGATTTACGGTCTTTTCGATATCGACCTTACCACCGATGCGGCGACGTTTCTTGCGGTCACCGCCTTGCGAGGCATTTCCGCCGGCGTTCTGACCGTTCTTGTTCATGCGCTCGTTGCGGCGTTCCTCCTTCGATTTCTTTTTAGGACGGGTCGACTGGTTGAGCGCGGAGAGGTCGATGTGACCGACCACTTTTGGAGCGACCACCTGTGCGTCGGACTGATAACGGAACACTTCATCTTCCTGTTTTGCAGGAGCGGCTTCAGCCTTGGGAGTTTCCTTAACTGTTTCCTTCGCAGGTGCGGGAGCAGGTTTTTGCTGCACTTTCGGAGCTTCGGGCTTCGGTGCAGGTTTGACTTCCGTTTTTGGAGTTGTCTTAGGAGCTTCCGGCGTAGTCTCCTTTTTAGGAGTTTCCTTCACGACCGGGGTTTCCTTGACGGGTGCTTCTGCAGGTTTGACGACTTCTGCAGGCTTTTGGGCCTCGACCTTCGGGGCTTGGGGGTTCACTTCAGATTTAGGCATTTCAGCTTTCGGGATTTCCACTTTAGGAGCGTCTGTCTTGGGCATCTCAGGTTTGACGGATGTTTCAACTTTCACTTCCGGTTTTGACACCTCTGGTTTGGGGTCTTCCTTGACGGATGTTTTGGCCGGCGCAGGTGTGGCCGGCTGTTTTGTCGAAGCTTCCGCAGCCTTAGTGGCAGCAGGGGGTGTGGGGATTGGATTATTATGTTTGTCAAGCGTTATTTTGCCTACCACTTTCGGCCCTTGTATTTCGGAAGGGCCTTTCGCAGATGATGCCGGGGAGGCAGGTGTGTTAACCGGAGCTGAAGCAGACTTTTCCTTTTCTTTTTCCTGACGGATACGGTCTATGCGCTCGCGCTCCTTGCGGTCGGGCTGGAAAGCCTCGACAAGGATATCGTAGGCACTCTCATCCAGACGGGTGTTAGGATTCGAGGCATCAATTGAGATACCCTTCTTGTTCAACTGGTCAGCTAACGACTGTATAGTGACGTTGAACTCTTTGGCGGCTTGACTGATTTTTATTCTCGGCATATATGAGATGGGTGGTAATGTTTTAATTTGTTAAGAGGGGAGAGGAGTGTGGCAGGCAATCATTGTTGCCAGGGTTCAGTTCGTATGTCTTTTTCAGGCTTCGGGCTTCTCCTCGGCTGCGGAGTCTTCCTCGGGCGCTGATTCTTTGGCGCTGTCTTCGACGCTTGCTTCTTCGGCTGTTTCAGCGGGGGCAGGGGTTTGTGCAGGGGCAGCAGACGTGTCCTCGTCTTCAAATTCGGCACGGAGAATGCGGATGACATTGTCGACAGTGTCTTCTTCGAGGTCGGCGCGGTCGATGAGTTCCTGACGCGGAGTCTTGAGCACGCTTTTGGCTGTGATGCAGCCCATGTCTTTGAGCGCGTCGATAACCCAGCCGTCGATTTCGTCCTTGAATTCGTCGAGGTAGATGTCTTCGTCGATTTCTTCAGGGGTGTCGCGGTAAACGTCGATCACATAGCCTGTGAGCATGGATGCGAGTTTGATGTTGAGACCGCCCTTACCGATTGCGAGCGACACTTCTTCGGGGTGGAGGAACACTTCGGCCTTCTTTTCCTCTTCGTCGAGGTGGATGTTTGAAATCTTGGCAGGGCTGAGTGCTCGCTGGATGAAGAGCTGCGGGTTGGATGTATAGTTGATGACATCGATGTTCTCGTTGCGGAGCTCACGGACGATACCGTGGATACGTGAACCCTTGACACCCACGCATGCGCCTACGGGATCGATGCGGTCATCGAAGCTTTCGACTGCGATTTTTGCGCGTTCGCCCGGGATGCGGGCAACGGCGCGGATGCTGATAAGACCATCGACGATTTCGGGGACTTCGCGTTCGAAAAGTCGGCGGAGGAATGCCTCGTTGGTACGCGATACGGTGATTTTGGGATTGTTGTTCTTGTTGTCGACGTTGGCGATGACAGCAAGGACTGTCTCTCCCTTGCGGAAAAAGTCGCCGGGGATTGATTCGTTCTTAGGCAGAAGAAGTTCATTCTTCTCGTCGTCGAGCAGAAGTGTTTCGCGCGACCATGTCTGATATACCTCACCCGATACGAGCTCGCCTTCGAGTTCCTTGAATTTTGCATAGACAGCCTCTTTCTGGAGGTCGAGAATCTTGGACTGGAGTGTCTGGCGGAGGTTGAGGATGGCGCGGCGACCGAAGTCGGCAAAGAAGATTTCCTTTGTGTGCTCCTCGCCGATTTCCACATCGGGGTCGTCGTCGGCACGTGCGTCGGTCAGTGAAATCTGTAGGTTGGGGTTTGTCACCTCACCGTCGGGCACAACTTCAAGATTCTGGAAAATCTGCACGTCGCCCTTGTCGGGGTTCATGATGACATCAAGATTCTCGTCTGTGCCAAACATTTTGGCCAACACATTTCGAAACGACTCCTCCAGCACACTGATCATGGTGGTCTTGTCGATATTTTTCAGTTCCTTGAATTCGGCGAAACGCTCCACCATGTTGGGGGCTTCTTCTTTTCTTGCCATTATCTGTGGGATTATATATATTTAGTTGGAATGAATATTTTACTTGAAATTAATCACGTAGCACACCTGCTTTGCATCGGCATAGGGGATGACCGTAGGTTCGGCGACCATGACCGGACGCTTTGCTCCGGGTTCTTTGACCTTGCGGGTAATCTCGACTGTGAAGTCGTTGTCGCCTGCGGCTGTGAGGATGCCTTTGAGTTTCTTGCCGTCACGCGTGAGCACCTCGACTTCGTTTCCGATGTTCTTGTCATACTGACCCTTTACCTTGAATGGTGCGGTCAATGATGCAGAGCCGACTTCAAGGCTATAGTTCTCGTCTTGACGGTCGAGCTCTTCCTGAAGTTTACGATTGAGGTCCGCGCAAAAATCAAGGTCGACACCTGTCGGGCTGTCAAGCTCGATAACGATATCATTGGCTGTCGACACGGTGATATCGACCACAAAAGCATCGGTCACGGCTATCGCCTCGTCAACCAAGCGGCGAATTTCTGTTTTATCTATCATATATCTTAAGTGTCGTCTTAGAGTTTGTGTGTAATTTTCATACCGTCATACCCGACAATATAAAAATAAATTGGAGGAAGCTTGTGGCCTCCTCCGTGACTTTCTGAGTGCAAAATTAGTAAATTTTATAAATTCCTGCAAATCAAAGCCCTTAAACCAAAGGTGGATGAGAGTTTATTTAGCATTTTTTAACTCTGTGTGTGGCGTGTTGATTACAAATTTAACCCTGAGTCCCGACAAGGCCTCATTCCGGTCTGTAGATGAGGGTGCAGGCGTGGGCCGGATCGATGACGCGACGGGCTGTTGTGGCTATCATGGCGGTGGTGACGCGACGATAGGCCGGCACGATTTCGTTGATGTCCTCGCCGTGCATTTCGGCCATTGCCAGTGCTTGAGCCCGCTGCAGGTAGCTCAGCGACGAGAAGGTGAAGTCGCTTGCGAAACGGTTGATGGCTCTTTCAACCTCGTAGGGTGTGACTCCTCCCGGCCTGGCCTCGGTCAGATTGTATGACAGACGGTCGAGGCGTGATGCCTGATAGCACAGTTCGGATGCTTCGGACATCAGGCGCTCCACTGCCTTGCGGGCAGTTGCTTCCGATGGGTCTTCGAGATAGCCTTTGAGCATGAGCATTCCCGGCTCTTCGCTTCCGATGATAGAGGCGTCGGCCGAAGTGAAAAGGTCGCTACCGAGAAGCAGCCGCCTGTAGAACCGCGATGACCTTCCGGATGCCAGAATGTCGGTGATAAGGTCACACTCGATATAACCGGGCTGGCCGTAACCGGGCATAGGGTAGGCCACGACCACGCATGTCTGGGGGACATGGCCCCGAACTTCGAGCTCGCGTGGAGCATCGGGTAGCGGTTCGGGCTCGTAGGTGCGCGGTCTGACATCACGACGTGGTATAGAGTCGAACCAGCGTTCGACACCACGGCGCACTTGGTCGGGCGTGACGTTTCCGCTGATTGCGAGCACGGCATTGTTAGGCGCATAATGGCTATAGAAAAAGTCGCGGACATCGTCGCGCGTCACCTTTTCGATGTGGGCCGGCTCTTTGCCGATGGTCGGGACTGAATATGGGTGACTGCGGTAGACCAATGAGCGGAGTTTGTGGAATAAATCGCCGTATGGCCGGTTGAGGTGGGTCTGTTTGAATTCCTCGATGACGACATTGCGCTGCACTTCAAGCGATTTTTCAGAAAAGGCAAGTCCGAGCATGCGGTCACTTTCAAGCCATAGCAGGGTCTCGAAGTTTCTTGCCGGAGCGACATCATAGAAATTTGTGAAGTCATTTGAGGTCCATGCGTTGTTCATGCCACCTGCACGCTCGATTTCGGCATCGAAATCCGGAATGTTGGCAGAACCGCCGAACATAAGGTGCTCAAAAAGATGGGCCAGTCCGGTCATTGAAGGGTCTTCATCGCGCGAACCTACATTATAAAGCACATTTACAGCCACCATTGCAGTAGTGGGGTCGTAGTTGTGGACTACACGCAGACCGTTGGGAAGTGTGAAGCGATTAAAGTCAATCATGATATAATTATGCTAAAAGCGGGGTCAAAGTTATGAAAAATAAGCGAAAACACGGCAAAAAGAATAAAAAGTGTGGAATAAGAGCGTATTAAGCCGTTTTTTTAACAAATTTATTGCAAAATAATTTTTTTTGTCCGTATATTTGCAACATGAGTAATATGCTGTTGCTTATCACTTTGGTTAATAGCCCATATTCTCTATAACAATAACAAATTTAAACCCAAAATCACCGATGAAAACTCTCGTTGAACAACTCACTTCAAATTTTGAAGCTTTTGCAAAAGACGCTATGGCCCAAGTGGAAAACGGCAATAAGGCAGCAGGTGCTCGCGCACGCAAGACCTCTCTTGAAATCGAAAAGCTTCTGAAGCAGTTCCGCAAAGATTCAATTGCTGCGGGAAAATAAGATTGAAAAAATTAGTCATGTGCTGATAACTATCGGCACGAGACAAGGAATGCGACGACTAAGATTGCTTTTAATCAATCCTATGGTCGTCGCATTCTTTGTGTTTTGCCGTGAAAATGTCAATCAGCCTATTATTTCCTGAAGTATGGCTACGGCTGACTCCACGGTGTCGACATCGGAGATTGCGAACGAACGCTTTCCGTTACGTTCGCGTATCTGTACGCGTCGTGGATGGGCCGTGAGATAGCCGAGCATTTTGCCAAACATTTCAGACTGGTAGTATGCTTTGTTGCTTTCATCAACAAAGAAGGTGTACATCTTGCCCTGTTTAAGGGATACCTTTTCGATTCCGAGCCGTCGGGCAAGTCGTCGCAGGCGCGGAATGCGGAGGAGTTCGGCTGTAACGGCCGGTATAGCTCCGAAGCGGTCGGTCAGACGGGCCTTGAAGGCCTGAAGGTCAAGTTCGCGTTCGATTCCGTCGAGTTCCTGATAGAGCGAGATGCGTTCGCTTTCGGTGGGAACGTAGTCGGCCGGCAGGAGTAGCTCCATGTCGCTTTCGATTACGCAGTCGGCCACATAGTCGGTGGTCTCATCGTCGTCGAGGCGGTCGGCTTGCTCAAGATCGGAGAACTCTTCGGTACGCAGTTCGGTGACGGCTTCCTTAAGGATTTTCTGATAGGTCTCGTAGCCAAGGTCGGCGATGAATCCCGACTGCTCTGCGCCGAGAAGGTTGCCTGCGCCACGGATATCGAGATCCTGCATGGCGATGTGGATGCCGCTGCCGAGGTCGCTGAAGCTCTCTATGGCCTGCAGGCGTCGTCGGGCTACGGGCGAGAGCGGAATGTGGGGAGGCACGAGTAGGTAGCAGAACGCCTTGCGGTTGCTGCGCCCCACGCGTCCGCGCAGCTGATGGAGCTCGCTGAGACCGAAATTCTGCGCATTGTTGACAATTATGGTGTTGACATTGGGCATGTCGATGCCGCTCTCGATGATTGTGGTTGCAATGAGTACGTCATAATCATGGTTGGCGAAGTCGATGATTGCCTTCTCGAGCTTTTCAGGTGGCATCTGTCCGTGGGCAACGATTGTGCGTGCGTCGGGAATCAGGCGCTTCACCTGCGCTTCAAGTTCGTAGAGGCCTTCGATGCGGTTGTTAATCATGAACACCTGACCGTTGCGCGACAGTTCGAAGTTGACAGCTTCGGCTATTATGTCGTCGCTACCGGCACAGACCGAGGTGATGATGGGGTAGCGGTTGGCCGGAGGGGTGTTGAGCGAGGTAAGGTCGCGTGCACCCATGAGCGAGAATTGCAGTGTGCGCGGTATTGGTGTCGCACTCATGGTAAGGGTGTCGACACTAACTTTCATCTGTTTTAGTTTTTCCTTGACGGCAACCCCGAATTTCTGTTCCTCATCGACAATGAGCAGGCCGAGGTCCTTGAACTTGACTTCCTTCCCGATGAGTTTGTGTGTGCCTATGAGAATGTCTATTTTGCCGTCGGCGAGGTCCTTGACAATCTGCTTGACCTGTTTTGCAGTGCGGGCTCGCGATATGTAGTCGACACGCACCGGCAGGTCTTTAAGGCGCTCACGGAAGGTGTTGTAGTGCTGATAGGCGAGCACTGTCGTCGGGACGAGCACTGCGGTCTGTTTGCCGTCGACGGCAGCCTTGAAGGCGGCACGGATGGCAATTTCTGTTTTGCCGAACCCGACATCGCCACAGATAAGGCGGTCCATTGGCTTTTCGCTTTCCATATCGGCCTTTACTGCCTTGGTTGCAGTCAGCTGGTCGGGGGTATCTTCGTAGATGAATGAGGCCTCGAGTTCCTGCTGAAGATAGCTGTCGGGAGCAAAGGCGTGTCCTTTTTCTTCTTTTCGGGCGGCGTAGAGCTTGATGAGGTCGCGGGCTATGTCTTTGAGTTTTGATTTAGTGCGCTCCTTCATCTTGTTCCATGCGCCTGACCCGAGCTTGTTGATTTTGGGTGGCACACCTTCCTTGCCCCTGTATTTTGCCAGCTTGTGAAGTGCATGGATTGAGACGAATATTATGTCGTCGTTGGCATAGACGAGTTTTATCATTTCCTGTGTCTTGCCGTTGACATTGGTTCGCAGAAGCCCTGCGAACCGACCGACACCGTGGTCGACATGGACAATGAAGTCGCCCGGTTCAATGGCGCTCAGTTCTTTTAGCGAAAGGGCCAGCTTCCCTGAGCGTGCGCGGTCGCTTTTGAGTGTGTATTTATGGAAACGGTCAAAAATCTGATGGTCGGTAAAGACGCATTTTTTCAGCGAGTGGTCGGTGAATCCTTCATGGAGCGTGGAGATGACGGGCGTGAAGTCAATCTTATCGCCACGGTCCTCGAATATCACCTTCAGGCGTTCAATCTGCTTTTCGCTGTCGCTAAGGATATACAGTCGGTAGCCTTCACCGAGAAACTTTGAGAAGCTTTCGCTTATGAGCTCGAAATTTTTGTGATATATGGCCTGAGGGGAACATTTGAAATCAATGGCTGCTTTCGCTTCCGGGTCGGGCTGTGATGCGGCTGTGAAACGTAGTTGCGGGAAGGTTGCGAATTTCCGCTCGAAAATCTCTCCGTCGACAACCTGTTTCATTGCATTGGCGTCAGATTCACCGGCTACGATGGCGCTTTGCGACATTTCTTCGTTTCCGATGGCTTTGATGCGCTCGACCGTGAAGGCCGCATCGCGGACGACAAACAGCGTTGCAGGGTCAATGTATTCAAGAAGTGATTCGCCTGATGACTGAGAGGCTACGCCTGAGGTTATGGCTACCTCATCGATTTTGGTCTCTGATAGCTGGGTTTCGATGTTGAAGGCGCGTATTGAATCGATTTCATCTCCGAAAAAGTCAATTCGGAATGGAAGTTCGTGGCTATAGCCGAAGATGTCGAGGATTGAACCGCGTGCAGCGAATTGTCCGGGTTCGTATACGTAGTCGACCTCTATGAATCCGTTTTCACGTAGCCATTTTATAGTTTCAATGAGATCGACCTCGCTGTTCTTGCGCAGATGTAGAGTGTGTCTGTCGATTACTTCGCGACGCGCTACTTTTTCGGCTAATGCTTCGGGATAGGTGACGACATATAGGGGGGCGCGGTCGGAATGCCATAGGTTAAGGGCTTCGGTGCGTAGAATTTGTGAGGGAGGGTCGACTTGTCCGTACTTTATGTCGCGTTTGTAGCCTGACGGGAACATCACAACACCTGATTCTCCGACAAGGCGCGTAAGGTCGTGATAAATATAACCTGCATCGTCGAGAGAGTCACCGACCACAACTGTCGGCACATCGCGTTTCGGAAGCGCGCCAAGCATCATGGCGGGAGATGAACCGGCGAGATTGTAAACAGATATTATAGCAGCCTCGCCGCCGAGCGCCTTTGTTATGGCGTCCCGGCGGCGTGAGGTCATAAATTCATCGCTGAGTTGCTGAATGGTCATGAAATCACAAGATATGATTTTGTGTGTCTGAGGTAGATTTAACGTGTCGGCATTGCCGATAACCCTGATGGACTGTTTTTTGTCATTGCTTCTTGCCGAGGATTTCGTCAAATCGCGGAGTGGAGAGTATTTGGACAGCAGAGTCGACTGCTTCGTCATCGCGTAGCGAATATATTACTTCGCCGCGGTTGAAATAGTAGCGGCTCAGGATTTCTCGGGCTATATAGGGGGTGAGGTTTTTGCGGTTGAGGTCGAGGTCGCGTTTTAAGTCATGCTTGAGCATTGAGGCGAGTATGTCGAACTGGGCGGATGTGGAATCGTTCATGTAGCCTTCGACCTTGGCTATCTCGCGTAGCTGGTCGACAGCGTTTTCGCATACCTTGTCATAGTTGAACTTGGCAGGATCGATGAAGTTTTTAAATTCTTCATATATTTCGTCGGTAACCTCGAATGTCTCCGGCGAAGCGACGGTGTCATGCTCGGCGGCATACTTATTGGCAAAGTCAAAAGCCCAGTTGTCACGTACGACGTTGAATGTCATTCGGTTTACTTCGGGGTATTCAATCTTGATGTCCGGCGTTATGCCGCCTCCGTCGCGGACTTCGCGACCACCGGCGGTTTTAAACACGTTGGTGAGGCTGTCGGGGATTCGGGCTACAGAGCCGTCAGGGTTGCGGTGAGAGTAGTCGATAGCCTGTATAAGACGGCCCGATGGAATATAGTATTTAGCCACGGTGACTTTCAGGAGTCCGTCGTAAGGTAGTTCGCGGGTGCTCTGCACGAGTCCTTTGCCAAAAGAGCGGTTTCCGATGACCACGGCACGGTCAAGGTCTTGAAGAGCGCCTGTTACAATCTCGGATGCCGATGCGGAGTTGCCGTCGACAAGCACTGCCAATGGTATTTTAGTGTCAACAGGATTTACGCTTGTCCGATAGACTTTTTCGTTAAGAACGCCTTTTCCTCGGGTGGTTAGGACTGTCGTGCCTTTGGGAAGGAACATGCCGAGTATTTCAACGGCGCTTTCAACGAGTCCGCCTCCGTTTCCGCGAAGATCGAGGATGAGGCCTTTTGCTCCATCCTTGATGAGCTGTTCAACTCCGGCACGTACTTCCGGGTAGCTCTTTTCTGAGAATGTAGTAAGGCCGATGTATCCGATGCCGGGGCGTATCATACCGACATATGGAACTGAAGGCATCTGGATTTTGCCTCGTTTGAGCTCGAATTTGAGAATCGAGTCTTCCACCCATGGACGCTTCATCACGAGTTTTAGGGTAGAGCCGCTTTGCCCTTTCAGCTTTTCGCTCACCTTATCGGATGTCCAGCTGCTGACGGTGTCGCCGTCAATCTGAAGGAATATGTCGCCGGGACGCAGTCCTGCCTGCTGAGCGGGGCTTCCCTTATATGGTTCGACAACAATTACGCCCTTGGGGGTTTGCTGGATTACAGATCCGATGCCTCCATATTCTCCGGTGGTCATGGTGCGGAATTGGTCCTGCTCCTTGGCAGAAAAATATTCGGTATATGGGTCAATGTCATTCAACATCGCAGCGATAGCGGTATTGATTGACTTTTCGGCATCAATTGAATCGACATAAAAAGTCTGCAATTCCTTATACAGGGCATTAAAAATGTCGAGATTGCGCGAAATCTCGCTCTTTTTGCTCCGCGTGGCTGCAGAGGCAATCACACTTATGGCGACGAGCAGCGCGGCAAGGAGTGTTAGCTTTTTCATAGAAATCGTATGCTGAAGTGATAAAATCGTTGAAACGGAGACCAAAGTTAGTCAATAATTACAACAATTAAACTACCAAATAGTCAGATTTTTTCAAAAAAATGCAAGAAAAAATGTTTTTAGCATCATTTTTTCATTAAAAAGGTTGCACAATAAAAAAAAACAGCGTAATTTTGCAACGCAAAAACAAGAGGAATCCTCTCAAATTGCACTTCTCAACCTGAGGGTTGTAGAATTTACTGCTTCAGTAGCTCAGTTGGTTAGAGCACCTGACTGTTAATCAGGGGGTCGTTGGTTCAAGCCCATCCTGAAGCGCAAAATGAAAAGAATGAAAAAGGATGAAGCTTCATAGCTTCATCCTTTTTGTGCTTTGGAATTGAGGCGTTCTAAGCTCCTTCAAGGCTAAAGGAGGGGGCAGTAGAAAATCAGTGGGGATAAGCATA
>NZ_CAJTQC010000009.1:99436-99645 GCF_910578445.1 uncultured Duncaniella sp. | reverse complement strand
AGAACCCCTACGCATCGTCGCCTTGGTGGGCCGTTACCCCGCCAACTAGCTAATGCGACGCATGACCATCCGTAGCCGGAATCGCTTCCTTTAAATCACCGGAGATGCCTCCGGTAATTGTTACGCGGTATTAGACGGAATTTCTTCCGCTTATCCCCCTGCTACGGGCAGGTTTCATACGTGTTACTCACCCGTGCGCCGGTCGCCGG
>NZ_CAJTQC010000009.1:47134-99426 GCF_910578445.1 uncultured Duncaniella sp. | reverse complement strand
CTACTCCCCCGCTGCCCCTCGACTTGCATGTGTTAAGCCTGTCGCTAGCGTTCATCCTGAGCCAGGATCAAACTCTTCGTTGTTGTCTATTCTTTATTTTCTCTTTTCTATTTTATAAATAGAGCATGGAAAGCAAGAAAGACCGTCTGTTCTGTTCTTTATTTTGCCTTCACAGAAACAGCGCCGGATCCTGTCTGACTTATTCGGTTGAACACCGGATTTTTTTTTCGGAAATTTGACAGAGTTCACTTTTAAATTATGACTCTTGTACTACTTCGTTATTGTTGCAATTATTTCAATGTTCTCTTTATCGCTCTCTTCAGAAGCGCCTCTCGTGGCGTCTATCGGAAAACTTTGCAAAGGTACGTCTTATTTTCGAAACCTGCAAATCTTTTCGAGATTTTAACATTTGTTTAACATTTCATCGTCGAACAATTCAATGTCTTTCAGCGTTTCAATCTCTAGCCCCTCACCGCTGTGAGGTTTGCTTCTCAAAAGCGAGTGCAAAGGTAGGAACTTTCTACATTCCCTCCAAATTTTATACGGTATTTTAACAGAATTTTAACACTTTTCCGCGATTTTGCCTCAAAATAGCCCTAAAACGGTCCTTTTTCATGCAAAATCGCCTATTTTTAACATAGCCCTCTCCTATTGCAAAAAAAGCGCATCAGCAATAGACTTGCCGATGCGCTACATAAAAACATTTAATTTTTTATCCGTTCTTTTTTTCGAAAAGAAGCTTATTTGTTAACACGGAAACGCTCTTCACCGGTGGTGAGGAAAGAAATCACCTGACGCGCGGCTGCAATTCCGGCGTTGATATTTGCTTCCGAAGTCTGCGCTCCCATCTTTTTGGGAGTAAAGAACACCCGGTCGCCAAAACGCTCCTTAATCTCTGCGGCGCGGTCAGGAGCAACATCAGCCGCATACTTGATGTCGCCACGCTCATCAAGAGCCTTGATGAGACCTTCCTCATCAATCACCTCCTTACGCGCGGTATTAATAAGAAGACCGCCCTTGGGCATTGACGTGATAAGCTCATAACCGATCGACTTGCGCGTTTCGGGAGTTGCAGGGATGTGAATCGACACAACCTTATTGTTGCGATAAAGCTCCTCGACGGAATGCACCGCAGAAACACCGGCATCTTCCATCACGTTGTCGGGACAATACGGGTCAAGAGCCGAGACATTCATCTCGAAGCCACGCGCTATGCGGGCCACATTACGTCCCACCTGTCCGAATGCCTGTATTCCGAGCGTCTTGTCTTTAAGCTCAGAACCGGAAGTGCCGTTATACATGTTGCGACACATCATCACGGCCAGACCGAACACAAGTTCAGCAACGGCATTGGAATTCTGCCCCGGAGTGTTCTGGACACATACACCATGTTCGGTAGCAGCAGCGAGATCCACATTGTCGTAGCCGGCTCCGGCTCTCACCACCACCTTGAGGTTGGGTGCGGCAGCGAGAACTTCGCCATCGACTTTGTCACTGCGGATAATCAGCGCATCCACATCGGCAACCGCAGCGAGAAGTTCCTTGCGGTCGGTATATTTTTCAAGAAGCACGAGTTCTGCTCCGGCATCCTCGATAACCTTGCGCATTCCGTCGACTGCGACAGCTGCAAAAGGCTTTTCTGTTGCTATAAGGACTTTCATAGTTGAATTGTCTTATCTGAATTTATAAATCGTGCGATCAATGAGCCTTTTCGAAATCATTCATCGCGTCGACAAGTGCCTGCACGCTTTCAATGGGGAGTGCATTGTAGAGCGACGCACGGAAACCGCCAACCGAACGGTGGCCCTTGATGCCGACGATGCCTCTGGCAGCGCAGAAGTCAACGAAGTCTTTTTCAAGTTCCTTGTATTCGGGTGTCATTACGAAAGTGACATTCATGATTGAACGTGAATCAGGATCAGTCACAGTGCCGACAAACATCTTGGAGGCATCGATAGCATCGTAGAGAACCTTGGCCTTGGCTACATCGCGCTTTTCCATCTCTTTCACGCCACCCATTTCCTTATAATAACGGAGGGTCTGGAGTGCGGAGAATACGGGAAGCACAGGAGGAGTGTTGAACATCGAACCCTTCTTGATGTGGGTGCGGTAGTCAAGCATGGTGGGAATCACACGGTCCACATGACCGAGAGCGCTCTCCTTGACAATCACAAGTGTCGCACCTGCCGGGCCGAGATTCTTCTGCGCGCCGGCATAAATGAGATCATATTTGGAAACGTCGACTGGACGCGAGAAAATATCTGACGACATGTCGGCAACCAGAGGCACTTTCACGTCGGGATCTGTGCGCAGCTCTGTTCCGTAAATAGTATTATTGGTGGTGATATGGAAATAGTCGAGATCTTCAGGCACTGTATATCCCTTCGGATAATAGGTATAATTGGCCTCCTTTGATGAAGCAAGCACTTCTACCTCACCAAAAATCTTGGCTTCCTTGATAGCGTTAGCCGCCCATGTTCCGGTGTCGAGATAGCCGGCCTTGGTGCGCAGGAGGTTAAAGGGAGCCATGCAGAACTGAAGGCTCGCGCCACCGCCGAGATAAAGCACATGATAACCCTCGGGAACATCAAGAAGTTCCTTAACCAACGCCTGAGCTTCGTCCATTACAGCTACAAACTCTTTGCCGCGGTGTGAAACCTCAAGAAGAGAGAGACCTGTGTTGGCAAAATTAATGACAGCTTCGGCCGTATTCTTAATAGTGTATTCACTAAGAATTGAAGGGCCGGCGGAAAAATTATGCTTCTTCATATTATTATATAAATTTGTATGAAAGTTGACGTTTACAATTGATGTGATGAACTACATGAATAATGTGTGTCATGTTGGTTCACTTTTTATATTCCGCAAATATAGCGATTTTTTCATTCGAGCCAACAAAAATTATGAAAATTATGGAAATTTTTCATTAATCCATGTTGACAGTCAATTTTTTTCTCATCCACTACTTCCGACAGTCAAATCCATCAATCCACCGGCGACCATCACTCCACTCTTGCTTCGGCACGACATTCATTGTCACATTCCGTGCGTTCATTGACACATGCTTTGCCGCCTCAACTTTTAAATTTAACTTTACTTCCGAAGCAAATATACCGGACTATCCGACATTAAACATTTTTTAATACATAGCCATTCAACTTTATGGCTACTTCGGTGTTTATACAATGTTTTAGTTCTACCGGTGCAAAAAAATAATAATCATCACTCAACAGACACAATGAATCTAAACTTTAACGGCAAATCTCTTGGCTCGAAAGTATCCACTGGCCTCAAAACCGTAAAAAGCCATTCGCCCCATACCACTAAAGCTTGGCTCGTAATAATCCTCGCGGGACTCATTGTTGCCGCCGCGATATATTTTTTCACGCGCCCAAAGACACAGCCTGCATCAATCCCGAACGTTGAAGTCGAGACTGTCGGCACAGCTAACGTAAATATATATGGTGAATACGTCGGCCGCATCCGCGCACAGCAGTTCGTCGAAATCCACGCCCGTGTCGAAGGCTATCTTGAAAGCATGCTCTTCAAGGAAGGATCATACATCGAAAAAGGCCAGACCCTTTTCGTGATTGACCCTCGTCTCTATAAAGCGCATGTCAACAAAGCACGCGCGCAGCTCAACAAGGCACGCGCACAGGCACAGAAAGCCGAACGCGACCTCAACCGCATTAAGCCCCTCTATGCTCAGAACGCAGCATCGCAGCTCGACCTTGACAATGCTACGGCAGCCTACGAAAGCGCCACCGCTGAAGTCATCGTCAGCGAGGCCGATCTCACACAGGCCGAACTCACTCTCGGCTACACCCGCGTCAGCTCTCCGATTTCAGGCTATATCTCCGAACGAGTGGCCGATATCGGCACTCTTGTCGGCCCGTCAGGAGGCAAGTCGCTCCTCGCCACAGTGGTGAAAAGCGACTCCGTGAGAGTCGACTTCTCGATGACAGCACTTGACTATCTCCGCAGCAAGGACCGTAACGTAAACCTTGGCGAGGCCGATTCGAAACGCAAATGGAATTCATTTGTGACCATCACTCTCCCCGACGGTTCTGTCTATCCCCACAAGGGTCTTGTCGACTTCGCCGACCCACAGGTCGACCCGAAGACAGGCACATTTTCCGTCCGCGCAGAGATGCCCAACCCCGACCGCAGCCTGCTGCCGGGCGAATTCACCAAAGTGAAAGTGCTTCTCGATGTACGTGAAAATGCAATCGAAGTCCCGACAAAATCACTTGTTATAGAAAAAGGTGGAGCCTACGTCTTTGTCGTGCGTCCTGACAGCGTGGTCGAAAAGCGCTTTATCGAGCTCGGACCTGAAGTCGGCAACAAGACAATCGTCGAACGCGGTCTTGCCAAAGGCGAGAAACTCGTAGTGGAAGGTTACCATAAGCTATCACACGGAATAAAGGTAAATCCGATTCCAGCCCCGAAGAAAAAAGAAGAAGAAACTACCGACGAAACCGCCGACGTAGTCATCACACAGCAAACTGAAGTCAAGGAGGATTGAACATGAAAAAGAACTTCTTTCTCGAACATCCGGTATTCTCCATCGTAATATCCATCGTGATATTCATCATCGGAGGTATCGGCCTGACTCTCCTGCCCGTTGATCAATATCCCCAGATAGTCCCTCCGGTCGTAAAAATCAGCGCATCCTACCCCGGCGCCGACGCACAGACCGTAACTCAGGCCGTGGCAACTCCTATCGAACAGGAACTTAACGGCACACCGGGCATGATCTACATGTCGTCGACAAGTTCCAACTCCGGCGGCTTCTCGGCACTTGTGACATTCGACATCGACACTGACCCCGAACTCGCCGCCGTCGACATACAGAACCGCGTCAAGAAAGCCGAATCCCGTCTTCCTGCCGAAGTCGTACAGAACGGCATATCCGTCTCAAAAGAGACCGCAAACCGCCTCATGACGATTTCAATCCTGTCAGACGACCCTAAATTTGACGAAATATATCTCAGTAATTATACCACCCTCAACGTTCTTGACCCGATTCGCCGTATTCCCGGTGTCGGTAGCGTGAGCAACGTCGGCAGCCGTTACTATGCAATGCAAATCTGGGTCGAACCCGACAAGCTCGCCGATCTCGGACTCACCGTCAAAGATGTGCAGAATGCCCTAAAGGACCAGAACCGCGAATCGGCAGCCGGAGCGCTCGGACAAGCACCGGCGACAGACATCGACGTGACAATGCCGATCATCGCGCAGGGCCGACTATCATCGGTCGGTGAATTCGAGGACATCGTGCTCCGCGCCAACCCCGACGGCTCGTTCATCCGTCTGCGCGACGTCGCCCGAGTATCTCTCGAGGCTTCCAGCTATGCAACCGAGAGCGGTATCAATGGCGGCAACGCAGCCGTGCTCAACATCAACATGCTTCCCGGCGCTAACGCCATGGAAGTGGCGAAAGCAGTCAAGGCCGAGATGGAAAACATTGCGAAGAACTTCCCTGAAGGCATCAGCTATGAGATTCCGTTCGACATGACCACATATATATCGGAGTCTATCCACCACGTCTACCGCACATTCTTCGAGGCTCTCATACTCGTGATTCTCGTGGTGTTTCTCTCTCTTCAGAACTGGCGTACCACCCTCATTCCGATTATCGCCGTCCCGATTTCGCTTGTCGGCACGTTTGGTGTAATGCTCATATTCGGGTTCTCGCTCAACATGCTCACCCTCCTCGGCCTCATACTTGCAATCGGTATCGTGGTCGACGATGCCATCGTAGTCGTCGAAAATGTCGACCGCATCATGAACACCGAGCATCTTTCGCCCAAGGAAGCCACGGCAAAGGCCATGAGCAATCTGGGCAGCGCCCTCATCGCAATGTCCCTCGTACTATGTGCCGTGTTTATCCCTGTGAGCTTCCTCCCGGGAATCACCGGACAGCTCTACCGTCAGTTCACCGTGACAATCGCAGTGTCGGTCATCATCTCGACAATCGTTGCGCTCACACTATCGCCTGTCATGTGTGCCAAACTGCTTAAACCTGCGTCAAAACGCAAGAAGGCAAAGATTTTCCGTCTGATCAACATCTGGCTTAACCGCGGCAACAAGACATATTGCCGCATGATAGCCCGGACTCTCAACCATCCCAAGCGCATGTACACGGCTTTCGGACTTGCACTTGTATTCATCTACATGATGAATTCACTGATGCCACGAAGCTTCATGTCGCAAGAGGATCAAGGCTACTTCACAGTCGAACTGGAGCTGCCTGAAGGATCGACCATCGAGCGTAGCCGCGAGGTGACGGAACGAGCCATGGACTATCTGCTTGCCGACCCCGACGTGGCCTACGTGCTCAACGTCACAGGTTCGTCGCCACGCGTCGGAACTAACCCGGCCCACTCACAGCTGACAGTCATACTGAAGCCGTGGGAGGAACGCACCACACACGACATAACCGAAATCCGTTCGCGTGTCCACGCCGAACTGTCTAAATATCCCGAAAGCCGCGCCTACGTGTTCTCTCCCTCAATCATCCCTGGCCTCGGAAGTTCAGGCGGTTTTGAAATGGTGCTTGAGGCCAGAGGCGACGCTACATACGCCGACCTGCAAAATGCTGTCGACACTCTGCGCCACTATGCCTCCACCTGTCCCGCCGTGGCCGACATCTCGACATCAATGCAGGCCGATATTCCTCAGCTCTATTTCGATGTGGACCGCGACCGCGCGAAAATGCAGGGAATCCCCGTCAGCGACATATTCTCGACAATGAAGGCTTTCACCGGCTCAATCTATGTCAACGACTTCAATATGTTCAACCGCATATACCGTGTCTACATACAGGCTGAAGCCCCCTATCGCTCACGCCGCGACAACATCAATCTCTTCTTCGTGCGAGGAGCCAACGACGTGATGGTCCCCATCTCATCGCTCGGGACATCCCATTTCACCACCGGCCCGGGCACTATCGGACGATTCAACATGTTCAACTCCGCCACGATATCAGGAGAAGCAGCCCACGGCTACAGCACCGGTCAGGCTATGGACGCGCTTGAAGATATAGTACGAGAGCACCTGCCCGAAAACATCGGCGTGGAGTGGAGCGGCCTGTCATATCAACAAAAACACGAAAGCGGAAACACAGGACTCGTCCTCGGACTGGCATTGCTGTTCGTCTTCCTGTTTCTCGCCGCGCAGTATGAAAGCTGGAGCGTACCACTCGCTGTCATCCTGTCGCTTCCGATAGCCGGCGTTGGAGCATATCTCGGCATCTGGGTGTGCGGACTTGAAAACAACATCTACTTCCAGATCGGACTCGTGATGCTCGTCGGACTCGTCGCAAAAAATGCCATCCTAATCGTCGAATTCGCAAAGGAGGAAGTCGACAAGGGTGTCGATGCAGTCCATGCGGCACTGACTGCGGCGCGTCTCCGTTTCCGTCCGATTGTAATGACTTCGCTGGCCTTCATGCTTGGCCTTCTTCCGCTTCTTTTCGCCTCAGGACCCGGCTCGGCCGCACGCCGCGACATCGGCACAGGCGTGTTCTTCGGAATGCTCGTCGCCATTACAATAGGCATCGTATTCGTACCGTTCTTCTTCGTAGCCATCAACCGTCTGACAAAACGTGGCTCGAAAAAACAGATTGAAACTACAAAAGCCAACTCTGAAAACGCTCAACAATGAAAAAATTAATATTTCTCATCATAGCTCTTGCAGCCATGACCGGCTGCTCGGGAGTGAAGAATCTCACCCCTGCCGATTCAGGAATGCCTCAGTCCTACATGCCCGGACTGGAAGCAGACTCGGCATGCGTGGCCGACATGGCTTGGTGGGACTTCTACACTGACTCGACCCTCTGCAATCTGATCCGCCTGACACTCGACAACAACCGCGACCTGCTCAAAGCGGCTGCCAGAGTCGAGGAAGCCCGCCAACTCTACGGCCTCAGCAAAGCCAATCTTATGCCAGAAGTCAACGGACTTCTCAGCGCAGATCACGAAACAAACAAATACAGTGGTGGCCCTACGAAAAAAGATCCTGAATACGACCTAAAACTTACCGTCAGCTGGGAAGTAAACCTATGGGGATCGCTATCATGGGCAAAAAAAAGCGGAGCAGCCCGTTTTGCAGCCACAGTCGATGACATGCACGCCATGCGAATGACCCTCATCGCCGACGTTGCATCGGCCTATTTCCGTCTCGTAGCCCTCGACAACGAACTTGCCATCGTCCGCCAGACTCTCGCCACCCGCGAGGAATCTCTCGAACAGGCCCGGATACGATTCGAAGGCGGACTCACATCCGAGACTGTCTATCAGCAGGCAAAGGTGGAATATGCCTCCGCCGCTTCTCTCATCCCGAATCTCGAAAGCCGCATAACCGAAGCCCGCAACGCCATCACTCTGCTCATGGGCGAATATCCCCGCGAGATTCTCGAACGCGGACAACTCGCGCTCAACATATCCCTGCCCGAATCGCTTCCGGCCGGACTGCCCTCGACTCTCCTCGAACGTCGCCCCGACCTCCGCGCCGCCGAACGCCGTCTGGCTGCGGCGATGGCAGATGTCGGTATGAACTACGCCAACAGATTCCCGAACCTGCGTCTCGCTTTTTCCCCCGGCTTCGAAAACGATGCACTCTCCCGATTCTTTGAGTCTCCGTTTACCTATGCTATCGGCTCTGTAACCGGCTCGGTCTTTGATTTCGGACGCAAAAAACGAAAGTATCAGGCATCTATCGCAGTCTATGACCAAGCCCGCTACGATTACGAAAAAGCTGTAATCACTGCGTTCACCGAAGTCAACAGCGCTCTGTCTACCTATCGGCGCGTGAAGGAGACAAGCCGGCTCAAGGTCGAGCTTCGCGATGCTACCGTGAAATACGTCCAGCTTGCACATCTCCAGTATCGGGCAGGAACGCTCAACTACATTGACGTTCTCGACGCACAGCGCCGCTACTTCGACGCTCAGATCGGTGTCAGCAACGCCCTCCGCGACGAATATCTGGCAATCATCAACCTCTACAAAGTCCTCGGCGGAGGCTGGTCAACCGAAGGCTGACAGACCCGCCCCCTCAGCCCTGTTCCCTACAATCAGATTAACCCTAACCAATACGATAAAGGCGCATCCGAGCAGGATGCGCCTTTATCGTATTGGTTAAATCATCACTCCTTACCCTCACCCGATTGCCATCGCTGATTCTGGAGGGCGGCGGAACGCATCTCGGCCGGATTGTCGCACGGCTGCCACAAATCCACGTGTCCTAACTGGTCGGGCATGAACTGCTGCACAACAAAATTTCCCGGATAATTATGTGAATACTTATAGTCACGCCCATAGCCCATATCTTTCATCAACGATGTCGGGGCATTGCGCAGATGAAGCGGCACAGGCAGATCTCCTGTACGCTCCACCAGATCCATCGCCTTATGGAGAGCCATGTAAGTCGAATTACTCTTCTGTGACAAAGCCAGATAGACCGTACATTCGGCCAACGGAATCCGCCCCTCGGGAAAACCGAGTTTATGAACAGCGTCAAACGTCGCATTGGCCAGCAACAACGCATTGGGATTAGCCAGACTTATATCCTCGGCCGCAAGTATGAGCAGACGGCGCGCGATGAATTCCGGGTCTTCACCACCGTGAATCATACGGGCGAGCCAATAGAGAGCCGCATCCGGGTCTGAACCGCGCACACTCTTGATGAAAGCCGAGATTATATCATAGTGCATCTCACCGTTCTTGTCATAAGCCGCAGGATTCTCCTGAAGCCGGTCGGTTACGATGCGGTCGTTTATGACCACCGGCTCGCCCTGAGGCGTAGACTGCTCAAGCAAATCGAGTATATTCAGCAGCTTGCGGGCATCGCCCCCTGCAAAGCGAAAAAGCGCCGTAGTTTCATCGACCTTCACTCCGTGAGCCATAAGGGTCTCATCGCCATTGACAGCACGGTCAAGCAGCAGTTCCAGATCTGATTGCTCAAGCGGTCTGAGAGTGTAGACCTGCGCACGCGAAAGCAACGGACGTATAACCTCAAACGACGGATTCTCGGTCGTCGCACCAATCAGTGTCACCACCCCGCTCTCGACTGCGCCGAGCAGACTATCCTGCTGCGCCTTGCTGAAACGATGGATTTCATCTATAAACAGGATAGGCCGTCCGCCGGTGAACATGCTCATGGCATCCGACTTGCAGCGCTCTATCACCTCACGCACCTCCTTCACCCCGGCGCTAATAGCCGAAAGTGTATAGAACGGCACATTGACTGAATTGGCAATGATGCGCGCAAGCGTGGTCTTCCCTACCCCGGGAGGCCCCCAGAGTATAAAAGACGACACTTTAGCCGACTCAATCATCCGACGCACCACCCCGCCCGGCCCGACAAGGTGAAGCTGACCTATATAATCATCAAGTGAGCGCGGACGCATGCGCTCGGCAAGAGGCTGATTCATAATGCAAATTTACTCATTTTTCCGGCAAATCAAAAGCCTCCGACAACCTCCGGTTTCATCAGAGTCTGTCACTTAAAGATTTAAGTCTCAATATGTCACTTTCTTAAAATAAATTCTCTTCATTGTGAGAACTGCTATGATACAAACCGTCACCGCACTGCAGACAGCGGCATACGACAACGACTTTGCGAGTCCCAGATGCCGGACAAATAAAAAATACTCCGCAGGAATCACAGCACTTAAAAAACCGGCGAACGGACACCATTTAAATGGTATAGGCTCTTTGACAAGAGCTAATTCCGTATCGCAGTGATTACACCGAACCGTGTACGCCGTGCCCCGCAAAAAATATCTGGAACAAACACCGACAGATACCTGCCGGCGGCAATGTGGACATTCCCTTTCTTTGAGATTCATAACCTGTGAGTATTATCAATGTTTTTCAAAAGTACTACTTATGCTACCCGAAATAAGCCGCATTTTTCATAACTGACTGTAAATATACGAAAAAAGCATCCAATAAGCAAAACTATAGCCATACTCTCCCAAACCGGAGGCCATGTCCTATCACGTCGAATGGCTTCCGGCGCTTGTGCCGGAAGCCATTCAGGTATCATTAATCATATGTATATTTAGCGCTATGACAGCGGGGTAGGAAACTGTCGGCAGCAGGCTAAAGATATGTCGCAGAATCAGCGGCGGTAGACAGGTTTCATATCATACGAGAGCATCGCAATCGAGAAGCCCCAGTAGATGAATGCCAGAGATGTCAGGAAGCTGGTCATAGCCATGTCCTGAAGCCAGCCGGCCTCAATGAAGAAGAAACCGATGAGCATGAGCAGGATACCGTTGACAAGATAGAGCCACCAGTAGCGACGACCGCTCTGCACGACAGCACTGCACACGGCGCTGATGCCCCAATAGATGAAGATAAATGCTATAAAGTAGGGGAACACCATTTCCGAAAGGACTATGCTGCGCACGAGCATGAATCCGATAAAGATGTCAATCACACCACCTGCAAGCCACCATCCCCAGCCACTGCCGCGGTTAGGACCTGAGGCAACCAGAAGCTGGACAACACCGACGAGAAGGAGAAGCCAGCCAAATATCTGTGAAGCAACCGCATAACCGGCTACCGGCCAGAACCAATAGGCAAATCCACAGATAACCATGAGGATTCCCGCGCAGAGGACAACCCACCAATAGCGGGTCTGACCCCAGAATTTTTCAATGAGCGTTTTCATAACGACTTATTTTTTGATTAATAGTTGAAATTTATTTTTCTTATTTTGATTTTCTTCAGAAGTCATCCCTGTCCGTGAGGTTCGCCCGGCTATGTGTCCGGAGCATTTCATGCGGGAAGAAGATTGAGAGCCCGGTGGCTCTGTGCGTTTCATTTTATTATAATAACACTCGCCGGATTAAATTTGTTGATGTCATCTGTCTGATTTTCACTTTTTAGCGGTTGTGTCGTCCGGCAGTGTCACACCGCTCTCAGCCACCTGCATGAGATAGCGCCTGACAAGAGCCTCGTATTCCGGAGTTTCCTTGAACCTGCGTATCTGAGCGTCGAGCGTGTCGGCGAGCACTGAGTCCGACTTGTTTACCACCCACGACTGGAACTGCGTGAACGAGACAGGTGTTGATATGTCGACCTCGGGATAATCCTTTGCGAGAAGCGTGGCTTTCGCTTCATTTATGACCGCACGGGGGATTTTTCCCATTGCCGTCAGCATGAACAGCTGCTCGGCGCTTCTTATAGAGTCGTGGCGCAGGATTATCGTATCGCCGATTTCTCGCGATAGATTCTGCAAGCGCTCGGCAACCGGAGAGTTTTTAAGCGCCCATACCTCTTTTCCGGCAAGGTCGAGGCGCGAACGTATGGTGGTGTCGCGGCTGATCAGCACCTGCTTGTCGAGATAGACCGGTTCGGTGAAACGGAAACTTTCACGGCGGGAGGCCGTGATTGGCAGATCGGAAATCACCACGTCATACTTTCCGCTTTGAAGGTCGTCAAGGGCTTCATTTATTGAGGCGATAGGATAGAATTTCACATGGTCGCCATAAAGAGCTGCCATCCCCTTCATCATTTCGTAGTTGAAACCCGCGAGAGAATCGCCGTAACGATACAGTGACATTGGCGAATAGTCAATGGCCACATTGATGGTGTCGCCGCGACCTCTGACATACTCATATCCACGCGACGGCACAGGCGAAGAGCATCCTTTGACTGTAACCACAACGAAGATTGCCATCAGCAACAGCGACAGCAGTATGCCTCCGAACGGAGCGCGGAAGAGCGAGCGGAGTCCCTTATGTTTGCGAGGGACTGGCTGACCGCCACGGGAAGGACGGTCTGAGATATGATTGTCATTTGACATAAGCAAGGCCGGTCATTTATATATCAACTATATAAACAACCGGCCGGGCTTTATGGGTTTGCTAAAAATTCTCTCCGAAAAGATGTGTGATTCGAATTATTGTTAAAAAACGCAGTTGATAGCGGTATATGTCAGTTCATGAAATCGACAATCACACCCATCTGGAAACGTCGCGGATTGAGCGGATAGTGCGGAAGCGAGAAATAATCGTCATTGCCAAACAATCCTTGGTTGAGATGTGAGTATAATACAAAGAATCGCGCGCGCGAGAGCTTGAAATTGGCATAGGCGTTCATAAACGGATAGTTGCCACACTTGATTTCGCGCTGATTGTAGAAGGCCATCGTCGCCGGCTGGTAGCCGGGCGCGTAATATTCCGTGTAGTAATCCATATCGACACCCATCTGCACCTCAAGCACCTTGGCAACCTTGAAGTTTAGGAAAAGATTGGAGTAGACGGCAAACTGAGGGAGCGGGATGACCGCATCGTCCGACGATTTCTGATAGATCAGCGAATTTTCCCAGTTGAGCGCACGCCAGCGAAGATTTTGCTGAAGCTGCACACTGAACACCTGAACGCTTCCTCCGTTCTGGACCGGAAGCATATCCGGACCGAAATAGATGTGGTTCTGGACATTTTCGACACCCACATCGACATGAGTTCCCGTATGCGGCAGATTCAGTATGCCGCCGAAACGCAGACGGCGCGTCTTGCCGAAATCGTTCATCCATGCAAAGTGGTTCGAGATGTAGTTGTTCATGAGGTAGGGCGCGGTGGTGTTGCTGAAATGACCGTAGCCCTTCACCGTGACTGTATCACCGAGAAGCTTGATTCGGGTCGAGACATTGCCGTCGGCCTTGATTTCGCCGGCCGCCGGGCCGATGAGTCCAAGACTTGCCGTTGCCTCATAATTGAGCAGATGACCCTGCTGCTTGACGAGCTGTGCGCCGACATAGAGGAGATTCTGTGTCTCCTTACCTTTGAGACGCGACTCGAACGGATAGGGAGTCAGCCCCTCCGGACGGTCAGGGCCTGATATGGCAAGAGTGTCGTCGGTCTGATGATAGGTGCGAAGTTCGTGGGTTAGAAACGCCCCGAGCCCGGCCTTGGCATATTTGTTGAAACCTTCGAGCAGGGAGACACCGACGGTGTTGCGCATGGAGCTGTAGCTGGTCTTGTCGGTGGTGGCAGCCGTACTCATGTAGTGGTTTGTCCAGAAACTCTCCTCCTCCGAGGCATTGGAATTTGTGAATTTATGGCGCGCGGCGTTATAATCGAAAGTCCAGATAAAACTCGACACGGGGACATATTCCCGTGCGACTATCGAATCATTCTCGTCCTTCTCCTCGCGCCAGTAGCCCACCTTATAGCGATGGTTCATATAGAACTGCTTGCCGGTCACACGCGAATGTGATGCCGTAAGGTTTGTGGGAATACTTTTGGCATTAATCGACGAGACACCGCCCTGAAGCTGCGCCGGATCAAGGATGTAGAGGTCGTCAGTGATACCGCCATTCTCCTTGTTGAGCATATTGTAGGCATTGAAAAATCCCTGAAACTCATAGCGGTCGCCGGTATATGAGCCTGACAGCCCCCACACCATACCCTTGGCAGCCTGATAGTTGTAGCTGCCTTTCGAATATGGATACGACAATTGCGCACCGATCTGCGTGCGCTTGTTGAGATTGCCCGAAAACATCATGCGCAGCCAGTCTTGGGCGATTTCACGTCCGCCGCCGGTATTATAGCCAAGCTGGGTCATCGGGATGCGCGAATTGTAGAAACGCATGGTCTCTATGTCGGGAATCCAGAACTGCTTTGCATCGCGGAAGAAGAAATCGCTCATCGGATTGCTCTGCATGAAAATCATGTTCTTACCCACCGAAGCCTGATTGCCGGTAGTGGCAAAAGCCGGACTGTATGACGAAGGGACAGCCGTCTTGTGATAGTTGTAGAGAAGAGTGTCAAGAGGCGCACGCTCACGCAATCCGAGCGGCTGAAGGATGCGCCACGAATATGACAGCGAGTCGTCGGGAACATCATCGGCAGCCGCGACACAGAATCCGGCCGCTATTATAGTGAAAATAATTAATAGATATTTTTTCATAAGTGACTGCAAATGTACACAAAAATCAGCGTTTTCCCACCCCCTCAGCCATAAAAAACACTCCCGACCAACCTCCCCGCCACGAAACAACCACCCCGAAAGATGTCCCGCAGGACATCCTCTTACTCATAGCCCAGTACATCGGAGCGTAGCGAAGATGTGCGGGGACGGATGTGCATGGGGGTTGATACCGGGCGCGATGATGAAAAAACAGCGGGAGCACCTTCCCCCTCCGGGGGAAAGCGCTCCCGCGCAATTGCAGTCAGCGGCCACATCCGGCCACCGTGGTATCAGCTATTATCTGACAACGATTTTCTTCACCGCCTTACCCTGACGGACAACATAGAAACCGGCAGGAAGGCCATCGACAGACGCGGCCACGCGCATGCCGTTGATACTATACACCTCAACAGGCTGATTGAAATCAATCTCACCATTCTCCTCTCCGCCAGACACTACCACATCCTCGATGCCCGAAGTATCGTTTGTCACCTCAATCTCAGCCACAGGACCGTTGGCATAGAGCGACTCAGCGATAATCTTGCATGAGTTTGACTGAGAGTCATCGCCCTCGGCCATTGCCATGATGTCGCTAATATCCGCATGGAGAGTCACAAGGCCGTTGGCATCGACGGTGGCGATGTCGGGATTGGTCGAGCGCCAGAAGATATCGGTCAGTGTCACATCCTCGGGATAAAGCGTGGCTGTGAGCTGGAATGTATCGCCGGGTTTGCCGGTGAGCTTCTTGTCGCCTTCCACCTTGAGTTCTGTAGGCTCGATCATCACATGACCCTCGAACTGAAACCAGCAGTAATCAGCATTGTAATATGCCTTGAGTGCATCCTCGCCCTGCACGTAGAGGTTGCCGGTGTATTTGCTGAAAGTATTGTCCGGTGCTGTGGGAGGTGTCTGCGCGGTGATGCTTACGGTCTGAGCCGGGCAGAGGTCAAACGCCTTCTCGCCGATGCTCTTCACATTGTGACCCATGATGATTGAGGCGAGCTTGCTATTGCCGGCGAAAGCCGAAGCGCCAATGGTCTCTACCGACGGCGGCAGGACTACCTCAGTCAGAGCAGTGCAGCCACTGAATGCCTCGTCACCGATAGTGGTTAACCCGCTGCCAAGTTTCAGCTCCCTGAGTTCTCTACAGTTTGAAAAAAGACCGGGAGTTATTTCCTCGACAAGATTACCGACAATGATTGTTCCAATATTTTGGAAACCGGACTCAAGTTCTTTTATTTTTGAAAAATAGCTCCATATCGAGGCATTCTTATACGCGTCAATAGCGCTTGCAGGCACATAGAGCGTGGCGCTGGTTTTCACCGCTCCCCAATTCCGTATAGACGGAGGTGTGGTGTTGCGGCTGATTACCGTCTGCAGAGCTGACAGGCCGGTGTAGAGGTCGGCACCGATAGTAGTGACTCCTGAACCGAGGTCAAGAGTCTTGAGCGACGAGCAATATGCAAAGCTGCCTCCACCTATGGTGGTCACGGTTTCGGGGACAACGATTTCCGTAATGTTCCTACACTCGATGAAGGCATTATCTTCGATTTCTGTGACTGAATAGCTTGAGCCGTTGTTAATCACTGTCGACGGGATTTCAATTTTCCCTGAGAGAGATGTCGAGTTTCCTTGGGATGCGACTTTTACTGTATTGCCGCTGACCACGGAATAATTCAGTCCGTTGTATGTGAACGCGAAAACCGGTTGCCACATACCTGCGACAAACATCGCTACAGCCAAGAGAAGCTGAGAACCAAGATTATATTGTATCTTTTTCATAATGTCAATTAATTTTCAGAGGTTACAAATTCAATCGGACGGCCCATATAAAGGTTATGTATGCCCACCTTATCCCATTCTCCGCTGAATCTCAGTTTGGTCAGACCATCTGTTATGATGAGATTGTCGAAGTTACACCCTTCGAAGCTGTCGGCATTACATTCCGTAAGCGAAGTGCCGATAGTGAGGTTTTTCATGGACTTCTCTCCATAGAAGGCCTGTTGGCCGATAGTGCTCAGCGAATTGGGCAGAATGAGCGAGCTGATGGCATTACAGTTATAGAAAGCTTTATCGCTTATGCTCTGCAACCCTTCGTTGAAGATTAAAGATTCCAATGCGATGCATCCCTCAAAGGCTGATGCTCCTATCGTTTGCAGGGATTCGTTGAAGGTGACGGAATCCAATTCGTTATTGTAGCAGAACGTATAGTCTTTAACAGCCTTCACTGATTCGGGAATAACCAAATCAGTGATTATTTCACCATTCAGATACAGTCCTTTTCTATGAGCTGCAGGATTTGAATTTGAATTTGCAAAATCAATATTACACCATGACGCCAGATCTGAAATATTCACATACCGACAGTTGAAATTGAAGAAAGCGTCTTTTACGACGGACTTAAGAGTTGACGGAATATAAATCGGCTCTACGTTTCTATCAGAATATGCCGAAAAAGCGCGTTCTCCAATTGATTCGAGACCCTCATTGAAAGTCACTTTGCCAAGATTCCGAGTTTCGTAGAACGCATAGTCGCCTATGGTTCTGACGCTCCCGGGAATTTCGACACTGCTCAATAACGAGCACTCGCTGAACGCATAGTCGCCGATTGATTCAAGCCCCCCATTGAAAGTCACTTTGCCAAGATTCTGCGTTTTGTAGAACGCATAGTCGCCTATGGTTCTGACACTCCCGGGAATTTCGACACTGCTCAATGACGAGCACTTGCTGAACGCATGGTCGCCGATTGATTCTATGGTCTTCGGCATTGTGATTGCGCTAATATTTGTACCGGCAAAAGCATACCCACAGATTGTCCTCGCGGCATTCCGGGAGTTGAATGTGACTGTCGTAAGATTCGAACATCCGTTGAAAGCCTTGTAACCGATGGCATCAACGTAATAACGTTCGTTTGAGCCATTGTCAGAATATGTGATTCGCTCGGGAATGGTGACTTCCGTCAAAGCGGAATAATCGCCCGGCATAACTACCGCCAGATTCTTGCCTTCTTCCGATTTAACCGGGGAAAGCCGGTATTTCAGATTGCCTGTCTCAAAAGTCTTTGAAATTTTATCAGAATCGCCGAGACGGAAATTTTCAAACAATCCCCAGTTTGTACCAATATAGTCATTAAAAGCATCCGCGGGCACTGACACGGTTACGGTTGCATAAAGCCCGCCGAATGAGTTGTCTTTTATTTCCGGGGGTGTCATAGCTTTAGTTTTGACCAATGTCAGACTGCTGCAACCATAGAAGGCTTCATCGCCGATTGATGTGAGCGACTCGGGGAAGGTAACCGATCTCAGACCGCTGCAATAAAAAAAAGCACCCTTGCTAAGAGAAGTGACTGTATACCCGGTATCTCCATCCATAGCTATTTCCGGAATAATTAATTCTCCCGAAACATTATTACCGGGCTGATATCCCATCCATGCCCAATCGCCTTCCTTTGTCTTGCAGGTCTTGGCCTCTTCGTCAATGACGGTGTACTTCAGCTTCTGTCCCTCGTACGTGTAGGAGAAGTCGCGGGAGATGCCCGGGAGCGCTATCAGCACACCGAGCAGAGAGAGTAAAACTTTTTTCATTGCTGTTTTAATTGTGTTAAGTTGATATAATGTATTAGTTGTGTTTCTTAAGTGCCCTGAGATAGTTCTTCATGTCGCATAAAAAATTCTCTATGTGCATGGCCCCCAACGCACGCAGTTCTGCGGGAAATGCCTCGACGGGTATCTTCCGGTCACTATTGGCAAAGCTCAGATATCCGGCTTCCCGCAGCCCAAGAGCCCCATCGCGCGCTCCCTGCTGAATATAGACGAATTTTTTCGGCTTTATGCCGTGGCTGTGGCCGTAGCGGAGGGCGAAATCATAGACCGCGAGGCGTCCGAAGCCCTTGACGCGTTTCTCTCCTATCAGCCTTTCCACCTCCTCAACAAGAGCCTCAAAGTCATTGAATTGCCGGGCGTCAAGACTATCGAGCGCGCCGTAGGCCGCCCGGACAGTAGCGGCCGTCATCCGCCGCTGGTGGGAATCCTTGATATATTTCTCCCCATCAATAACCCCGCCGTTGTCTTTACCACAGATGAAATCAATAGTGGTGGAAAGTCTGTCAAGCGCTTCGTCCGACAGATACGCAGCAAAGTTGTCGTTGTAAAATGCAATGAGCCCCGTCAGAGTCATATCGGCGGGATAGTCACAGATTCTTCCGCCACCCCCGGGCTTTACCGGCTTTAGTGTAGCTGGTCTGCAAGCCATTATCAATATGTGTTTGCCTCCGGACTCACTCGTCAGCCTTTATGGTATTAGTAAAAATAAAAGCGTGAGAGCCGTACCTGTTGCCCGTTCTGCTCGCTGAGGCCTTCGCATTGCCCGAATTAGTAGAACGAGCAAACATGCAGAAGCCTCACGCAGAATATGTCTAAAGACACCAATGGCGTGCGCTCACGCGCATGCCGTTGGCGGAATATACATATATCCACAGAGCATCTACCGTTTGCCACATTCCTGACTAATTCTGAAAGTTGCGAAGTTTCAACGAGCCAAGAAAGAGCGCCGATACACGCTTTTTTTATATGTCTGCCGACCCTCCCACATAACCCTTGACCGGGGCTTCTGCAAGGCGGTCTGCAATTGCAAATTTAATAATAAAAAATTAAAATACCTTTTAATTTATGTGGTTTTCTGTCAGACATGCTGCAAAACATATATTTTGCAGGTGTGGGTGTTGCACAACAGCACAGAGTATAGTTAAATAACTATTCTCCTAAAATTTCAATGTCATTGCAGAAACCGCGCATCCTGAGCATGTCGCGATACTCATCCATAAAAGGCCTCACCACATGGTGTGTCTTCTGCGACATAGGTCAGGCATACCGCCAATGCTCCACACCCGGCAAGATGTCCGGCAGGACATCGGTTTACCATCTGATGACAAGGGGGGATATTTACAATATGTGTGGCAAGACAAAGATTATATATAGGTATAAAAAAAATTATCCGTCATCACGACGAATAATCTTCTTACCTTAAATCTAATACCATGAAAAACTGATGCAAAGGTAGGGAGTTTTTGTGAGACTCCAAATTTTTATGTTTAAAAACATCATTACATTAACATTATTTTAACAATCTCGATTTTATCGCCTTTGTTATTAACACTTACATCTAACTTATTGCAATACAATTAACATCTGTTAATATTTCGCCAAATTTGTATGAAAGACTGTGTGTTTATAAACAATTTATGATAAACTGTGAACCGTCATTCATGATATTGACCTCAATAATGTATGCCATTGTTTCTACAGAAAAACAGTAAGTCCCAATTAAAGAGCAGACGATATATCACACACCATCTGCCCCGATATTGAAATATACAATCTTTTTTTCAAGGAACTATCTGAATAGAGTTTACTATAGGGACAGCTTTTTCTGAGAAACAATGCAAAAATAATATCCCTCATGACAACTATTGTTGCACAAATCACCACAATTGTTTCAGATTATTCACCAAACACACTGATTGTCCGATGATTGGGCTATCGGGAAGGCTCAATTGCGACGGATGACGAAATTAATCATAATCCATCCGCCGATAATCTGGAGAATCATGCCGGGAATGCCGATGCGGAAATCCTGACAGGCGGCATAGAAATCAGCTTTCATCACCCATTCGCCCAGAGTCCCGACCACCTGATAGCCGAGCACGACGGCCACAAGCATCAGCAAACCGGCCTTGTTGAAACGCGAGGCCGTCCAGCCCGCAATGAGCGCGAGAAGCACCGACTTGAGCATGATAGCCGGAAGCGCCGCGACCGGAGGCATCCCGAAAAGGACAGAATTGACCACTGGCGAAGTAAGCGCAGTGAGCAGTCCGACACGCCAGCCGTATTTGTAAGCGCCGACAAGCGTAAAGAAGTAAATCGGCAGCCACGTCACCCCACCCTGCGGAACAAGATGGAAGAGCTGCGGGAGAACTATATTGCCTATGACAAACAAGGCGGCTGTCAGATAAGTGCGGACACTGCCGAATGACAGTGAGTGGAGTCGTAGAGTTGCGTCCATTATGATTTGGAGTTTTAATGTTTATAATTCATCTTTTCAATGAAATCCGCTATCAGCGGTAGGCATTCCGAGGCGGAGGCGCAGTCGCGGCAAAGTGTCTCGACCGGACAGATGCCGTCGCCAGTGCGGTTGATGATGTTTGGCACACAGCGGACAAATTCAGGCTCGATGCCCACCGAACGAAACAGTTCGAGAGCCGGGACGCTTATCAGGTCGGTGTAGACCCCGGCAACGCCACCGGCTATCATGAGGGCGGCCGCCCCCTTGCCTATCACCTTGTCGGCAATGAAAGCACCGGAAAGCACCTCGGGCTGCGAGCTATAAATCCTGTAGAGGTCGCTGACCCCGCGCCCGTGGCAGACTGTGACGCTGTCGCCACTGACTATCACACACGAGCATCGCTCGGAATGCAGACGGCCGATGGCCGCCTGACGAGATTCGGGCGCAGTCATCAGCCGTTCTGTTTAAGCTGCTCGACAAAAGCGTCGATACGGTGGAGTTCGGCGGGAATGTCAATCGACTGCGGACAGTGAGGGCCACACTGGTTACAGCCGATGCAGTGGCTCGCCTGACGCAGACGGGGGACGGAACGGTCGTAGCCCACGAGGAAGGCTCGGCGCGCACGGCGGTATTCATCCCCATCGCGGCTTGAAGGAATATTTCCTTCGTTGACACATTTATTATAATGAAGCAATATGGCCGGAATGTCGAGACCGTAGGGACACGGCATGCAATACTTGCAGTCATTGCAGGGAATGGTGGGATATTGCATCATCAGGTCGGCAGTGTCGTAGAGAAACTGCATTTCATCGTCGGTAAGCGGCTTGAACGGAGCATAGGTGCGCAGATTGTCCTCAAGATGCTCCATGTATGTCATACCGCTGAGCACGGTCAGCACCCCCGGATGAGTCCCGGCGAAACGGAATGCCCACGAAGCCACGCTACGGTCGGGTTCGGCCTGCTTCAGACGCGCCACGACATGGTCGTGGAGCTTCGAGAGACGGCCTCCGAGAAGCGGCTCCATGATGATGGCAGGAATGCCTCGCTTGGCAAGCTCGCCATATAGATACTCGGCGTTGGTGTTGCGCGGATTTATTTCCTTGGCATGCTTCCAGTCAAGATAATTGAGCTGAATATGCACGAAATCCCATTTGTATTCGTCATGTTTCGACAGCAGATAGTCGAACACGGCTATGTCGCCGTGGTAGGAGAATCCAAGATTGCGGATGCGCCCCGCCTCGCGCTCCTTGAGCAGATAGTCGAGCACACCGTTGTCGATATAACGGCCGCGGAGCGCCTCCATACCGTCGTCGCCCATGCCGATGCCGTGGAGCAGAAGATAGTCGATATAGTCGACCTGCAGCTCCTTGAAGGAATTGTGATACATGTCGAGCGAAGCTTTCCTGCTCCATGTCGATGGCGAGAAATTTGAAAGTTTAGTGGCGACATAGAAGCTCTCACGCGGATGACGCTTGAGCGCTATGCCGGTGGCACGCTCCGAACGCCCCTTGCAGTAGGCAGGCGACGTGTCGAAGTAGTTAACGCCATGCGAAATCGCGGTGTCGACAAGACGGTTGACCATCTCCTGATCAATATCGTCGGTCTTATCGCCTCCCCCCTCCACACTGATTGTCGGCCACCGCATGCAGCCATATCCGAGAAGCGACACTTTTTCGCCTGTCTTCGGATTTGTACGGTATTCCATTTTATCGGTAGGGATGTCGGGGAGAGCGGTCTGACTGCCGGTCACGGCATTGTTTTTTGAATCACAGCCGACAAGTCCAACGCCAAGCACTGACGCACCGGCGCCCAGACGCTTCAGGAAATCGCGGCGGTTCAAACCCTTTTTATCTTCATGTTTCATAGTTCTGATTTTATTAAATGGTTCGGTGGACCTCATGGCCCTCGACGTAGATTGCGCTGAAGGGACGCGACGGACATAGATTCTCGCACGCGCCACATCCGATGCAGCGCTCAGTGTTGACCACAGGAATCTTGCGCGAACCGTCGGCAGAAGGATCGGATGCCACCATCGTTATAGCACCCACCGGGCAGTGACGGGCACAGTTGCCACACTCGACACCGTCGGTGAGCGGGATGCAGTTTTCACGCACCCACACTGCATGGCCGATCTGCACGGATGATTTATCGGCCACGGAAATCGGACGGATAGCCCCGGCCGGACAGACATCGGAACACTTCGTGCACTCCGGACGGCAATATCCGCGCTCGTAGGACGATTCGGGTTGCATGAGCGTCAGCAGGTCGGTCGACGGACGCAGCACTCCGTTGGGGCAGACCGAGACACATAGCTGGCAAGCGGTGCAATGCGAGGCCATGTTGCGGAGGCTGACAGCACCGGGAGGCACGATACGGGTGCGGCGCGCCGGTATTTTTTTATCGGCAATCACGGCGAGACCGCCGTCGACAGTCTTTTCCTGCGCGCTTGCCACGGCAGCGACGGCAACCGTCGCCGTAGCACCGAGAAACTGACGGCGCGAGGTGTCGGCCTTGTCACCGGTCTTTGCGTCGGTCTTCACACTGTCAGGCTTCAGTGCGGGACGGAGGTGAGTATAGGAAATCGCACCGCGATGACACTTGTCGAGACAGTCCATGCAGTCGACACAGCGCGAATAGTCAATCGAATGGTTCTTGCTGTCGATGCAGGCAGCCTTGCAGTTGCGCGCACAGAGACCGCAGCCGTTACACTTCGAAGTGTCGATTACAGGCCTGAGCCACGCAAAACGGGCGAAAAAGCCGAGGACAGTCCCGACAGGACAGATGGTGTTACAGTATGTGCGGCCATTGCGCCATGCAAGCACGGCGAGAACGGCAAGCGTGAGAGCCCCCACGATGAGGGTCACCGACCCACGCATCCAGAGGTCAATGGAATAGAAAGCATAGCTGTCGCGTGAGGCCGCCCAGTCGGCAAGCTGATTGTTGGCCCACTGCCAGACAGGGGCAAAGAGACTCTGGACTATACGGCCATAGGCACTATAGGGGGCAAGAATAGCCACAAGCGACCCGACACCGAGGATGACGGCAAGCACCATGACGGCCAGCATCACATAGCGGAGCACATTTTTAGCAGGAGAATAGCGGTAGCGGTTTTTCTTGGCCATCCTTCCCAGACGGGCGAAACCGTCCTGCATGATGCCAAGCGGACAGACGACCGAACAATAGAGACGGCCGAACACAAGTGTTAGCACTATCAGCCCGATGATGACCCCGAGGTTGAGAGCAAGCAATGCCGGGAGAAACTGGACTTTGGCCAGCCATCCGAACCAAGCGTGGACCGAGCCTGTAAAGTCAAGGAAAAGCAGCGTTATCAGCACGATTACGACAAACGCCACAGTCTGTCGGATTCTACGAAGCATAAAATGTAATTATTGTGTGAATGATTGGTTTCCGTATCTGACGCCATAAAAATCGACAAGATATCGACCTTGGGTTCAATATCGCAAATATATTACTTTTCCGCCAAATGTCAATGAACTAAATCGCAGAATGTATTACCATTATTACGGTAAAGCCGCTATAAATGAAAGTCCCAACCGGACAAAAACTTATGCGCGAAAAATTTAACACATCGCAAGACGTAAGTTTAATGTTAAAAATTGGGCGTGAATCAAAATTTTCACTACATTTACGGCGTGATTGTGTGCCACGGCTGTCCGCGACTGTCTGACACACCTGTTTTGTCTATTACATATTCTTATTCTCAACTTAATTATTTCGCATGAAGAGGATTCTGCTTTTACCGCTATTGGCGCTGCTGACGGCGCTTGGCGTGTCGGCCCAGTCCGATCCCCGCCAGCCACTCGTGTTCGGTGTGGCCTTCTACAACCTCGAAAACCTCTTTGACACAATCAACAACAACGGCAAGTATGACCTTGAGTTCTCCCCTCAGGGCTCACGCCAATGGAACAGCGAGAAATACTGGAGCAAAATCAACAATCTCGCCTATTGTATCTCAAAGATGGCCACAAAAAACACACCTATGGGACCCGCCATCATAGGCGTGTCGGAGATTGAAAACAAATCCGTGCTCGACGACCTCGTGCGCGCGAAAGACATCAAACAATGGCGTCTGCAGGTGGTCCACCACGATTCGCCCGACCGCCGTGGCGTCGACGTCGGACTTCTCTACAATCCACGCCTGTTCAAAGTGCTCGATGTCACCAACCATACACTCGTAATCCCTGACAACCCCAACTTCCGCACCCGCGACCAGATGTGTGTCACCGGCATACTCGGAGGAGACACCCTGAGCGTAATCGTCAACCACTGGCCGTCGCGCCTCGGAGGTCAGGAACGTTCGAGCTATCTGCGCGAAGCTGCGGGAGAACTTTCAAAACATATCGCCGACTCCCTCTGGGCCATCCGCCCCAATCAGGGTGTGATCGTGATGGGCGACCTCAACGACGACCCGCAGGACAAATCGTGTGCGGTCGCACTCGGTGCAAAGCGTGATCAGGACAAGGTTGAGCCCCACGGATTCTTCAACCCTTGGTGGCGTGTGCTCGACAAGGGCATCGGCACTCTGGCCTACAAAAGCCAGTGGAATCTCTTCGACCAGATAATCGTGTCGGGGACACTGCTAAAACACAACCACGGACCGCTGCAATACAGCTCATGCAAGGTCAACAATTTCGATTTCCTCTTTGACACCGAGGGACAGCGCCAAGGATATCCGAAACGCACATTCGCCGGCGGAGCATGGCTCAACGGCTATTCCGACCACTTCCCCACCATCATTTTCCTACACAAAGCACGAAACTAAAAGGCTGTCAGATGAAAAACGACGAATCAATGCTATCGCCCCACGGCCAACATCAGCCATTCGTAATCACAGTCGGACGCCAGTTCGGCAGCGGTGGCCGGGTTCTTGCAAAAGCTCTTGCAGAGTCACTCGGAATCGCCTACTACGACAAGGAACTGCTGGTGGAATCAGCCAAACATGCCGGCGTTAACCCTGATTTTTTCGAAAAGAAAGACGAACGCTTCCCCTCGTTTCTCCAAGGGCTTTTCAGCTTCTCGATGGGAGTGACCCCGATGTGCTACTACACAGGCGCATCATCAATCAGCGATGACGGACTCTACAAAAGCATCAGCGAATTTCTTCTCCATACGTCACAGGAGAAATCGTTTGTCGTAGTGGGACGCAGTTCCGACTACATCCTCCGCAATCACCCGCGCTGCCTCAACATCTTTGTCCACGCACCGATGGGTGAATGCGTAAAGCGCATTATGGAACGCAACGACGCCATCGACTCCGTCAAAGCCGAGGCCATCGCACGGAAAACCAACAAATGGCGCGCCGACTACTACAACTTTTTCACCGACAAGACGTGGGGCGACGCCAAAAGCTATGACATGACAATTGATTCATCAATCCTCAGTATGGAGGACAACGTAGAACTTGTAAAAACATTCCTGCGGCTGCGAGGCTTCATCGACTGACGCGACCTCCGGCTCTTCTCATAAAACTAAGAGGGTTTTAATAACATCAATATGTCCTTTCCCGAAAGGCTGTAGGGAAAAAACATCCGCCTCTGACCGATTAAGCAAACCGGACATTTTTTCAGACAGCCACCAGCAAAATCATACAATAATTATTTTTCATTTCCAACAGAATCTATGAGACTAAAACTGTTTCTGCTACTGCTTCTGGCGGCAACGTTGCCGTCATTTGCCCAATCGACAGGCGTAGCCGGCACTGTAGTCGACAACAACACCGGCGCACCCGTGGCAGGGGCAAACGTGATGCTCGACAAACAGGGAATCTATGTCACCACCGGCCCGTCGGGCGACTTTTCAATCTCAAACGCCAAACCCGGTGAAGACCTGCTCGTCATTGTGGCCTACGGATACAATGACCTGACAGTCGACATCAAGATGACAAGTGGGAAAATCGTCGACCTCGGAGATCTGAAAATGCTCTCGTCAAACCTCAACAATGTGTTCTACGAGGACCAGAACGACATGTTCTTCGACCAAGCACTCCTTGAAGACGAAGAAGGGAGCGCTCAGTCAATCGCTGCACTTACAGGAGCAAGCGACGACGTCTACTATAACGCCGCAAACTACGACTTCCAGCCCATGCGCTTCCGCGTGCGCGGCTACGACTCGAAGTACACCGAAACCTATATCAACGGCATCAACTTCAACGACCTTGCCCGCGGCCGCTTCAACTATTCGACACTCGGCGGCATGAGCCGTGCATTCCGCGACAAAACCACATCGCTCGGTCTCGGCGCGGCCAACTTCGGCTTCGGCAACATCGGCGGCGCGACCGACATCAACACCCGTGCGGCACACTATGCACCCGGATTCAACGGTTCGGTGGCCTATACCAACTCCAACTACATGCTCCGCGCAATGGCCATGTATTCAACAGGCCTTAACAAGAACGGCTGGGCATTCACAATCTCGGCAATCGGACGATATGCCAAGGAGGGGGTTATCGAAGGTACATTCTACAACTCTTTCGGCCTTTTCGCATCGCTCGAAAAGGTGTTCAACGAGAAACATTCACTCAACCTGACCGTCTGGGGCGCACCCACACAGCGCGCCACCAATTCGGCCACCTACGAAGAAGCCTACGCGCTTACGGGCAACAATCTCTACAACCCCAACTGGGGATGGCAGGACGGCAAGAAACGTTCTGCAAAAATAGTCGAGACATTCGACCCCACAGCCGTGCTCAACTGGATATGGAAACCCGACAAGGGAACAACCCTCAACACAGGAGCTGCATTCCGCGCTGTCAACTACTCGACATCGGCCCTCAACTGGTATAACGCCGCTGACCCGCGTCCCGACTACTACCGCTATCTCCCAAGCTACTTCCGCGCCTCGGGCAACGAGGAAGCCGCCGACCTCTATACCGACCTCTGGAAGCACGACGAAAGCTTCCGCCAGATCAACTGGGGCAATCTCTATCAGGCCAACTACTACAATAGCATATACGGCCGCGGCAACAATCCCGACAACCACTCGTCGAGCTACATTCTTGAGAACCGCCACAGCAACCAGATCAATTTCATGCTCAACTCGGTGCTCAACCACCGTCTGAACGACAACATGACCCTTCAGGCAGGAGTTTCGTTGAACTACACCCGCGCACACTACTACAAGACCATCCGCGACCTGCTCGGAGGTGAATACTGGCTTGACATCGACCAGTACAGCGAACGCGACTTCCCCGACAATCCCGACATGCTCCAGAACAACCTTCTCAACCCCAGCCGCCATGTGGGCAAAGGAGACACGTTCGGCTATGACTACTATATCAACGCTCTCCACGGCAACGCTTGGATACAGAATGTCATCACCCTCCCGCAGTGGGACATCAACTATGGCCTTAAGATAGGCTACACCCAGTTCCAGCGCGACGGCAAGATGATGAACGGCCGCGCACCTAAAAATTCCTACGGCAAGGGAGCGTCACACCGCTTCGACACCGGCGCGCTCAAGGCCGGCGCAACCTACAAAATCGACGGACGCAACTTCATCACCGCCCACGCAGGATACGAGACTGTGGCTCCACTGTTTGAATATGCCTATATCTCACCGCGTATCAAAGACACCGCCATCGACGGACTCAAACCCGAACGAATACTTTCGGGCGACATCTCCTACGCATGGAACTACCGCCGTTTCCGCGGAGCAATCACCGGATTCTGGACTGAAATGTATGACCAGACCGAACGCACCTCATACTACGACGACCAGTATTCGACGTTTATGAACTATGTGCTCAAAGGAGTCCACACCCGCTACAAAGGCATCGAAATCGGCGCTGCCTTTAAGGTGACTCCCTCTGTCACTGTAAGCGCTGCGGCAACCTTCGCACAGTATCAGTACAAGAACCGTCCGAAGGGTACTCGCTCCTATGAAAACGGCATGCGTCCGGACACCACACAGGTTGTCTATCTCAAGAACTTCTACGTTGGCGGCACTCCGCAGACAGCCGTAAATGTCGGCATCGACTGGGCAGCCCCCAAATCGTGGTTCTTCAATGTCAACGCGTCATGGATGGGCGACGCATATGTCAATCTTTCACCGATCCACCACGAGGCACTCCCCAACCTCTGGGAGAAATATCCCTCGATGGACGAGCTTGAAGCAAAAATGGCAGAACTCGCAACTCAAGACAAGCTCAACGACGCATTCGTTGTCAACGCTTCAATCGGCAAGCTGATTTATCTCAACCGCAAGGTGTCGATGAACATCAACCTCAACGTTGACAATATTCTCAACAACAAGAAAATACAGACCTACGGCTACCAGCAGGGACGTTTCGACTACTCGAACTACGACTCGACGAAATATCCCAACAAATATTTCTATGCCCAAGGCATCAAGGTGTATCTCAACGTCGGCATCAGATTCTGATGTAAGGCAACCACACCTTAATATATAATATATGTACATAACATACGAACAATTCCATATATGAAATTATATAAATCAATATTTGCGGTGGCAGCCGCAGGCATGTCGCTCGGTTTCACCGCCTGCGACAATGATTTCGACCGTCCGCCGGTGATTGTGCCCGAAGCTACCTATGAGGTCAACACGGCCATTTCGGAATTCAAAGAAATGTTCTGGGACATAGCCCAGTCCAATTCATCGACCACCATCCCGGTCAATGCCAACGGCGACAGCATCATCCTCGGAGGCCGCATCATCTCGTCGGACAAAGACGGAAATGTCTATCAGCACATCTATTTCCGCGACGAAAGCGGAGCTCTTGACATCCGCGTCCACGGCTATGACCTCTATGAAAGCTATCCGATGGGACAGGAAGTGCGCATCAACGTGACCGGTCTGCTCGTCGGAGGCTACGGCAAGCAGATGCAGATCGGCACACTCTACAATGGAAACGTAGGCGGCATCGAGCCTGAAGCCTTCGGACTCCGCGCCCAGCGCAACGGTCTGCCGTCGCTCACGGACGCCGAGCCTTACACAGTCACCATCTCCGATCTCAACTCATGGATCAACGACAAGTCAAAACTTATCGAATGGCAATGTCAGCTCGTGAAAATCGAGAATGTAAGTTTCGTAGACGGCGGCAAGGCTGCATGGTGTGACAACCCCGGTGCGACAGGCGCTACAAACCGCACCCTGAAAGATGCCGAGGGCAACACCATCGATGTACGCACGAGCAACAAATGTACGTTCTCGTCACAGATTCTGCCAAAGGGTACTGGCACTGTGGTGGCCATTCTCGGCTACTATGCCTCATCGAAAGCTTCATGGCAGCTCACTTTCATGGATCCTCAAACCGGTTGCATAGACGGCTTCGAGTTTGTCGACACGCCTGAGAAACCGGATGAACCGACCCCCGGCACAACAATCTACTCGGCACTTGGCGAGGACGCAGCGACAATCGACTGGAGCTACGAGGCAAACAGCGTCGACGGTGTTGAGGCCGTGTGGACATGGAAAGAATACAGCGGCAAACACTATCTCAACGCCAGCGCATATTCAGGAGGCAAGGCCATTGCATCGAAGGCCTATGCCTACTCGCCCGTCATCGACCTCAGCGCAGCCAAATCGGCCAAGCTCTCATTTGAGCATGCAGCCAAATTCCAGACAACACTCCGCACGCTCTGCTGCGCAGTTGTCCGCGAGGAGGGTGCTGCATCATGGACGGAACTTGCAATCCCTTCATGGCCCGATGCCGGATCATGGACATTTGCGAACTCCGGCTCAATCGACCTCTCGGCCTATGCCGGTAAAAAAATCCATGTGGGATTCAAATACGGTTCTGACGAAAGCGGAGCTGACACATGGGAAATCAGAAATCTGAAAATTAGCGAGTAATCCGATCAAAGACAAAAACTATGAGAAATTTCAAGACATATCTGAGCCTGCTATTCGCCGGTGCGCTCTCGCTGACGGCCTGTCAGGACGATTTCGACGCTCCGGGCATGACAGACCCCGAGTCATCCTGGCTCAACGACACCGAAAACTATGAGGTGAAGACCATCAACGAAATCAAAACCGAATTCTGGGAAGACGCCGATAACTATTACAAGCAAATCGGTGAAGCCGAAAACGGAAAACGCCTTCTGGTAAAAGGCCACGTGATTTCATCGGATGCCTCAGGCAACATCTACAAGTCACTCGTCATTCAGGATGAGACAGGTGCGCTTGCCATGAGCATCAATGCCAACTCGATGAGCAACCAGTATCGCCGCGGACAGGAAGTGGTGATCGACCTCACCGGAATGACAATAGGCAAGTATGCCGGCCTCCAGCAGCTCGGTTCGCCAGAGGACTCTCAGCAATACGGCCAGCAGACCACCTTCATGCCATATCAGGAATTCGTCAAGCACTCGCAGCTCAACGGCCTACCCGATCTGGCGGCTGTCGACACCATCACGGTCAATTCGCTCTCCGAACTGTCAGGCGGCCCCGAAGTGCTCCGCAAATGGCAGAGCCAGCTCGTTAGATTCAACAACTGCTATTTCGCAGATGGCGGCAAGGAAGCGTTTGCAGCGAGCAAGGAAACCGTCAACCGTGCGCTGACACTCTCTGACGGCGGAACAATCAATGTGCGCACCAGCGGCTATTCCAATTTCTATGCCGACATCCTTCCCGAAGGTCATGGCGACGTGGTCGGTCTACTCAGCTACCACTCAAGCGGTGGCTGGCAGCTCCTGCTCCTTGACCGAAACGGATGTATGAACTTCGGCAATCCTACCATCGGCCCGGGCGCTGAAGACAACCCCTACACCGTAGATCAGGCTATCGCGATCATCAACAACGGCGGTTCGGCTTCAAACGTATGGCTGACAGGCTATATCGTAGGAGCTGTAGCGCCCGGCGTACAGACAGTCAGCTCAAACGCCGACATCCAGTTCACCGGCGAACCTGACCTTGACAACACCCTCGTCATCGCCCAGAGCGCCGACTGCACCGACTGGACAAAGTGTATGGTCATCAATCTTCCGCAGGGATCAAAGCTCCGTCAGTACGGCAATCTGCCCGACAATCCTTCTAACTACAAGAAGCAGATGTGGATCAGCGGTAATTTCGGCACTGAGCTCTCAATGCCCGCAGTGACAGGCAACAACGGCTCGGCATCGACATTCCGCATCGACGGTGTCGAAGTGCCCGGCGGCGACGAACCCACCCCCGGAACAGGCGACGGAACAAAGGAGAAACCATATTCGGTCAGCCAGGCAATCGCTCTGAACAACCCAGGCTCTACAGCATGGGTAGAGGGCTATATCGTAGGTTGGGTAGAGGGCGCTGACATCTCGGCAGGAAGCCATTTCAGCGTTCCCGCCTCAAATGCATCGAATGTGCTCATCGCAGCTACCCCGACAGAAACAGACTACACAAAGTGTATGCCCGTACAACTTGTCTATGACACAGAATGTCGCAACAAGGTCAATCTTCAGAACAATCCTGGCAACCTCGGGAAAAAGCTCAAGATTGAAGGTCAACTCACAAAATATTTCAGCCAATCAGGTATAAAAGCTCCTACCGACTTTGTACTCGAAGGCGGTAGTGACACTCCCGACACTCCAGTCACAGGTGACGGTGACGGAACTGAGGCAAAGCCATACAGCATATCTCAAACAATCAGCCTTAACAATCCTGGCTCTGTGTCATGGATTCAGGGCTACATCGTAGGTTGGGTAGAAGGCGCGGCCATCGCTACAGGTAGCCATTTCGAAGTACCTTCGTCAAGCGCGTCAAATGTTCTTATCGCAGACAATCCCAACGAAACGGATTATACGAAGTGTGTTCCTGTCCAACTTGTCGCAAATACCGACATCCGTACAGAAGTAAATCTTATGGACCATCCTGACAATCTCGGGAAACTTCTTAAAATAGAAGGCCAACTCACAAAGTATTTCGGTCAGGCAGGTCTTAAAGCTCCTACCGCATTCAGCCTCGCAGGCCAAAGTGGCGGCGACACTCCGGTGAATCCAGAAGGAAACGGGACAAAAGAAGCTCCCTATAGTGTGCCTTCGGCAATCGCACTTAACAATCCCGGTACGACTTCATGGGTTGAAGGCTACATCGTGGGATGGGTTGACGGAGCTGACATCTCATCAGGAAGCCACTTCGAAATACCGTCATCAAGCGCGTCAAATCTGCTTATAGCCGCGAGCCCAACAGAGAAAGATTATACCAAATGTGTTCCCGTGCAACTCGTAGCAAACACTGATTGTCGCAGCAAGCTTAATCTCAAGGATAATCCCGGAAATTTAGGGAAATTCCTTAAAATAGAAGGCCAATTAGTTGCATATTTCAGGCTACCAGGACTAAAAGCTCCTACTTCTTTTGAACTTTCTGACAAATAACTTTATAGCCTTAAAAAAAAGAAACACCCACATGGGTGTTTCTTTTTTTTAAGACCTACAGTAGATGAATACGGTTACCCAGACATGTGATTGACATACATGTTTTAATAAATCCACGACAAAATACAAGTCGCTTGACGATTAATACATTCTCGAAGCCAAGTCATTAACATGAATTTTAAGATTTTAGCGTGTTTTGTCAGACGCGTGTTGTGAAATACGCCCGATTTTTACTAATTTTGTACTTATAAGCTGTTTTATAGCCTGTTTTTAAATTCTTAGCTTCCGACCGTCACCACACCGGTCACGCAAGCAAGTTTCCATTAGATTACTAACTTATTTTAACGGATTTATAAGATTGAATAAACACAGTATTTTCGGCAGTCGCAATCTCCCCTCGCTCGGCATCTCTCTCATCCCCATAAGCTTTCTTTTCGTAGCCCTCATCTCTATCATTGTCATCAGCGGAGCTGACGCAGTGTCGGAGTCCGGTCCATATATCCTGCTGGCATCCACGGCAATCGCATTGTCTCTCGCACTGATCGGAGGCGTGGCCTCACGACGCGGACTGGCAGTCGGCTTCAAAAGAAGTGCAGTCCAGATTCTACCGGCAATCCCTATCCTCATCTGCATAGCTATGGTGGCCACCACATGGATGCTCTCCGGAGTAGTTCCGACGCTTATATCCTATGGACTCCAGATTCTAAGTCCTAAATTCTTTCTCGTGGTGACCTGCGTGGTCTGCTCGGCGATTTCCGTGCTGACCGGCAGCTCATGGACCACAATCGCCACACTCGGAGTAGCCTTCATGGGCATCGGAGAAGTGATGGGCTACAGTGACCCTTGGATTGCCGGAGCAATCATCTCGGGAGCATATTTCGGCGACAAGGTGTCGCCTCTGAGCGACACTACGGTAATCGCATCGTCGACTGCCGGAGTCGACCTCTTCGAGCACATCCGCTACCTGATGTTCACCACCATTCCAGCCATAGTCATCGCCCTGATTGTCTTTTTCATCGTCGGCATAAACACCGGGACAGAGCATGCACCCGACGCAAGCGCCATGCTGTCGTCGCTCGGCTCTACTTTCAACCTCTCGCCGTGGACGCTTGTAATCCCGGCTGTGACCATGACACTCATCGGCATGCGCGTCCCGACTCTTAAAGTGCTGCTTATCGCCTCGGCGATGGGTGCTGCCGGCATTTTCATCTTCCAGTCACACGAAGGCATGGATGTCGCCACACTTGCGACATCGCTATGGAGTGGAGCAGCCCTCACGACCGGCAATCCGGCTCTCGACGATCTCGTGACCACCGGCGGAATCCTCGGCATGATGCCCACGGTCTATCTCGTCTTAAGCGCCATGCTTTTCGGCTCGGTCATGATCGGGACAGGAATGCTCACAAAACTAACCAACGCGTTCACAAACCGTCTGCGCCGTCGCACAAGCATTGTCAGCGCCACCGTCACCAGCGGTCTGGTGATGAACTGCTGCACGGCCGACCAGTATCTGTCGCTCATCATCACCGGCAACATGTATCGTTCTCTCTACAGGCGCAACGGACTCGAACTGCGCCTGCTGAGCCGCGCAATGGAAGACTCCATCTCCGTCACCTCTGTGCTGATTCCTTGGAACTCATGCGGACTCACACAGGCAACGGTGCTTGGCGTAGGCACGCTCACGTATCTCCCCTGCTGTGTGTTCAACATCCTCACTCCGGTCATGAGCATCATTATAGCCCGTCTGGGATTCAAGATACCCGAACAGGCACGCAACGCTCCAGAATCACAAGTCCGTGTAGCCCGAAACAGTGCCGTCTGAAAAAACGGCCACCCGGACCGAACCTAAAGCCATGGCACGGTGTTAATTACTCAAAACACGTAACACCAGCAATTTTCAACTTATTATGAAAGCTAAATTTATTGCGGCAGCCATGGCCATCGCAGCAGCCAGTCTTCACAACACGGCGGCAGGATGTTCGCGAGTGCTTTATGTCGGCAACGACAGCCTGCGCATCGTGGGCCGTTCGCTCGACTGGAAAACACCGATTCCCACCAACCTCTATGTCTATCCGCGCGGCATGGAGAAAAAAGGCCACGATCTCCCCGGCGCAATCCAGTGGACATCGAAATACGGTGCGGTTTACGCCGTCGGGTACGACGGTGGAGTCACCGAGGGTATGAACGAAAAAGGACTTGTGGTCAGTGGACTTTTCTGCAAGGGAACTGTCTATGTCAACGACTCGACCAACAACCGTCCGCCGATGTCGCTCTCAATGTTCCCGGCGTGGCTGCTCGACATGTGTGCCACTACCGACGAGGCCGTAGCGATGCTGCGCGAGCAGAATTTCACTATCTCAGGCTCGACATTCGACAGCGGCACTGTCTCGACACTCCACTGGGGCATCACTGACGAGACAGGCAAGTCGGCCATGATCGAATTCGAGGACGGAGACCTCCGCATCTATGAAGGACAGGACATCCCCGTGCTCACCAACGACCCCAATTTCCCTGAGATGAACGCCATCAATGAATATTGGCTCGCCAAAGGAGGCACAAATACCCTTCCGGGCACAGTTTCGAGCCCCGACCGCTTCGTGAGAGCCTATTTCTTCGACCATCATGTCGAGAAGACGGGTGATGCCGACCTCGGGCTGACAATCATCCGCTCCATCCTCTTCAACGTATCAGTCCCATACACATATACGGCTGGCGAAGCCAACGTCAGCTCAACCCAATGGCGTTCGTTTGCCAATATCCGCGACCGCCTCTACTATTTCGACATCGTGACCAATCCGGGAATCTTCTATGTCGACCTCAACAAGTGTGACCTCCGTCCGGGAGCACCGGTGATGAAAATCGACACCTCAAAGAGCAAGGACTACTTAGGCGACGAAACCTCGAAGCTATTCAAGGCACAACCGTTCACCCCGATGTATTGACAGGGGATAAAAAAAGCTAAAATCCGGAAATGACATCCGGCTTTCCTTTCCATACTCTTTATCTTATCGGAAATACACATACTAAAAAAACACACACAACCACCAGCAAATCCGCCGCCATCCTTAGAGGAAAGAAGGATGACGGCGGTCTTTTTCATACCGGCCGACATCAGAGTAAAAGAGATAGTTTTTTCAACCCCCGGAACCAATGCTTTTGCAATTCGGGGAAATTTTTCTTAATTTTGCAAAAGAATAAAAAGATAAAACATCTCCGCTCTATGCGTCAACTCATTGTCATAGCGCTCATTGTCATCTCAGCGCTGCTCACTTCGGGAGCAGCCCCACGCTGGGAGGCAGTCGACGCGCCCGGACGCATATTCACCGAACAGCGAAGCGACCCCGAATGGACTGACGTTGCCGTGCGCGACGGGCACATATATGTGATATCCCAGCGAGAGGTCAACGTCAAAGTCTTCACGATTCTCGGCCAGCTTATTTCGCAGGAAACCCTCCCCGCCGGGACTCACCGACTTCACATGAGCGCCAAGGGAATCTATATTCTGAAGATTGGCACTACAACGCGACGCGTAACCATCTGATGCCCTCTCAACACTCTTGCATGAAAGTACGTCTGATTATCAATCCTATCTCCGGCACTCGCAATAAGGCCGGACTTGACCGTCTGGTCGCCGAGTCGCTCAGCCCTCTTGGCTGGGAAGTCGAAACCGTCTACACCAAAGGCCACGGTGATGCCACACGCCTTGCCCTTTCGGCCGTGGAAAAAGGGTGTGGAATTGTACTTGCCGCCGGGGGCGACGGTACAATCAACGAAACGGCTGCGGCTCTTTGCGGGACAGGAGTCGTGCTCGGAATCCTGCCGTGCGGATCCGGCAACGGACTGGCCCGCCATCTCGGAATTCCGATTGACATCCGCGAGGGACTGAAGGTCATAATGGAAAACCACCCGGAAGACATCGACTACGCAACGGTCAACGACAACAAGTTTTTCTGCACGTTCGGCGTAGGGTTTGACGCCGCGGTGAGCGCCGCTTTCGCACGCAAGAAGACACGCGGCAAACTCACATATATCCAGAGTACATTTGAGACATATGCCAATTACGAGCCGGAATACTACACGATCAGCGCCAACGGCAAGAAGCTGACCGAACGGGCATTCCTCGTGGCCGTGTGCAACGCATCGCAATATGGCAACAACGCCTATATCGCCCCGAGCGCCTCAATCAACGACGGGCTTCTCGATGTCACCATAATCCATGCCGGCAACACTTTGTCGACCGCCCTTGTCGGAGTCGACATGATGACAGGCATGATTGAGCGCAACATGCTTATCAACACATTCCGCACCGACAATATAGTTATCGAACGCGAGCGCCGAGGCCCTTCACACCTCGACGGCGAACCGATGGAAATGACCGACCGTCTCGACATCCGCTGCCACCACAATGGTCTCCGCGTATTCACTCCGAGCACTGTCCGTCCGTTCAAACCCATACTCACACCGGTGACGGCGATGTTCAACGATTTCAAAATCGCTGTGTCCAATATATTCCAGAAAGCGTAAGCAGGCACACATTAAAGACATATCCGAAGGTCGCACTGACCGGAATAAAAACAGCATATTTCATTCATTACCTGACAGGAGGACTTCACTTGAAGCCGATTCCGAGGGGAATGAATGAAATATGCTGTTTTTACAAGGCAACGGTCCGGCATCCGTGGCCTATTGATTGTCAGAGGAGGATGCCTTTGGCAACAGTGTCGGCGCTGTCCTGATTCTTGAGGGCCTCGATGATAGAGAGGGCAAAAGGAATAGCCGACGACGGTCCGTTGGCGGTGATGACATTGCGGTCGACAACCACACGCTGGTTCTTGTGACGGGCTCCACCGGCAATCACGCCCTCTTCAAACCCGGGATAGCATGTGGCCTCGTAGCCGTCAATTATACCAAGCGGAGCAAGCACGACCGCAGGGGCGGCACAAATGGCAGCAATCTTGCCTCCGTTCTTGTGCTGGGCGGTGAGCAGACGGCAGACGTGTGCATTGTCGGCCAGATTCTTCGCTCCGGGCATACCGCCGGGAAGTATATACATTTTAGCACCTTCAGGACAGTCGGCAAGCATGATGTCGGCTGCGACCTCAACACCGTGAGCACCCTTTACAGCAAGGGTCGGATTGACGGACACAGTCTCCACATTGACGCCTGCACGGCGGAGAAGGTCTACTGTCGCGAGAGCCTCGATTTCCTCGAAGCCATCTGCGAGAAATACATAAGTCTTTTCCATAATAGTTATCTCTTCTTTCAAGTTTGAGTCAGTCTTAGTTTCAGCACTGGCAGTAGGTTTGCAAAGAACGTACGTAAACAGAGCCATAACAACAAGAGGAAAGAGCAATAGCGAAATTTTTTTCATTGAGAGATGTATAAAGATAGGTTAGTGATATTAGGTTTTTCATATGTAACACAAGTTAATCGCAAATATATCCATTATTTTTGATTATTTTAGTAATTTTGAAGAAAAATTACTGTTATGACCCGTAATATTCTTACAAAATGGAAGATTCTGTACCTGTTTGGTGTACTAATGTCACTCACGCTCATCAGTTCATGCAACGGAGCGACAGCCTACCGCAGCTTTCAGGGAGGAGTCTGGAACACCACCTATAATATATGCTATAATTCAGACCGCGACCTCAACGATTCAATCATCAAGGTGATGAAACAGGTCGAGATGTCGCTGTCGCCATTCAACGACAGCTCCTTGATTTCGCGCATAAACCGTGGGGAGGTCTGCGAGGCAGACTCGCTTGTCAGACGTATATTCCTCAAATCGCAGGAAGTGAACCGCGCAAGCTACGGACGCTTCGACCCGACACTCGCCCCACTCATCAACCTCTGGGGATTCGGCTACAGGAAGACAGGTGTAGAGCCGACACGCGAGATGCTCGACAGCGTGATGTGCTCGGTAGGGATTTCCGAGTGCCGTATCGACAGCGGAAACCACATTGTCCGCAAAACGCCGCAGACAGAGTTCAATTTCTCGGCCATCACAAAGGGCTACGGCTGTGACCTCGTCGGAGAGATGCTGCGACGCAACGGATGTGAGGACTTCATGATTGAAATCGGCGGAGAAATCGCCCTCAGCGGGAAAAATCCACGTGGCGAGGAGTGGCGCATCATGGTCGATGCCCCTCTCGAAAACGACACATCGGTCATCCATTCACGCATGGCTGTAATCGCCGTGACCGACTGCGGAATCGCCACCTCAGGCAACTACCGCAATTTCAAGCAGACCCCTTCGGGACGTGTATGGCACACCATCAGCACCTCCGACGGACTCCCGGCCCACACCGACCTGCTGTCGGCGACAGTCATCGCACCGTCAGCAATGGAGGCCGATGCCTATGCCACAGCCTGCATGGCCATGAGTTCCGACAGTGCCATAGCGATGCTCGACAGTCTCAGTGGCATAGAAGCGCTTCTGGTCACCCTAAATCCGGCTGATTCAAGCTATGTCATAGTCCCGACTCAGGGCTTTCCTGAAATCAGAAAATGACGGCATAAGACGAAAATAAAGGATAAGTGTAGCTTTAACACTTTTAATTAACATTGTTAAAATACCGAAATTAGAGCCGTTTCAGGCAGGTTTTGTGTTAAACAACATATTTTTATAACATAATTCCACAAATTCTATCTAACTTTGCAGCGTATTCGATTGTTTAGTAATTGACGCAAGTCAACAAGCAAGCTGCAAAAGAAACTGAATTTCCATAGAGATGGATTCAGTAAAACAGCCTGCGGAATAAGAAAAAAAGGTAAAGATTGTTTTATTAAAGATTGTTTTTATTAGGTTTAATTTAAAATTCTGCAATTATGAACAACATGTTTAAAGTTCTCAAGGCAGACGTTCACACTTTCTTCCGTACTCTCGGCGAGCGAGACTGTTTTCGTCCTACCGGCGACTGCAGTTTCCGCTCTCTGGACGAGGAAAAATGAACTACACACACCACTACACGCTCCCGAGGCTTTCTCCTCACGTCTCTTGCCTCACGAGCTCAATCAATTAATCCCATGTATGTTTAACTTTTAAAATGAACACATTATGAAAGTAACAAAAATGGTCAAAAAAGCCATCGAGTGGTATTGCGAATCAGCAGCCCTCATGTATCGTGTCAATGACTCTCAGAACTATCACGAGCTCTAAAAGTCAGGCACATACGCCCAAACGGGACATAGAACGTCGGCAAACGACAGATTAAAAGCGGTAATAGTGCCGTCAAACCACCACAGACGTTCAGACTCGTCCCTTATTTAAGTCTATCCACAGACAAAATCCAACAATATCCACGAATGTCGCATTCCTTGTAAAAACTGGTATGCGACATTTTTCATATCCTCTCAACAATAATCGATTGAAAATCAAAGGTCGGCGAGACATCCTATATTTTTTTTACAGATAAGACACTTTTATTAAAAATAATTAATTAATTTTGCATCCGGATACCGCCACAATACACAATCAGCTATAAGTACAAGAAAATAAGTTGCTATAAGCGATATTAGCTATATTTTTTTTAACCTATTTTTATTTACACATCATGAACCTCAAATTTTTGAGCTGTGCAGCACTGCTCTGTGCCTGCGCATTCCCACTCACGTCTTGCTCCGATGACGACAAAACGACTCCCGAAGACCGTACCGACATCCCCAAAGACAATCAGGCCCAGCCGAACCCCGAACTCAACGACGAACCCAACGCCACTATCCCCAACATACAGTATACAACTGTAGATGAGGAGGGAGCTGCCGTTTTCAGAATCGACATGACAGGCATTCAGGACAAAGCAACCCTCGAATGGCTTCGACTGCTCGGCACTGGCGAAATCGGACAAAACATCTGGATTGAAGTCGACGGACAGCCGAAAGGCGTAAAAGTCTACAATACAGCCGACGACAACAACGAACGCACAGTGCCTGTCGACCTCGTTTTCCTCGTAGACAACTCCGGATCAATGTCGCAGGAAGCCAATGCAATAGCACGCGATATAACCGCATGGGCCGAAAAGCTATCAAAGACCAGCCTTGACATTCAGTTTGGTTGTGTAGGCTACGATGGCGCAATCACCGGAGCTATGAATGTAACTTCTTACCAGAACCTCAGCGATTATCTCAACCGTCCGGGCATTTCCGGGACATCTCGAACCATGGGATTTACCGATTCTGACGCTGAGACATTCATCTCTAATGCAGAATCGTACCGCACAGGAGGCAATTCTTCTTATGAATGTGGAATGGCCGCACTCCGCTTTGCTACCGACTTGTTTACGTTCCGCAAAAACGCCAACAGAATTTTTGTAAATTTCACCGACGAGCCTAATCAGAATCGTAACATCGACCGTTTCTCAGTCGAATCACTCCTTAGCGATTGGGACACGACATTGGGTACAATCCATACCGTGTACAGCTCATCAGAGAGCTCAGACAGATATGAAGCAAACCGCCTGATGTCGGAATATACCGGCGGTACTGTAATCTATACAAACAGCAGTTTCACCGGAGTGACACTCGAAGACCTCCCCGTGACTGACGCGATGCGAAACTCTTATGTTGTACGCATAACCAATATCCGCGACCTTATGGACGGTCAGCCACATGAAGTGCGCATAACCATACTCTCGGAAGACGGTACGGTACGCGCCGAACGTACGTTCACCGTTATCTTCGAAGCCCTCTAAACGACAACTGAAACCTCTCCGGCACACAGCCGGATAATCAACACGATGCCAGCCGACAGAACAGGTCCGATTACGGACTATTCTGCCGGCTGTGCATTTGGCATATCCATACAATCCGTTTTCAGCGGTCGCCAGAGCGTGGTTTGTATTAAAAAATTCGAACTGTTGACAAAGATTGGAAATTAAATCGTAAATTTGTGGATGTAAGTCACATTTCTTCAACAAGCAACTATGTCAATATCACGAAACTTAGGCTATTCGCTCATGACCACAATGGCTCTCGCGACATTTGGAAGCTGCTCGCAACAGAAGCAGCTGTCATATCCCGCAGCTCCTGCCGACGGGACAGTCGACACTATTTTCGGTATGGTCGTCCCCGACAACTACCGTCCTCTCGAAAACGACACCGCAGCCGAAACGCTCAAATGGGTCGAGGCCGAGAACGCGGTAACCAACGCTTATCTCTCAAAAATCCCCTTCCGCTCGAAAATCAACTCGCGCCTCACCGACCTCAACAACTACATGAAGCGCGGTCTGACCTATCGTGAAAACGACGGAATGTTTTATTTCTATGAGAACGACGGACTCCAGAACCAGTCGATTCTCTACCGCAAACCGACCCTCGACTCCACCGAGCGCGAAGTTTTCCTTGACCCCAACAAGCTCAGCGACGACGGAACAGTGGCGCTCACCGGCGTATTCCAGTCGAAAGACGGCAAATATACCGCCTACACCATCAGCCGCAGCGGCAGCGACTGGACCGAAATCTACGTGATGGACACAAAGACAAAAGAACTCCTTCCCGACCACATAAAGTGGGCCAAATTCACAGGAGCTTCATGGGACGGCGACGGATTCTACTACAGCGCCTACCCCGCACCCGAGGCCGGCAAGGAATTCTCAAACGCCAACCAGAACCATCTTGTCTACTATCACAAAATCGGAACTCCACAGAGCGATGACACAGTGGCATTCAGCGACCCGGCACATCCGTTCCACTTCCATTCGGCCGACGTGGCTGAGTCACAGCCAGTCTTGTTTGTCAGCGTAGGCGGCCAAGGCGTGGGCAACGAGCTCAAAGTCCGTAAGAACGGAGCATGGGTGACAATGGCTCCGACTCAGGAATACAGCAACGGTGTCATCGACGTCATCAACAACAAGATATACATCCTCACCTCATACGGCGCACCCAAAAACCGTCTTATGGTGGCCGATCTTGCCAATCCCTCAATCGAGAACTGGAAAGAACTCGTCCCCGAAGCCGAAGGCGTGCTGACAGGCGCACAGTTTGCCGGCGACAAGCTCTTCCTCACCTATGAGAAAGATGCAGCCAACCAGATTGCCATCTATTCCATCGACGGCAAAAAGGAGGGCGACATGAAGCTCCCCGGCTATGGTTCGGTCAGCCTCTACACCGAGCGCAAATATCCCGAGGACATCTACTATACGTTCACTTCATTCACCTCACCGGCAGCACAGTATGCCTATGACGTGAAGACAGGTGAAAGCCGCATGCTCTTCCAGCCTGAAATCAAGGACGTAAACCTCGACGACTACGTAACGGAACAGGTGTTCTACACCTCGGCCGACGGCACTAAAGTCCCCATGTTCCTCACCTATAAGAAAGGTCTTGAGCGCAACGGAAAGAATCCCGTCTACCTCTACGGCTACGGCGGTTTCAACGTATCGCTTACCCCGGGATTCTCGCCCAACCGTCTCTTCCTGCTTGAAAACGGTGTCATCTATGCGCAGGCCAACCTCCGCGGTGGCTCTGAGTATGGCGAGGCATGGCACGAAGCCGGAACAAAGATGAACAAGCTCAACGTGTTCAACGACTTCATCGCTGCAGCCGAATATCTCATTGACGAAGGCTGGACCTCACCCGACTATCTCACAATCGAAGGCGGCAGCAACGGCGGTCTGCTCGTAGGCGCGACAGTCAACCTGCGTCCCGACCTGTTCAAAGTCGCAATCCCCCGTGTGGGCGTAATGGACATGATGCGCTACCATCTCTTCACCATCGGCTGGAACTGGGCTTCGGACTACGGCACAAGCGCCGACTCACCCGAAATGGCCAAGTATCTCTTCGAATACTCGCCCATCCACAATATCAAGAACGACGGCACACCCTATCCCGCAATCCTCGTCACCACGGCTGACCACGACGACCGCGTAGTGCCCGCACACTCATTCAAGTATGCCGCAACCCTTCAGGCATCGGATACCGGCGACGCTCCCAAACTCATCCGCATCGACTCCAAGGCAGGCCACGGAGCAGGCAAGCCCATAGCCAAGGTGCTTGAGGAATACACCGACATGTACTCGTTCATGTTTGACAACCTCGGCATAGAGCCTAAATGACACGAATGAGTCGCAGATTTTTTAAGATGTAAAATTTAACGCCTCCAAAGGCCACTGAAAAGTTTATGGTTTAAGGCATGACATGCCTTAAACCATAAACTCAATTATAATGGATAAGTTACGATTTCTCCCAGCAATCCTGCTCACAGCTTTTCTCAGCAGCTGCTTCACCGGAGTGGAATACACCCCGCGAGTGGGCGACCGCGAAGTGAAACGCGAAAATATCACAGTCACTCCTGAGGACACATTTCTCGCCCATGTCACCGACGAAAGCCTCGGGGAATGGAAACCCGGGAAGCGCTTCAGAGTGACCAACGACAAAATACGCCTGATTTTCGGGGCTACTGCATCGCCCTACGACTCGCTCGGGGGAAAGACCCTCATATTTACCGGCGCGAAGGAAGCGCCTTCAATCACAGGAACGTCAGTCACCGATATCAGTTTCATCGCAGAACCGGGCGACGGACGCACCTTTGTCTACCGTATCAGCCGCCCCATCGCCAAAGTGATGGAGCAAGGACCACTCAGCGTGCCTTTCACCATTCAGGAAAGCCTCGTCGACGATGCCCGCCGCCTCATGGACGGACAACATTATTATGTGCTCACACGCACATGGCGCGACGACACCGACAATTCGCTCAACGGCCGTCAGTTTGTCCCGGTGACAGTCGATTCAGTGACTCCGGGCAACGACATCTACCCTATCAAGGTGTCATTCACAGACGAACGCGGCACTTCAGCACGCCTTTTTCTCCATCCCGGTCCGCGAAGCTATACTCCGCGTTCCTTCCCGGCCTTATTCTCATTCACAAACCCGAGGCTGAAATATCCGTCGATCACCGATGAGATGTGGGACAAGATAATCAACGGACGCGTGGCGCTCGACATGACCCGCGAGGAATGCCGTCTGGCACTCGGCTCACCGCGCGAAGTAGACCGTGGAGCAGACAATTCATACATCCGCGAAGTGTGGCTCTATGAAAATGGCATCTACCTTGTGTTTGAGGACGGAATATTGAAGTTGTACCGTCATTGAACCCCTCCCCCCGGCTCTGTGTTAGATATAATGGAGGCTGCCCGACGGCGGCCGGTCGCATTGAAAACATATCTAAACAAAAAATATAACAGAGCTATGATTACTGTAACATATCTTGACCACAGCGGGTTTGCTGTCACAACCCCGCAGGCAGTCATGGTGTTTGACTACTACAAAGACCCCGACAGGAAACTCGAAAAGGTATTGAACGACAATCCTTCGAAAGACGTGGTGTTCTTCGTGTCACACCATCATCCCGACCACTTCAACACCTCGATATTCGAACTTGCTCAGGAACGCAAGCGCACCTATGTGCTTTCCAACGACATATTCTCGAAACTCGTCCCCAAAAAGGGACTTTCGGTTGCTTGGATGTCGGCCGGGGATGTCATCGACCAGATTCCCGGCACGAAGGAAGTCAGAGCCTATGGCTCGACTGACGCAGGCGTAAGCTACGCCATCACCACCGCTGAAGGAGATGTTATTTTCCATGCCGGCGACCTCAACGACTGGCACTGGAGCGAGGAATCGACCGAGCGCGAAGTTGCCGAAGCTCAGGCCAAGTTCGAAAAAATCGTCAACCGTATAGCCGAGGATATCCCTGAAATAAAAATCGCGATGTTCCCCGTCGATGCCCGAATGGGTGCGGATTTCGCAAAAGGCGCTGAAATCTTCCTCTCGAAAGTCAAGGTCGACAATTTCTTCCCGATGCATTTCTGGGGCGAACCACAGAAAGCATGTGATTTCCAGTCGTATGTCCCGGCTGGCTCATCAACCAAATGCCACTGCCTCGACAAACCCGGCTTCAGCGTGGAAATCAGGTAAGACTATCATGAAACTGAATTTCACACCGGGAATATAAACCTCAAGTCATCTCCAAAACCGCCAAAAAACATAACACCCCCGGTCATCGGATTGTAGTTCCGATGACCGGGGGTAATCATATTGAACCAACTGTCTCTTACAACAAAACTACTCTATGTCGCCAATCCGACACAGAGTAGTTTCCTATAAATAATGTATGGTTTTGTCTGTTACTTATGACCGATAAAATGCAATGCTCATTCATTAACCTTGACGGGGACCGCTACGGGGTTGGGGGCGGAATTAGCCTTGCCTGCCTCCCAGCCGAGAGCGCTCGCTCCGAGGACAGCGGCATCAGCCTCCTTGAGTTCCGAAGGAATCACTTTGACTTTGCCCTTGAAGATATGGAGCATGTTTTTCTCCATCGACTCGCGGAGAGGACGCATCAGCAGGTCGCCCGACTTTGCAAGACCGCCGAACAGGATAATAGCCTCAGGCGAAGAGAACACGGTGAAATCGGCAAGCGCTTCGCCAAGAATATTACCTGTGTATTCAAAAATCTCCTTTGCAAGCTTGTCGCCCTTCATGGCAGCGTCATAGACATCCTTTGACGTGATAGCGTCAATCGGAAGCTCGCGCAACAGTGAATCATCCTCGCGGATTTCAAGGAATTCGCGGGCGGTGCGTGCGACACCTGTAGCCGAGCAATAGGCTTCGAGACAGCCAGTGCGTCCACATCCGCAAAGACGGCCGTTGTTGCGGCGGATTATGGTGTGGCCCAGCTCACCGGCAAAACCGTCGTGACCATAGACGAGCTGGCCGTTGATGACGATACCGCTGCCTACGCCAGTGCCGAGTGTAATCATGATGAAATCGCGCAGACCGCGGGCAGCTCCGTAAGTCATCTCGCCGATAGCAGCAGCGTTTGCGTCATTGGTGATTGCAACCGGGATGCCGAACTTCTCGCTTACGATCTGTGCGAGTGGCAGAGGAGACGGCCAAGGGAGATTTACCTTGCCTTCGATCGTTCCGGTATAATAATTCGCATTCGGAGCGCCGATGCCGATTCCGAGAATCTTGTCGACAGCATCGTTAGCTTCAAGAAGACGAATCACTTCTGTGTGAAGCTCATCAAGATAAGCATCAAAATCTGCATGCTTCTGGGTTTTGATTGATGAACTTGCAAGAACAACGCCACGGGCGTCAACAATGCCAAACACGGTGTTGGTTCCACCTATGTCGATACCTAAAACATAAGGTTTACTCATTGGATTTGATTTTTGAGATTGTTTTATTAGGATTTGTGGATTACAAAATTACAAAATCTTTCGTGCTACCGAAATGTTTTAAAAAATTTATGAGTTATTTAACGCAAAAAAAGAGACTCGAACCAACCGGATGGTCCGAGTCCCCTGTTTGAGCCATGTGGCTTACTGCTATCAGAATTTCAATATTACACCGGCATTAGCCACGAAACCGTCGAGCGGCGCGTAAATGTCGCGAAACTCCGGGTTGGTCACACTTCCGGTATAGATGGTGTCGAAGCGCGTCTGGCGACGATCGGTGAAGTTTTCAAAATTGGCATAAACCGAAATCCCGTCCCATATTTTCTGAATCATGAATCCCATGGTCACATAGTCTTTGCCCATGAGTCCATCGGTCAGATGCTGACGGCCGACATAGTAGAGTTCATAACCCACACGCCAACTGTCCTCAATCTCATACATGAGCATCGAGTTGAGCCTGTGTTTCGGAGTGAGAGTCTTGGCCCGGCTGCTACCGCCCTCCCTTACGCGGGCATCGGTGTAGGTGTAACCGAGGAAAAGGCTGAAATCCGAATACATCACTTTGACATTGGTCTCCGCACCCTTGCTGTTCATATTGCCCGCTATGTTGTAGAAGCGGTAAAGTCCGTCGGGCTCACGTCTCAGTTCGAGAGGGTGGCGGAGATATGTATAGAAGAAAAGCTGGTTGACTGTAAAAATAACGCGTCCGTCGGCAAACGAAGTGCGATAGTTGAAATCGACATTAGCTCCGTAGCTGCGTTCGAGTTTGTTGAATTTACTGTCGATAGGCAACACGTTTTCATATTGCAGTCTCTCGCTCTCCTCCGAGAAAATGGACGGCGGCTTGTAGCCGAATCCACCGCCGATACGGGTCGAAAACTTATCGGTGAGTTTAAACAGAGCCGACAAGCGCGGGAGCACGGCGAAACCGTAGTCATGCACATAATCACCGCGCAATCCGGTCTCAAGTATGAATCTGTCGCTTATATTAGTGGTATTCTGCACAAAAAGGCCAAAGGTGTTAATCGAGAAATCACGCACCGGCATCTGGGTCAGGCGTTTCTCGCCGAAATGCTCGGTCCAGACGTTGAGACCGCCCACCCACTCGCTGCGGTTGCCGGAACGCAGGAAGGAAACTTCGCTGAAAGTCGACCACTGGTCACCGTCGAAGCGGTAATCGGGGATGGCAATCTTACGGCGGAAGAGGGTCACGCTGTTCTTGACATTCAGGCTGGTGCGGTCATCGAAACTATGGCGGACAGACAGGCGCGAACTATAGCGCTGCGAACGGTTGCGTTCAAAATAGGGATGCTCCTCGGTGTGACCGTGTTTGATGTAATACATATCACCTCCGAGACGGTCCTCGACCATGGCCTCGATGCCGAGGCTTGCAGTTGTCTTGTCGCCCGGATAGAGAAACAATGTCGGGTTGAATGTGAAACGGTCAAATTCAGGGATGGCCGTGAAGCCGACATCCGAAGGGTCATAAGCCCAGTTGCGATTGTAGGATGCAAAAATCGTCGTGCCTACCTTGCCGAAACGCTGTCCGAAGAATGAATTGACATCGAGGCCTTTGGCCGTCGTGCCGTTGAGCTGAACCTGAAAGTCGCGCTTCTCCTCCGGGGTTTTCGACACGAGGTTGACGAGACCGGCAATCGCACCGCCACCATAGAGCGTGCTCGACGAACCTTTGATAATCTCGACCTGCTTGAGATCGAGCGGAGGAGTCTGAAGCAAACCGAGTCCGGCTGCCGCTCCCGAGAATGCGGGGAAACCGTCTTTGAGAATCTGTGTGTATTTGCCATCAAGACCCTGAATCTTAATCAGGGAATTGCCGGAAATGGCAGATGTCTGCTGCGTCTGTATGCCGGTGCTTTCGCTCAGGAGCATCCTGATGTCGCCCGGTTTCATAAGACTTTTTTCCTCAAGCTCCTCCGAACCTATAAATTCCACACGCGTTGGAAGATCCTTGAATGTACGCGTACCGCGCGTGGCAGTCACCACCACCTCATCAAGCTCCATCTCCTCTTCTTCGAGAGAAATGACCACTATTTCATCCGGATTAGCGAGAGGGAAAGTGAATTTCTTCTGCTCAGTCTCGTAGCCGGTACATGAGAATATGATTGTCTGCAGGCCATCAGGAATTCCGGTAATCGTCAGAAACCCTTCGGCATCCGCAATAGCACCTCTGTCAGTCCCTTGAACGATGGCTGTCGCCCCGACAAGCGTCTCTCCGCAATCGCTATCAATTATTTTAGCTTTAAATATATTTTCGGCATAAGCCATCTGAAGCGATAAGAGCATTATCGCCATGAATATTATTGTCTTTTTCATTGTAAGCTGAGTTTTTTGATTGGATTATTGCACATTAATCACTGCCACGGCTACGTATGTGAAACCGTGGTCCTGTCCATGCAACGGCAATGACAGCACGTGTCATCACCATAGCCGGAAGAAACTCAGCAATAAAGCGGGGGTGGTGTATCGACCGAAATAAAGGCTTCCGGTATGCGTCGGACCGGAGTATATATCCTCACAGCATAGTCAATCACAACCGGAGTGGCAACGACCGTCTGAGCAATCGCGACAAATCCCGAGCATGTCGTACATGCTATGAACGGAGAGCAGCAGTCGCATCCGCCACTGTCACAAGCGTCGTCACATCCGTCACCACAGTCACACTCCACGCTGTGGAGGGCACACATGTCAGCCTCAAATGCAGGCGCTGTGCACATGAGCATGACAAACATGGCTATGACAAATGAAAGGAAACGCATTGAATTGATGACTATACTTTAAAATCAAGTGCAAAATTATGAATAAAAATCAGTATTTCCAAACTCGTCGCTCATCAGCCACTCTAATTCTCACAGAACCAGAATGGTAAATGCCATCAGAGCCATGCCGATAATCACCCCAAGAAGCGAGAGATGGTGGTGACCGAAACTCTCCGCGCTTGGCAGGAGTTCGTCGAAAGCGATATAGACCATAATACCGGCAACAGATGCCAGACAGATGGCATTGACCATCGGTGACCAGAACGGCAGCAGGAAAGCCATGCCGACAAGCGCGCCGACCGGCTCGGCAAGTCCTGAGATGAGTGAATAGCGCAAAGCCTTGCGACGGTTGCCGGTGGAATGATAGATGGGGACAGAGACCGCAATCCCCTCCGGAATGTTGTGGATGGCTATCGCGACCATAATCGGAAGCGCAACTTCGAGTCCGTCGAGACATGAAATAAAAGTGGCCATGCCTTCAGGAAAATTATGTATCCCTATGGCAAGTGCAAGCATCGTGCCGGTACGTTTCAGTTTATGGTGGCTGCCGGATGTCTCAAGTTCGCTCAGGCTATGGGTCTCATGAGGGTTCTCGTCCTCCGGGACAAAATAGTCTATGACAGCGATAAGACCGATTCCGCCAAAAAAGGCAGCAAGCATTATTGAAGCTGCCACACGGTCTGAATAAATAGCCTCGAGCGATTCGACCGCCTGAGGCATAAGCTCCATGAATGAAATGTAGACCATGACACCTGCCGACAGACCGAGTGCGCCGGCCAGCAGACGCGTATCGGTGCTGCGGGTGAAAAAAGATATCAAAGCCCCGACACCGGTCGAAAGACCGGCCAATGCCGTAAGTCCCAAGGCAATAAGTATGGTTGAAAATTCAGGCATGAAAAAAATGTTGAAGCGCAATTAAAAAAAGTTGTCAAAAAATTTGGCAGAATAAAAACAAAGCAGTAATTTTGCACTCGCAAACGGCTCCTTAGCTCAACTGAATAGAGCATCTGACTACGGATCAGAAGGTTACAGGTTTGAATCCTGTAGGAGTCACTAAGGTTAAGGAAAAAGCCATTCCGACGGGTCTACTTCGGGATGGCTTTTGTATTTTTTCACAATTCGTGCATGCAGGTTATCGTCATTTGCGGTGCAACATCTTGACTTTCTGATGAAGCTTTTCGACCTCAGCAAGAGTGACGGCCGCTACAGCAAGAGTCGCAACCTGAAGGGTGGCATGAATAATGCAGTGGAGTAGTTTGTGACGGTGGCAAGATGCCTCCTCGTGCTCGTGATGTTTGAGAATTTCCATAATAGATAGTTTTTATTATATTCGTAAATCAGTACCGGGCGAAGGCTCAATCACCAGAGCGAGACAAGACCGTCACCCTTACATCATCTAAAACGCGCTACCGCTTTTTCGGTTCAAACAATTAACTTTTATTGCAATTCAACTTTCCGACCGTAAAAAAAGACTACAGGGCTGTCATCGCGACAGCCCTTTTGTTCTTTAACCTTAAATCTAATACCATGAAAACACAGTGCAAATATAGTAACTTGTCTTTAGAACGATCTTCGAGGCAAAATGGTTCACGGATATTTCTTTTTTTTGAAAAAATTTTTTCTACCCCCAAAAACGATAGTGCAGACCGACGGCAGAGAGACGGAAGGACCTACATACCCTCACAGAAAAATATGAAAAAACAAAGGGCTGTCATCACGACAGCCCTTTTGTTCTTTAACCTTAAATCTAATACCATGAAAACACAGTGCAAATATAGTAACTTGTCTTTAGAACGAACTTCGAGGCAAAATGGTTCACGGATATTTCTTTTTTTTTGAAAAAATTTTTTTCTTCTCCCCAAAAACGACAATGCCGACCGACGGCAGAGAGACTGAAGGGCCGACGTACCTCACAGAAAAATATGAAAAAACAAAGGGCTGTCATCGCGACAGCCCTTTTGTTCTTTAACCTTAAATCTAATACCATGAAAACACAGTGCAAATATAGTAACTATG
>NZ_CAJTQC010000009.1:0-47127 GCF_910578445.1 uncultured Duncaniella sp. | reverse complement strand
TTGTTCTTTAACCTTAAATCTAATACCATGAAAACACAGTGCAAATATAGTAACTATGTCATTATAACCTCAGGCATCCGGAAAAGTTCACACAAACGGCCGATTTAACACAAGTTAACACTACGCCTCAAAAAAATGATGTAATTTAGCATCTTGAAAACCAATCTGACAGAGAATTACGCCACAACGATGAAATCGCACCGCTACAATCTGCCGGAGATTTATTAAACCGAACACGTAATATATTTATATGAGCACCCGCCTTTTAGTAATAGACGACGAAGAATCAATCTGCGAGATTCTGAAGTATAATCTTCAGAAAGAGGGATATATGGTCGACACCGCCTATAGCGCTGAGGAGGCTTTGGAAATGGACCTCACCCCCTACGATCTTTTCATCGTGGACATCATGATGGAACGTCTGAGCGGATTTGACTTTGCCAAGCGCCTGCGCAACTCATCTGAAATGGAAGACGTGCCAATAATTTTCTGTTCGGCTCTCAACGGCGAGGACGACACGGTCATGGGTCTGAACATCGGTGCAGACGACTATATCACAAAACCGTTCAAGATAAGCGAGATGCTCGCAAGAGTCAACGCCGTCTTACGCCGCACCCAGATTGCACGCCGTGCGCGCGAAGCTGCCTCGGCCGTTTCTCACGACGGACTCGAACCACAGATCGTATATCAGGAACTGCGCATCGACCCCAACGAAAAAATCTGCTATCTCGACGGAGAGAAGGTCGCTCTGACCAAAACCGAATTCGAGATACTCGCCTTTTTCCTCACCCGACGCAACCGCATCTATTCGCGCGAGGAAATCATACGCCATGTGTGGGCTGACGACGTAGTAGTCACCAACCGTACAATCGACACCAACATCACACGCCTCCGCAAAAAAATCGGCCACTACGGCAACAACATCGAGACTCGCTTAGGGTTCGGCTATGGGTTTAAAGAGAAGGATTAACTATCAGTGGAGACTTTTCCTGCCGATTGCGACAGCTCTGTGCATCGTATTCGGCGCTATAATCTTCTATCAATACAAGAGAGAAGCCAACTATCGCGCGCAGGTGTTCAGCGCCGAACTCGACCTCATCGACAGCCGAATCCTTGATGCGTATCGTCAGGACGTCAACCTGCGCACATTCCTTTCCTTCATCCAACAGTTTTTCCAAGGCTCGATGTTTGAGGGAGTCCGCGTCAGCGTCTACACCGACGACCGTCTCACATACTCTCTGGGCACGCCCATCCCTCTCGACATGAGCGAAGTCGATGTCAGGAAACGTGGCATAACCTTTTCAAACGTCGAAGGCATCGACGGCGAACGTCTTGTCGGGCGCGACGAAGACAAGCTCTATTTCTTCTCGAAAGTCAAGAGCGACGACGGCAAGGTGACAGTCTGCACGGCAATGCCCTACAGCGACAATGTCCACGATGCTATCGACATCGACATGAGAGTCTGGCTCGTAATCCTGTCGGCTCTTGCCGTGACCCTCATCATAGCCTACCTGTCGACACGGGTATTGTCGCGCAACGTAGTGCTCCTGCGCGAGTTTGCCTACAACGCCGCGGCCGGTGGGAAAGTCAAGGAGGACTACGAATTCCCGCGAAACGAACTTGGCGACATCTCCCGCGAAATTCTCAAATTCTATCATGACCGCAACAAAAGCCTCGAAGCCATCAAGCGCGAGCGCAGGATTGCAATACACGCCATTGAAGAAAAAGCCAAGATTTCGCGTCAGATGACCAACAACATCAACCACGAAATCAAAACCCCGGTCGGAATCATACGCGGCTATCTCGAATCAATCCTCGGCGACCCGGAGATGGACAACGAGACACGGACCCGCTTCCTCGAACGCATGCTGACAAATGTCGAGAGACTGACAGCGCTCCTCAACGATGTCTCGACAATGACCCGCCTCGAAAACGGCGCAGACATGATATCGGTGGAAAGCGTCAACATGCACGACCTCGTCTATCAGATTGAATATGACCTTCCGGCCAACAACCTTGCAGGAAATATGGAATTCCAATTCGACATACCGCTTGACTGCGAGGTCACGGGCAACTACAGCCTGCTCAACGGAATGGTATGCGGACTAATCAAGAACTCCGCCCTCTATTCAGGAGGCACGGAAATCCACCTCAACCTGATTTCAGAAAACGACCGATTCTACATATTCAGCTTCTATGACAACGGCAACGGTATCGGTGAAGAGCATATCCCCCACCTGTTCGAACGGTTCTACCGAGTCGACACCGGACGTTCTCGCAAAATGGGTGGAACCGGCCTCGGACTGCCGATCGTGAAAAGCACTGTCGATTCTCTCGGCGGAACAATCTCAGTCCACAACCGTTCGAAAGGTGGGCTGGAATACATATTCACACTGCCTAAATACATTGAAAAAGACTAAAATCATCCACAGGGGACAATTCGCAGAAATGGCTAAATTGCACAAAAACCGCGTTTTTATGCAAAAAAATAGTCTTAAATTTAGCAAATTCAGATAATAATGCTTAATTTTGCATTGAAACCCGTGACGCTTTGCATTATTTCTGTCGTAAATATAGAATCTCTGTCGACGTTATTTTATGAAGTTCACTCCCCTCTCCCGACACCTCGTTCATCACGATGTATTTCTTGCCATACAAACGGGCTTTGTGCTTAAAATAATACTCTTAAAACATCCTTATAATCGAAAGCTAATTTTATGGGATACTGGACAATAAACTCTCTCATTATCTTTGCTTTGTGCGCCCTCCTCGCAGGTGTGCTCATCCCTCAGATTCTTTTGATTGCCTATAGACGCAATCTTTTCGACGAAGTAAACGAACGCAAGATTCACAAAGGTCTTGTCCCCCGTCTGGGCGGTATCGCGTTCGTCCCTGTGATTATTGTTTCAATCGCCGTGCTGCTGGAGGGTAACATAAAGTTGGGCTACTCCACGTTTGCCGACGCTCTTTCCAACTGCTACCTTCCTCTTCTCTCTACATTTATCGCACTGCAACTGCTCTACCTTGTCGGCCTTGCCGATGACCTTATCGGTATCAAATACCGTGCGAAATTCGTCGTGCAGCTCATCTGTGCCATCTTCCTGCTTGGCGGTGGCGTATGGTTCTCGAATCTCGGCGGCGTGCTCGGCATCGGAGACGTATCGCCATGGTTCGGCTATCCCTTCACAGTCATTGTACTCGTATTCCTCATCAATGCAATCAACCTCATCGACGGCATCGACGGCCTCGCATCGGGTCTGAGCTCAATTGTCTGCGTCATCTACGGTGTTGCTTTCATGTTCCTTAGCGAATATGCCCTCGCGATAGTCAGCTTCGCAACCCTCGGCGTGCTCATCCCGTTCTTCTACTACAATGTGTTCGGCGATGTCAACAAGCATAAGAAAATCTTCATGGGCGACACCGGTTCACTGACAATCGGTCTCATACTCGGTGTGCTCGGCACAATCCTCTACGTACACCCCAACAACAATATGGTCGGTGTCAATCCGTCGATTATCGCATTCTCGCCTCTGATTGTTCCGTGTTTCGATGTAATCCGCGTCTATATGCTCCGCATACGTCAACACCGCAGCCCCTTCCTCCCCGACAAGAGCCATATCCACCACAAATTCCTTGCGGCAGGAATGAAACCGCGCATGGCCATGATTACGATTGTCAGCGTGTCGGCTCTCTTCACCATCGTCAACTTCGCTCTCGCCTCATATCTCAAAGTCAACATCAACATCATCGTCATAATCGACGTTGTGGCATGGACTATCGGAAACTACTGGGTTTCACGTAAAATCAAGCTCTATCAGGCATCACTCGCTTCAAAGAATGCCTAAGACAATACTTAATCAGTCCGTCGGCCGGACGCAACGGCAACGCTGATAACAAATTTCCCTGAAAAGAAATAACCTTTTCAGGGAAATTTGTTATCTTTGTAGAACACCACACGTAAACTCAACTACGAAAAAAAATCAGAATCAATCATGATTGACCAGATACTTAACGAGGAGATAACCGAAAAGGCAGTCCTTGTCGGACTTATCACCGAACAGCAAAACGAGACCAAGGCAAGGGAATATCTCGACGAACTCGCCTTCCTCGCCGACACGGCGGGAGCTGAGACCGAGAAAATTTTCATGCAGAAACTCCCCTATCCCAACCCGCGCACATTTGTCGGCAAGGGCAAACTCGAAGAAATCCGCGCCTATATCGAGGACAATGACATCGGTATGGCTATTTTCGACGATGACCTCAGCTCGAAACAGGTGCTCAACATCGAGCGCGAACTGAAAGTCAAAATCCTTGACCGCACGAGCCTGATTCTCGACATCTTCGCCAAGCGCGCACGCACAGCCAACGCAAAAACGCAGGTGGAGCTTGCCCAGTACCAGTATCTCCTTCCGCGACTCACCCGAATGTGGACACACCTCGAACGCCAGCGAGGCGGCATCGGTATGCGCGGTCCGGGTGAGACACAGATCGAGACCGACCGCCGAATCATCCTCAACCGCATATCGTGGCTGAAAGAGCAGCTGCGCGACATCGACAAGCAGAAGGCCGTGCAGCGTAAAAACCGTGGCAAACTCACGCGCGTGGCACTTGTCGGCTACACCAATGCAGGAAAATCAACCCTCATGAACGTGCTCAGCAAAAGCGACGTCTTTGCCGAAAACAAGCTTTTTGCAACGCTCGACACGACCGTGCGCAAGGTTATCATCGACAATCTACCCTTCCTGCTGACCGATACCGTAGGGTTCATACGCAAACTTCCGACACATCTCGTCGACTCTTTCAAATCGACACTCGACGAGGTGCGCGAAGCCGACCTGCTCGTGCACGTGGTCGACATCTCACACCCTAATTTCGAAGAGCAGATCGAGGTTGTCGACAAGACTCTCCGCGAGGTGTGTGACGGCGCTGACAAACCGATGATAATGGTGTTTAACAAAATCGACGCGTTCACCTACACGCCTAAGGACGAAAACGACCTCACTCCCGAAACCCGCGAAAATGTGTCGCTCGAAGAGCTGGAACGCATGTGGATGTCACGCCTGCCACACGACTGTGTGTTTATCTCGGCCAAGAAAGGCACAAACATCGACGAGCTAAAACAGATGCTCTACCAGCGCGCGAAGGAAATCCATCTCACCCGTTTCCCCTACAATGATTTCCTTTTCCAGAAATATGACACTGAAAACATCGATCCTGAATAAATACCGAAATCTCTGAAGGTATTTTTTAGGGATACAGAAATTCAGAAATAACAAAAATAACAGATTTTTTATTCTGTCATTTGGATTCAGGCGATTTGATTGCCTGTTATTTCTCAACCGACAGGTTGAGTTGTCCAAAAGAATAAAATCTGTTATTTTTGTTATTTCTGAATTTCTGTACCCTATACCCTATCCCCTCATGTGTCAATGCAATCCGAAGGAGAGGATAAGCCACGAGGAAATGGACATGTAGATGAGCATGCCTATGATGTCGTTGGTAATCGAAATGAACGGGCCGGTGGCGATTGCCGGGTCGATTTTGAGCTTTTCGAGCGTGAGCGGGACGAATGTACCGAAAACAGAGGCAAACATCACCACGCAGAATATCGAAGCCGAGACTGCGATAGTAGTCACCTGATGTTCGCTGCCAAGGGTAAAGAAATTGTAGATAAACACCAGAAGGGCTATGATGCTTCCGTTGAGCAGACCCACGCCAAGCTCCTTGAGGAGCTGTCGTGATGACTTCTTGATGTCCAGCGAACCGTTTGCAAGGCCTTGGACTACGATTGCCGACGACTGTGTGCCGACATTTCCACCCGTACCTCCGATAAGCGGTATAAACAGGGCCAATGCCGGATCGACCACAAAACCGCCTTCGAAACGGCCGAGAATGACCGAGTTGCAGATACCTCCGACCATACCTATCAGAAGCCACGGCAGACGTGCCTTGGTCTGGGCAAACAGCTTGTCGTCGCTCTCCACATCGCCCGAAAGACCTGATGCCAGCTGATAGTCTCGCTCGCTTGAGTCACGCACCTTGTCCATCACGTCGTCGACCGTTATACGGCCGAGAAGACGCCCAATCGAGTCAACCACAGGCATAGCCACAAGGTCGTATTTCTCGAAATCAAGCGCAACCTCGTCGATAGGCGTGTCGGCCTTGACCGCCACCGGGTCGGCCTCCATGACGTGACGTATTTTCGACACCGACGGATGGGTGATGAGCTTCTTGAGCGGAAGAGTTCCGCGCAGACGGTCCTCGTTGTCGACGACATAGACATAGTAGACCTCATCCATATCCTCGGCCTGCATCCTCATCTGCTTGATGCACTCGGGCATACTCCAGTTTTCGTTGACCACGATCATTTCCGTACCCATCAGACCGCCGGCCGTATCCTCGTCATACTTCAGAAGGTCAATGATGTCGCCGGCCTGCTCAACGTCGTCGATATGGCTGAGAATCTTCTCACGGTCATCCTCGTCGAGTTCCTGAATAATGTCGACCGCATCGTCCGAATCAAGATGCTCGATCTGCTTGGCGATATCGGCCACATCCATCTTCGAAAGCAACTTGGCACGGTCGTCCTCGTCAAGTTCCATGAGCACATCGGCCTGCATCTCCTCGTCGAGTAGCTTAAACAGATATTCCGCCTCATCAAGATCAAGATCCTGATAAAGCTCCGCGATATCGGCCGGATGGAGGTCGGCAAGTTCTTCGGCAGCAGCCGAATCTGCACGGTCATGTATGATTTTACGCAGATGCGCAAGATATTCGGATGTGAATTCTTTCATTACCGTCGTGTGAGGAGGGAGGGCTGGAAAAATTCGACTCTTATTGGCTTATCTCGATGAACCGACAAGATTTGTCAGTTCGATGAACTGAGCCACCGAAAGCTGCTCGGGGCGCAGTGAGAGAAGCGGGTCGTCCGGCAACGGCACTCCGGCAGGGAACATTCCGCGGATTGAGTTGCGTATAGTCTTGCGGCGCTGCCCGAAAGCCGTCTTCACGACGGATTTGAACAGACGTTCGTCACAGCCGAGATCGGTGACACTGTTGCGCACCATCCTTATCACTCCGCTCTTGACCTTCGGCGGAGGATTGAAGACATTTTCATCGACAGTGAAAAGATATTCCACATCATACCATGCCTGAAGCAATACGCTCAGGATTCCCCGGGCCTTTGTCCCCGGAGCGGCGGCAAAACGCTCGGCCACTTCACGCTGTAGCATTCCCGAGCAACACACCACTTGGTCGCGATAGTCAAGCACATGGAAAAATATCTGCGACGAGATGTTGTAGGGATAGTTGCCGATTACGCAAAACTTCTGTCCGTCAGGATAAATACGCGCCAGATCAAGACGCAGGAAATCCGCGTCGAGTATGCGACCGGCCAGTTCAGGATAGTTATAGCGCAGATATTCAATGCTTTCGCCGTCGATTTCCGCCACTTTCACATCATGGCCCGAGGCGATGAGATATTTTGTCAGTACACCCATTCCCGGGCCTACTTCCATCACAGGAAGGCCCTTGTAGGATGAAAGGGTGTCGGCGATGCGTGCGGCAATGCTCTCGTCGGTCAGAAAGTGCTGCCCGAGAGCCTTTTTAGGACGCACATCACCGCCTGTCGAGGCTTTTGTTTGGATTCTTTTCATGGACTTCTGCGCGTGGAAGGGTTGATTAATCACATGCAAAGTTAAGCCTTTTTAATGAATTTAGTCACAAACGAGACCTATAAAATCAAACCTCTCGTCTCCTTAACACCAATTTACTTCTTTTAAATACATCCGCTCAACCATTCACATTTTTCTGTGTTTTAATTATGAACGCGGAAAAACAAGACGTTCAATTGGTAGTCGTTGGCTATAAGGCCTCCGGCTATATTACGAAGAGCAGAGCTCGAACCCCAATTCGGCTCTCTCTGCCCCCGATAGAAGGTTTCTAAACCGTAGAAACCTTAGGGAGACGGCCTAAAACCCGCTCCCGACATTATCACCCCGCCCGGCAGTGGAACCAGCGTCCCGCCGGGCTTTTTTGTGGGGTGTATGTAATCAAAGTTTTTGATATACCGGTCTGTATTAAAGTTTATTCACACGGCCTGTAAAGAGAATCGCACCTGTCGATGTCTCTTCGATTATGAAGGCAAAGGTACGGTTGACATGAAATTCTACCGGCTGATGGATAACATCAGTGTACTCTCCCTCAAGTTTTGTCACAGCCGTCGCGACTGTGCCTTTTTCATCGACCGCAATGCGGGTAAACTGGTCTGACTTAGATAGGTAGACAGCCTTGTCAGACATAGCAGACAAATCTGCCTTCGCGCTGTCGTAGACTTCCTTTATACCTATGCTTTTAAAATAGTCGTCAAGCTCAAAATGAGTCGCTATGCTGAATTTCGGCATTTCGAGGTTGCAATCCCTGATTTCGCATCCTCTTTTCCATGTCGACCAAGCGTAGGGGTTCAGCGTCTGCAACACCTCGCCGAGCGACGAGTCCTTCGACGGGAGCAGCAGAGTCATCGCATACGCGCCGTTGCCATAATTCATGCGGGCAAGTTCATATTTTTCCCCCTTGAAATAGTACATATTTTCTTCTTTGCACATTGTGGCAACATTCGAGACTGTTCCGTCGGCATTGGTGAATTCCTTGTTTACAGTATTCTCTGTTTTAAACGGCTTTTGCCATTCACCTTTGAAATACAAGGCGTTAAGTATGACAAATGCTGTATTGTCCGTGTAAGGCTCTTTGATTACGGTCGGAATCATACCTTCAGTTTTTGAGGAACACCAGTCATTGATTCTTTTCATGGTCTCCTCGGCCGAAAGGTCAACCGTCGCAGCCTCGGCGCGATAGAAATCTGCCATGGAACGTGAATAGGCCGGCAGGATATTGAATCCATTGTTAAGCCACAAGGAGTTGGCACTGCGGAAAGCGGTCTTCTTGTCGGCTTTGGGCAGTTCGGAGAGGAGGCGTTTATTAAGGTCGTTCAGCTCGTCGAGGGAGTGGCTGCCGAGGGCGGCAGTAATCTCATCGAGTGTTTTTCCCTGCGCACCGTTGGCGAGCATACCGAGTGAAAACTGCGCACTCAGAGGCGACACCATGAAATTACCTTCCTTTGAATTGGAGTCAAAGTAACGCAGCATATCAAAGGCTGTGCTGTTTTGTGTATTGACGATTTCTATTTCATTACCATCCAGCACTATATCTTTACGCTGGTTTGTTTCTCCTCCATCATTGTCACTACTGCTGCAACCACTAAACAAGAGGGTAGCTCCCAGCAATAAAGCACTGTACTTTTTCATTTGTATGTAATTTTAATTATCGTTTGATTGAGAAATATTTAACGTTATATTTATAATTTACGTTGGAGTTCCATGCAAATACTCCATCATAGAAATATCCGTCATTGATGCCATCAAATCCCCAATTGAAATAATTATACATTTCTTCATTTACGCAATCTGATAATATCTTCCAATCTGGTTTATCAATATCTCTTACATACTCAACAACATGAGTCCATTTATATTTGTCTCCACTTACAACCCACATGTGTCCGACTGATTTCTCTTTATCGTCTTCTATGTATTTCCTCGTACCGCCTACTATTATAATTCCTCCTCCAACACCTCTAAAGCAATGTTGGCTATAATTATCTATACTACTGACCGTGTAGCCCAACCCTTTTAATGTTGCTCGTGTTGCAGACATTTTAGTTGAAGTAGTATTTGGATCTGTGTTATATGTAGAGTTAGATCTTTTGCCCAGTTCTCTCATTAACTTTGCAATAACTGAATGTGGGGCATTCGGAGCACAGCAGAAATTATAGCTTCCACTTATATGACGTTTAATATTATTCCAATCTAATATAAGTTCTCTTCCCCCATTTATATAGGACAAAGATAATTTTGTAGGATACTCAAAATAACTCATAGCCATGGCTGCAGCAGTATTGCTACAGCCTGCAACTCCATTAGGACAGAATTGTCCATATATGCCCTCTTGTCCCCATTTCATTTTCACTCGTGGCAATACAGTATCTCCACGAACTTCCACTTCTCGTCTTGTTTCCTGTATAACGAAATCTCCCGGGTTAATTGTCTTAGATGGATTCACTGGAGATTCTGCTACATAATTAACAGCCATATCCATAAACATAGCGAAACCGGGATTATCACACTCTTCAATGGTAGTATACCTTCCCGATTCGGTAACAGCAAGCAAGGGAGAATCTTTGGTTTTCTTTGCAGAAACAACCGCAAAACCAGCCTCATCCTTATAATTAATTACATAGATAAGGGTATCTGATTCAGAACGTGATATTGCTGAAGTAACGTAACTAATATCGTTCAAGTTTACTTCACGCGATACAAAAGAACGAGATGAACTATTATCATCAAACATAGACCTCGCATCATTTGCAATCTTGATTGCCTCGTCGAGAGTACGAGTAGAACTTTGTGATTTTTCTACTATTTTTTCATTAAAATCAGATTCAAGCGGTTCGCTTAAATCTGAGCTACAAGATACTAAAAATCCTAAGAACAGAGGCATCAAATAGCAAAACTGATTTGAATTCATGGCGGTGGTTTTAGTTAAGTTTTAGTTATAATGAGGCTAAATATACTAAATTTTAATTAAAAATACAATACCAAACCTATTATTTAACTAAATCTACCCCACAAAAAAGACTGATTTAACAAATATTTACAAAAAAAATACAACTTATTATTGCTACCAGATAAAACGTTTGAAATCATCAATAACGCTCTGATGTGAAATTAATTGTGTGCGAATCCCTATCATTAGGATTATCTGTGGGGATTTTATTGGTAATCGGATATTTATATATGTTTATCTGACACTGATATTAATTTTACAGCGACGAGGTTTGATCTTGCCTGAATGGTAAAGCGATGTCCTGCCGGACATCATTTTGCTTAAATATATCTTTCCCCGCACATCTTCGCTACGCTGCGATGTACGGGGCTATGAGTAATTGGATGTCCTGCGGACATCGGCATGTATGTTTGCATCGGAGGAAGTGCATTTTGGGAAGCCAAGAAGCCTTAGTAGACACGCTGTATCAGGCAAAAAAATATCCGGCAGACACGGCATGTATGTTTGCATCGGAGGATGTGCATTTGGGGAAGCCAAGAAGCCTTAGTAGACACGCTGTATCAGGCAAAAAAATGTCCGGAGGACACGGCATGTATGTTTGCATCGGAGGATGTGCATTTGGGGAAGCCAAGAAGCCTCAGGAGACACGGTGTATCAGGCAAAAAATGTCCGGCAGGACATTGATTTACCATAATCTAAAAATCTGCCGATTGAATTTTATTATGGGTATCCGGAAAGCCTGCACATGCGACTTTGCTGCGACGACTGCATTAGAGCTGACCCAGTTCCACCATAGTGGCTACACGCTCGACTATAGCGTCCTTACGGTCAGTCTCAGGCTTGTAGGAAGTCTTGAGATTGACTCCGAATATGCGGCCGAATGTCTGCCAGAAACCGGCTCGGAATGAGCCGAGAAAAGCTTTCAGAATATTGTAGCTCGACTGATTTGTCTCGCGGTTGATGAGCTTAACAAGCATCTGAGCCTGCGACTTCGTAAATTTCTTGAGAGCAGGTTTATACTGTTCGAAGACCGCACCTTCCATCTTTTTCAGATGCTCCTCACGCTCCTTCTGAGTCGGGAATGTCTCTATATACTCATATGTCTCAATCAGCGTCTCGCAGATAAGTTTGGCATATGGGAGTGTCTTCTTGACATCGCGTACCGTCTTCCAGTAGAACTCCTCCTCTTTTTTATTCTTGAATTTCAACGGCGGATAGACCGTCACGTCGGCAAGCACGAGCATCAGTGTGTTTTCGCCGTCCTCACCGTCAAAAAAGTAGTAGCCCTGCAATGGCTTTACGCGTCCGCTGCCGACCTTTATCGGGTCGTCGGCCACCGTGACATCTGTATCGGGTGTCATGACAGGGCTGCTGTATGCGCAGAGCGCACACAGAGCCGTCATGATAATTGAGATGAAGATTCTATTGAGTTGTGTCATACATTATTATAACACCCGAAACCGGTGTTTTATTGTAGCGCCGGTTAATCTATGGCCGCAGGGCCGTGTGGCACGGGAGGATAGTCGACCGTATAGTGCAGGCCTCTGGACTCCTTGCGCTCCTTGGCCTGACGCATTATGAGGTAGCCGACATTGATGATGTTGCGCAGTTCGCAGATTTCGCGCGATGCTTTCGACTGCTTGAAAAGCTTCTCGGTCTCCTCATAGAGAATGTCGAGGCGATTCCATGCACGGTCAAGACGGAGGTCGGAACGCACGATACCGACATATGTACCCATAATCTGATTGACCTCCTTGATGCTCTGGGTGATGAGCACCATTTCCTCGGTGTGGCGAGTGCCCTCGTCGTTCCATTCGGGGACATCGGTGCGGAAATCATAGTGCGAGGCATTGGCAACGGCATGTTTAGCGGCCGCGTCGGCATAGACAACAGCCTCTATCAGCGAGTTGGATGCCAGACGGTTACCGCCGTGGAGACCTGTACACGAACATTCGCCCACCGCATAGAGTCGACGTATCGACGACTCGGCGTTGCTGTCGACCTTGATGCCGCCGCAGAGATAGTGGGCCGCCGGAGCGACGGGGATATAGTCCTTCGTGATGTCGATGCCAAGCGACAGACATTTGGCATAGATGTTGGGGAAATGCTTCTTTGTCTCCTCCGGGTCTTTATGAGTGACATCGAGATAGACGTGGTCGTCGCCTGTAAGCTTCATTTCCGAGTCGATGGCGCGGGCGACGATGTCGCGCGGAGCGAGCGACAGACGCGGGTCATACTTGTGCATGAACTCCTCTCCCTTGCGATTGCGGAGCACTGCGCCATAGCCACGCATGGCTTCGGTAATGAGGAAGTTCGGGCGGTCGCCGGGGTGATAGAGCGCGGTGGGATGGAACTGTATGAATTCCATGTCCTTCACCGTACCTTTCGCACGATAGACCATCGCGATGCCGTCGCCTGTGGCCACGAGCGGATTGGTGGTCGTCTGATAGACAGCCCCTACGCCACCGGTGGCAATCAGGGTGATGCGTGAGAGGAACGTGTCGACCACGCCGGTTGCGGTGTCGAGCACATAAGCCCCATAGCATGTGATGTCGGGAGTGCGGCGGGTAACGATCTTACCCAGATGATGCTGTGTTATTATCTCGATTGCAAAATGATGTTCGAAAATGTCGATATTTTCATTTGCCCTGACAGCCTCGATAAGCGATTCCTGAATTTCAAAGCCGGTGTTGTCGGCATGGTGGAGGATACGGAATTCCGAATGGCCACCCTCGCGGTGAAGGTCAAAAGTTCCGTCGGCCTTCTTGTCGAACTCGACACCCCAGTCTATCAGCTCGCGAATCTGTCCCGGAGCTTCGGTGACAACCTTGCGGACAGCCTCAGGGTCGCTGAGCCAGTCGCCGGCAATCATAGTGTCGTTGATATGTTTTTCGAAGTCGTCCACTTCGAGATTTGTGACGGAGGCCACACCTCCTTGAGCGAGTGCCGTGTTGGCTTCGTCAAGGGTGGTCTTGCAGATGAGTGCCACGCGCCCTTTCGACGCTACTTTCAGAGCAAAGCTCATGCCGGCTATGCCTGAACCGATTACGAGATAGTCATACTTTCGTGTCATGATGCCTTTCGAAATATGAGAGGATGGAGAGGATTGGTTTCTTATCGAATTGAGATTATGTTTATGAGTGTAGAGCAGCGGAAACCGGCCTATTTGATGATTGCCAGTCCGCCTTGAGCCGTTTCCTTGTAGATCGACGGAAGGTCGTGGCCTGTCTGTTTCATGACCTCCACGATGCGGTCGAACGACACCGAGTGGCGTCCGTCGGAGAACGACGCATAGAGATTGCTGTCAAGCGCGCGGGCAGCCGCATAGGCGTTGCGTTCGATACAGGGAATCTGCACGAGTCCGCAGACAGGGTCGCAGGTAAGCCCGAGATGGTGTTCGAGTCCCATTTCGGCCGAATATTCAATCTGGGCCGGCGTGCCTCCGAAAAGCTGGCTGGCTGCGGCAGCGGCCATTGCGCATGCGACACCGACCTCACCCTGACATCCGACCTCCGCACCCGAGACCGAGGCATTGTGCTTGACGACACTGCCGAAAAGTCCGGCAGTGGCAAGCGCACGGAGTATGCGTTTGTCAGAAAAGCCCTTTGAAGTCGAAAGATGATAGAGTACGGCCGGGAGGACACCGCACGAACCACAGGTCGGGGCGGTCACAATCTTGCCGCCCGAAGCGTTCTCCTCGCTGACGGCAAGCGCATAGGCATAGACGAGTCCGCGAGAACGAAGGCTGTCGTTATGGCCGGAGGCATGAAGATAGTAGCTGACGGCTTTGCGGCGCACGCCGAGACCTCCGGGGAGCACCCCTTCGGCATCGATTCCGCGCTCAACCGCCTCCTTCATCACTTTCCAGACTTCCGCCAGATAGTCCCACACATCCGGGTCGTCATATTCCTCGACATATTCCCAGAAACTCTTGCCCGACTTGTCGGCCCAAGCAAGAATATCGGCAATCTTGCTGAGGGGATAGACATCGCGTACCTGCGGACAGTCCTCGCCCTCGTTGACAATGTCGCCACCGCCTACCGAATAGACCGTCCGGCGGTCGGTCTCATGCCCTTCGCTGTCGAATGATGCAAAAGTCATCCCGTTGGGGTGGAACGGCAAAAAGATGTCGGGTTGCCAGAGAATGGTGGTCGGAGCAATCTTCTCAAGTTCGCCAAGTATCGCCACATCAGTCATGTGACCCTTTCCGGTGCCCGCAAGAGCGCCGTAAAGGGTCACAGTAAACGATGCGGCATCCCGGTGAAGGGAGCCAAACTCCTGAGCGGCCTTCAGAGGCCCCATCGTGTGAGAGCTCGACGGGCCGTGGCCAATCTTATAGAGTCGTTTGATTGATTCCATCAATAATTTTTGAAAATCATCAGTCGATGAGGGCGTGGCCTGTCATCTCCTTGGGCTGAGGAAGCCCCATAATCTTAAGCATAGTGGGAGCGACATCTGCCAGTTTGCCGTCCTCGACCTTAGCGTCCTTGCGCTCTGTCACATAGATGCAGGGAACAGGGTTGAGCGAATGGGCGGTGTTGGGAGTGCCGTCGGCGTTGACCGCGTTGTCGGCGTTACCGTGGTCAGCTATGATAATCACCTCGTAGCCTGCTTCTTTAGCAGCCTCAACAGTGTCTTTAACACATTCGTCGACGGCCTTAACGGCCTTGCAGATTGCATCGTAGACACCGGTGTGGCCCACCATGTCGCCGTTGGCATAGTTCACGACGATGAAATCGTATTTTTCTTCCTTGATAGCTTCGACGAGCTTGTCTTTAACCTCATAGGCGCTCATTTCGGGCTTGAGGTCGTAGGTAGCCACTTTCGGAGATGCGACGAGGATTCGCTCTTCGCCCTCGTAGGGCTCTTCGCGTCCGCCGTTGAAGAAGAATGTCACGTGGGCATACTTCTCGGTCTCGGCGATGTGGAGCTGCTTCTTGTCGAGGCTCGACAGATATTCGCCGAGAGTGTTCTCGACATTCTCTTTCGGGAAGAGGATGTGGACACCGGTGAACGAAGCGTCGTAGGGTGTCATGCAGTAATACTGGAGACCGGGGACAACCTTCATGTCGGCTTCGGGAATATCGTGCTGTGTGAGAGCAACGGTGAGTTCCTTCGCACGGTCGTTGCGATAGTTGAAGAAAATCACTGCGTCGCCTTCCTTGATAGTTCCGTCGACTGTCGAGTTGTTGATAGGCTTGATGAACTCATCGGTTACATCTTCATTGTAGCTTTCCTGCACAGCTTCGGCCATGTCGGCAGCCTGCTTGCCTTCACCCTTGACGAGAAGATCGTAGGCAACCTTCACACGCTCCCAGCGCTTGTCGCGGTCCATCGCATAGTAGCGGCCGATGATCGAGGCGATTTTTCCGGCTGATTTTGCGCAGTGGTCTTCGAGAGCCTCGATAAAGCCCTTTCCGCTGCGGGGGTCTGTGTCACGGCCATCCATGAAGCAGTGAATGTAGACCTTTTCAAGACCGTAGTGCTTTGCGATGTCACAGAGAGCATAGAGGTGGTCGAGCGATGAGTGTACGCCACCGTCGCTGGTGAGACCCATGAAGTGGATGGCCTTGCCGTTGTCGCGGGCATAGGTGAACGCATTGACAATCTCAGGGTTGGTGAGGATTGATCCGTCCTTGCATGCCTTGTTGATTTTCACGAGGTCCTGATAGACCACGCGGCCTGCACCGATATTGAGGTGACCCACTTCCGAGTTGCCCATCTGTCCGTCGGGAAGACCGACGTTTTCACCAGAAGCCTGAAGCTCGCTGTGGGGATATGTGTTTACGAGATAGTCCCAATAGGGGGTCGGAGTAGAGAAAATCGCGTCGCTCTTTGAGTGATTGCCGATTCCCCATCCGTCGAGAATCATTAACAATGCTTTCTTTGCCATGATGTTATAGAAATTGTATGGTTATTTTTCAAGAGTGCAAATTTACAAATATTTTATTAGAAACAGATAAGGTTGCAGCGATAAATGAGGCCACCACGGCTGTCTGTCAGATTTTTTGCAAGGTCTTGACCTTCGTGATGGTCGAGGGGATTTCGCGGGTGTAGTGGGTGACAAATATGAGCGACGTGCCGTTGCGGCCGACAAGCAGGTCGATGAGACGGCGGACACGCTCCTTGCGTGCGGCGTCAAGTCCGTGGAGCGGTTCGTCGAGAATCAGCAGCGACGGCTGCTTGATGAATGCCCGGGCCAGAAGCACAAGACGCTGTTCGCCCGACGAAAGTTCCTGAAACCGGCTGTCGGCGATATGGCTTATGTCGAGAAGTCTCAGCCATGTGCGCGCCTCGTCAAGCTCTTCGGGCGCAGGCTTGCGGAACTGCGACAGGGAGTTGCGAAGACCTCCGGCCACGATTTCCTCAACCGGCAGAGTGGAACGGAAATACAACTGCATTTCCGGACAGACATAACCTATGCGGTCCTTTATCTCCCAGATGCTTTCGCCCGAACCGCGACGGCGGTCAAAGAGGGTGATACGGTTGGCGTAGGCCTGCGGATTGTCCGCACAGACGAGGCTCAGCAACAGAGATTTGCCCGAGCCGTTAGCTCCTGTCAGCGCCCATCTCTCACCGGCACAGACCTTCCAGTCGACTCCTTCAAGCACCGACTTGCCTCCGTAGCGCACGTGGCCGTCCTCAATGGCGAAGGCCACGTCAAACTCTCCGGCACTTTCTTTCTGCGCGGGAAGGTCGCTGAGAATGATTTCCGACGCTGAAGGCGACATCCCTTTGCGGAGCGCCTCAATGGCTTCCTGACCGCCGACGGGAGCTGCGATTTCATTGTCGGCCATAAGAATCACAGAGTCGGTATAGGATGGTATGTCGGCAGGGTCACACAGCAGAAGCACGATGCCAACCCCTCCGCCGGCTATGCCCATGATTGCATTGTCGAGTTCAGAACGCGAGAGCTCGTCGAGGCCTATATACGGATTGTCCAGAATCAGAAGGTCGGGCGTCTCCATGAGTGCGTTTATTATCAACAGCTTGCGCAACTCACCGCTCGACAGGTAGTTGATACGCTTCCCGACGACATCGCGCAGCGCGAAGGCATCGCAAAGCTCCGTCCATTTTTCAGAAACGGCCTTAGAGCCAAGTATCTCGCTGACAGTCGGGACAAGGTCATTGACCGTAGCCTCAAGTCGCTGATCGTAGCGGGTCACTTCGATGCCTGTCAGCGAATGTATGTCGGTGAATGCAAGCATCCTGACCTTCATATCCGGGCGGCAGAACTGCAGACGGTTGCCGTAGGCATAGCGTCCTTTCTCGATAACAAGCCCGAGAGTCGATTTTCCCGACCCGTTCGGACCGAGCACGACAGTGACTCCTTCCGGAATATAAGACATGTGCGGATTGCGGAGCACTACATTGCCGTAGCCGAGCTTCGGACTGTTGAAACTGACGATAAACTTCGTACTATCCATAGATATTTAATTATTCAAGCTGTTGACCTAAAAAATCTGTTTTATAGCCACAAAATTACAAAAACAGCCAACAGACGACCTCATTTTTGTTTGACTATATTAAATTTTAATGATATTTTTTGTATTTTTGCCGAAAGTCTACACCCTCTCTCACCGATGACAAACGAATAACCAAAATACCAGATACCTGAAAAAGTAACTTTCAAGCAAAATTTCATCCCTATGTTTAAAGACCAACCCAAAGGCCTTATTCCAGCCGCCCTCAGCAACATGGGCGAACGCTTCGGCTACTACATCATGAACGCCGTGCTGGTGCTGTTTCTATGTTCGAAATTCGGACTCAGTGAAGAAACAAGTACACTGATTTATTCCTTCTTCTATGCCGGCATCTACCTGCTCAGCCTTGTCGGCGGCTTGATTGCCGACCGCACACAAAACTACAAGGGCACAATCATCAGCGGTCTCATCGTGATGTGCTCAGGTTATCTCCTGCTCTCCATTCCCATTCTTTCAACCAGCGACAACATCTCATGGCTTCTGCCGATGACCTGTTTCGCACTCTTCCTCATCGCATTCGGCAACGGTCTCTTCAAAGGCAACCTGCAGGCAATCGTAGGTCAGCTCTACGACAATCCCCGCTATGCCTCCAAGCGCGACTCCGGTTTCCAGATTTTCTATGTGTTCATCAACGTCGGCGGTCTCATCGCCCCCTTCGTAGCTCCCATGCTCCGCAGCTGGTGGCTCGGTGTCCACAATCTCGCCTACAATGCAAAACTTCCCGCGCTCTGCCATGAATATCTGAGTGTTACCGACAGCATGTCGACCGAAAACCTCAACAACCTCTACTCGCTCATCACCGCTACCGGCGGAAATGCTGCAGGCGACATTCAGGCTTTCTGCACCCAGTATCTCGAAGTGTTCAACACTGGTGTTCACTATTCATTCATCGCCTCTGTAGCGGCAATGGCGCTCTCTCTCGTCATCTTCCTTATCTACAAGAAGGGTCTTCCCAACCCGTCGGCAAAAGCCAAGGCCACTTCTGTCAGCATCTCTGACGAAGAGCGTCACGCTATGGCCAAGGAAATCAAACAGCGCATGATGGCCCTCTTTGCAGTGCTAGGCGTGGTTATCTTCTTCTGGTTCTCGTTCCACCAGAACGGCACTTCGCTCTCGCTTTTCGCCCGCGATTTCGTCGACACATCGACTATCGCTCCTGAAATCTGGCAGGCTGTCAATCCTTTCTTCGTGATTGTCCTCACCCCCGTGGTCATGGCTTTCTTCGCTATGCTCAGCCGCCGTGGCATCGAAATCTCAACCCCCAAAAAGATTGCCATCGGTATGGGACTCGCAGGTCTCGCCTTCCTTTTCCTCGCCATCTTCTCGGCAGTTTCCGGCTATCCCTCGGCAACCGAATTCCGTGCAATGCCTGTCGGCGAGACCACAGGGATGCTCGCAGGCCCGTGGGTGCTGATTCTCCTGTATTTCTTCCTCACAGTGGCCGAGCTTTTCATCTCGCCGCTCGGACTTTCGTTCGTATCGAAAGTTGCCCCCAGCCACATGCAGGGACTCTGCCAAGGACTCTGGCTCGGAGCCACCGCACTCGGCAACCTACTGCTCTTTATCGGCCCGCTGATGTATAACGCTTGGCCTCTCTGGATGTGCTGGAGCGTATTCCTCGCCGTATGTCTCGTCTCGATGGGCGTAATGTTCGGCATGGTCAACTGGCTCGAACGCGTGACCAAAGCATAAATTCAAGCATAATTTAAGTATATAAAGGATAAAGCATTTGGTGCTGATGTCATCATCTCAGGCCAAATACTTTATCCTTTATCAATACCCACCGCAAACCTAACACTTAATACTTAACACTTAATACTTAATACTTAAAATGTTTAAGAATCAACCCAAAGGATTATACGTGCTTGCGCTTGCCAACACCGGCGAGCGTTTCGGCTACTATACGATGCTTGCCATCTTCCTGCTGTTCCTGCAGGCGAAATTCGGCCTCGACTCCACCGTATCCGGCCAGATTTACGCAGGCTTTCTCGCACTTGTCTACTTCATGCCCCTCATCGGCGGCTGGGTCGCAGACAAATGGAGCTTTTCGAAATGCGTCGTCACAGGCCTCGCCGTCATGTTTGCCGGCTACCTCATCATGTCGATTCCCACCGACATCCGCAGCACATCGTCGCTCATCGTACTGATATTCGCACTCTTGCTCATTTCCTGTGGCACAGGCCTCTTCAAAGGCAACCTTCAGGTGATGGTCGGCGACCTCTACAACGAAGCCCGCTACAGCGGACAGCGCGACGCAGCCTTCTCGCTTTTCTACATGGCCATAAACATCGGCTCTATGTTCGCGCCTATGGCTGCCACAGCCATGTGCAACCTTGCGCTGAACAGCAAAGGCCTCACCTATGTGTCATCACTTCCGACACTCTGCAACAACTACCTTGACGGACACGAAAACTCCGCGGAGCTCATCGCCGCCGCTTCTGAAAACGGCATGACCGTCGGCTCGGACATTGCAGCCTTCGCAAGCGACTATATCACCACCCTCTCGACCGGCTACAGCTATGCTTTCGCCATAGCCTGTGGTTCGCTCATCGTCAGCTTCCTCATCTACTTCCTCGGCCGACGCACCTATGCCCACATACTCACAGACAAGAAACAGGCTACCGCAGCCAAATCGGTGGCAAATTCCGGCCCGGAGCTGACACCTGCACAGACAAAACAGCGCGTAGTGGCGCTTCTGCTCGTCTTCGCCGTAGTCATATTCTTCTGGATGGTGTTCCACCAGAACGGCGCTACACTCACCGAATTCGCCAAGAGCTGCACATCGCCTCAGGCCGGCGGATGGACGCGCATCGGATTCAACGTCTGGGCTCTCACAAGTATCGCCATCGGTGTCTATGCCCTTTTCAATCTCTTCCAGAGCAAGGGCACTGCCGGCCGGCTCATTTCCCTGCTCATCCTGTGTGCGGTCGCAGGCGCGCTGACCTACTTCTACAATTCGACACCCGACCCGCTCACCGGCATTCAGCCTCAGGAATATCAGCAGTTCAACCCCTTCTATGTCGTTGCGCTCACACCGGTCTCACTGGCAATATTCGGTTGGCTCGGCAAGCGGGGAAAAGAACCCTCAGCACCACGCAAGATCGGCTACGGCATGATCATGGCAGCCGTGGCCTACGGCCTCATGCTCGTCGGGTCGCTTTCAATAGTCGGAACGACAGCCTCAGTCTCGCCCAACTGGCTTATCTCGACCTACCTGCTCCTGACCTTCGCCGAGCTCCTGCTTTCGCCGATGGGCATAAGCTTCGTCAGCAAGGTCGCTCCTCCGAAACTTAAAGGCTCGATGATGGGCGGATGGTTCGCTGCCACAGCCGTCGGCAACTATCTCGTATCCATCCCGATGTTGCTCTGGGGCAAAATCTCCGTCTATGTCCTGTGGGGCATTCTCGTAGCCATCTGCCTTGTCTCGGCTGTGTTTATCTTCTCAATAATGAAGAAACTCGAGGCTGCTACTGCCGACACCCCGGCTCCGGCCGACAGCGACTCGCTCGAAACAGTCGAAAGCGACGCTATCTGACACCTCGCTAAACGAGTGGCCGGAAAAAATCTCACCAACCCATTCATTACTATAAAAGCATTCTCGTCATCCATATAGCAGGGGTGACAGGAATGCTTTTATTGTAACAATCGAAATTCATCCATAAATCAAACGTTTTGTACGATTAATATTACGGATAAAGAATTTGTTTTTAAGCCCTCTTTCTTCAATTAGGTCTACTTTACGTCCGAAAAGAGCTTCAAGCGCATCGCGTAAGCTGAAGTAGTTTGAAACATAGTCGAATTTATCATGGTCAATATCTCCGAAATCCACAAGAAAATCAACATCGCTGTCATCGTTGAATCTATCAGTAAGGATAGACCCAAAAACCGACAACGTTCTGACATTATGCAGACGGCATAAGTCAAATATGCGCTGGAGATTCAATTCAATCAGTTTCATTTATCGGCATTTGCTTTTAATTAACTGCAAATATAATAATCATCTGTAATAAACAACGTCCATGAAGATGAAAAAGTCGGGACATGTCGGTGAGGCTACATGTCTTTCGGAAATCTATAGTATATAAAAAAATTGTCCGCTGCCCCTTTCAATCAAGGAGCAACAGGACCAAAGCCAAAAAGGCGTCAAATAGTTATAAAACTATTCCTTTCCAATAATGTAGAGATTATATCATACTTACACTACACCATCGTTTGCCCCGAAAACCATCCTCACGATGACTTACCGAGCAATGTTGCCTTTTTTCCTTAGTCCAAATATTGTGAATTTAATGCGTAAAATTTTATCAGTCCAAGGATTGCAACTATTGTGGTGCTTCTTTTCACTGCAAAGGTAAAAACTTTTTCACATAGCAAAGAAATCATTTTCATTCTATTAATATTATTTAACACTCGCAAATACCCAATCTGAATTTAGTTGTGCGACACGGCAATATCAGCTTTAAAGACAAAAAAACATCCGTCGCAGGCAGATGTTTTCACAATTAATTCGTATTTTTGTCATTCTTATATATACTCAATCACAATAACCCTCACGTGACTTCTATCACAATGAAAAATATCATACTCTTCGATCCGGTCGGGACGCGCGACCGTCTGCTTCCGATGACGCTGACCCGCCCCGTAGCCCTCATTCGCCACGGCATAACCACTATCTCCGAAAAATGGCAGAAAGCCATCCCCGGCGCATATTCTTATTCGACTCAGGACTATCTGTCGATGAAATATCCTATGGTAGAAGCCGCCGATGGCGACAACCTCTTCATTGCCGGAAACCTCCACCCCGACGACAAGCTTGTCGAAGCAATTCTCGCCCTCAACATCGGAGAAGCCCTCACATTTGAAGGCGAGACAATCGCCCGCAGAGGCAACGGCAATCCCGACTCCGAAATCGAATATGACGAAACTCCATTCCGCCTCAGCAACGTCTGGGACATCTTCATGCTCAACGACGAAGCCATCCGCCGCGATTTCTCACTCCTCACCGCCGGACGCACTTCCAGCCCGCTCAGCGACACCTGCCGTCTCATCGGCGACCCCTCGCAGCTCTTCATCGAGGATGGTGCGACTGTCGAATGCGCAAATATCAACGTGTCGAAAGGCCCGGTCTACATCGGACGCGACGCCGAGGTGATGGAAGGCGCATGCCTGCGCGGACCGATTGCCATGTGCGAGCACTCGGTGGTCAACATGGGAGGCAAAATCTACGGTGCGACCACCCTCGGCCCTTACTGCAAGGTCGGCGGAGAGCTCAACAACGTCGTGATGACAGGCTTCTCCAACAAAGCCCACGACGGCTTCCTCGGCAACGCCGTCATCGGCGAATGGTGTAACCTCGGCGCAGGATGCACCGCCTCGAACCTCAAAAACACATATGCACCAATAAAACTCTGGAGCATGGCCGAAGGACGCTTCGTCAAGACCGACATGCAGTTCTGCGGACTCATCATGGGCGACCATTCTAAGGCCGGAATCAACACCATGTTTAACACCGCAACAGTAATCGGCGTGGGTGTCAACTTCTATGGCGCAGGCTTCCCGAGGACATATCTCCCATCCTTCACCGAAGGCTCACCGCTCGGCATGAAACCCGTCATCATGGACCGCTTCTTCGACACCGCATCGCGCATGATGTCGCGCCGCCACAAGGAACTCACTCCCATCGACAAGGAAATCTATATCAACATCCGGGAGCAGAGCGCCGAATAAACCCGGCCCACGCATTCCATCCATTCACCCCCCAACACATCAACCACTATGCCAAACGTATCAGAACGCGGCACAATCATGCCCGCATCACCAATCCGCCGCCTCGCCCCTCTTGCCGGCGACGCCAAGGCCAGAGGCATAAAGGTCTATCATCTCAACATCGGTCAGCCCGACGTCCCGACCCCTCCGGCCGGACTGGAGGCGCTGAAACACATCGACCGTCAGGTGCTCGAATACAGCCCGTCGGCCGGACTCCCTTCGCTCCGCGAAAAACTCCGTGAATACTACCACCGCTTCAACATCGAGGTCGACGTCGACGACATCATCGTGACGACCGGCGGTTCGGAAGCCGTGCTCTTCGCCTTCATGGCATGCCTCGACCCCGGCGACGAAATCATTGTCCCCGAGCCTGCCTATGCCAACTACATGGCTTTCGCAATCTCGGCCGGAGCGAAAATCGTCACCGTCCCCTCAAGCATCGACCAAGGTTTCGCACTCCCCCCTGTCGAGAAATTCGAGGAGCTTATCACTCCGCGCACAAAGGGCATACTCATCTGCAACCCCAACAACCCGACAGGCTACCTCTACACGATGAAAGAGATGCTCCAGATCCGCGACCTTGTCAAGAAATATGACCTCTTCCTCTTCTCCGACGAGGTCTACCGCGAATTCTGCTACACCGGCGCACCCTACATCTCGGCCTTCCACCTGCCCGGAATCGAGGAACAGGTGGTGCTCATCGACTCCGTGTCGAAGCGCTACAACGAATGCGGAATCCGTGTCGGCGCGCTCATCACCAAGCACCCGCAGCTCAAGACCAACGTCATGAAGTTCTGTCAGGCCCGTCTTAGCCCACCGCTGCTCGGACAGATCGTGGCCGAAGCTTCGATCGACACTCCACGGGAATACATGCTCGAAACCTACAACGAATATGTCGAGCGCCGTAAATTCCTCATCGACGAGCTGAACAAAATCCCCGGCTGCTACACCCCCATACCAATGGGAGCATTCTACACCGTCGTGAAACTCCCCGTCGACGATGCCGACAAATTCTGCCAGTGGTGTCTGCGCGACTTCGACCTCGACGGAGAGACCATCTTCATGGCTCCGGCCTCAGGCTTCTACACCACACCCGGAATGGGACGTGACGAAGTGCGAATGGCCTATGTCCTCAAGAAAGAAGACCTCGCCAAAGCGATGAAAATCCTCGCCGCCGCCCTCAAGGCCTACCCCGGACGCACAATTTGACTCCCCTCGTCAACTCATAAATAGAAATCCGGAACACGACGATAGCGCACGACATCCGGGCACTCCAGCCCCGACGCCATGCGCTATCGTTTCGTTATATCTATACCTTATTATATATAGGAAGACCGCCGTCAGCCCTCGCCGACAAGCCGCCTGATGTCGCGGGCCACCGACGAATCACTGTTAGGCCCGATGACGCGGTCGGCAGCCGCAAGCACCTCCGGCATAGCATTGGCCACGGCCACGGCCTCGTCTGCAATCCCGAACATCGGCAGATCGTTAAGATTGTCACCATAGACCGTGATACGCTCCGCCCCGATATGGCCGGCAAGCCACTTTATGGCCTCAGCCTTGCTGACACCCGCTCCGAAAACCTCGATATTGGCCACGTCATGGTTGAAAATATCGCGGTAGCACGACACCGACACACCATCCACACCCCTCAGACGCTCAGCCACAGCCTCGACCCTCACCGCCTCGCCCATGCCGAAAATCAGTATGGTCGATGCCGACGGCTCGACAAGCTCACGGCTGTCGCCCAACACGAAGCGCTTCCCCTCCAGATGGCGGCGCTCCTCATAGAAACGCTCCTCCTGACGGTTCATCGTGCTACGGTGATAGACATCGAGACGCTCACCGTCACCAAGGTCATAGACAAACGGATCGACACCCTCGGCAGCAAACGCCGCCACCACCCGGGCAGCCACACCGCCATCCATCAACACCGGCCGCAGATAGCGCCGGCGCACCCTGTCCCACAGCGCAGCCCCCGTCATGACAATTGCCGGAATCGACGTATAAGTATCCTCAAGCAACACATCCACCGTAGCCGGAGTGCGCGCCGTAGCCACCGTGATTGCCGTCCCGCGTCGCGAAAGAGCGCTGACAATCTCCGCCGTCTCACCGCTGACCCTGCTGTCCGGCCCAAGCAGCGTCCCGTCCATATCGCTTACATATAGAGTTTTCATAAATTTTATTTTTAAATCATATAAATACCTAATCAGCTAATCCGCTGAGCGGTATCCCTGACTACAATATTTAATTTTATTGCAAAAATACGGAAAATAATTCCCATTTCTCCAAACTGTCCTCTCTAAAAACCGTAGGCAAAATGACAATCATTGAATGAACTAAACGTCAGTCCATCCTCAGCCTTGACAATCCGACCTCAAAATTTGCAAATCTAATGGAAGATGTCTAATTTTGCAACATAACTTTGGCAAGAGAGCCTTAGTTCTACATTTTAACTAATTACAAGCGTTTTTTGCTTAATCCTTCAATCAAAAATCGGCAAAATTTTTACACAGAGGATCGAGCAGTCAAAAAAGACGCTCATGCGTGCCTATCTTCCACCCCGTAGGCTCGGGGTCGATATATCGGCATGGCGTGGGGGTGGACTGTTTATTCTGTGTTGGGCGTTTGCCGATGCCTTGATTGAGATATTCAGCACAATGTCCCTACGCTTTTTTATTGACTTTACGGCTCTGAGGGGGACACACAGCCAAATAAACCAATCAATTTACATGGCAACAACTCTACGCTTCGGACTCATTATGTCCATTGCAAGTGCTTTCGGGCTAAACGCCGCAGCCCAAAGCGAAACATTCACCGGGGTATCGGGCACAAACTACTATGTCAACTATGAGGATGGATTTATCGGGCGGACCACCAATGGAGAGATGACACTGATTTCGCCCCACTCTTTTGTCGAACGAGACCTGATACCTATGGCAACCACCGCAGATTCTCTTACGGCAGAGACAAAAGACATCTATGACAGAATTCAATATGCCACCGACGCACTCCAGAAACTAATCGACGGAGCAACGATGATTACCAATGGATACGCGGATGAAATGACTGTGTTCAACAAGGACATGGAGAATCTGCTGCATCTCTACCTTCAGTTTAGCGAGAATCTCGACAAAATCTATAACTCTCTCCAGAAAACAAGTGTCAGAAAAGCACGAGAAACAAAGTTCGAATTCAATGTCAGCGGAACTCTGACCGACCTCGACTACACATTGTTCATGGTGAATTTCACACGTGATTATCTCAATGACCTTTTAAACGAAATTATCGAGACCGCAAACGAATATGAGGCCGCCGGCAAAGAAATGATTGATATTCTCACCCTATATCAGAGCCACGCCTCGACTCTGACTGATAATTACAACTATCTTGCCGACTACTTCAACAAGAACGCAGCCACAATGACGGAAGAAGACTGCTATTGGCTTCTGGAGCAGATTACAAATCAGGTAGGGACCATTAACTCATTACTCAATGATGCCCCCAAGAACCCGGCTTCCTATGCCGAATATCTCCTCAAAGTGACGACTGAAACCCTCGATAAAACATATTCCGAATATCTCAAAACCGTCGAGGAAATCAACAATCTTAATAATCAGCTTTTAAACCTTGCCTACTTCCCGTCTGTACTCTATGCAGGCATCGAAGGAGACCCATTCGGACTGTATTACTACATAAAAGACAACGGAGGTGTGCTCAATATTCCTTCCACCCAAAAATATGTCGACACATACACTGTGACAGGCATAAACGGCAATATTTTTACGTCTTTCTATGAGACTGCCAATCCCAATTGCACAAAGCTGATAATCCCGTCCACAATCAAATCAATTTCCGACAACGCATTTGCGGTCAACGGACTTGAAACAATCGAAGTCAACACTACAGAAGCGCCCGATATGACCGACGACTGCTTCACATCTGACGTGTACCGTTCGGCTACACTGATTGTCCCCGACGGCACAACAGAAGCCTATGCCTCCGCACCGGGATGGAAAAACTTCATCAACATCAGATCTGCATCTGAGTCAGGCATCGAATCTGTGACCACCGATGACATCAGCGTCAATGTTAAAAACGGCACAATGTATGTCAGCGGGGCTGAAGGTCGAGTTATCGAAGTCTTCGCTGTCAACGGAACTGTCATCTATAACGGCACTGCATCGGAAATCGAACTTCCGGCACGCGGAATCTATATTGTCCGTATAGCAAACCGCACATTCAAAGTCGTGCGATAAGCCAACCTATATTCCGAAGGACGGTGTATCATATCCTGACACACCGCCCTTCACTATATGACAATGCATGAAAGGTTAAATCACATTTCTTAATTCCTACCATGATGAAAAAAACAGTCATCCGCCGAATCCTGTCACGGATTTTCATTCTGATGTTACTTCCGGCTTTCGGTTCGTGCGGAAGCGGTGACATGAACACCGGTCTTGTCCCCATCCTCAGTGGAAAAAACTATGGTTACATCGATCTTGAAGGAAACTACATAATCAATCCGCAATTCGACTACGCAGGAGAATTTTTTGATGGCCGTGCTCTTGTCGGCAAAGGGAATCTCTACGGTTATATCGATGAAAAAGGAACTTATGTTATTCCACCAAAATACGTAAGTGCCACACCATTTTCAGAAGGTGTTGCATGGACAGTAGAGCCCGACGGTGCGCCAACCCTGATTGACACCGACGGCAACACGCTCATAGTAGCAAAGGATGCCGAAAGAGTATGGATATTCACCGATGGTCTGGCAATAGCCATGACCACAAAGTCTGACAACTCTCAGGCATACGGTTTCTTGGACAAAAAAGGAAAATTCGCGATAGCACCTCAATTTGACGATGTGTCACTTTTCAGCGAAGGAATGTCCAAAGTCAGAATCGGGAAAAATACAGGCTACATCAACAAGGAGGGGCGAATGGTGATAAGCGACTCGGTAATGCAACATCTATCAACGTTTATCGACGGATATGCCATTGTCAAAAACAGCAATGGAGACGCCGGAATCATCGACAGCAACGGCCGACTTGAAATCAACCCTCAGTTCAGCGAAATATATCACGACGGTGACCTTTTCCTCATCGCCACCTCTGACGACAAGGAAAACTATGGTTGGTGTGACAGAAAAGGTAAATTTGTCATAAACCCGCAGTTCAGCAATGCATCAATCTTCGGCGGTAACGATTATGCACCTGTAAAAATCGGAAACAGCTGGGGATATATAGACCGTAAAGGTAAAATAGTCATCAATCCTCAGTTTGACGAAGCGCTCTCATTTATTAACAATAAGGCGGCCTTTGTAAGAACAGGTGACAAAGTCGGCATAATTGACAGAGAAGGCAAATATGTGGCAAATCCCCAGTTCGACGGACTACCGAGAATGTATATTCTCAATATGATGTACGGACTCCCCCGCACAGGAATCAACTACTATGTCGACACCCGCTATTTCAACATCGATAAAGCAGTCGGGATGGTGATGGACAAAGTGACTAAAGGAGGAATCAAGGGCATTACTCTAAACACCCCCATTTCCAAAATTCTCAAGGAATTTGACATTAACGAACGTAACCTCTACGTAAGCTATGGAGAGACAAATATCGACTCCGAGGAACTTGGCAAAGACCTCATCGCCACTTTCTGCATTAAAGGCGAATTCTTTCAGGACGTTTCCGACGGATGGTGGGGCACAACCAGTGTGCTTGTAAAGAATGCAACCCCGAAAGCCATGCTTTATTCACTACAGACCACAGGACTGGCCAGCGGAAAAGAGGAAAAACTGTTCAATGCCTTAGCCGAAAAAATGAATCTCAAAATCAGCTCTGACAAAAACTCGGCTGCGGGAATTTATGGAAAAAACCACATCAAACTATCCCTTAACGACAATAGAATCAATATTACAATGATTTCGGGAGGAAAAAACAATTCCGAAATTCAGGATTCCACATCCACAGCCGACGACACGCAGCAAGCCGATGACACGGCCTCGACAGAGAGATTCGAGGGTAAAATCAATAATAAGTATGGAATAGTCATGCAACTCCGCATTCTCGGTTCAGAAGTAAGCGGAACATATCACTACACATCCCGTAACTCTCCGATCAACCTGTCAGGATATCTCGACAACGACGGCACAATCCGGCTTGAAGAGAAAACAGACGGCAAAATTACAGGCCAGTTTGCAGGGACATACAATTCATCGGAAATCTCCGGCACATGGATTTCAGCCGATGGCAAAACCAAGATGCCTTTCGTCATCGAGCGCAGCAATAATTAAGGATTATTATACCAAATCAAAAATATGAGACATTCAATCAACCTACTTCAGAGATTAGCAGCGCTAATACTGATTTCCATCTCGCTGATACCGGCAAGCGCCTACAATTACGACGAGGAAGCCGGACTGAGAAACTTCCGTGAGAAATCTTATGTGGCAGCGCTCCCGATGCTCCAGCGCGCAGCCAAGGCCGGAAGCCTGCCGGCGCTCGATGCACTCGGGCAGATGTATGAACACGGATGGGGAGTAAAGGCCGACAAAACAATCATGATGAACATGTACAACAAGGCTGCCTTACACAATTATCCTCCCACCCTTTTCCATCTTGCCAATTATTATTACGAAAACGGACAACCCGACAAAGGTCTCGAAATGATGACCAATGCATCTGACCACGCATCAACCGAAGCCAGCATGTTTCTGGGAAATCTCTATGCGAACTCGGACCAAGAGAAGGCAATCAGATATTACAAGCATGCAGCTGAAAACGGCGAATATGCCGGAATCAATGAAATCGGCCGTATATATTTCGCCGCCAATGACTGGACAAACTCAGTCAACGTCCTTATTGAAGCCCTAAAGCACAAAGCCATCAGCAATGACATGAAACTCTCACTCGCCTCAATGATTGCTCAGGGACAAGGGACAGCCAAGAATCTCGAATCAGCACTTATTCTATTGACCGAACTTCACAACGATGGATACGAACCGGCCAACGCCCTATATACAGAAGTAAAAGCCGAAGCCAACAAGATTACTGCTCCGGTCTATCCGGGAGGAGCGGACGCATTGTATGCCTTCCTGCGTAAAAATGCGCGCAAACCACACGCTGCAATTCCATCGGCTCTTAACGGAACGGCAACAGTAGAATTCATCATCACGCCCGAAGGCGCTGTAAGCAATCCTCAATATGTCCGCCGGTGCAATGTGAGAGTCGACGAAGAAGTTATGCGACTTGTAAGATTACTGCGCGGATGGAAACCCGCGACCAAAGGAGGAAAAGCATGCAGCACGGTCGCTCGTCTGTCCATGTCATTTTCTCCGGCCTACAGCGCTGAAATCAAATTCGTGAAGGTGAAATAAACAAGTGTTAAAGAATAAATACATGCAAATGTGACTATTTTTATCTATTTTTAGTCAAAAAAAGTTAAAATCGTTTAGTAGTTACTTATCATCTCAATTATAATGCGTACATTTGCATGTGTGTTTTTCATAGTATTAGATTAAGATAAAGGTTTAAAAAGGAAAGAGGATGTCGTGAGACATCTTCTTTTTTATTATACTTATATAGCTTTAACAGCCTGTTGTCAGGTCAATTGTCGGGCAATCATGCCTCCTGACCGCCGAATGTCATCGGCAGCACAACCACTTGTTAAAAAACAACTTTTTTAAGAAACGTAAACTAAAAAAAGTTGCATTTCGACGGCAAAAATTCTAATTTTGCGCCCGAATATTATCAATTCATCCAACCTATTTCCCGAATAGCAATTCTCATGAAACATCTTGACCTTATCCTCGCAGAGAAGCTACTGAAAATCAGTGCAATCAAACTTCAGCCGGAAAACCCCTTCACTTGGGCGTCAGGCTGGAACTCACCCATCTATACGGATAATCGCAAGACTCTCTCTTATCCCGATGTCCGCAACTTCATCAAGGTCGAGCTCACCCGCATTATCCTCGAGAACTTCGGAGACGTCGACGCCATCGCAGGCGTGGCCACCGGAGCGATAGCCCAAGGCGCACTCGTTTCCGACACTCTCGGTCTCCCATACGTCTATGTCCGCTCAACTCCCAAGGACCACGGACTTGAAAACCTCATCGAAGGCGACCTCCGTCCCGGACAGAAAGTAGTGGTAATCGAAGACCTCGTTTCGACCGGAGGTAGCAGCCTCAAGGCAGTCGAAGCAATCCGCAACGCCGGATGCGAAGTCATCGGCATGGTCGCAATATTCAGCTACGAATTTCCCGTGGCGGTAAAGCGCTTCAAGGATGCAAACGTCAACCTCATCACCCTCTCGAACTACTCGGCTCTCATCACAGCAGCCCTCGAGACCGGATTCATCCGCGAGAGCGACGTCGCAACCCTCAAGGAATGGCGCAAAGACCCCTCGCTCTGGACTCCCGACACCCCCAAGGCCGACGAATAATCACCTCATCAATCACTGCCGGTCCATTCTCACACCGCCCTGATTGAACGAAAAACGACCGAAAACAATATCAAGCCACCTGTCCGCAATCAAAAATTCAACGGACCGGTGGCTTTTATCACCATAAACCAAAACCCAAACCACAAAACAAACGCTAAAATTATGGCAACATATACAGGCAAACCCGTGACACTCCCCCGTCCCATCGGACAGATCTATGAACGCGTGGCTGACCTCAGCCAATACCGCTCGCTCGTCGACCAGCTCCCCGAGGAGCACCGCGAAAAGCTCAACGGTGTCGAATTCGACGGCGACTGCATCCGCATGGAAGCCCCGGCCATCGGCCAGCTCGTGTTTAAAATCAGCGAGCGCATCCCGACAAGCCGCGTAAGCTTCTCGGCCGAAGGATGCCCCGTCCCCCTCAGCCTCTCGGTCAACCTCAAGGAAGCCGGCGAAGAATCAACCACTCTCACTCCGGCAATCAAAATCGAGATTCCACCGATGCTCAAACCCTTCATCGGAAACAAGATTCAGGAAGCAGCCGACAAATTCGGCGAAGTCTTCACCTCAATATTCCAGTAATACCGCCAGAATGCACACTCTCCTTCGCAAACTGCTCGCGCTACTACCGCTGGCCGCAATGCTCACGGCATGCGAGTCGGTCGGCGACGACCGCATCCCCTACGCCGAAGTCCATCTGACATTCCACACCGTCGGCGACTGGAACATATATGGCGTGCAGGGCGATGCAGCCTCATCGCGCACCTACATCTTCAACTCAAAAGAGCGCGTCCCCTCCAATTTCCCCTACACCACACTCGACCGTACAGGCTATGGCGGCCTGCTGCTCGTCACCGATGTCATCGGCGACCTCCACGCCTACGACCTCGCATGTCCGTTCGAAGTGCGTCCCAATGTCCGTGTCGCCATCCCCGAAGGCGAACTCTTTGCCCGCTGCCCGTCGTGCGGCAGCACATTCGACGTGTTCCAGAACCGTGGCAACCCGATCTCAGGCCCGGCACAGGAGCGCGGCTACGCCCTCAGGCGCTACTCGGTCATCTCAGGCGGAGCTACGGAATATCGTGTCGTGACCCGCTGAGAATACGCAGGATCGGAAGATATAAACAAAAACAAACCAGAGGTGCAGGAAAAGCCTTGTCAGCCAAGACTTTCCTGCACCTCTGATTTTTTCTATTATATACCTATATAAGTAAGCTTATTCCTTACGTCCTTTCAGAGCGAAATACTTCCAGAGCGGAGCGGCCATGAGAGCCTGCTTCATATTATCGTTGACAAGCATATCCCAGACCTCATCCTCACTGAGCAATTCGACCCTTATATCTTCGGTCTCGTCAAGATGCTGCTCGGCTATGCGCTCCACACCTCTGGCGATGAAACTGTAGCTGAGATTGTTCTGGCTGCTCGGATTGGCCGAAATCACCATCGACAGCTCCCACTCGCCGCCGCCGAAACCGGTCTCCTCAAGCAATTCGCGCTTCGCGGTGGTCAGCGGGTCTTCACCCTTCTCGGCCACACCCGCACAAAGCTCCGTAGCCACGATGCCCAGACCGTGGCGATATTGCTTCACCATCACAAACTTCCCCTCGGGGGTAATGGCTATCACATTGATCCACGTCGGATATTCAAGCACATAATACTCGTTATACACCGTTCCGTTTGGCAGACGCACAACGTCGCGTCTTGCCGTCAGCCACGGACGACGGAAGAGATACTCGCTGCCGAGCGTCTCCCATTTCATCTTCTCATCTTCATTGACAGAATTCATAATTAATATATTTAGGGCTGTTTATAACCTTATTTCTCCTTCTGCCTAAGCAGAAAATCACTGATGGCAAGCGCCACCGACGGAAGGCCGTCTGGCATCTCGCTGTTGAGTATATCCCACATCCCATCGGGGTTCTCACGTGCGACAGTCATCACACGCATATACTGCTCGCGGGTTATGATTGCCGAAAAGTCGGTCAGCTTGTCCTGACGGATAAGCGAGACGATGTGGCTGTAGACCGTGCGTGGCTTTATACCCTTGGTCTCCGCGATGCCCTCCACATCATAGCCGGCATTGAGCAGCAGAAGCGTCTCTTCGTGCGACAGCCCGCTGCCGAGCGACTCGGCGATACCCTTGAACTTGCGTATGGCCGTCACAAACGGCTTCCAATACCTGATGGTCTTCTTCTCGCCGACACCCTCGACCTTCGAGAACGAATCCATGTCGGTCGGCTCGACGCGCACCATTTCAAGCAGCGTCTTGTCGGAGAAGACGATGTAGGGGGGGACCTGCTCCTTGCGGGCGAGCTTCAGACGCACCTCCTTCAACTCGGCCAGCAGGCGCTCGGCCGGCTTGAGTTCAGGCTCGGGAATCACCTCCTTCCTTCCGCGCACCGATTTGCGGCGTTCGGGCTCTTTATATTGTGCGAGTGTGACAGGCGTGCGGTCGCGCAACACAGCCGCACCATAGGCCGTCACCTTCAGGTGGTTGTTTTCATTATAGGCAATGTCGATCAGTCCGAGCTGTATGAGCTGCGAGAGATACGAGTTCCACTCCGGGTAGCTCAGGTCGCGCCCTGCGCCGTAGGTCTTTATCTGATGATAGCCACGGTCGATAAGGTCGCGCTTCGCCGCGCCTCGCAGAATATCGATAAGCATCGTGAACCCGACAGCACCCTCAGTCCTTATGATGGCGCTCATGGCCTTGAGGGCGATGACAGTGCCGTCCATACGTTCGGGAGGATTGAGACACACGTCGCAGTTGCCGCAGTCGTGGTCCATGGTCTCGTTGAAATAGCTCAACAGGATGCGCCGCCGGCACAGCGACGACTCCGCATATTCCTGCATGCGTTTCAGCTTCTCGTTGTTTATGGCCTGCTGTCCGCTCTCATCGACGAAACCCTGCAGGGTGATGATGTCGGCATAGGAATAGAACATCGTCGCCTCGGCCTTCACGCCGTCGCGTCCGGCACGCCCTATCTCCTGATAATAGCTCTCAATATTGCGTGGCATGTTGTTGTGGACCACCCAGCGGATGTTGCTCTTGTCGATACCCATGCCGAAAGCCACCGTCGCGCATACCACCTGCACGTCACCATTGATAAAACGGTCCTGCGCACGGTTGCGTTCCTCGATTGAAAGCCCGGCATGGTAGACCACCGATTTGTAGCCCATGCCGAGAAGCTCGTTGTTCATAGACTCGGCCGATTTGCGGCTGATACAGTAGACTATGCCCGAATCGTAGCGGTAGCGGTCGATGAGCATAGCGATGTAGCGCAGACGCTGGCTCTTGCCGGGATTGTTCATCACACGGAGCGAAATGTTCGGGCGGTCAAACGAGCCGATGAATGTGGCCGGCTCTCTCAGGCAGAGCTGCCGCGCAATGTCGTCGCGCGTCAGGCGGTCGGCCGTAGCCGTGAGCGCCATAATAGGGACATTCGGATAAAGCTCCTTCAGGCGCGACAGCCGTGTATAGTCTGGGCGGAAATCATGCCCCCACTGCGAGATGCAGTGAGCCTCGTCGATGGCAATGAGACTTATCGGGAGGTCGCGCGACCAGCGGTCAATTTCCATCAGCAGACGTTCGGGCGATATGTAGAGAATCTTGATGCGCCCGGTGAAAAGCTGCTGTAGTATATTGTGGTTTTCAGCATCGGTCTGCATCGAGTTGACCGCCGCCGCAGGGATGCCGTTGGCAGTCAGCGCGGTCACTTGGTCCTTCATCAGCGCTATGAGCGGAGAGACGACTATGGCCACTCCGCCGTCGGCCAGCAGAGCCGGAATCTGATAGCAGATCGACTTGCCGCCGCCAGTAGGCATGAGCACCACGCAGTCACGCCCGCACGCAGCCGTAGTGATGATGTCGAGCTGCAGGGGACGGAATTCACTGTAACCATAAAAACGGCGCAGAAGTGCGACCGCACGTTCCTTTATATCGAGTATTGATTCTGACAATTGTACTGGATGAGATTGGATTGGACAAAAATAGGCAGGCGCAAGGGGTCAGAAAGCCTGCTCCTCTCCACCGAGGGCATTGATGACCGTGCGGACGATAATTTTCAGGTCGAGGAGAAACGACCAGTGCTCAATATACCATATATCGTGTTCGACACGTCGCTCCATCTGCCACAGTTCCTCGGTCTGCCCGCGGTAACCGCGCACCTGCGCCCACCCCGTGATGCCGGGCTTGATGAGATGGCGCACCATGTACTGGCTGATAAGACGGCGGTAGTCCTCGGTGTGTTTGAGCATGTGGGGACGCGGGCCGACAATCGACATGTCGCCCATGAACACATTGATAAACTGCGGGAGCTCGTCGATGCTCGTGCGGCGCAGGAAATCACCGAGCTTCGTCTTGCGGGGGTCATTCCTCGTGGCCTGCATGCTGTCGGCCTGCGCGTTGACCCTCATGGTACGGAATTTCCAGCAAAGGAAATCGCGCCCCATATAGCCTGTGCGCATCTGGCGGAAGAACACCGGACCGGGCGAACTGAGCTTGATGGCAATCGCCACAGGGATAAAGATGATGGGAGAAAACAGCAGGAATGTACCTGAAAAAGCTATGTCGAAGGCCCGTTTGAGCACACGGTTGGCATTGCGTTCAAGAGGGTTATGGCGCACTTCGAGCACAGGCATCTGCCCGATGGAGTCAAGCCTGAACTTGCGTGTGAGATAGGGCGATATCTGAGGGACGAAATGGAACTTGACCATATGCTTCTCGCAGATGCCGAGTATGAGCTGGACAGCCTCACGCTGTTCACCCGAAAGGGCATAGAAAATTTCGTCTGTATGGTTTTCGACCACAAATTTCTCCAGTTCCTCAAGATTGCCGGCATACTGGCTGCGGAGTTCGAAATCGGGAGGACAGTAGCGGTCGAAAAATCCCTGACATCTGTAGCCGAAACCGCTGTCAAGCTCCATCTCAGCCAGCAGACGCTCCCCGGTTGGGTTGCACCCGACAATGACAATCCGCGAATAGCTCCGGCCACTGCGGCGATAGGTCTTCAGGAGATAGTGAGAGCCGAGCCACCACACCATCTGCATCAGCGCCATCACCGAGTAGAACTCCGCGAAAACACGCCCCGGGATTGCATCGAGCTTCAGGAAATAGAGCAGGAATATGAATCCGAGCGCGTGGAAACAGACGGCGTGAAGGACCGAAAGCATCAGCCTGTCCATCTGCATGGCCCTCACCTTGTGGATGCGCCCGATGTGACGGGCAACCGGAATATAGGCCACGTTGAGCAGAACCCATATCAGCCGCGTGTGGATTTCAGCCACCGACGGATTAAGTATGGTCACGACAAAAAAGACCCCGTTAAGTATCAGGAAGTCAACTAAAGTGAGAGCTCTGTGGAAATATCGTCCGTGTCTGTTACCTTTTCCCATAGCCTAATGTGTGTGGTCTCTTATATATAATCGGTCTGCCACCCTTAAATATTGTGAACGAAGCCGAAAAAATATCAACCCGACAGAAAACAATGGCCATCGGAAGCATCAATCCTGCCTCCGATGGTCACTCATGTCGTATGGTTCGAATCACATCGCCTGCCGGCGCTATGATTGCGTTGTCTTTATCAGAGTTTGCTGTCGATTACCGCAATCTTCTTTTCGAGGTCGGCGATATCGTCTTTCAGACGCTGCATGCGGCGCTCCATGTCCTTGAGCATCGAACCGGCATTCTTTGACTTAGCCGAGAGGAAGCCCATGTTGTTCTCATAGGTCTGAAGCTCGCTGCGACGCTGCTCGTAGATACGCATAAGGCGCTCGCGTTCGCGGTAGAGACGGTTTTCGTCATTGCCGATTTCATTGATGGTATTCTCGAACGAAGCCATTCGCGAACCGCGCTGCGAGATGTCAAGCTTCTGATAAAGCTCGTTGACAACGGCGCGATAAGCCTCATAGATATTGTCTTTCTCGCTGAAAGGCACATGGCCTACGCTCTGCCATTCGGCCTGAAGGTCCTTGACAGCCTTGATGGCCTCTTCGCGTCCGAGAGCCTCGAGATCGAGAGCCTTGAGCTTGTCGATAATCTCGTTTTTCTGTTCGAGGTTGGCACGCTCTGTGCGGCGTGTGCCTGAATTGTTCTTTTTCTTCTGCTCGAAGAAGTAGTCGCATGCGGCAAGGAAACGACGCCACACCTGATCGGAATGCTTCTTGGCCACAGCCCCGATAGTCTTCCATTCTTTCTGAAGGGCGGCGAGCTCATCGGCTGTCTTGCGCCATTCGGTGCTGTCTTTCAGAGCCTCGGCGCGTTCGCAGAGTGCGATTTTCTTCTCAAGGTTGCGCGAAAGAGTGTCTTTCATGCCACGGAAAAATTCAGCCTTGGCGGCAAAGAACTTATCGCATGTCTCACGGAAACGGGCAAACAGCGCATTGTTTGACTTGCGCGAGGCATAGCCGATCTTCTTCCACTCTTCCTGAGCGGCGATGATCTGCTTTGTCATCTCGTCCCATGCGGCATAGGTCGAGAGCTTGTCGAATTCGTATGACTCGATGCGTTCGCATAGCGCTTCCTTCGCAAGCTCGTTTTCACGCTCGCGGGCCTTGCGCTCCTCGAAGAAAGTCTGATAGCGCTTGTTGATTTCAGCTGAAATATCCTTGAAGCGGCCCCAGATTTCCTCACGCACTTCCTTGGGCACAGGACCGATCGAACGCCACTGCTCGTGGAGTTCCTGAAGGCGGCGGAACGCTGTGATTACGTCCTCTTCGCCACGAAGCTTGTCGGCCTCAGCCACAAGAAGTTCCTTCTCCGAAAGGTTCTTCTTGAAATCATAGTCGCGGAGCTCCTTGTTTATCTTGAGCTGGTCGTAGAATTTCTCGACAGCGTCCTGATAGCTCTTCCAAAGGTCGGCGGCAACGGGAGCGGGCACTTCGCCAATCTCCTTGAATTCGTTCTGAAGGTCGCGCACCTGCTGGAAGAAACGGTTGGCGTTGTCGACATCGCTTCCCATTTCAAGAATCTTGTCGATGATTTCTTTCTTACGCTCATAGTTCTTCTGCTGCTCGGCCTCGATGGCGGCACGCTGCTCGGCCTTCTTCTCCTTGACGGTGGCAAGGATAGCCTTGAAAGCCTCCTCGGTCTCATCGGATGCCGGCTGGAAAGCCTCAGGCTGATTGCCCGCCTCGACGAAAGCCTCACGTTCGCTGCGCTGCTCCTCGTTGCGGATAGCATAGAACTGTTGTTTCAGACGCGACACTTCTTCATTGGTAATCTCCGCAGGTTCTTTCTCTGAAAGGAGCTTCAATGCAGCGAGGATGCTTTCTTTGGTTGCAGGCTCATGCGAACGTTCGGGAGCGACTCCCTCTGAAAGCTCTTCAGACGAAGCAGCCACAGGCGACTCCTCCTCAATAGCAACAGCCGCTGAGACAGTCTCGGTCGGTTCAGGTGTTGGGGTGGAAATGTTTGTAGAATCGGCTGCCACTGATGCGGCGCCTTCGTTCAGGGTTTTATCCAATGCGTCGTTAGGCATTGAAGTGTCACGCGGTTCCATAACAGTTGTTTAAGGTGATAAAATGCTCACTGCGCTTTTTCAGGGGCCGCAGCCGCCTCGCGCAGCGAGAAGGGATAGGTAAATAGATTTTAGTGTGCTAATTTACTGATTATTTTCAAAAAAAATAATTTATTTCGCGAAAAACACAATAATTAACATCAAAATACTAAAATTAACATAAAATATCATCGAGAGTCACGCTAAGTTCAAACGCACCCTCTGTCGCAATGCGTCCGATTAACGAAGACGATTTCTTGTCGGCACACCTCAAAGGCAAGGCCTCTATGGTCAGGGCCGGCAACTCGGCAGACATCAGAAAATATCTACCACCTATATAATATAAATGATGTCCTTCAATCCACACGGGCTACTCGCCGATACTGACACCTCCGTTGACCATGACATTCGGCTCTCCGGCCGCTCAGCCGGTCTTCCGATCGAAATCATTGATGCGTTTCGCCCGATGACCGTCACAAAGCGGAGTCGCCTCAGGCGAGTCATTGCCCCTTTTCCGATTTCGTCATATTTATTTTTATCATTAATCAAAAAAGCCCTATCTTTACATCATGACATCATCACATAGATTTCTGCTTGCAGCCACGCTGCTACTTTCCGCCATAAACCTCAACGCTTCTCCGGCACGCCCCGTGAGACATACCGCCACCCTACCCGACGGCTCGACTGTCACCTACCGCATGGTCGGCGACGAACGTTTCCATTATTTTGTGACCGACGATGGCTATCCGCTTGTTGCCGACGGACCGAGGCTCTATTTTGCAGAGACGGCCGACAACGGGAGGATGGTCAGCAGCGGCGTGGCGGCCTGCGACCCTCAGTTCCGTACGGCCGCGACCGTGGCTTTTCTCAAAAAACTCGACTGCGAGACATTAATTGAAAAAGCCTCGCTGTCGGACGCATCATCCCCACGGCATTCCGTCAGTCGGAAACGCGCATCGTCACGCGCACCCGAATCCATGAGCACAACTACGTTTCCGACCACAGGTTCTCCACGCGGACTGGTAATCCTCGCAGAATACACCGACGTGAAATTCTCGACTCCCATGCCGCAGGAATATTTCGGCGACCTGCTCAACCTTGAAGGCTTCAATCGTGACAACGCCACCGGGTCGGCACGCGATTACTTCATCGCATCGTCCGACGGGGTGTTCACCCCGCAGTTCGATGTCGTAGGGCCGGTGACCCTCCCCCACACTCAGGCCTACTACGGAAGCAACGAGCCTTACGACGATGCCAATGCCTCCTACATGATTCCCGACGCCTGCGACATCCTCAGCGCCCAAGGCTTCGATTTTTCAATCTATGACTGCGACAAGGACGGCGAAATCGACAACATATACCTCATCTATGCCGGGCGTGGCGAATCGTCAGGCAGCATAAAAGACATCAACACCGTGTGGCCACACTCTTGGGAGGTCGGTGAGATGAACAGATACTACAACGGCTGCCTGCTCAACCACTATGCCTGTTCAAACGAAATTGACGGTGGCAAGCCGGACGGCATAGGCACATTCTGCCACGAATTCTCCCATGTCATGGGACTCCCCGACCTATACTACACCGGAAACTCCCATCTCACATACCTGACACCCGACACTTGGAGCGTACTCGACGTGGGGTGCTATCTGAACGACTCGCGCACCCCGCCACTCTATTCTTCATTCGAACGCATGTCGCTCGGTTGGCTGCAACCTAAGGTAATCGACAAGCCCGGTGAATACACGCTCGAACCGCTTGCCGACACCAACACGGCCCTGCTTGTCGAGACCGATGCCGAAAATGAATTTTTCCTCTTTGAAAACCGGCGAAAAGAGGGCTGGGATTACTATCTGAGGGGAGAAGGCATGCTCGTCTGGCACATCGACTACGATAAAGAAATATGGTTCAGCAACACCGTCAACAACTCACGCTCACATCAGCGCGTGGATCTCGTGGAGGCCATCACCCGAACATCTCCCTCGGCATCCCCGAGCGACCCGTTCCCCGGCGCATCAAACGTCACCGAATACACGGCCAATACTCTCCCGCCGAGCCCCAGTTTCAAGTCATGGTCACACAACAATCCCGGCTATCCGCTCACAAACATCCGCACCGACGGCCGTCTGATACGCTTCACGGCAGGAAACAGTGACGATTCAGCCATCGACAATGTAATGTCGCCCGACGCAGTCACGGTCAGAGGCGGCGAAGCCATCGTCATCAGCGGGTCAGACCTCCCGGCATCAGTCTACACCGTCGCCGGCACTCCGGTCTATCAAGGCGACTCCCGCCGAATCATCCTCCCCACAGGACTCTACATAGTCCGGGTCGGAAACCACATAACAAAAGTGGCGCTTCACTGAAAGCGCCACTTTTGTTATACATATTACTAATCTCCGTTAAGCTTCAGAGGCTCAGACTATCCTCAGGTCAATCACGGTCTCGCCGTCGAGAGCGGCAGTGATGCGCGCTCCCTCTTTAATCTCTATCGGGCCGGCAACCGGAGGCAGCATGACCACATCGCCCATCTTCAGTGTCATGTATTCACTGACTTTGGCAATGACCTCATCGACCGTCTGAGCTATCGGCCCGGCAACCGATTCAGCGACAGTCTCATCCGAGACCGCAACCTGAACCCTCATATCTTCCGAGGCATGCTCTGCCGGAAGCCACGAACCATTGACAAGGCTCGAATCCATCCCCGACAGCACACCCTCAAGCCCTGCCGGCTCCCTGAGACTGACACGGAGCGAAAGACTGATGCCGTCATAGTAGCGCGACGCAAACTTTCGTGCTATGTTCTTGCCGAGACGGCCGATTTTGACCGAAGGATGCAATGACGCCACCCAACCCTCGCCCCATTCGGGCATAAAGAGAGGACGGCCCGGAAGAATCAGGGCCGAATCGGGATGAATATCAATATCGGGAGAGGATGATAACGAAACGAGACGGATTATTTTCATTTTGGCATACGGTTATACATCACCGCGAGATGCGCATAGATCGAGGTGTTCTGTATAGCCACCGCCGGCGATGTCTTGATATGGAAAGGTGTGAAGTTCCAGAGCGCCTTTATTCCGGCATCGACACACTTCTGAGCGACTTCCGCAGCGCTTTCCACCGGGACTGCGATGACCGCGATTTCGGCGTCAAGCTCCCTGACGCGGCGTTCAAGCTCCGAATAATCATAGATCGGTTTGCCACCCAACCGCGTACCGACGACATCGGGATTGACATCGAACCCGGCTACGATGTTAAGCCCGTAGCGCGAAAGGCCGGAGTCGGCCATGAGTGCCGCACCGAGACTGCCGACCCCCATCATCACCGCATTGTGCTCGCGATGAAAACCGAGGAAATCGAGCAGACCGCGTTCAAGCTCCTTCACCTCATAGCCTATGCGTGTCTTACCCTTGATGTTGAGATACGACAAATCCTTCGCTATCTGCGACGAGTCGACGTTGAGCTGATGGGAAATGGCCGTCGAGGAGACATACTCGACACCTTCCGCTCTCAGACGCGACACGCAGGCGAGATACCACGGCAGGCGGCGTATGGCCGGTTCCGGTACGTATGGTGCTGTCGTCTCCATTAAGGCAATCGTGTTTTAGTCATTCAATCAAGAAGTAAACTTCTGTTTCCGAGAAAATGTTTGCTTTCACGCTCTAAGAGTGGACGTGGAAGGAGAGCGTTCATGACTCGAAGTCCCACCCGTCGGCTATCGCCGCGAAGGCGACACGAACGTGGACTGCAGGCCTCCATAGATTTCAAAGTCCGAAAAGCAAACAGACTCTGAGACAAAATTACAACTTTTCCGCCTATTATCCAAAGAACTATTCAGCACCCTTTTTGCATCTCGCAAAAAATTTCATAATTTTGCCGTAAAAATAAGCAATCAATTTTCACGACATGAACCGCAAAGTAAGAGTACGTTTCGCTCCCTCTCCAACAGGCCCGCTCCACATCGGAGGTGTCCGCACAGCGCTTTACAACTATCTTTTCGCCCGTCGCAACGGCGGCGACATGATTCTCCGCATCGAGGACACCGATTCCAACCGCTTCGTCCCGGGCGCAGAGGACTATATCAACGAGTCGCTCGCATGGCTCGGAATCAAAATTGACGAAGGTGTCCGCGAAGGTGGCGCTTACGGCCCTTACAAGCAGAGTGAACGCCGCGACATATACCGCACACATGTCAGACAGCTCCTCGACGCCGGACGCGCCTACATCGCCTTCGACACCCCCGAGGAACTCGAAGCCGCACGCGCCGCAACGCCTAATTTCCAGTATGACGCATCGACACGCATGAACATGCGCAACTCCCTTTCGATGCCGGCCGAAGAGGTGAAGCGGCTGATGGACGAGGGTACTCCCTACGTGGTGCGTTTCCTCATCGAACCGGGACGCGACGTGGAGGTCAACGACCTTCTGCGCGGAAAGGTCACCATCAACTCGTCGATTCTCGATGACAAAGTGCTCTACAAGAGCGCCGACGACCTTCCCACCTATCACCTCGCCAACATTGTCGACGACCATCTGATGGAAGTGTCCCACGTCATCCGTGGTGAGGAATGGCTGCCTTCGGCTCCGCTCCACGTGCTTCTCTACGAGGCTTTCGGCTGGGCCGACACCCGTCCTGAATTCGTCCACCTCCCCCTTCTGCTCAAGCCCGACGGCAAAGGCAAGCTCTCGAAGCGCGACGGCGACCGCCTCGGCTTCCCCGTGTTCCCTCTCGAATGGACCGACCCCAAGACAGGCGCTGTTTCGTCGGGCTACCGCGAGTCGGGCTACCTCCCCGAAGCCGTCATCAACTTCCTCGCCCTTCTCGGATGGAATCCGGGCGACGACACCGAAATCATGTCGATGGACGAGCTGATTTCCAAATTCTCGTTCGACCACTGCTCGCGTTCGGGCGCTAAGTTCGCCTTCGACAAGGGCCGCTGGTTCAACCACGAATATCTCCAGACCACACCCGACGACGAGCTGGCACGCCTCTTCCGCCCCGTCCTCGAAGCCCACGGCGTGAACGCCGGCGATTTCTCCGACGATTACATCGCCCGCGTTGTCTCACTCGTGAAAGGCCGCATCAATTTCGTCGCCGACCTCTGGGACCAGGCCAAGTTCTTCTTCACAGCTCCCGAGACCTATGCCGAAAAGGACATAAAGAAACGCTGGAAAGAAGACACCCCGGCCATCCTCACAGAGCTTATCGAAGTGCTCCGCTCACTCCCCGACTTCAGCTCGAAAGGCGCTGAACCTGTGGTGCTCGACTGGGTGGCAGCCAAGGGCTACCATCTCGGTAACGTGATGAACGCCTTCCGCCTCACCCTCGTCGGTGAATGCAAAGGCCCTCATATCTTCGACATCACCGAGCTTATCGGACGCGACGAGACCATCGCCAGAATACAGCGCGGCATCGACAACATCAAAGCTCCTGAAGCTTAATTCACTCACAGCTGTAGGGCCACTGCGGCCCTACAGCATCATTTCTCCTTAACAATACTTAATCCTTAACACTCAACACTCAATCCTTAAATATCAAATCCATGATCAAAGTAGGCATAATCGGAGGTTCAGGCTATGCTGCCGGCGAACTCATCCGCATCCTTATCAACCATCCCGATGTCGAACTGAAATGGGTTCATTCGCGCACTGTCGGCGGACAGCGCATCGTCGATGTCCATCAGGGACTCCACGGAGAAATCGACATGAACTTTTCAAGCAACTTCGATCTCAAGAACATCGATGTCCTCTTCTGTTGCCGTCCTGCCGGAAAGACTCGGGAATTCATCGAGACCCACACCATACCCGAAGACCTCAAAATCATTGACCTCGCACGCGACCACCGCATCGAGGACGGAACTCACGACTTTGTCTACGGCCTCTCGGAGCTTAACCGCAAACCGATGGTGCGCGGTGCGCGCCATGTAGCCAACCCCGGCTGCGTGGCTATGGCTGTCGAACTCTCGCTCATGCCGCTGGCCAAAAACCTCCTGCTCAACTCCGACATCCACACTACGGTCATCACCGGCGCGACAAGCGAAGGCGCGGAACACCGCCCGACCACACACTACGCGTGGCGCAACGACAACATGGTCGTCTACCGTCCGTTCGCCCACACCCAGATGCCCGAAATTCTTCAGACGCTCAAGGCGATGCAGCAGAGCTTCAACTCTAAAATCCACATGCTGCCGATGCGCGGTTGCTTCTCGCGCGGCATCATGGCTGTCAGCTACCTCGACTGCTCGCTCGATCTGCCCGAAATCATCAAGCTCTACAGCGACTATTTCGCTGACCACAACTTCACATTCATCACATCCAAGATTCCCGACCTGAAAGATGTCGTCAACACCAACAAGTGCATCATCCACCTCGACAAAATCGACGGCAAGGTGCTCATCACAGCTGTGATCGACAATCTGCTCAAAGGTGGTGCGGGCAACGCCGTCCACACTATGAACCTTCTTTTCGGCCTTCAGGAGACTACGGGTCTCACCATGAAACCCGCTGCATTCTGATCGGAGGAAAACAATGTGAAACATACCGATTTTTTCAGAGTGTCACAATCCGTGGCACTCTGTTTTTTTATAAATTTGCAACCTAAAACCCATATCCGATTAAGCAACACCTAATTATATTATTATATTAAAAACTCACTGCTATGATAGACGAAATCATAAGGTATAACCGCGAATTCGTAGCCTCTGAAGGCTATCTCCGTTACCAGACCTCCAAGTACCCCGACAAACGCATAGCCATAGTGACCTGTATGGACACTCGTCTTGTCGAACTCCTCCCCGCCGCCCTCGGCATCAGAAACGGCGATGTCAAAATGATTAAAAATGCCGGCGGGACAATAACAAACCCATTCGACTCCACCATGCGTTCGCTACTCGTCGCCGTCTACGAACTCGGTGTCAACGAAATCATGGTCATCGGACATACCGGCTGCGGAGTGCAGGGCATGGATGCCGAAGAGATGCTCGAACTCATGCGCAAACGTGGAATCGACGAAGAACATATCTCGCTCATGCGCCACTGCGGAATCGACCTCAACAGCTGGCTTCACGGATTCACCGACACCTCCGAAGCTGTAGCCGAGACGGTCGACCTCATCCGCAACCATCCTCTTATGGCGAAGGATGTAAGGGTCGGAGGATACATCATGGACTCAGTCACTGGACTCCTACAGAATATCTGAAATATTACAATAAGCCTCCCTCCGTCACCACCGACCCGGAGACAAGAAGTTTTTAACCAATATTGTCCTAAACGTTTTGGGCAAAAATAAAAATAGGAAGTAGTTACTAAGG
>NZ_CAJTQC010000008.1 GCF_910578445.1 uncultured Duncaniella sp. | reverse complement strand
ATTTGCAGAAAAATAGCCAACTTTACATATCGAATAAGACTCTCTTATTTAAAGAGTTGGACAGTTCTAAACATTAAAGCCTCAATCTCCGAGATGGAAACTGAGGCATATTCTAAAGGCTTTTGAGAATAATGGAATTGGCTTTGTCAACGACGGAGGTATCGAGGCTGGCGAGATAGATTTGGGTGGTGGTTTCGCTGTCGTGGCCCATGCCTTCGCTGATTACTGACAGAGGGATACCCTTGGCTTTGGCAGCGGATGCCCAGCTGTGGCGGGCGACGTAGAGGGTCAGCGGGATTGTAACGCCGACCATTCCGGCTATGGTTTTCAGATTGTGGTTGATGTTGTAGCCTACGTTGCGGTAGGTGCATCGCTCGTTGATACCGGGATTACGGATGATGGGCAGCAGATAGTCGCTTTCGTTCTTGGGGTACTTGTCAAGAATCATCTGCATCTCTTTTGTCCATTCAATGATTAGTTTCTGACCGGTCTTGCGACGGCGGTAGGTGACGTAACCATTTTTGAGGTCCGTCTTTTTCAGAAATGCCATGTCTATGAAGCTCATTCCTCTGAGGCAGAAACTCATAAGAAACATATCGCGGGCGAAGCCCAGTGAAGCATTCAGAGATAAATCCAATGCCTTTATCTTCTTGATGACAGGTAATGGCAACGCTCTTTTGACAGTCTTATCAACTCCTGTATAGACCTTTCGGAACGGGTTGCGGTTCTCGATGATGCCATCTTCGACTGCACGGTTATATACGGCACGGAGAATGCGGGTATAGAATGATATGGTGTTGGGCGCTACACCACGCTTGTGATGCCATGCCTCGTATGATTCCATTATCTCGGAGGTCAGACAGTCGAGCATTATATCTTCATTTTCCCGATAATCGTCTTCAGACGCTTGGTTTGCCAAGAACTTCTTGAAACTATTGAGAGTGGACTTGTAGGTCTCCGAAGTCCTGACTTTGCCATTCTGTTTGAGTTTGGCGATGATGCTCTCCATGTAGTTGAACAGGGAGTATTCATCCGAGTATCGGTTGAACTCTTCGATAACATCATCAGCAGTGTATGACAGACCGTTGGCATCCAACTTACGGTCTATCTTTGTCAACCTCTCAACATCCCAGCGGATACGCTCTCGAATTGAGAGTATGAACGATTTGCGCTCACTTTTCTGTGTGGTCGTAACCATTGAACGGGATTCATCCCACTCCGTCGGGAATACTTTGTAATCCGAAAGGAGTTGTCGCACCTTCCTTTCGTGGATAATCTGGTAGTAGATTGTGCCCTCGTGGTCTGCGACAGTAGAGGGACGAAACTTTACTTTTATCGAAGCCATTTGTTTTTTGTGTTTTTGTTTGTCTATAAGATACAGCAAAGGGACACACTCCGAAAAGTGCATCCCTCCGGCAGTGTCATAAGATATTGATTTTACGGAATGAAAATGGCGGCAAGCTCCGTGAACATAACTATATATCAGCGCGTTATTGGCGATTTAATGTTTTATCGGAAAGCAATAATAACTTTTAGGGATCGGTTCAAATTACTATACAGCCTCATATTTGCATATCGATTTTAAGTTAATATTCAGTTAATTGGCAGCTGTTATATGAAACAAGATTTAAATGCCAAATATTTATAGCAAATTTATGTTAATCCATAGAGATTTATTGCTGTAATATTGTTATAACTATGAACATCAGTCGGATGTGTACTCATATGTGATTGTAAATATTGATTACATATATTATCTCCATCTGAATCCAAATCTCGTTTGATATTTCAAACTCACGCTTTACATTTACAGTTCGGAATATTTGAATTTTGAAAATTTAGTGCTGTTTTGAAATTGCAAATTGCAAATTTTATTATTTTGCAAATGCAAACTTGATTATGGGTTCAGATTGTTGTTTCCAAACAGGTTGATATAATTCATATTTTACTTATGTAAATAACACCAAGTTTTGTTTTACATACGCAAATTAAACGCCAATTTTTATCATTAACATTTTTTATATCAAAAATTAATATGCTAATTATCTGAATTATAGTAATTTTATCTCAACTACAACTCAAAGTATAAATAGCGAGATCAAGCGATTTTATCCAATAAACCCCCCAGCTTGCTATTATTGAACGTAGCATCCATATCTACAAGATTATATCCACATTTATTTATAGTATATCTTTAATTAGCACATTGCACCCTCTTACCAGTGCATCCTCATTAATTCACAAATCCAAATTCCCATTTACAACCACAGTTCAAATTAACAAACAACTCTATTCTCATTTATAAATTTGGAGTTTACAAATTAATTAATTACATTTGCATCAAATTACAAAACCAAATTCTATAAAAATTTGCATTATGGATCTTGTTTCAAGGCTCAAACGCTTTCTCGACTCCAGACAAATTAGCGTCACTCAGTTTGCCGATGAATGCGCTATCCCCCGCCCCACAGGTAGTCAGCTACTTGCAGGGCGCAATAAAAAGGTAAGCGATGAAATAATTAGTAAAATCCACTCGGCATATCCCGACCTTAACATCGTATGGCTGATGTTTGGCGAGGGAAATATGGTGAGCAATGCAAATATTGAAACCTCAGAGCCTAAAAATCAGGCAAAAAACGAGTCCTATAACAACGAATCTTCTGACAATCAGACTATTGATTTCTCTTTGGACTTCAATGAAAATTTACACGATGAAGTCGCAGAAAAAAATCAGGAGTCCACAGCCACCAACACATTTACATTCGCAAGCCCGACAGACACTCAGGCCGAACCTTTAGAGTTTGCCAATCATATTGCCGGAGAAACAGAGCCTCCACAGTCAGACACCACTCCAACATCATCATCGAGCAGAGGCAAAAGAGTCACAGGAATTGTGGTCTACTATGACGACTGCACCTATGAATCATTTATTCCCGACCCCAACCACGGCCATCCTTTCATGAGATAACGCGACGCCAACAGAACCATCCGGCAACGTAGCTGCGGATTAAATCACTCACACGACACTCCTTTTGGCAATCTGCAATATTCTGAGTAATTTTGCAGACCGGTTTTCATACCCACCCGGGACAACAAAAAAAACAATTATCGAGACTATCACTGCATAAATGAGCATATCCATCAACAGCCTCAAGGTAGAATTCAGCGCAAAATGTCTTTTTGACAACATATCCTACATCATCAATTCCAAAGACAAGATAGCACTTGTCGGTAAAAACGGAGCCGGAAAATCGACGATGCTAAAAATCATCGCAGGATTGCAGAAGCCGACTTCGGGAAATGTCGCAATGCCCCGCGACACGACTGTCGGCTATCTGCCTCAACACATCACCGTCAGCGACACTTCGACCGTCATCGACGAGGTGAGAAGCGCGTTCAGCCATGTCGACGACATGAAATCCCGGCTTGATGAAATAAACCATCAGCTGGCAACACGCACGGACTATGAATCGGACGCTTATCAGGAGCTGATCGAAGCCATGACATCACTCAACGACAGGCTCGCGATGGAACAGAGCGAGAACTTCGAAGCCGAGATGGAAAAAACACTAATCGGACTCGGATTCCTACGTTCCGACTTCAACCGCCCCACATCAGAATTCTCCGGCGGATGGCGCATGCGAATCGAGCTTGCCAAAATCCTCCTTCGCAGACCAGACGTACTGCTGCTCGACGAACCGACCAACCACCTCGACATCGAGTCAATCCAGTGGCTCGAAAATTTCCTCATCACGAAAGCCAATGCAGTTGTGCTCGTCAGCCATGACCGCGCATTCATCGACAATGTCACAAATCGGACCATCGAAATCTCGCTCGGTAAAATATATGACTACTCGGTCAACTATTCAAAATACCTTGTTCTGCGACAGGAACGGCTCGAACAGCAGATGCGCGCTTACCAGAATCAGCAAAAAATGATTCAGGACACCGAGGACTTTATCGAGCGGTTCCGCTACAAAGCCACCAAAAGCGTGCAAGTGCAGAGCCGCATCAAGCAGCTTGCAAAAATCGAACGCATCGAAGTCGACGAGGTCGACACTTCTCACCTAAACCTCAAGTTTCCCCCTGCCCCACGCTCCGGCGATTACCCCGTGATAGCCGATAATGTCGGCAAGGCTTACGGCGACCATCAAGTGTTTGACCATGCCACATTCACAATCAAACGTGGCGAGAAGGTGGCGTTTGTCGGGAAAAATGGCGAAGGAAAATCCACGCTCATAAAATGTATCATGAGCGAAATCCCATTCACCGGCACTCTCAAAATCGGGCATAATGTAAAAATCGGATATTTCGCCCAGAACCAAGCCACGCTACTCGACGAAGATCTGACTGTCTTCGACACCATCGACCGTGTGGCCGTCGGTGATATCCGCACAAAAATCCGCGATATACTCGGGGCATTCATGTTTGGCGGAGAAGCCTCCGACAAAAAAGTCAAAGTGCTCTCAGGCGGCGAAAGAACCCGACTGGCCATGATAAGACTTCTTCTTGAGCCTGTCAACCTTCTCATTCTCGACGAGCCGACCAACCATCTCGACATGAAGACCAAGGACATTCTCAAACAAGCCATCAAGGATTTCAACGGGACAGTCATCGTGGTCAGCCATGACCGCGAATTCCTTGACGGTCTCGTCGAGAAAGTCTACGAATTCGGTGGCGGCCAAGTGAAAGAATGCCTCGGAGGAATATACGAGTTCCTCGAAAAGAAAAAGCTGGCATCGCTCACCGAGCTTGAACGAAACACCATCAGACCTCTGACAGACTCGAAGACTGCGACAAGCCAAAATGGGAAAGAGCCGCAGACATCGGCCAGACCCTCAACCAACGCCAAAGCCGAAGCGGCCCAGACACCGACAGGAGCTACTGCAAGAAAGCTTTCGTATGCCGAACAGCGCGAACATGAAAAGCTCGTCCGCAAGGCACGCAAAAAGGTCGAAGAGGCCGAGGCCGAAATAGGCCGTCTCGAACAACAGATTTCCGAAATCGAGTCAATCATAGCAGGCGGCAATCCTCCCGCAGATATATATGACCGCCATGCAACAACCACCAAGCAACTCGAAAACGCGATGTCACTTTGGGAACTGGCATCCTTGGAACTGGACGAGATATCCAAATAAAAAAATCAGCCGATATGTATACACGAAGGCGCAGGTCAACATAGAACCTGCGCCTTCGTGTATGTATAGCGGCTGCACCACATGCACCGTCAATCCGTCCGTCAGACAACAAGCCGGATTCCGCCGTCGGTGATGAGTATCTTATGCTGCCGGTAAAGATGGCCTATCGCTTTCTTGAAATCCTTCTTTGAACACTGGAAAGTAGCTCGTATCGTTTCAGGGGACGCCGAATCAGAAATCGGCAGAAAACACTCCGGCTGGTCTTCAAGGCGCTTTACGATTTTCTCCATCAATGCATCCACGCGTCCATCATCGCCGCCACTAAGCACAAGGTCAATCTTGCCGTCGCCCCTAACCTGTTTGACATAGGCCGGAATGACTTTCCCTATTTCAAGCGGAGCATAGAGCTCACTCTCGTAAATCATACCATGAAAAAGATTGTCGACAATCGCCTTATAGCCCAATTCGGTACGTTTATACACAAGAGCCTCCACCTTATGGCCAAGCCTGTAGCGCGGAAAACCGTTTCCGATAAACTTCTCAATTTTAGCAGAAGCCACCACACGCTGCGAAGCATTGTCGAGATAGACATAGACCAGCACCACCATTCCTCTGGTGAGTTTCATTTTCTGCTCCCTATAAGGCACAAGCAGCTCCTTCCCAATCAGCCCCCAGTCAAGGAACGCACCTGTGTTGTTGACCTGCGTCACCTGAAGATAGGCAAACTCCCCGACTTCGGCAAAAGGACGCTCGGTTGTCGCAACAGGCCTGTCCTCAGAATCCTTGTAGACAAAAACCTCCATTTCGTCCCCGGGCTGCAGGGGCGTAGATATATAACGGGCAGGCAGAAGGACTTCATTTCCATCGCTGTCAGCAAGATATGCGCCGAAATCAACATTGCGCGCAACCTGCAGAGAATTGTATTTTCCGATTTTTAGCATCTTGTCTTATATAAAAAGAGCGAATTTATATATTTTTTTGGCAAATTTAACCAATATCTCACAAATTACCTATAATTTTGCAATCGCACAGTCCCCGGGAAGCTTCATCCCGGACGTATTGACCGCAAAAAATAATGGTTGCCATGTAATCTAAACGTCCGACCATGTATCTTTGTTAAATTCATCTATACTAACGGCCAAATAATTCATGAACGAGATATTGAAATATTTCCCAGACCTCTCCCCCGAACAGATTGAACGCTTCACAGCACTCGGGCGACTCTATCCGGAATGGAATGACAAAATCAATGTTATTTCACGAAAGGACATTGACAACCTCTACACCCACCACATCCTACATTCACTGGCCATAGCCAAATTCATCACTCCCGTCGATGGGTCACAGATGATTGATCTTGGAACAGGAGGAGGCTTCCCCGGAATACCTCTCGCCATATTCTGGCCGGAATGCAAATTTCATCTTATCGACCGCATAGGAAAGAAAATAAAGGTTGCAGCAGCAATCGCCGATGAACTCGGGCTCGACAATGTAACATTCCAGCACGGCGACATGGGCGAATGCAAACTGAAGGCCGACTATATCATATCGCGCGCAGTCATGCAGCTCGACGAACTTGTCAAAATCTCAGCCCGCAATGTAGCGCAACAAAGCCGCAACAAATTGCCCAACGGACTTATATGCCTCAAAGGAGGCGAACTGGCGAGTGAGCTCGGACGCGTAAAGCGCCCGCTGATCGATGTTCCGCTCAGCGATTATTTCACGGAAGAATATTTCAAAACCAAAGACTTAATTTATGTAAAGCTATGAAAGTAAGCAGATTTGTATTCAACATGTTCGGGGTAAATACCTATGTCGTATGGGATCCCGAATCATCGGAAGCAGCAATCATCGACCCGGGCATGATTGATGACCAAGAGCGCAATGCACTCGACAATTTTATTGAAAGCAGGAAACTCAAGGTCACGCAACTCATCAATACGCATTCGCACCTTGACCATATTTTCGGCAATACATATATAAAAGAGAAATATGGACTCGAAATCAAGGCACACCCGGCCGATGCCTTCCTTGCAGAATCCCTGCCTGAGCAATCATGCCGCTTCGGACTCCGCATGCCGCTCAAGCCACAGAGCATCGATGTCGAGCTGCATGACGGCGACACAATATTTCTCGGGAAAGAACGCATTGATGTGCTCGGCGTGCCGGGGCATTCTCCCGGAGGGATAGCACTCTACTGCCCGGAATCAAACTTCGTCATCACCGGCGACACCCTTTTCCCCGGATCTATGGGCCGCACAGACCTTCCGATGGGTGACTATGCAACACTTGCTGATGCAATCAGGCGCAAACTGCTGACTCTTCCGGACTCAACAGTGGTGCTTTCAGGCCATGGCGGAGAAACGACAATCGGCAACGAGAAAAAATCGAATCCATTCTTAAAATAATTAAGGAAATTTTTCTTTAATTAAATAAAATCATTTATATTTGCGAACGAAACGACAGCCCGAAGGCCAACCCGACCATCCCGTCTGCCGACAAAATCCCCCACAATAACGTAAATTGTCACATTGCTATGACACGACCAAAACTTAAAATCCGCGACCTTACGTTGCGCGACGGACAGCAGTCACTCTTTGCAACCAGAATGAATCAGGAGACTATCAACAAGCTTCTCCCCTTCTATGAAGATGCCAATTTCTACATCATGGAAGTCTGGGGCGGAGCTGTTCCCGACTCCGTGATGCGTTATCTTGATGAATCCCCGTGGGAACGCCTGCGCACTTTCTCAAAAGCCATGGATTCAAAGAGCGAACATCCGAAGGCTCTTCTTTCAGCCCTTTCGCGCGGCCGCAATCTGTTCGGCTACGTTCCTTATCCCGATTCTGTTCTCGAAGGATTTTATAAAGAGGCCATAGCCAACGGACTCAACGTGATGCGCATATTTGATGCGCTCAACGACATAGACAATGTAAAAGAATCCATCAGACTCATCAACCGTCTTGGCGGCACCGCCGACGGCGCAGTGTGCTACACGGTCGACCCCAAACAGGAAGAACCGGCAGAGGAAGGCGGCTTCTTTGGCAAGCTCAAATCAATGTTCTCAGGAAAATCAGCTCCTGAAAAGATTTTCACAGACGAATACTTCGTCGACAAGGCTCGCCAGATGGAAGCCCTCGGCGCAAAAATAATCACCCTCAAAGACATGGCAGGCCTCGTCAATCCAAGCAGAGCCGCTTCAATCATATCGGCTCTCAAGCGAGAAGTGAAAGTGCCTGTCGACTTCCATACCCATTGCACTCCCGGCTATGGCCTTGCATCATCCCTCATGGCCATCATCAACGGTGTCGACATCCTTGACACCAACATCTGGTGGTTTGGCGGAGGCTCTGCCGCTCCAGCCATCGAACTGATATGGATTTTCTGTCAGCGCATGGGTGTCGAGGTTGAAGTCAACATGGAAGCCGTCGGGCGCATACGCAACGAACTTCTTGAGGCTCGAAAGGCGCTTGCCCAGTTCGATCTGCACAAGGACAATATGCAGCGCCCGTTCGATCCGCTCAAAGACCAGCTGCCTCCTGAGATACTCGCTCTTTTCGACAGCGCGATTGACTTTGCAAAAGCCGGCGACGAAGCCGCTCTGCTTGACGCATGCCACAAAATCGAAGCCTATTTCGGATTCCCGAAACCCAACGAACTCGTCAAGACCGCAGAAGTTCCCGGTGGAATGTATTCCAACATGGTCGCACAGCTCCGCGAACTCAAGAGCGAAGACCTGCTTGAAGATGCAATGCGCCTGATTCCTATGGTGCGCCGTGATGCAGGCCTGATTCCGCTTGTAACCCCCACAAGCCAGATTGTAGGCAATCAAGCTGTCCTCGTGGCACTTGACCGCAAAAACGGCAAGCCTGATTACACGAACAAGTCAAACCAGTTCATTTCGCTTGTCAAAGGTGAATACGGACATACACCCGTGGCAATCGACCCCGCATTCCGCGAGAAAATCACCGGCAGTGCCGAAGAGCGCCCATATGACGTCAGCAAATACTCTAAACCGGAAAATCCATCTCTCCCGGAGCTTGGAAACAAACAATTGGCTTCAAACAATGAAGAATATCTGCTGCTTGAACTCCTCCCTGCGGTAGCCAAAGGATTCCTGCGCCGTCGCCGTGAAGAGGAATTCAAAGCTGAAGAAGCCACCAAAGCGCCTGTAGAGGTCAAGGAAGAGACCGTTGCCGTCGCAGATCCCGTCACAGGCCCTGTGATTTCAGCTCCGATGTGTGGACGCATAGTCGACATCAGGGTAAAACCGGGACAAAAAGTCAAGAAGGGAGACACGGTGCTTGTCTACGAAGCGATGAAAATGGAAAATGACATCGAATCTGACATCGAGGGAACTGTCAAGCGTGTACTTGTCAACCTTGACGAACAAGTCGCCAATGATGTTCCCCTAATAGAATTTGAAGACTGACATATAGTCAGAAAAACGACATATCGAGAAAACCTCGCCCGTATGTGTGCCATAAATGACACACATACGGGTGAATGTTGTAATTATTTTTAACCTATCACTATTAATTATTTTTATTTTATGAAAACAATCAAAGCATTGATGCTTACACTTCTGATGATTGTCGGAGCTTCAGCATTACCGGCTAACGCTCAGTTCAAATTCGGCCCGAAAGTCGGTCTCACTGTAAACGACATGCACTTCAACAAAGATGTCGTGAATGCTGACAATCAGACCGGATGGACCGCAGGTCTCATGGGCGAATTTACAGTGCCCGTAATCGGAATAGCAGCCGACATCTCAGCGATGTATGTCCGTCGCAACACAAAATTCCTTGAAGAAAACGAACTTTCAAAAGACAACCGCGACTATATCGAGATTCCTTTGAATCTTAAATATAAATTTTCGCTCCCTGTCGTAAGCAAAGTGCTCATCCCCTATCTCGGAGTCGGCCCAAGCGTGTCGTTCCTCACAAGCCGTCGCAACATTTCAGAAGCCTACAAGAACAAATCTGTAGACTGGGCTTTGAACTTTGGCTTCGGTGTGCAACTCTTTAGCCACGTCGACCTCAATGCCCGCTATGGTCTTGGTCTGACAAAGGCCGTTACTACTTTCTCAGGAGCTGAAAACGCCGGAATTGAGGGAAAGAACCGCTACTGGACCATTTCTCTCGCATATCTATTCTAACATATCGGACAATTCAATAAAAACCTCGGAGTCCGCCTCTACTATCGGCGGACTCCGAGGTTTTTTGTTAAAAAGACAACGCGTGAAAGCGCCGGAATGAAACAATCTAAATTATCACGGTGGTATAATACACCATAATCTATAGCCAAAATACACAACCGACAACAACAAAGCAATCAAGCCCGACAGAAGATTCTGCCGGGCTGAAAATCTTACGATTTGAAAAAGAGATAATTACTTACCTGCGATTGAGTCTGAAACGGTCAGACGAGCGCGACCTTTAGCGCGACGACGAGCGAGGACCTTACGACCATCGGGGGTAGACATGCGTGCACGGAATCCGTGTTTGTTAACTCTCTTTCTGTTAGAAGGTTGAAATGTTCTTTTCATTGCCGTATATGTTTATTTTTTGTTATTCCGCATTTTGAGGTGCAAATTTATGAATTAATTTTTATACGGTCAAATATTTTTCACATTTTATAACATAATTCTTTTAAATAATTTCCTCTTTTATGACATCGCACCATGCTTTTACCCGTTCGGATGTCATTTCAGGATGATTTACATTATCAATACAAAGACCGACTATCAGGCCATGAACGTCACTTTCGGAATGCCGGTAATTGTATCCATCGTTGTTGAATGGCGCGATGAACATCGCATGGGTGTCATGTAAGCGATGATAGATCCCACCTACCGAATTACAGAACGTGTCCGACATCGACTCGTCGCCACAACCAAATATAGCAACCTCTTTATTTTCGAGATCCAAAGCCTGTAGCCCGTCAATAAACGTAGCCATGTCTTCCTGAAGATCACCGGCGCCCCATGTGCTCGCTCCAAGAATCAACATTTCATAGTCACCTACAACTGATGGAGATACCGATGCCACATCATGGACATCTTCCGGCTTAACATTAAGACATTTTGCTATCTCCTGAGCGACCTCAAGAGTTGTGCCGGTGGTAGAACCGTAGAATATACCTATTTTTTTCATACAGACATCAAATGGAGTTTTAATTATTTATGAACTGGATTGTCTATGATTTTTCATCCGTTTGTATAAGATTAACATTTGTCATCAATTTAGGTTCGCTAATAGAAACAATTTGTGTTTTTGCGCAAAATTCATTACTTTTGTGTCATAATATCATCACATTTTTCGGCATAAAGTATCGCCTGAATACAATAAGCCAGTTGTCAATCTCTGCCACTGACAACAACGATTCTGTTACTGAGACAATTCAACTATAAATCAATATACTTTAAATTTAGCATGAAAAAAACTTTTATTTCTTGCATGGCTTTACTGGCGTCATTAACATTGTCAGCACAGTATTCCCATAAGATTCAAGCAGAAAAACTTGACAGAGGGGTTGTAGCCGTCAAGACCGATGGAGGAGTTTTCGTTTCATGGCGCTCACTCATCAGTGATGACAAAGACATGACATTCGATGTTTATCGCGATGGAGTGAAGATCAATGATACTCCAATCAAGAACAAGACCAACATCACCGATGCAGAAGGAACGACAGCGTCTAAGTACACAATAAAGTCGCTGCTCAACGACCAGATTTCAGAAACTTCATCAGAAGTCTCTGTCTGGGAAACACCCTATCGCAAAGTGCACCTCAATCGTCCCGAAGGCGGGAAGTCGCCTGCCGGCGGAAAGGATGAACAACGCGACTACACATACACCCCCGACGATGTGTCGGTAGGAGATGTGGACGGCGACGGCGAATGGGAACTGATTGTCAAATGGCATCCGACAAATGCCGCCGACAATTCATTTTACCGCTATACCGGCAATACGATAATCGATTGCTACAAACTTGACGGCACGCAATTATGGCGCATTGACCTCGGACAGAACATCCGTTCCGGCAACCATTACACCCAATTTATGGTTTATGACTTCGACGGAGACGGATGTGCGGAAATGATTTGCAAAACCGCACCCGGAACAATTGACGGCAAGGGGACACCGGTGTTGATGGGAGATGACAAAGCAGATGCCGACTATCGCAATTCGACAGGTCATATACTCACAGGCCCTGAGTACCTGACTGTATTCTCAGGCAAGACAGGCGAAGCAATCCATACAATCGCATACAACCCGCCACGTAACTCACATCCATTCGACAAATCGACAAACGGCTGGGGCGATTCATATGGAGGCCGTTCAGAACGCTATCTCGCAGGAGTAGCATATCTCGACGGCAAGAAGCCAAGTGCGATTTTCTGTCGCGGCTATTACACCCATTCATATCTCTGGGCCGTTGATTTCGACGGCAAGCAGCTTAAAGAAAGATGGCTTCACGCATCCACCGAAAAAGGGAAGGGTGCATACGGCGAAGGCGCACACTCACTGACCATAGGCGATGTTGACGGCGACGGCTTTGATGAAATAGTCTACGGGGCAGCCTCCATCGACCAAGATGGAACACTCCTTTACCGCACAGGAGCCGGCCACGGCGATGCGCTACATCTGGCACAAATGCTTCCGGACCGTGAAGGCCTACAGGTATTCATGCCCCATGAAGAGACCTCAAGCAGCTACAAATATGACACTGAGATTCGCGATGCCAAGACCGGTGAAATATTATTCTTCGAGCCACAATCGGGCAAAGACATCGGACGCGGACTTGCGGCAAACATCTCGTCGAAATATCGCGGATACGAGTACTGGTCTTCGACCAACAAGGTGTTCAACAACGGCCAGCAACTTTCAGCCAAACGACCTTCAGTAAACTTCCGTGTATACTGGGACGGAGACCTTCTTGACGAACTTCTCGACGGAACGACAGTGAGCAAGGCAAACGATGAAATAACAAAGATTAACACGCTTGTCAATTTCAACCAGTATTCCAACGCTGCGTCATGCAACACGACCAAGGCTACGCCTAATCTTCAGGCCGACCTTTTCGGAGACTGGCGCGAAGAAATAATACTCCACGACAGCTCTACCGAGTCCGACCTGCTTATATTTACGACAACAATCCCGACCGACTACAAAGTCCCGACACTGATGCAGGACCGCCAGTATCGAGTAGCCGTGGCATGGCAAAATGTAGCATACAACCAGCCCCCTCACCTCAGCTACAACCTTGAAGAAGCGTTCAACACCCACGGAGCACTTTCAATCATTTCCGGTTCGCTAAGTCAGGTAATATACGCCGGCGACCCGATCCAGCCTATCCAATTCAAAGTGATACGTGCAACCGGCGCCGAAATCAAAGGTCTTCCTGATGGCCTGAACTATGAATTTGACCCGGCCACATTGACAGGAACAATCAGCGGAACGCCCACAAGTGTTGGCGAATACTCGTTCAGCATAATGACCACAGGCGCAGCAGAGGACACCAACGCGATGCTTGAAGCCACAATCAATGTGCGCCAGAACACGTCGATTGAACTTGTCGCCTACTATCCTTTCGATAAAATCGGAGAAGATACTCCTAACCTTATCGGCGGAAAAGCCGTGTCCAACGGCAAGTCCGGCGAAGCAGTGGAAGGCAAAAAAGGCATGGCGCTCAAGCTGGATGGCACGAACCGATACGTACAGGATGATTACGAACTCATCGACTTCGGAGACAAGTCATTCACTATCGAACTCTGGATGAATTCCACATCTGACAAGAACTGCTATCTTCTCAACAAGGGTGTGATTTCGCCATCAAACGGCTCAGGCAACTGGTATGGCATCGAATTCAAAGACAACAAGGGCTCAAAAGAGCTTCGCTTCGCTGTTGACGACAATGTAACCAAAAAGCAGATTGAAGTCACCGGAGCAGAGAAATACTTTGACGGAGAATGGCATCACATTGTCGTGTCGCGCGATGTCGTTGCAAAACATCTGTTCATGTATGTCGACGGAGAACTCGTGGCAGATGGCGATGACCCGACCACAAGCATATCCTCCCCCGGCGAACCACTCGTCATCGGCGATGTAACTGCTTTTGACAACTCATATGTCGGTCTGATTGACGAACTTTCGATATATCGCGGAGTCATGAGCGCCAGCAAGGTCAAGGAACATTACGAAGCCACCGGAGGTGAATACGTCGCATATTTCCCGATGGATGAAATCGGTGAAACGACTCCTAACCTCGCATATGGTGAAGCAAGCGTCAAAAATGGCACAGCCATTTCAGTCGACGGACTGAAAGCCGGCGCAATACAGTTTGATGACAGCTATTTCCTGACACAACCGATATATGACGCGATAAATGTCGGAGAAAACGACTTCACAATCGAGATGTGGGCCCGCTCTACGGACGAAGACGGCTATCTCTTCTGCATCGGAACCCACAACACGACAAATGTCCCCGGAGGCACAGGCAATTGGATCGGACTTGAGCGCAAGAACGGATATCTGAGCTTCTCAATCGACGACAATGTAAAGAAAACAGATTGTAAGCTTGATGATGCAGCGGATGCGTTCGATGGCAAATGGCATCACATCGCATGTGTGCGCAATGTGGCCGACAAGACCATGAAGCTGTATGTTGACGGCAAGGAAGTCGCCGGTGCGAACAATGTGGCAACAGGCGCAATCAACTTCTCCGAGACAGAACTGTTCTTTATCGGAGGTGACGACGAGTCCGGCAACCGCACATTTGCAGGAGACATCGACGAACTCATCATCTATCCGAAAGCCCTTTCAGCAGCAGAAGTTGAAGCTAACTACATGCTCCTACGTCTCTCTGAGATTGAAGATATCATCTCCGAATCGGCCAACGCACGCTATACCGTCGTTGACGCGTTCAGCGGACGCATCATCCGTACGGCAGTCGGAGTCGATCGCGCAGACATCATCGACAATCTCCAGCAGGGAATATACATCCTCGTCGTAGAAGACGGCACATCTGTCCGCAACTACAAATTCGTCAAACGCTAAATCAAAGTATTGACCAATCCTACAGAGCCCGCAGCCAGAACATCTGGTTGCGGGCTGTTTTTTGAGGGGGACAAAGACAGTTTATACTTCAAAATTGTCGAATAGTAATTTTTCATTGATGATTTTTATACTGAGATTTTTTTTCTGAAATAAAAATTGTAATTTTGTTTTCCGTTTTTTCAGTATGAAAAAGCACACTTCATTTACAACTATGCCATCACAATATTCCCCTATAGACGAATCGTCGTATACCGATACTGCGTTTGACCCCGAAGCCATGCTTAACGGAGTCAGCTCCCAATATACCTCTGCACCGACTGCCAATCAGGGCGGCTTAGCCGAAGAGCCGATTAATACCAACGCCGGATATCAAGGAAATCCGGCTTCCGGAGTCAGACCAGAGCCTGCTCCTGCTCCAGCTCCAGCCTCAAGCGCGCCAAAAAGCAGCCACCGCAGACGGAAAAAATCACCTTCAGCGTTTGCAAGAACCCTAAGACTCATCGGAGACTCACGCACAGTGATGTTTCTCGGAATAGTCTTCATAATTGCGGCCGGCTACTCGCTGATAGTTGCAATGTCATATTTCTCCCACATAGGCAACGACCAGAGCGCACTGCTCAACGGTGACTTTGATCCGGACATGATTAAGAATGCCGGAGGCCCGTTGGGGGCTTGGCTGGCACACACCCTGATATACAAGTGGCTCGGAATAGGCTCGTTCATACTGATTTACTACCTTGCCATGTGTGGTCTGTCGATGCTAAAAGTGTATCGTCCTCCGTTCTGGTCACTGACATTGCGTTGCCTCCTGACAGCAGTCGCACTATCAGTGATTTGCGGATTCGCTACATATGAGCTGTCGTCTCCAATCTATTGGGGCGGCCAGCACGGTCACCTGCTCAACGAAAAGCTCATGATATTCACCGGATTCTGGGGTGCACTCGGTTTAAGCCTTATAATGGGTGGTCTTGTCGTCATACTCTACCTGAAAGAGCTCAGACATATAACCGACTACATGTCGGAAGGCATAAGGGCATATCGTGCGCGTCAGGCCGAGCGACGTGCAGAACGCGAACGGATACGAGAAGCCGAAGAAGCCGAGCGTCGCGAAAAGGAAGCTCAGGAAGAAGCACTCAGAGCCGCCGAGGCCGCCCGCATTGCCGAAGAAGAACGGATAGAGGCTGAAAGAGCAGAAGCACAACGTCTTCAGGACCTCAAAGCCACCACAGCGCCATTGTATCCACAAGCGCCACAGCAGCCACTATACGGCGTAGCACAGCCAGTTCCGAGGCAAGCCGTTGAAAAGTCTATCGCAAAACCGGTGAAAACCGAAAACCTTTTTACAACTCAGGAAGCTGAAACAACAGAGACAACCGAATCCGAAAAGTCTCAGAGCACTTCTGATGCTGAAATTCCGACTGTAGATGACGAATTTGGGGAAACGGTGGTCATGGATGAGTCCGGCACTGAAGAAAACGACTGCTGCTCCGATGGCGAATCTGTCGCAAATGATGAGAACGACAATCTTTCGCCTCTATTTGCCGACAAAAATCAAACGACAGATGAGACAAAAGACAACTATACCGAGATGCCCCTTTTCGCGTCTGACAAAGCCGTCCGGTCACAGCAGAAAGTTGTCGATATGGCTCCGTTCGATCCTCGCGCAGATCTTTCGCATTATAAATTTCCATCAGTCGACTTCCTGCGTCCCTCCAACAACTCCGGGGTGAGTGTCGATGCTCAGGAGATGGAAGAGAATAAAATCCGTATCACTGATACGCTTAACCATTACGGAATTCCGATTTCAAAAATCGAAGCCACAGTCGGCCCGACTGTCACACTTTATGAAATTATTCCGGCCGAAGGCGTGCGCATCGCAAAGATCAAACGTCTTGAAGACGATATCGCACTCAGCCTTGCAGCACTCGGAATACGAATCATCGCGCCAATCCCGGGTAAAGGAACAATCGGCATCGAAGTTCCAAACAAAGACCCACAGATTGTGTCAATGCGCTCGATAATTGAATCGCCGACATTCATAAACAGCCATATGGATCTTCCGATGGCGATGGGACGCACCATCAGCAATGAGGTTTTCATGGCCGACCTTTGCAAAATGCCACACCTGCTTGTGGCCGGTGCAACAGGTATGGGTAAATCCGTTGGCCTCAATGCCATAATCGCTTCTCTTCTCTACAAGAAACACCCTGCTGAATTGAAGTTCGTGCTGATTGACCCTAAAATGGTTGAATTCAGCCTCTATGCACGTCTTGAACGCCACTATCTCGCCAAACTTCCTGAAGAAGAGGAAGCAATCATCACCGATCCGATGAAAGTGGTCGCAACTCTCAACTCGCTTTGTGTCGAGATGGACAACCGCTATGCGCTGCTCAAAGAGGCCTCGATGCGCAACATTAAAGAATATAACGACAAGTTCATCCACCGTCATCTCAATCCCGAAAAAGGACACCGCTTTCTCCCCTACATCGTGGTCATTGTCGATGAGTTCGCCGACCTTATAATGACGGCCGGAAAAGAAGTTGAAACGCCAATCGCCCGTATCGCCCAAAAAGCACGTGCGGTGGGAATACATATGATTCTTGCCACCCAGCGTCCATCGACAAATGTCATCACAGGTGTCATCAAAGCAAATTTCCCCGGGCGTATAGCATTCCGCGTATTCCAGATGGTCGATTCACGCACAATCATAGACCGTCCCGGAGCAAACCAGCTGATCGGACGTGGCGATATGCTTTTCAGCAACAACGGCAAGCTTGACCGCGTTCAATGCGCCTTTATCGACACTCCTGAAGTAAGTGCCATATGCGACAGCATCAATGAACAAGTCGGTTATCCTTCGGCATATGAACTTCCGGAATACATCGCCGAATCAGGCGACACAGGCAAACTCGCATCCGTAGGCGACCGCGACCCTCTGTTTGATGAATGCGCACGTCTTGTCGTGACCACCGACACGGCATCGACATCTTCTCTACAGCGACGCTACTCCATCGGTTATAACCGAGCAGGCAAAATTATGGACCAGATGGAGGCTGCCGGAATTGTAGGGCCTTCTCAGGGAGGAAAACCGCGACAGGTCCTTGTTGATTCAATGACACTCGAACGGATTCTTGAAAACAACTGATATCCGACAAAAAGTCAATTTACCCCCCAATGAACACTATTACATCACATAAACGGCTCTTTTTTCTGCTGGCAATGCTTGTCGGGATGATTCTGACATGCAATGCGGCTGAAACAGCCACCTCCATCCTCGACAAGACTGCAGCGAAAGTAAAGATGTCGAAATCGCTGACTGCTAAATATGTCATTACAGCCGATGGACACAGACAGAACGGGACTCTAACAATATGTGGCGACCGCTTCACCATATCTTCACCGCAAATCTCATCATGGTATGACGGAAAGACCCAGTGGACATATTCCACCCAGACAGGTGAGGTAAATATCACAGAACCAACACCAGAAGAACTCCAACAAGTCAATCCCTTCGCTATCATCAATTCATTCCGTAAGTCATATAAGGCCGCTCTGCTTAAATCGCCATCGACAGAAAAGAAAATAAGACTTACAGCATTGAATCAGAAAAACGATATAAAAAGTGTCGTCCTGACATTGGCAGCCTCCACACTCTACCCTACTTCCATTGAACTGACACTTAGCAACCGCCGTGTCATAACAATCAAAGTCGAGTCTGTCGTGGCCGGTAATGCCCTGCCTCTATCCGATTTCCGTTTCGATGCAAAGAAATATCCCGGCATACCTGTGGTGGATCTCAGATGAGACATCTAAAAATCAGGTCGAAAAACGTTAACTTTTCGAAAAACGGGCGACAAGCAGACGTTATGAAGCGTTATATGAACGTGTTTCATGGCAAAACCTCTAAATCATTTTTTGTATAACAATACCTTAGTAAAAGCATTAAAGAATCATGGCTGAAATCAAAACTCGCTGTCTGATTATCGGTTCAGGCCCTGCCGGCTATACAGCAGCTATCTACACCTCGCGTGCAAACATTGCTCCGCTTGTTATTGAAGGGATGCAGCCCGGTGGCCAGCTCACCATCACGACAGAAGTAGAGAACTTTCCCGGACAGCCCAACGGCATCACAGGTCCACAACTGATGGATGACATCAGAACTCAAGCGTTGAAATTCGGGGCTGACATACGCACAGGCCTCATAACTGAAGTTGACTTCTCGAGCCGTCCGTTCAAAGCAAAAACAAACAACGGACTTGAGATTGAAGCAAACACCGTCATCATTTCGACCGGAGCATCGGCACGCTATCTCGGGCTTCCTGACGAAAAGAAATATTCAGGCCTCGGCGTTTCGGCCTGCGCGACATGCGACGGTTTCTTCTATCGCAAAAAACGCGTGGCTGTAGTCGGAGGCGGAGACACCGCATGCGAAGAAGCGCTCTACCTCAGCAATCTTGCATCCGAAGTATTCCTCATCGTTCGCAAGCCTCATCTACGTGCCTCGAAAGTGATGCAGGAAAGAGTATTGAACAAGAGCAATATCAAGGTTCTTTTCAACACTAACACCACAGGGCTTTATGGCGAGGAATATCTCGAAGGAGCTCATCTTGTTGAGAATGTCGGCACAAGCAACGAACAGCATTACGACCTTCCCATCGACGGCTTCTTCCTTGCTATCGGCCACAATCCTAACACCGAGGTGTTCCGCCAGTATATCGACTGCGACGCAGCCGGCTACATAAAGGTTAAAGACGCCGGTACACAGACAAACATACCCGGTGTATTCGCTGCAGGCGATGTCGCTGACCCGACATACCGCCAGGCAATCTGTGCCGCAGGAATGGGATGCAAAGCTGCTCTTGATGCCGAACGTTTCCTTAACGAAGAAGGTCTGTAACCACGATTTCATATCAATTGTCCCGTAAGCACATCACAATACGAGATGGTGGTCTTGCGGGACAATTTTATAATTATATATGTATGCTAAGCGACGGTATCATTTCATTAAGAGCCTTAGAGCCTATTGACGTAGACACTCTCTATCAGTGGGAAAATGACCCCAGCCTATGGAGCGTAGGAGTAACACTTGCCCCATACTCCCGAAAACAGTTATGGGACTATGTCAATAATTATGATTCCGACATCTACTCGGCAAAGCAGCTAAGACTGATGATAACACTCAACGAGAATAATAAAACCATCGGCACACTCGATTTGTGTGATTTCGATGCGGCCAATTCTCGCTGCGGAGTCGGCATACTGATTTCGAGCGAGTTTCAACGTCATGGCTACGGGCTTAGGACGCTTGAACTTACAGCAAGATACTGCCGTGAGACATACTCACTGCATCAACTGTTCAGCACCGTTGCAGCTGACAACATCCCTTCACGCAGGCTTTTTGAAAAAGCAGGCTATCGAATCTCCGGCAGGTTCAAATCATGGTTGCGTAAAGCCGACTCATATACCGACGCATATCTTTATCAGAAATTCTTATAATCGTTGGCAATGCGCCGCCAACAATCCATATGCCTCAATTACGGCGTATGGAATCGGCGAACAAGGTACGGTTCAATAGCGAGCGTCCGAGTGTAATTTCATCAGTATATTCAATTTCATTTCCCACTGATACACCCCGGGCAAGTTGCGTAATCCTGACATCGCTGAATTCGGCAAGACGCCGGAAAAGGTAGAAATTAGTAGTCTCCCCCTCCATCGTAGCACTCAAGGCGAGAATAACCTCGCTGATATCACCGGCAGCCACACGCTCGACAAGCGAATCAATCGCGAGCTGGTCGGGTCCTACTCCATCCATCGGTGAAATCACGCCGCCAAGCACATGGTAAAGTCCGGTGTACTGACCGGTGTTTTCAAAGCTCATAACATCCTTGACACTTTCCACCACACACACCGTCGTGCGGTCACGCCTGACGTCACCACAAATCGGACACACTTCTGTTTCAGATATGTTGTGGCAAACAGAACAGTAACGGATGCCACGCCGCATATTTATGATAGACTCTCCCAGTGCCACTCCTATCCCTTCATCCATACGAAGTATGTGGAGCGCGAGTCTTAATGCAGTTTTCCGCCCTATACCGGGCAGCCGTGACAACTCTGTGACAGCACCCTCAAGCAGCTTTGATGCAAATTCCTGTTGCATTTTTTCGTTCAATATATTAATCTAACTTCAAAGTTACGAAATTTGCAGCAATATACCATAGCCTCTGTCTCATTTTGAATTTTTTTGAATACGGCATTCGACAACATTCGGAATGTCGCCGTCTATGAACCAAACTCAAAGCCACAAAAATTCAATTCGCACACACATCAAATCTACGTGCACACACATATTGATAAATATCCGGGACAACATACAGTGGAATCAATAAACTTTTTTATTTGCTTGTTGTACAAATAATGTTTAATTTTGCACTCTGAAATTTCAGACATACCAGAAAAGAAATGGAAATAATTCGCACTGTAGCAGAATTAAAAGCCAAGCTCAACGTTGCCCGTGAAAACGGCAGCATCGGACTCGTCCCTACAATGGGAGCGCTCCACGCAGGACACCTGTCACTGATTGAGCGCGCCCGTCGTGAGAACGACACTGTAGTGGTAAGCGTATTCGTCAACCCGACGCAGTTCAATAACCCTAACGACCTTGCGACCTATCCGCGCACAGAAGAAGCCGACACAGCTTTAATGCGTGAAGCTGGCGTTGACTATGCATTCATCCCTTCGGTTGAAGAAATCTATCCCGAGCCAGACACCCGCGAGTTCGCTCTCGGACCGGTGGCCGAAGTGATGGAAGGCGCAATGCGTCCCGGCCACTTCAACGGCGTGGCTCAGATTGTCAGCAAGCTCTTCGACTTCACACGCCCGACACGTGCATATTTCGGAGAGAAAGACTTCCAGCAGATTGCCGTAATCCGAAAAATGGTCGAGCTTGAGGGTTTTGATCTCGAAATTGTCGACTGCCCTATCAAACGTGAAGACGACGGTCTTGCAATGAGTTCACGCAATGTCCGTCTGACACCTGAGCAGCGAGCAATCGCCCCCGCCATCCACAAGGCACTAGAAGGCAGCCTCTCATGGGCGGCCGACCATAGCGTAGAAGAAACAAAGCGCTATGTTATCGACGAAATCAACTCTTTCCCGCAAATGGAGGTGGAATATTATGAAATCGTCGACGCACTGACAATGCAGCCGGTCAGCGACTGGAATGCGACAGACAGCGCAGTAGGATGTGTGACAGTATTCTGCGGAGATGTCCGCCTGATTGACAACATAAAATATCCAAAAAGGAAATGACACTCGAACTACTCAAGTGCAAAATCCACCGTGTGACTGTCACTGAAGCCCGTCTGGACTACATCGGCAGCATCACCATTGACCAAGATCTCCTTGACGCAGCCGGAATTTTCCCCGGAGAGCGCATCTATATAGTAGACAATAATAACGGCGAACGTTTTGACACCTACGTCATCCCCGGAGAAAGAGGCTCTGGCGTAATCTGTCTCAACGGAGCTGCTGCCCGCAAAGTGCAGGTGGGCGATGTGGTAATCCTCATGTGCTATGCACAGATGACGCCCGAAGAAGCCAAAAACCACAAGCCTGTGGTGCTCTTCCCCGACACCCGCACCAACCGTCTTCTGCCGGAATAAGCCGGAAGACTTAACGGTGGCAGGCATTCAAGCCGTTAAGTATTTATAAGCAAAAGTTTTTCTAACCCCCTATCCCCCCGCAATTCCAAGTGTTTGAGAATCTAAGCGAGAGACTTGAAAGAAGTTTCAAGATACTGAAAGGTGAAGGCAAAATCACCGAAATCAACGTAGCCGAGACCCTCAAGGATGTGCGCCGCGCACTTCTTGAAGCCGACGTAAACTTCAAGGTGGCAAAACAGTTTACCGACGAAGTCAAAGCGAAGGCTTTGGGCATGAACGTGATCAACGCCATCAAGCCCGGTGAGCTTATGGTCAAGATTGTACATGACGAACTTGCCCGCCTCATGGGTGGCGAGACAGCTCAGGTCAATCTGTCAGGCAGCCCTACTGTCATCCTCATGTCAGGTCTGCAAGGTTCAGGTAAGACCACCTTTTCAGGCAAACTCGCACGCAAGCTCAAATCGGAACAGGGCAAACGTCCGCTGCTTGTAGCATGCGACGTATATCGTCCGGCCGCTATCGACCAGCTCAAGGTTCTCGCCGAACAGATAAACGTCCCTGTCTATACAGAAGACGGCAATAAGAATCCTGTCGAGATTGCCGAAAATGCAATCCGACACGCCAAAGCCAACCATCACGACCTCGTCATCATCGACACCGCCGGCCGTCTGGCCGTCGACGAGCAGATGATGCAGGAAATCGCAGCAATAAAGAAAGCTGTCAAACCGCAGGAGACACTTTTCGTTGTCGACTCGATGACAGGTCAGGACGCTGTCAACACGGCCAAGGAATTCAATGACCGTCTTGATTTCGACGGCGTTGTGCTCACCAAGCTCGACGGTGATACCCGAGGCGGAGCCGCGCTCTCGATACGTACGGTAGTCACAAAGCCCATCAAGTTTGTCGGCACAGGCGAAAAACTCGATGCGCTCGACCTTTTCCACCCCTCGCGTATGGCCGACCGAATCCTCGGCATGGGCGACATCGTGTCACTCGTTGAAAAAGCTCAGAACGCCTACGACGAAAAGCAGGCCCGCGAACTTCAGCGCAAGATAGCCAAAAACCAGTTCAATTTCAACGACTTCCTCCAGCAGATACAGCAAATCCAGAAGATGGGCAACCTGAAGGAACTCGCTTCAATGATTCCCGGTGTCGGCAAGGCTATTAAGGACATCGACATCGACGACAATGCATTCAAGGGCATCGAAGCCATCATCCGCTCGATGACAGCCGAAGAGCGCGAACGCCCCGAAATCCTCAACGGCAGCCGCCGCAAGCGTATAGCCAAGGGCTCGGGCACTGATATTCAGGAAGTCAACAGACTCATCAAGCAGTTTGACGACGCCCGCAAAATGATGAAAGCCGTATCGGGCATTAAAAATCCGATGGCAATGATGCGTAACATGAAAGGAATGAGAAGATGACACTTATCGACGGAAAAAAGACAGCAGACGACATCAAGCGCGAAATCGCAGCTGAAGTCGAAGAAATGGTGGCCCAAGGTAAGCGCCGCCCCCATCTTGCAGCCATCCTCGTCGGTCATGACGGAGGCAGCGAGACTTATGTAGCCAACAAAGTAAAGGCATGCGAAGCCTGCGGCTTCCGCTCGACCCTCATCCGCTACGAGGATGATGTGACCGAAGCCAAGCTTCTTGAAACCATTGCTGAACTCAACAACGATCCCGAAGTTGACGGTTTCATCGTGCAGCTTCCTTTGCCAAAACATATTTCCGAGCAGAAAATAATTGAAGCAATCGACTATCGCAAAGATGTCGACGGATTTCATCCCGTAAACGTCGGCCGCATGTCAATCGGTCTGCCTTGCTTCGTTTCTGCAACCCCGTCGGGAATCATGGAACTGCTCAAGCGCTACGGTGTCGAGACCAAGGGCGCGAAATGCGTGGTGCTCGGACGTAGCAACATTGTCGGCAAGCCCGTTGCTTCGCTCATGATGCAGAAGGCCAACCCCGGAAATGCGACAGTGACAGTTTTACACAGTGCGTCAAACAACATCAAAGAGGCATGCGCCGAAGCCGATATCATTATCGCCGCACTCGGCAGCCCGGGATTCGTCACAGCCGACATGGTCAAGCCGGGTGCAACCGTGATTGACGTCGGAACTACACGCGTCCCCGATGCTACACGCAAGAGCGGATTCAGACTGCGTGGAGATGTCGACTTCGAAAACGTTGCCGAAAAGTGTGCGTTCATCACACCTGTGCCGGGTGGTGTAGGACCAATGACCATCTGTTCGCTTATGCGCAACACCCTTCTCGCCGCAAAAAAAGAGATTTACAATTAATCGACATATTTCAGGGATGCCGTTATGGGCATCCCTGAAATTTATATAACCCTATTCCAAAAACGTGAGCATGATTGCTGTTTTCCTCTCACTTCTCTCCATGCTGATTCCACAGGACAGCGCGGAGATTGTGTTTGCCGGTGATGCTATGCAACATCAGCGGCAGATTGATGCGGCTCTACAGCCCGACGGCTCACTTGACTACTCTCCTTACTTCTCATCCCTCTCGCCATACATCTCATCGGCCGATTTTGCAGTGGTAAACCTTGAGACACCACTGGGAGGAGCCCCTTATTCAGGATATCCGATGTTTTGTGCGCATGACAACTATGTCGATGCACTCACAGAGGCCGGTTTCAATCTCCTGCTGACCGCCAACAACCACATTCTTGACAGACGCGACAAAGGCGTCATAAGGACAATAAATACGCTGGAAGGGAAAGGCGTGCCGTATATAGGAGTATATCGCAACATCGCACACCGCGATTCACTGCTCCCGATGATACATGACATCAACGGATTTAAAGTCGCTTTTCTCAATTACACATACGGCACGAACGGCATTACAAAAAGGACCGACATCGAAATCGACTATATCGACCGTGCCCGTATCGCATCAGACATAAGCAACGCCCGAAATAAAGGTGCGGAGATCATAGCTGCATGTATCCATTGGGGAGAAGAATACAAACTCCTGCCAAACGCCTCTCAGAAAAGTCTGGCAAAATTTCTTGCTGATGCAGGAGTGGAGCTCATAATCGGCGGACATCCGCACGTAATCCAACCGATGAAGCTGAAAATTCACCAGCCGACAGGCCGTCCATGCTTCACAGTCTACTCATTGGGCAACTTCATCTCTTCAATGCGCACCACCGACACCCGTGGAGGAGCAATGGCCCGTGTCAAGCTTGCACGCGACATATTCGGACGGGCATACGTATGCAGTGCAAGCTATCGCCTTGTGTTCACACAACCGGCCTTGGAGAAGGGCGATAATTTCCGACTTCTCCCTGCGGAGAGCCGGAAGCTGCACAAGTCGATGGAACACTTCCGCAAAGGCTTCATCCGCAATGCGGTCAATATTTTCAACCGACACAACATCAATGTCCCTCGCGACACCACCTCCATTGTCTCCTCGCGCCCGGTTGTCCCCAACGGATTATAACCATGTCGGACTTCCCCGCAACCTTCATCCTTTACTTTATCCTTAATACTTTACACTTAATCCTTAAAGAATAATCTGTCATTTTTGCAGTATTTTTAACAGAATTTGTCAGTTTTCCACTCTGGCATTTTGTTTGCTATATTGTTCTAAGTAATAAATATAAAAAACTTAAACCGATATATTATGCAAAAAGGACAGATTGGAGTAACGACCGAAAACATATTTCCGGTCATAAAAAAATTCCTCTACTCCGACCACGAAATTTTTCTTCGCGAACTCGTATCCAATGCCATTGATGCGACACAAAAGCTGAAAACACTTGCCTCATTCGGCGAATTCAAAGGCGAACTCGGCGAAATGAAAGTCCGCGTCACCATTGACAAAGAGGCAGGCACGCTTACCGTAAGCGATCATGGCATCGGAATGACGTCGGAAGACATTGATAAATATATCAATCAGATTGCATTCTCAGGAGCGGAAGAATTCCTTAATAAATATAAGGACACTGCCAATGCTATTATAGGTCATTTCGGACTCGGTTTCTACTCCGCGTTCATGGTGGCCAAGAAAGTCGAAATCCGCTCATTGAGCTACAAGGAAGGCGCTGAAGCTGTCAAATGGGTTTGCGACGGCAGCCCTGAATACACAATGGAGCCGACCGACAAAGCCGAACGCGGTACGGACATCGTGCTCTATATCGATGATGACAACAAGGAATTTCTTGAACAGGCACGCATAGACACCCTGTTGAAGAAATATTGCCGTTTCCTGCCTGTCCCGGTCGTTTCGGGCAAAGAACAGGAATGGAAAGACGGTAAATATGTCGATACAGACAAAGACAAGATCATCAATGACATCGAACCGGCATGGACTAAAAAGCCGGCTGAACTGACCGACGAGGACTACCGCAAATTCTACCATGAGCTTTATCCCGGACAGGAAGACCCATTGTTCTGGATACATCTGAACGTAGACTATCCGTTTACACTTACAGGCATCCTGTTCTTTCCCAAAATAAAGAGCAATCTTGACATCCGTAAAGACCGTATCCAGCTCTATTGCAATCAGGTCTATGTGACAGACTCTGTCGAAGGGGTCGTTCCGGAATTCATGATGCTTCTTCAGGGTGTGATTGATTCTCCCGACATTCCTCTTAATGTCTCCCGTTCATATCTTCAGAGCGATACAGCCGTCAAGAAAATCTCAGGCTACATCACAAAGAAAGTGGCTTCACGTCTTGATGAACTTTTCAAAGAAAACCGGTCTGATTTCGAATCTAAATGGGACGACATCAAGATTTTCATCGAGTATGGCATGTTGACCGACGAGAAATTCTGTGACTCGGCCATGAAATTCGCCCTCCTCCGTGACACAGAGGGGAAATACTTCACCCTTGATGAATACCGCACACTCGTTGAAGCATCTCAGACAGACAAGGACGGCAATGTAGTCTATATCTATGCAACTGACGTAACCGCCCAGTACAACTACATACATTCGGCAAATGAGAAGGGCTATAATGTCCTGCTCATGGACGGACAGCTCGACGGGCATTTCATTTCAATGCTTGAAAGCAAGCTTGAAAAGACCCGTTTTGTACGTGTCGACAGTGATGTCGCCGAAAAACTCATCCCGAAAGAGGAAGCTAAGGACAGCGGACTTACTCCGGAACAGATTTCGCTCCTGACCCCCTTGTTCCGCAGCCAGATTCCTGCCGTAGAAAAAGCCGACTTCCTTGTGTCGTTCGAGTCACTCGACCCGGCAGCCAACCCGATTCTCATCACTCAGAATGAGTACATGCGACGCATGAAAGACATGGCTGCAACCCAGCCCGGCATGAGTTTCTATGCTGAACTACCCGATAGCTACAACCTTATCGTCAACACATCTCAGCCGGTTGTTGCGAAAATCCTCGACGAAGCCGAAAAGGCTCTTTCCGAAAAACTTGCTCCAATCAACAGTTCGATTGACGCAGACAACGAAAAGATTACCGTTCTCCGCTCCGAAATCAAGGACAACAATCCTACCGACGAACAAAAGGCTGAAGAAAAGCAGCTTTCCGACAATGTCGAGAAGAACCGCAAGGAAAAAGAAGAACTCATAGCTCGCTATGCTTCTGAGAAACCGGTCGTAAAACAGGCCATCGACCTCGCCCTTCTTGCCAACGGACTTCTCCGCGGCCGTGACCTCAATGAATTTATCAACCGGTCAGTAAAGATGCTTTAACGCATTACCACCACTACTGTTAACAATAAAAAAAGCGCCACCTGCAATATATGGCAGGTGGCGCTTTTTTACTGTTAATATATTTTAATTCAGACGGGCAATGATTAAGCCCATACATCTTACTATCTTTGCAATGTCAACCACTCATTCTCCCAAATCAACCACCTCCTCATTTTTCTCACTTCTCAAAATCGCCTCATCATGAAAACTTCATTTGTCATCAGTCCGCGCGTCATCGACACAATCAACTCTCTCCAACCAACCGACCGCGCTCCAATCAGCAATGCCCTAAGCATGGAGTTTATTCTCGGACAAAATCCGGAGGACACACTGACACCGATGCAAAACATCATTTATGCAGTCATCCGATTTTACGTGACACAGGATTCAAAACGTCTAACTCACCCTAAGACAGCAAGCTGACACTATGCAGACACACGGCATCGTCAACAGATTTCAACTCCAATAAGTTGATTAGCAAAATCTTGATTCGTTAAAACACAGATGTGGGCACTCTGAGACGGAGCGCCCACATCAAATTTCCTACATCACCCTTTAAGAGGGTGTTTAATAACAATAGTTAAAATCTGAGCGAAAGTTTTGAGATGGATATGGCTCTGAATTGAAGGAGCATAGCGTGCTATGTGACTGAAATAAAGAGTCATAGGCACTCAAAACTTTCGGAGGCGATGGTATTGTCTTTTCTTCTGTATGCTGTTTCATGAATAAAAAATTTTAAGTTACCCAAGCCTTGGTGTCTCTTTTGCTAAATTTTTGAAGCTCGTCAGTCGCATAGCGCACTATGCTTCTTCCTCGCTTACAACAATTTACCTAAAAGATACACCACTCAGATTTTAACTATTGTTATTAAACACCCTCTAAAACCGGATGACTTAAATAAATACCGGCTCTGATTCAACCGAATTACCGTCAATCGCCGTGACTGCATAACTCATCCCCATAGGAACAGCTATCGAACAGCCATAGCAGATTCTGACAAGATACCTATTGTCTATCCCATCGCCACCATCGTCCATTATTTCACTCTTCGACAGATGTGCCGGGAAAGCATAGACAGCATAACGCCTTATCGGGTCAGGACCACACTTATCATAGCTCCATGACAACACCCCTCCTTTCAACGCAAGTGAAGACGGAGGCAAAGGCTTTTCCACACCCTTGCGACATATCATTGGCGACAAAGCCTTGCATGAATAATGCCTACGCGCAATATCCTGCGATAATTTGCCAAGAAATTTTGCGCTATAGAACACCGACCCGAAGTCGCCCGTCATACTAAGAGTCCGGTTTGCCTCAACCTGACGCAAAAGCTCACTGCGCTGCGATGGCGTATTGTTCTTTTCCAGAGGAGCAAGCGTCATGCTCGAATAGAAATGGCAGCCATATAGACCGGCCGCATTGCTCCACCAGCGCACCAAGGGCTCATAAGGCGCTGTCGAGTGTGTGGTAGGCCAATAAATCTGAGGAGATATGAAATCGACAGTTCTCTGATAGAGCCAGCCGAGAGGATCGGAATATATCTCTTTATATTGCCAGTCGTCAGCTTTCACCCCACACGGCAGCATCCCCCATTTCTCGGAAGATGTATGTGTCTTTCCGGCAACGCCGGCCGGCGAGATGCCAAATCTGATATCAGGACGCGTATCAAGCAGCATGCAATGTATGTCGGCCACTGTTTTATGCACATTAGCCCTCCGCCAATCTCCGAAACTCATCCACGGTGACTGCTCCTGCCAAAGACCATAGTCAGGAGCGGCAGATGTCTCGGGGATACGGTTTGGGTAAAAATAATCGTCAAACACAAGCCCATCGACCGCATATCCTGTAACTATTTCACGGCATATATCTACAATATGGTCACGGACCTCTTCAAGACCCGGATTAAAAACCGTATATTTCCCATGTGAAAGCAGCCAGCCCCTGTCTTTCCATTTCCGGTCTATTTCACTGTCATAATTCGTTCCCGAACTCCATCTGAACGGATTGACCCATGCATAACACTCCAGTCCGCGCCGATGACATTCATCGACGACAAACGCCAGCGGATCCCACCCGGGAGACACGCCTCTTTTTCCTGAAACGAACGATGACCACGGCTCAAGTTTCGACTCATACATCACATCAGCCATTCCGCGCACCTGAAAAAAGACCGATGTCAGATTCATTTCTTCACAACGGTCAAGCAACTCAGCCATTTCAGCTTTCTGTCTCTTCTGTATAGCCGGCGTCGTTCCACTGACGGACGGCCAGTCAATCCCCCATACGGTAGCGAGCCACACACCGCGCATCTCTCGCTTTGGCGAATCACCACACGCCGGGAGTGCACACAACCCCGCCGAAAATATCAGAAGGCTTATAAAAAAATGTCTTATGCTAATATTATGGACCATTATCTATTGATTTTATTGACAAATTTAGCTGAATTTATCGAATTTTAGCCTCATTCGGCAATAATAATAGCTAATAATGTTATTTTTATTAAAAATATCAGATTCCGATTGCTCGAAATTGCCAAAAATGCGTTAAATTTGCAAGTTGAAAAATCAATTCTCACGAAGACCACCCAATAATCTGTGATCACAAAAATGCGAAAGTACTTAGTCATGCTTGCCACCGCCATGATCTTCACCTCATGTGGAGAGTATCAGCGTGTGCTGAAAAGCAATGACGCAAACTATCGCCTCGATTATGCGAAACGAGCTTTCGAAGCGAAAAAATACACTCAGGCTTCAACCGCGCTTGAAGACATCGTCACTCAATTCAAAGGATCTGAAAAAGCGGAAGATGCGCTTTATCTCCTCGCCCTTTCAAACTACGAGAACAAGGATTATCAGACCTCAGGAGAATACTTCAAGACATACTACAGCCGCTTCCCCAAAGGGAAATACACAGAGCTGGCCCGTTTCTACACAGGTTATGGATATTACCTTGACTCGCCGGAGCCCCAGCTCGACCAGTCAGGAACAATAAAGGCTATTGAAGAGCTCCAGTCATTCCTTGACTATTTCCCGAAGAGCGACAAAGTGTCGATTGCACAGAACGCCATCTTTGAACTTCAGGACAAGCTCACACTTAAGCAGCTCGAAAACGCCCAGCTTTATTACAACCTCGGCAGCTATCAGGGTAATAATTATGAAAGCGCCGTAATCGTCGCAAAAAACGCCATCAAGAATTATCCGTATTCGAAATATAAAGAAGACCTCGAACTGCTCGTCCTGAAGGCCCGGTATCAGGAAGCGCGCGAAAGTATCGACGAAAAGAAAGCCGACCGCTTCCGCGAAGTCATTGACGAATACTACTCCTACATCAACAACTACCCAGACACTCCCAACCGCGAAGAGGCCGACAATATATTTAAAATCGCCCAGCGCTATGTCAAGGACTGATTCGAAGGAGTAAAACAAACAACAAGCAACAACTACATAAACCACAGAGATATAATGGACTACAAGAAGACCAACGCACCTCTCAACACTCAGACCCGCGACCTCATCAAAATGAGCGAGGACACCGGCAACGTTTATGAAACCGTATGCATCATCGCCAAGCGCTCAAACCAGATTGCAGGCGAGATGAAACATGACCTCGAAAAGAAACTTCAGGAATTCGCATCACTCAGCGACAACCTTGAGGAAATTTCGGAGAACCGCGAACAGATTGAAATCTCCCGCTTCTACGAAAGACTCCCCAAACCGACCCTGATTGCGACTCAGGAATATCTCGAACACAAGATTCATTTCCGCAACCCGGCGAAAGACCACCTGAACATGGACTAAACCATGTCGAGTCCGTCTTTGGAATCGATGTGCACGTTTAATCTCTGATTTTTCCGCAAAGGTTTGGATTTGTCAAAGTTAATGCTTACCTTTGTGCGCTCTTTAGAGCAAAATTCATTTTATATACATCATTAACCACTTTTAAACATCTGTATCAATGCACTTGAACTCTGATGAAAAAGTAGAAATCTTTGAGAAGTACGGTAAGGGCAAGACTGACACTGGCTCACCTGAAGCACAGATTGCATTATTCTCAGTCCGTATCGCTCATTTGACTGAACACCTCAAGTCAAATCACAAAGATTATACGACAGCTCGAGCTCTTAAGGCTTTGGTAGGTAAGCGTCGTCGTCTTCTCGACTACCTCATCCGCAAGGACATCAACCGCTACCGTGCCATCATCGCTCAGAAAGAACTCGGTATCAGAAAGTAAGTTTCCCCATTTGTGGAAATCTCTACTTGAAGATTACAAAAAGTGGCCTGATTACGAAAATCAGGCCACTTTCTTTTTTATCCAAACCGCCCGTTCAAGAAGCAATCCGGGGAAAACGCATCAGCAAATCACCGTTCCATAGTAGAAGAATATTAATTTTCAATTTAACCGGCCAACAATTGAGCTTAAATTTCTTCAAATAGTGAGTATTTTTCATTAACTTTGCACTTTCAAAATCATAGTTTCCAAAATAAGTTCAGAAATTACTACCGATGTCTGACAACAAACGAATCAAGACCGCGCTTATTTCAGTCTTTTATAAAGACGGACTGGATGAAATTTTGTCGTTGCTCCATGCCGACGGTGTTAAATTCCTTTCAACAGGGGGCACTCGTTCTTTCATTGAAAGTTTAGGTTATGAATGTGATGCCGTAGAGGATTTGACAGGATACCCCTCGATACTTGGCGGACGCGTCAAGACCCTCCACCCTAAAGTTTTCGGAGGAATACTCAACCGTCGCGACAACGAAGGAGACCGGGGACAGATAGCCCAATATGAAATTCCCGAAATCGACCTTGTAATCGTAGACCTCTATCCATTCCGTGCGACTGTGGCTTCAGGAGCTCCGGAAGCAGATATCATCGAGAAAATCGACATAGGTGGCATATCGCTCATCCGTGCAGCCGCCAAAAACTATAATGATGTCGTGATTGTAGCCTCTAAAGCACAATACAAGCCTCTCGCCGAGACACTCAAACGCAACGGAGCTGAAACCACGCTCGAAGAACGCCGCTGGTTTGCCGCTCAGGCTTTTGCAGTCTCGTCAGGATATGACACTGACATCTACAATTATTTTGCATCAACCTCAGTTCCATGCGCCATTGACGAGAGCGACGCCCTCCGCATTGCGTTTGACGATGCAAAATCAATGCGCTACGGTGAGAACCCCCATCAGAAAGGCACATTCTTCGGCGACTTCGACGCAATGTTCACACAGCTTCATGGCAAAGAGATTTCCTACAACAATCTTCTTGACATCGACGCAGCCGTCTCTCTGATTTCAGAATTCACCGATCCGACATTCGCTGTCCTTAAACACAACAACGCTTGTGGCCTTGCAACCCGTCCCACCATCGCAGAAGCATGGAAAGACGCTCTCGCAGGAGACCCTGTAAGCGCTTTTGGCGGTGTGCTCATCACCAATGGTACTGTGGACGAAGCAGCAGCCGAGGAAATAAACAAAATATTCTTTGAGGTTATCATCGCCCCCGCTTATACCGACGGCGCTCTTGAAATACTCAAACAGAAAAAGAACCGCATCATCCTCGTCATCAAGAAAGAGCTTGACACCAAGATGCAGTTCCGTTCAATCCTCAACGGCGCTCTTGTTCAGGAACGCGACCTTAAAATCGAGACTGTCGATGATCTCAAACAGGTGAGCGACAAGGCAGTCACCCCCGAGCAGGCAGCCGACCTTCTTTTCGCCAACAAGATTGTCAAGAATTCAAAGAGCAATGCGATTGTCCTCGCCAAAGGCGGAATGCTCCTTGCAAGCGGTGTCGGACAGACATCCCGCGTAGATGCGCTCAAACAGGCAATCGAAAAAGCACACTCTTTCGGATTCGACCTTCATGGCGCAGTAATGGCGTCAGACGCATTCTTCCCCTTCCCCGACTGCGTTGAAATCGCACACGAAGCGGGCGTGACAGCCGTCATCCATCCCGGAGGCTCAATCCGCGATCAGGAAAGCGTTGACTACTGCAACGCTCACGACATGGCAATGGTCACAACCGGTTTCCGTCATTTCAAGCACTAATCCTTACATATAATCTTCGACAAGTCCCTGAGCGAATTTATGACTCTCGGGGACTTGTCAAAGATAAAAAAATACTTCGAACCTCAATACAACTAATGGGATTATTTTCATTCACCAAAGAAATCGCAATTGACCTCGGTACGGCCAATACGATTATAATACACAATGATAAGATTGTCATTGACGAACCGTCAATTGTGGCAATCGAAAAACGCACCGGCAAACTCATTGCTGTAGGTCGCGAGGCCAAACTCATGCAAGGCAAAGAAAATGATGGCATCGAGACAATACGTCCGCTACGCAAGGGCGTTATTGCCAACTTCAATGCCGCCGAAATGATGATCCGTGGCCTCATAAAAAAAGCAAGCTCCAAGAGCAATTGGTTCTCGCCCTCAATGAAGATGGTGGTCGGTATTCCCTCCGGATCGACAGAAGTCGAAATCCGTGCGGTCCGCGACTCTTCGGAACACGCAGGTGGCCGTGACGTCTACATGATTTACGAACCTATGGCAGCAGCCCTCGGTATCGGCATCGATGTCCTCGCACCACAAGGCAACATGATTGTCGACATAGGCGGTGGCACAACCGAAATCGCAGTCATCTCTCTTGGCGGCATCGTATCCAACAAGAGCATTCAGGTTGCAGGCGACGACCTTACAGACGACATCATGGAACACATGAGCCGCGTCCACAATGTAAAGGTCGGAGAGCGCACTGCCGAACAAATCAAAATACACGTCGGCTCAGCCCTCACCGAGCTTGAGAATCCCCCGGAAGACTTCATCGTACATGGCCCGAACAAGATGACGGCGCTTCCGATGGAAGTTCCCGTCAGCTATCAGGAAATCTCCCATTGCATCGAAAAATCAATCTCTCGTATTGAGGCCGCAGTCCTGCAGGCTCTCGACGAGACACCTCCGGAACTCTATTCCGACATCGTCATGAACGGCATCTTCCTCGCAGGTGGCGGTGCTATGTTGCGCGGTCTCGACAAACGTCTGACCGACAAGATTGGCATCCAGTTCCACATTGCCGAAGACCCCTTGCTCGCCGTTGCAAAAGGCACGGGTGTTGCATTGAAGAACATCGAGACCTTCTCGTTCCTAATCCGCTAAGACCAGCGGATTCCACACACCGCCTCTCTACATTCAGACTCTTTACAGACAACCAAGAATTAGCATTGCGTAAGTAGCTTAGACATCAGACTATTGTATGTCAGGCTCTTATGCTTTGCTGTTCGTATAGCTTTTATATCCATTTACATTGAGCGAGCTTCTAAAGTTTTTCGTAAAATACAGTTCGTGGTTCCTGTTCGCGCTCTACCTTGTGGCTGGATTTGCATTGCTGTTTTCACGCAATCCATTTCAGCACCATGTCTTTCTATCGTCAGCCAACATCGTCGCGTCAGGAGTCTACAACACCACACATAATGTCACATCCTACTTTTCATTGCGCGACATAAACGAGGATCTGCAGGTACGCATATCGGAACTCGAACTTGAGAACTACATGCTCAAGGACCGTCTGCGTGCAGAGCGGGAAAAAGTCTACGCTGACACAATGACAGTTGATTCAGCCCTCACCCGCTATCATTTCCTGATTGCCCACGTAATCAACAATTCAATCAACCACTCACATAATTATATAACAATTGAAAAAGGGCGTCTTGACGGAATCGAACCGGAGATGGGCGTAATCGACCAGAATGGAATTGTCGGCATCGTAAACGTCGTGGGCGACCATACCGCCCGACTCATATCAGTCCTAAATCCATATCTCAGACTGTCATGTAAGGTAAAAGGAGAAGATCAGGTCGGTTCTCTCGTATGGGACGGCCGTGATCCCGGAGAAGCAATCCTCGAAGAGCTTCCAAAGCACGCAAAATTTGTCAAAGGCGACACGGTTGTGACAAGCGGTTATTCATCTGTTTTCCCTGAAGGAGTCCCTGTCGGCACAATCCTTTCCGGCTCACGCGACCGCGAGGACAACTTCTATACGCTACGCATAAAATTATTCACCGATTTCTCAACCCTTTCGACAGTAAGAGTCATCCGCGACAACATGAAAGAGGAACTCGCTGAAGTTGAAAAGGATATCGAAATCAAAAACATCAATTGATTCCTATGAGTAAAACGGTGCTTAAATTCATCCTTCTCGGCATCATTCTGGTGCTTGCTCAGGTAATTGTATTCAACCACATATGCCTGTTCAATGTTGCAGTCCCATTGGTGTTCATCTATCTGATTTTGCGCTTGCCTATAACGCTTTCGCTCAATTGGCTTCTCACCATCAGTTTTTTTCTGGGACTGATCGTGGATATTTTTTCCGACACATACGGAATGAACACAGTATCATGCACGATACTTGCCATGTGCCGCAGACCGATACTCAGACTCTACGTACCGCGCGAAGAGGATTTGACGCGTCCGGAACCGTCAATGCACTCGCTCGGAACAGCAACGTATCTGAAATACCTTCTGACAATGACGTTGCTCTACTGTACCATCATATTTCTGATTGAAGCGTTCACATTTTTCAATCCTGTGCGCCTTCTGCTGCGTATTGTATTCAGTACGATACTTTCGATGGCGCTCATGGTCGGAATTGACAGCTTCATGACACCACGAAGTGAAAAGAAGTGAGAAAAGATTATAATCTCGAAAAACGGCGCTACGTCATAGGCGGTTTCATCGTGATTATCGCCATGATATATATCTGCAGGCTTGTCAATCTACAGGTATTCGATTCGAAATACAAGGAATATGCCGATTCAAATGCATTCCTCCGCAAAGCGGTGTATCCATCACGTGGCATAATCTACGACCGCGACGGCCGCCTTGTAGTGTACAATCAGCCGGCATACGACGTCATGATGATTCCGCGCGATGTAAAGGAGTTCGACACTCTCGATTTCTGTCGCGCCCTCAACATCTCTCCCGAAGATTTGCGCAAACGTTTTGTCGACATGAGAGACAAGCGTCGCAATCCCGGCTATTCGTCCTATTCACCGCAGAAGCTGCTCACCCACCTCACGGCGGAAGAGTATGGACGCCTGCAGGAAAAGCTATATCGTTTTCCCGGTTTCTATATCCAGAAACGCATCCTGCGCGAATACAACTACAAAACTGCGGCAAATGTCCTTGGAAATATTCGCGAAGTATCACAGAAGGACATAGACAAAGACCCTTATTACATGCCCGGTGACTATATCGGAGACATCGGAATCGAACATACCTACGAAGAACATTTACGTGGGAAAAAGGGAGCTGAAGTGTTGATGCGCGATGCCCTCGGACGCATACAGGGCCGCTATGAGGAGGGTGCGCTGGACCGCGATGCAGTCGCGGGAAAAAACATCAAGCTATCGCTCAACATCGAACTGCAGCAATATGCCGAATCACTTATGATGAACAAGAAGGGCGCAGTGGTGGCCATCGAGCCGTCAACCGGCGAAATACTCTGTCTTGTATCCGCACCATCCTACGATCCGAGCCTGCTTATCGGGCGAGAACGTGGAGCGAACTACAATAAAATGATGACAGACCCCGACAAACCGCTCTTCAACCGTGCGATTCAGGCGACATATCCTCCCGGCTCTACATTCAAGCCGACTCAAGGTCTCATTCTTCTTGAAGAAGGGATTATCACCACAGGCACGATGTTTCCCTGCTATCACGGATTCATTTCAGGCGGCCTGCGCGTAGGCTGCCACGGACATGGCTCGCCACTACCATTGAAACCGGCCCTACAGACCTCATGCAACGCATATTTCTGCTGGGGATTTAAAGCCATGATCGACAAACGTGGCAAATATGGCAGTTCGGCCAACGCTTTTGACATCTGGAAGAAACACATGGTCTCGATGGGCTATGGCTACAAACTCGGCGTAGACCTTCCGGGAGAATACCGCGGTTTTATTCCAAATGTCGATTTCTACAATAAATGGTATGGAGCAGGCCATTGGAGTGCGAACACCATCATATCAATATCAATCGGACAGGGCGAAATCCTTGCGACACCGCTCCAGATTGCAAATCTGTGTGCAACGATAGCCAACCGCGGACATTACATCACCCCTCATGTCGTCAAAGAGATACAGGATACGATTGTTCCCGCCGAATATCTTGAGAAGCACACTCCGACCATCGCCTCTCACTGGTATAACGACATTGCCGAAGGTATGCGCATGGCTGTGACAGGAGGTACGTGCCGCCTCGCCAACCTGCCTGACATTGAAGTATGCGGCAAAACGGGTACGGCTCAGAACCCACACGGCAAAGACCACTCGGCTTTTATGGGCTTTGCACCTTATCATGACCCGAAAATCGCAATTGCAGTCTATGTCGAAAATGCCGGCTTCGGAGCGACATTCGGTGTCCCGATCGGCTCGCTTGTCATGGAACGCTATCTTCGAGGCCACATACCGCCCGAACGAAAGTATCTCGAAGAACGGATGTTACAATCAAACACAATACAATTCGCCGGAACAAGGAAGCATTAAGAATGCTCCTCTGCGAATCAGAATCTTCCCCAATTTTTAAAGGCTAAAGAAAGTGCAACAAGAAAACAGCGGTTCTGTATTCAGATATGTCGACTGGTTCACAGTCGTGCTCTATATCATACTCGTCATGGCCGGAATGGTGAGCATCTATGCGGCAAGCTATGACTTTGACCATGCCAACATGTTAAGTTTCACCGAGTTTTCAGGCAAACAGTTCCGTTGGATAGGACTGTCGCTTGTCCTCGGCCTCGTCCTGCTGCTCATAGATGTCAGAGTGTATGAAAATTATGCCTACGTCATCTATGGCGGCTTGTTGCTACTGCTGCTCGTCACCATATTTATAGCGCCGGACATCAAAGGTTCACGCTCTTGGCTTGTAATCGGGCCTATGAGCCTACAGCCGGCGGAATTCGGAAAGTTCGCCACCGCACTCTGCCTCGCAAAACTGTTTTCGAGTTATAATTTCGTGCTCAACGCGTCCCGGAAGAACTACATGCTTGCCCTGATGATTATTTTCCTGCCTGTGATTCTGATTCTCGGGCAGAAAGAAACAGGGTCGGCCCTTGTCTATCTGTCGCTATTTTTTGTCCTGTATCGTGAAGGCATGAGCGGATTGATTCTGCTTGCAGCGGTCTGTGCGGTGACATTTTTTGTCGTAGCCGTCAAATTCACCGGGACACTTCTTTTAGGAATACCGGCAGGACAGGCTGCGGTATTCATTATGATAATGGTGCTTATCGTGGCCATGCTTGCGATATATTGCAAGGAATTCGAAGCGGCCCGCAATGTCTTGTTGTGGTTTGTCGGCACAGGTGCGATTGTCACAGCCCTTGAAATCATCGGAGTCCCCGTGCCCGGCATGATATTCTTCATAACAGTCATCATGGCCGCTCTTGCCTATTGCGTCTTATTGATGTTCAAGACCAAGGCAAGGAAACTCATAATAACAGTGAGTGCCGCCATGGTTTCAGTCATATTTCTGTTTTCAGTCAATTATGCGTTTACGTCCATACTCCAACCCCACCAACAGATGCGCATCAAGGTCGCACTTGGCATGGAAGAAGACCTCAGAGGCGCAGGCTACAATGTAAACCAGTCAAAAATAGCCATCGGCTCAGGAGGCTTGTTCGGGAAAGGATTCCTTAACGGGACACAGACGAAACTCAAATATGTACCCGAACAGCATACCGACTTCATCTTCTGCACCGTCGGTGAGGAAGAAGGCTTTATCGGTTCTGCCGGCGTGTTGTTGCTGTTCCTGATACTTATATTGAGAATCATCCATATAGCGGAGCGCCAGCCCAACGTGTTCGGACGAGTCTACGCATATTGTGTGGCAAGTTACCTGATATTCCATATCGCCATCAACATAGGCATGGTCATCGGATTATGCCCTGTAATCGGTATCCCTCTACCCTTCTTCAGCTATGGAGGTTCGTCCCTGTGGGGCTTCACATTCCTTTTGTTTATACTTCTGAGAATAGACGCATCACGACGCGAACGGTCATTCTGACCTCGCCTACAGCATAAAAAAAAGCAATCTCCCGGAAAATTCTGAAATAATTTTCCGGGAGATTGTCTTTTAGTGTTTTATACGAAAGAATTTACGCTTCACCGTCGATACGGACGTCTTCAAAATCTTCTTTTATGTTGGGGTCTTCAAGACCATAGTGATGGACTGCGTTCATCGCCTTGAGGATAATGCCGAATATCAGTGCAAGCACACCAAGAGAGGCAAAACAACACATAGGAATAGTGTAGTCATACTGCATCGGGTCGGTCACTCCGGGATTAGACCAAGTGATAACTTTACCAATCATAATGGGAACGAACGCCAGACCAATATTCTGCACCCAGAAAATCAGCGAATAAGCACTACCGAGGAAACGTTTATCCATGATTTTGGGAACTGAAGGCCAGAGAGCCGCAGGCACAAGCGAAAACGAAACGCCAAGCACGACGATGGCAGAATAAGTGATGAGCTCGCTCTTGGTCGACGGGACTACAAATGCAAACGTAAGATGACAGACAATCATAAGGATAGCACCGAGAATCAGCATGCTTGCACCCTTGCCCTTGCGGTCAAGGAAATAGCCGAGGAAAGGAGTGAGACAGGCAGCACCGACAGGAAACCAGCGGAAGATGTCGGAAGCCTGAGTCTCGGAAATGCCGAGATTACACTGAAGCATGTTGGCGGCATAGCGCTGGAAGGGGAAGATGGCTGAATAATAAAGCACACAGAGCAGGGCGATAATCCAGAAAAGCTTGCTGCCGAAAATCGCACCGACATCCGAAAGCTTGAATTCTTCGTCAGACTCAGCCTCGGCCACCTTGTTGGCTCCCATCTCGCGGTCAAGCTTGGCATCCATGAAAGTAAAGACGATAAAGCTCAGCAGACCGATGCAGAGAAGCGCCGAACAGAAAGCCACAGGGACTACTACTGACGCGGGAATCACGCTGTCGGCCAGACGGGGTGAAATGGTGAAGATGAAGAACACACCGATACGCGCTATGGCCATCTCAAGGCCCATTGCGAGAGCCATTTCCTTGCCCTCAAACCATTTGGCAAGCGCTTTGGAGACTGTGATACCGGCCATTTCGCAACCGCAGCCGAAAATCATGAAGCCAAGAGCCGCAAGCTTCGCACTGCCGGGCATTGCCGTCCACCATGAATTGAGCCATATCTCAAGCCCGGTTCCCTGAAAAGCGTCGCTGATAGCATAGAGCTTGATGAGCGCGCCGACCACCATGAGCGAAGCCGAAAGAGTGCCGGTGAAGCGCACACCCATTTTGTCAAGGATTATACCTGCGAGTATCAGGAATCCGAACACATTTAATATGTATTCCGCTCCGGCGTAGTAGCCAAAAGCATCAGGCGACCATCCGCGCTGTGTCTGGATTAATGACTGTAATGGCGACATAACGTCGACAAACATGTAGGCAAACAGCATCATCGACGCTACCAGCGCCAACGCTGTCCATCGAGCCCAAGCCTTGTCAGAAAGCAACCGACGGCCTGACTCAACGATTGATTGATTTACTTTTTCCATTTATATAGGGTTATTAAAAATTTATCATGGATGATAAACGGTTGACAAAATTAATATAAATAATGAAATTTTGGAATATATTGAGTAATTTCGTGGCCAAATTATACATATAATAAATATAATAATCATGCTTGTCCGTCAACGTTACGACCTTGACCGAACCGTAAGGCTCGTCATAAACTGCGTGTTGTTTGTTGGAGCAATATGGCTCATCAGCATTCTCAAAGGCGTCCTGCTGCCATTCTGCGTAGGATGTCTGATTGCCTACCTTTTCGAGCCGTTTGTCCAGTTCAACCGCCAGTTGCTCAATCTTAAAGGCCGTGTCATCGCATCGCTTGTGACACTGTTCGAGATGACTTTTTTTCTGCTCGTCATTCTCTACTTCATAGTCCCGATGATCATCAGAGAGTCCTCCCAGATGGCCACACTTCTGAAAAGCTATACCCAAAACGAAATCAAAATACCATTCATCCCGGAAAGCCTGCACGAATTTCTCCGCAACAATGTGGATTTCGAATTTATCGCGCGCAAGCTCTCCCACGAAGAATGGATGAAAATGTTTGAAGAAGGGCTCTCAGCGTCATGGCATGTAATCACCGGTTCTATTTCGCTCGTGATGAGCATGTTCAGCTGGGTGATAGTGCTGCTATACATAGTGTTCATAATGATTGACTACGACAAGATCTCAAGAGGATTCCAACGCATGGTGATGCCGAAATACCGCAGGGTCGTTTTTAAAATCGGGCGCGATGTCAAACATTCCATGAATCAATATTTCCGCGGGCAAGCCCTCGTGGCATTCATCGTAGGCATACTGTTCAGCATAGGCTTTCTGATCATCGGCCTACCTATGGCCATAGTACTCGGAATGTTTATAGGATTGCTGAACATGGTTCCATATCTTCAGCTCATATCCTTGATTCCGGCTACTATAATATGTATAGTGGTGTCAGTCGGAGGAGATATAAGCTTCTGGACACTGTTCTGGAAAATGATAGCTGTATATTGTATAGTGCAAGTGATACAGGACCTCGTGCTTACCCCAAAAATAATCGGAAAGGCAATGAGCCTTAATCCTGCACTTATCTTCCTGTCGCTTTCCGTATGGGGGACACTGCTCGGCATGATCGGACTTATAATTGCCATCCCGCTCACCACACTCCTCCTCGCCTATTATGAAGAATATTTTATCAGGCCTTATGAGAAGAAGACTCATCGTCGGCAAATTGCCAAAAAACAAGAATCGCAGTAGCCTCATTACGGTTCAACGCGATGTCAATTGCAAATTAATTTAACATTCAGCTCTGCATTTATACTATTTTAATTAAAATGAGTTAATTTTAGCCATAAGATTTGGATGGTAAATCAAAAGTTCCTACCTTTGCATCGCTTTTGAAAAACAAAGCATCATTTATTTCCTAATCGGGGTGTAGCTCAGTTGGTTAGAGTACGCGTCTGGGGGGCGTGAGGTCGCTAGTTCGAGTCTAGTCACCCCGACTTAAGAAATGCAAGATGAGATTCCTTCGCGAATCTCATCTTTTTTTTATTTCCGCAAAACGACAAATCCCCACTTCCTCGCCCTCATTTTTCAGAGTCGCATAATTTTTTCTCGATTTTTCTTGGTAGTTTCAGAAAAAGTTCCTACCTTTGCATCGCTTTTGAAAAACAAAGCACCATTTGTTTCCTAATCGGGGTGTAGCTCAGTTGGTTAGAGTACGCGTCTGGGGGGCGTGAGGTCGCTAGTTCGAGTCTAGTCACCCCGACTTAAGAAATGCAAGATGAGATTCCTTCGCGAATCTCATCTTTTTTTTATTTCTATAATCACCCACCGGACAAAACACAAACGGACGACACACGACAGCGCCCACAATTCGACTCCAAACACAAAAAAATGGAATCAATCCTAAAATATATCTACTTTTTCTTTGCGTAATCAGGCGATTTTTCATACCTTTGCAACCGATTTAGCCGTATCGGGCTCTTAAAAGAAGCCGCAAACGCCCAGCGAAATGCGCTCGCCCGACGGAATAACCTGAAAACCAATTAATAACAAATGTACGCTATCGTAGAAATTCAGGGACAGCAGTTCAAGGCAGAGCCTGAAAAGTTCCTGTATGTTCACTATCTCGGCGAAGCTGTTAAAGAAGGTGACAAGGTCGAATTCGACCGCGTGCTCCTCGCTCAGGCCGACGAAACAGTTAAAGTTGGCGCTCCCACAGTGGAAGGCGCAAAGGTTGTATGTGAAGTCCTCACTCCCCTTGTAAAAGGCGAGAAGGTTATCGTTTTCAAGAAGAAACGCCGCAAAGGCTATCGTCGCAAAAACGGCCACCGTCAGTACTTCACCAAAGTGTTAATTAAAGAAGTTGTAGCTTAACCCCACTAAAATCCTAAAAAGAAATGGCACATAAAAAAGGTGTTGGTAGTTCTAAGAACGGCCGTGAGTCAGAAAGCAAACGACTCGGTGTAAAGATTTTCGGTGGCCAGTACTGCAAGGCAGGTAACATCATCAAGCGTCAGCGCGGAACAGTGCATCACCCCGGTCTCAACGTAGGCATGGGCAAGGATCACACCCTCTTCGCACTCATCGACGGTGTGGTTGTCTTCACTGAAGGCAAGGAAGGCCGCAAGTTCATTAACGTAAAACCGGCTGAAGCGTAAACGACAACTTCCACTTCAATTCGGAACACTATCACTCTGCAGGGGAGCAAACTCAACAAAGTTTGCTCCCCTGCAGAGCATTTTTTCAAAAAAAATTGTTAACTTTGTTGGCAGGGAGTCGCCACATAAGGCCTCGAAGCCTCTTCGCCCCGACAATACCGCTTGTATAAAGACCCCATTATGGAAAAGAAGACTATCCGCGACCTTCACCGCGCAGACATCGAGCACTTCAAACGGCAGCCAAAAATGTCGCTGACAGTAGTCCTCGACAACGTGCGCAGCCTTAACAACATCGGAGCTATCTTCCGCACGTGTGACGCATTTGCAGTCGAGCGCATCATGCTGTGCGGCATCAGCGCCTGCCCTCCATCGCCTGAAATCCACAAGACAGCGCTTGGCGCAGAAGACTCGGTGGCATGGAAATATTTCGCCACCACCGAAGAGTGCATCGCCGAGCTTCAGCGCGACGGCTATACGCTATGCTGCCTCGAGCAAGTAAAGGGCAGCATCGAGCTACAGGAATTTTCGCCTCAACGCGGACGACGCTACGCAATGATACTCGGCCATGAAGTCGAGGGTGTCGCACAAAATGTGGTCAACCAATGCGACATCTGTCTTGAAATCCCCCAGAGAGGCACAAAACACTCGCTCAACGTATCTGTATCAGGCGGAATAGCCATCTGGCATTTCTTCGAGCACCTATCTTCGTTTTAGATAGGACATTTTAGAAATATTTTTTTGACCGAAAGAGATTTTTTTTGTAACTTTACATTACAAAAACAGCGAAAACAAGTTACACATCTATGAATAAAGATTTTAGAAATTTCGCAGTGCACCATCTCGGAATGAACGGGCTCGCACTCGACCAATATGCCGCATCTTCGGCTCAACAGATAACATCCTCATACATCTCTCCTACAATCATCGAAGAGCGCCAGCTTAACGTCGCACAGATGGATGTGTTCTCCCGCCTGATGATGGACCGCATCATCTTCCTGAGCACAGATGTCAACGACTACACCGCCACAGTCGTACAAGGCCAGCTGCTCTACCTCGACTCCGTAGACCCGGGCAAAGACATCTCGATCTACCTCAATTCGCCCGGTGGCTCCGTCATCGCAGGTCTTGGTCTCTATGACACCATGCAGCATATCAAGAGCGACGTGTCGACCATCTGTATCGGCATGGCGGCCTCAATGGCAGCCGTACTTCTCGTGGCAGGCGCTCAAGGCAAGCGCATGGCTCTCCCCCATTCACGCGTAATGATCCACCAGCCGCTCGGAGGCGTACAAGGCCAGGCATCGGACATCGAAATCACAGCACGCGAAATCCTAAAATACAAGGCTGAACTTTACAAAATCATAGCCGACCACTCGGGTATGTCGCTCGAACGCATCGAAGCCGACGCTGACCGCGACTACTGGATGACAGCAGACGAAGCCAAGGAATATGGCATGATTGACCGTGTGCTCCTCCCCGAAAAGAAATAATAACAACCAAGACACGAAATGGCAAAAAAATCCAATTCGAATCAAGGAATCAAATGTTCATTTTGCGGCAAAGAGCCGTCATATACTGACATACTCGTTCCGAGTCCGCTCGGCGACACGTATATCTGCAGCGAGTGTGTCGAACAGATTGAAGGCCTCCTGAAAGACTATTATCAGGAGAACCCTTCACTCCGCCCTGCCGGCTCAAAAAACCGCAAAGACACTCCATCGGCCGACGACACAGCCAAGCCTCTCCCGACCCCGGTAGAGATACGCGAGTTCCTCGACCAGTATGTCATCGGTCAGGAAGACGCAAAAAAATACCTGTCTGTCGCAGTCTATAACCACTACAAGCGTCTCGCGCAGGACAAGGACGATGTCGACATCGAGAAGAGCAACATCATCATGGTCGGCCCGACAGGAACGGGCAAGACGCTTCTTGCAAAGACAATCGCACGACAGCTCGATGTGCCGTTTGCCATAGTCGACGCAACGGTCCTCACCGAAGCCGGCTATGTCGGCGAAGACATCGAAAGCCTGCTTGTCCGTCTTCTTCAGGCCGCTGACTACGACGTGGCCAAAGCCGAACGCGGAATAGTCTTCATCGACGAAATCGACAAAATCGCCCGCAAGGGTGACAATCCGTCGATCACCCGCGACGTGTCGGGCGAAGGTGTACAGCAAGGCCTGCTCAAGCTGCTTGAGGGTTCAATTGTCAACGTCCCGCCGAACGGTGGACGCAAACATCCCGAGCAGAAAATGATTGCCGTAGACACAAAGAACATTCTCTTCATCTGCGGAGGCGCGTTTGACGGCATCGAGCGTAAAATCGCACATCGCCTCAACACTCACGTCGTAGGTTTCACAGGCTCATCAGTCAGGTCAAAGGTCGATTCTGACAACTACCTGAAATACATTGCGCCTCAGGACCTCAAATCGTTCGGCCTCATTCCTGAGATAATAGGCCGCCTGCCGGTGCTCGTTCATCTCGACCCGCTTGACCGCGAAGCCCTTTTGAGAGTACTCACAGAGCCTAAAAACGCTATTACCAAGCAATACGAAAAGCTTTTTGCCATGGACGGCGTCAAGCTCGTATTCACAGACGAGACTCTTGAATTCATTGTCGACAAGGCGATTGAATACAAGCTCGGCGCACGCGGACTGCGTACGATTGTGGAGACCATCATGATGGACCCCATGTATGAGACCCCGTCGACCGACATCAAAGAGCTGGTCATCGACCGCGCATTTGCCGAGGAGAAAATCCGCAAAGCCTACATAGGCTGAGCGGAGACCTCCGACGCACATCACATACTCCCCTCTAATCTCACATTTCACTCCTCCACCAACCTGAAGCATATCCCATGAATCAACGACTTCACGACGCACTTAAAGAGCATTTCGGTTTTGACTCCTTCAAGGGCAACCAAGAAGCTATCATGAGCAGTCTCCTTGACGGCAACGACGTTTTCGTCCTCATGCCGACCGGAGGCGGAAAATCGCTCTGCTACCAGCTTCCCGCCCTCATGATGGAAGGTACGGCCATTGTTATATCCCCGCTGATAGCCCTGATGAAAAATCAGGTGGACGCAATGCGCCATTTCAGCGAGGCAGACCATGTGGCCCATTTCCTTAACTCCTCGCTCAACCGCTCTGCAATCGATCAGGTGAAATCAGACATCACCGCCGGACGCACGAAACTGCTCTATGTCGCTCCGGAGTCGCTGACCAAAGAGGAGAACATTGAATTTCTAAAAACCATACCGATTTCCTTCTATGCGGTCGACGAAGCCCATTGCATCTCGGAATGGGGTCATGACTTCCGACCTGAGTACAGGCGCATCCGCCCCATCATCAACGAAATCAATCCGCGACCGATGATCGCGCTCACGGCCACCGCCACGCCCAAGGTGCAGCATGACATCCAGAAGAACCTCGGCATGACAAATGCCAAGGTATTCAAGTCGTCGTTCAACCGCGAGAACCTGTATTATGAGGTGAAGCCGAAGACACAGAACATCGACAAGGAAATCATTAAATATATCAAAAACAACCCCGGCAAATCAGGCATAATCTACTGTCTGAGCCGCAAAAAAGTCGAGGAACTCGCAGAGATGCTTGTTGTCAATGACATCAAGGCTCTTCCTTATCACGCCGGCATGGACGGAGCGACCCGCAGCTCCAATCAGGACGCATTCCTGATGGAGAAAGTGGATGTGATCGTGGCCACCATAGCCTTCGGAATGGGAATCGACAAACCCGACGTTAGATTTGTTATACATTATGATATGCCCAAGTCGCTTGAGGGCTACTATCAGGAGACAGGCCGCGCCGGCCGAGACGGAGGTGAAGGACAGTGCATCACCTTCTACACGGCCAAGGACCTTCAGAAAATGGAGAAATTCATGCAAGGCAAACCGCTTGCCGAGCAGGAAATCGGGCGGCAGCTCCTGATTGAAACCCAAAGCTACGCTGAGGCAAGCAGTTGCCGCCGACGTTCGCTGCTGTTTTATTTCGGCGAAGAATACGGACAAGACAACTGCCAGAACTGTGACAACTGCATTAATCCAAAGAAAAAAGTGGAAGCTAAAGATGATTTATGCGCGGTGTTGGAAACCGTCATCGCACTAAAAGAAAAATTCAAGGCCGACCATGTTACCGACGTTGTGCTCGGACGGGCAACCTCAGATGTCAAATCCTATGAGCATGACCAGCTTGAAGTGTTCGGCAGCGAACAAGGCGCAGACGAGCGCCTTATCAGTGCCGTAATCCGCCAGGCTATTCTTGCCGGCTATCTCGAACGCGATATCGAGAATTACGGACTTTTAAAAATCACATCGAAAGGCAAAAAATTCCTTTCGCGTCCTGAATCGTTCAAAGTAGTCGAGGACACTGATTTCAGCGAGGAGCCGGAACCCGAAATCCTGAAGAGCGGAGGCTCATGTGCAGCCGACGATGAACTTTTCAGCATTCTTAAAGACCTGCGCAAGAAGATTGCCAAAAAGCTCGGCTTGCCTCCTTATGTGATATTCCAAGACCCGTCGCTCGAAGCGATGGCCACGACCTACCCGATTTCAATAGAGGAACTTCAGAACATCCCCGGTGTAGGCCAAGGCAAGGCTAAACGCTATGGCGAAGAATTCGTCAAAGTAATCAAGCGTCATGTCGAGGACAATGAAATCGAACGCCCCGAGGACTTCCGTGTGCGCAGCGTGCCAAGCCGAAATTCTACAAAATATTTCATCATACAGGCTGTAGACCGCAAAATCCCACTGCCGGAAATAGCAATTGCCAAAGGCCTTGATTTCAGCGAACTCATCGACGACATCGAAGCTATCGTGTATTCAGGCACAAAAATCAACATCAATTATTATATCGACGAGATTATCGACGAAGATTCTCAAGAAGAAATTTTCGATTTCTTCAAAGAATGTCAGACCGACGATCTCAACGAAGCTTACCGCGAACTCGGAGAAGACTTTACGGAAGACGAAATCCGCCTGATGAGAATAAAATTCATGTCAGAGATGGGCAATTAACCACGCGCAAAAAATTTCACATCTGCCACCATAACTCGAAAGCATGGGAAAAGTCATAGAATATAAGGATGTCGAGCTTCACCGTCAGGACCTGATAGCTCTGAAACACGTCAACCTTTCGGTCGACGAAGGCGAATTTGTCTATCTCATGGGCAAAGTCGGGAGCGGCAAGTCAAGCCTGCTCAAATCCATCTATGCCGACATACCCATTGCTTCGGGTGAGGCGCGGGTGCTTGATTACGACCTCAACACAATACGCAACAGACAGATTCCATATCTGAGAAGAGAAATCGGCATCGTCTTTCAGGACTTTCAGCTCCTGACCGACCGCAGCGCCTACGCTAATTTGCGTTTCGTGCTTGAAGCGACCGGCTGGCACGACAAAGCCGAAATCGAAAAGCGCATAGAGGAGGTACTGAAACAAGTCGGGATGCTTAACAAGAGTTACAAAAATCCTCACGAACTATCAGGAGGCGAACAGCAGCGCATAGTGATAGCCCGCGCACTCCTCAACAGCCCGCGCATAATCCTTGCCGACGAACCGACAGGCAACCTTGACCCGGTGACAGGTGAGGCCATCGTCAGCCGTCTGCATGAGATTGCGAACAAAGGAACCGCAGTCATAATGGCAACACACAACCTATCGCTCGTAGAGCAATTCCCAGCCCGAATTCTGACATGCGAAAACCGGACAATAGTCTGAAAATCACAGAACCCTGACCCTCGATTATATTTCATCAGACACAACGGAATAAAACCAACAGGAGAAGCAATGCGTTATAGAATCAACAAAACGATAAACGCAATTTGTCTTTCCTGCTTATGTCAACAAAACAGAAAATAGTTGTGGTCGGCGGTGGTTTCGCCGGTCTGAATTTTGTCAAGAAGATAGACAAAAGTAAATTTGATGTAATACTTGTCGACAAACACAATTATCACACCTTTCCGCCTCTGTTTTATCAGGTAGCTTCGTCGGAACTTGACCCGACAAGCATCTGCTTCCCTTTGCGCCGTGAATTGCGCAAACGCAACTGTCACGGGACGACTTTCCATATCGGGAAGGTCCGGAATATAGACGTGGTGGCAAAACAAGTCTCAACCGATTATGAAACCATCCATTACGACAAGCTCGTAATGGCAATCGGCACAACCAATAATTTTTTCGGCAACAACAGCCTTATAGATAATGTCTACACACTGAAATCGACTGATCAGGCCATCAGGATACGCAACGAAATATTGTTTCGCTGCGAACGTGCCGCAGTCGAGACTGACCGCGAAAAGCGTCGCCGCATGTTGAGTTTCGTTGTCATCGGCGGCGGTCCGGCGGGAGTCGAAATCGCAGGCGCTGTCGGAGAGCTGAAACGCTATATCCTTAAACGCGACTACCCCGGCATTTCGCCTGACGAACTTAGCATAACAATCGTCGAAGGGGCTGACCGCCTGTTGGGTACTATGAGCCGGGAGGCTTCTGACACAGCATTGCGAGACCTTGGCCAGCTAATGGTCGACGTGAGACTCGGACGTCTCATGAAGACGTATAATGAAAATGTAATCACACTTGATGACGGCTCGACGATTTACAGCGAGATGGTCATCTGGACCGCTGGTGTGACCGGCGTGCCTATAGAATTTTCAGGTGTTGACTATAAAGCCGGACGTGGCGGACGCTTTCCAACCGACCAATATTGCCGGGTCGAAGGGCTCGACGATATTTATGCCATCGGAGACATCGGCTTGCTGACAACCGAGAAATATCCCAAAGGCCTTCCCCAGCTCGCACAAGTGGCCATCCAACAAGGGCGATTTCTTGCCAAAAGCCTGAATTCCGGCAAATTTGACAAGCCATTCAGATATGCCGACAAAGGCTCTATGGCCACAATCGGCCGAAACAGGGCGGTGGCCGACCTCCACGGCATACATTTATCGGGATTCGTGGCATGGCTCGCATGGATGTTCATCCATCTGATTTCACTGCTTGGCATGAGAAACAAAATCAACGTAGTCATCAACTGGATATGGGCATATTTCAGCTATAACACATCACTGCGCCTGCTTCTCGGCGGATCAAAATATCCCAAAAGAGGAGAGTTATGGGACAAAGGATGACAAATATTTCGGATATTCGCATTTTTATTGTAATTTTGTGATTTGAAGCATGGGAGCATCATGCTCTCTTGCAAAACATAATCATCAGAGGAAATTTTTTATTTATTAAAGACAAAATCCGAACAATAAAAATGTCTATTGATAGCATCATTGCACAGGCAGTCTCAAAAGCTGTCAAAGAGCTTTACGGTATCGACACTCCCGCAGAAACCATAGTACCACAGGCCACCCGTAAGGAATTTGAGGGTAACCTGACAGTTGTTGTTTTCCCTTGGGTCAAGGCTGCGCGCAAAGCGCCCGATGCCGTCGGTCAGGAAATCGGCGCATGGCTTGAGGCTAACGAAGAAGCCGTTGAAAAATTCAACGTTGTCAAAGGCTTCCTCAACATCACGGTCGCTCCAAAATTCTGGAATTCGGTACTCGGCCATATCGCCGACACACCCGACTATGGCCTGAAGGCTGCCGACGCAAACTCGCCTCTCGTAATGGTCGAATATTCATCACCAAATACGAACAAACCTCTTCACCTCGGCCACATCCGCAACAATCTTCTCGGTTTCAGCCTCGCTGAAATCCTCAAGGCTTGCGGCAACCGCGTCGTGAAAACCAACATAGTCAATGACCGAGGCATCCATATCTGCAAATCAATGCTCGCATGGCAGAAATGGGGCGAAGGCGTGACCCCGGAATCGGCCGGCAAGAAGGGCGACCACCTTATCGGCGATTTCTATGTGCTCTTCGACAAACACTACAAAGCCGAGCTCAAAGCTCTTGAAGAGCAGGGCATGACCAAGGAGGAAGCCGAAGCCGCATCACCATTGATGAAAGAAGCGCGCGCAATGCTCGTGAAATGGGAACAGAAAGATCCCGAAATCCGTGCCCTATGGGAGACAATGAACTCATGGGTCTATGCCGGTTTCGACGAGACCTACAAGCGAATGGGCGTAAACTTCGACAAAATCTATTACGAAAGCGAAACCTATCTTGAAGGCAAAGGCAAAGTGCTCGAAGGCCTTGAAGCAGGAAAAATGTACCGCAAAGAGGACGGCTCTGTCTGGGCCGACCTTACAGGCGAAGGACTTGACCACAAACTTCTGTTGCGCAGCGACGGCACATCTGTCTACATGACTCAGGACATAGGCACTGCCAAACTGCGCTATGAGGATTATCCCATCGACAAGATGATATATGTCGTGGGCAATGAACAGAACTACCATTTCCAAGTCCTGTCCATTCTCCTTGACCGTCTTGGGTTCAAGTGGGGCAAAGATCTCGTACACTTCTCCTACGGCATGGTCGAACTTCCCGAAGGCAAGATGAAATCGCGCGAAGGAACTGTCGTTGATGCCGACGACCTGATGGACGACATGGTGGCGACAGCCAAAACCGTTTCGGCCGAACTCGGCAAACTCGACGGTCTCAGCGACGAAGAAATAGCCCGCATATCCGAGATGGTAGGCCTTGGAGCGCTCAAATATTTCCTCCTGAAAGTCGATCCCCGAAAAAACATCACTTTCAATCCCAAGGAATCAATCGACTTCAACGGCAATACCGGCCCCTTCATACAATATACCTACGCTCGAATCTGCTCAGTGCTCCGCAAGGCCGAGGACGAAGGTATGAAAATCGAAGGCTACAGCAATGTCGCTCCGGGAGAGCGTGAAATCACCCTTATTCAGTCTTTGGCTGATTTCCCGGCAACCGTACAGGCAGCAGGACAGAGCTACAGTCCGGCGCTCATCGCCAACTATATCTATGATCTCGTGAAGAGCTACAACCAGTTCTATCACGACTGCTCTATCCTGAAGGAAAGCGACGCTGCCAAACGTTCGCTCCGCCTCGAATTGAGCCGTCAGACAGCACGAGTAGTAAAGACCGGCATGGGCCTACTCGGAATTGAAGTTCCCGAAAGAATGTAAAACGGCTCACGGCCAATAGTCCAACAAACATGTTGCGTCATTAATACGTTTTTATATATCTACTCTCTAATTCACTTCACACAAACTAAAAACGCATCTAAAACATGAGTTACAATCAGCAGACCCCTCCCCCTTACTATGGCGGAGGCAATAACTACAACGGCTACCATGCCTCACAGGCAGAGGTGGTCCAGACCACCACTTCAGTGATGAAGCGCGTCTACTTCAAAATGTTTCTCGGTCTTCTCGTGACCGCATTCGTCTCTCTCTTCTGTTCGACTTCGATGAGCTACATGACCTTTATGGCGACCAACTCTTGGTTCTACTGGGGTCTTTTCATCGCCGAACTCGTACTTGTATTCGTACTGTCAGCACGAGTGATGAAGATGTCATCCATAGCGGCAACACTGCTGTTCTACGCATTCGCAGCTATCAACGGCATGGCTCTCGCTCCGATTTTCCTCGTCTATACAATGACTTCCATCGCCAAGACATTCTTTATCTGCGCAGGAACGTTCGGAGCTATGAGTGTCTACGGCTATTTCACAACTCAGGACCTTACAAAATGGGGCAATTTCCTGTTCTATGCGCTTATCGGTCTGATTATCGCTTCTGTTGTCAATATCTTCACCAAGAGCTCTACCCTTGACTGGATCATCTCGATAGCAGGTGTGCTTATCTTTGTCGGCCTCACCGCATGGGACACCCAGAAAATCAAGCAGATGGCACTCGTGACACCGTCGGCATATGCAGGACACCTCGCTACAATCGGCGCGCTCACACTCTATCTCGACTTCATCAACCTCTTCATCTATCTCCTCAGATTCTTCGGAAGCCAGCGCGACTGACAGACTATCTATCCTGAAAAATAAATCTGCTGAGCGACGGATTGCATTTCCGTCGCTCAGCAGTAAAAAAATTTAGCTATACACAAACTCTGATCTAAAAATCCTATCTTATAAAATAGAGAACATGGCAAAAGTCGTAATTATCGGAGCAGGCGGCGTAGGAACCGTTGTCGCTCACAAGTGCGCCCAGCACCCTGAAGTTTTCACAGAAATCGTCATCGCTTCGCGCACCCGCAGTAAATGTGACGCAATTGTCGAAGCCATCGGCAAACCCAACATCAGTTCAGACGTTGTTGATGCCGACAGCGTTCCTCAGCTTGTCGAACTGTTCAACCGCCACAAGCCTGAACTCGTCATCAATGTAGCTCTCCCCTATCAGGATCTTACCATCATGGATGCCTGCCTTATATGCGGAGTCAACTACCTCGACACAGCAAACTATGAGCCCAAGGACGTGGCACACTTCGAATATTCATGGCAGTGGGCCTACAAGCAGCGTTTCGAGGATGCCGGCCTGACCGCAATCCTCGGTTGCGGATTCGACCCCGGAGTGTCCGGCGTGTTTACAGCATATGCGGCCAAGCACTATTTCTCCGACATGGAATATCTCGACATCGTCGACTGCAACGGCGGAGACCACGGCAAGGCATTCGCCACCAACTTCAACCCCGAAATCAACATCCGCGAAATCACACAGAACGGACGTTATTACGAGGACGGCAAATGGGTGACCACAGGTCCGCTCGAAATCCACAAGACTCTCACCTATCCGAATATCGGTGAGCGCGAAAGCTACCTTCTCTATCACGAGGAACTCGAATCACTCGTCAAGAACTATCCCTCAATCAAGCGCGCACGTTTCTGGATGACATTCGGACAGGAATATCTCACACACCTCCGTGTAATCCAGAACATCGGCATGGCACGCATCGACGAAGTGGAATTCAACGGACAGAAGATCGTTCCTCTCCAGTTCCTCAAGGCTGTCCTTCCCAATCCTCAGGACCTCGGTGAGAACTATCACGGCGAAACTTCAATCGGTTGCCGCATCGAAGGTCTCGACAAAGAAGGCAAGCACCTTACATATTACATCTGGAACAACTGCTCTCACGAGGAAGCATATCGCGAAACAGGCATGCAAGCTGTCAGCTACACGACCGGTGTCCCCGCAATGGTAGGAGCGATGATGTTCCTTACAGGAAAATGGGTTAAGCCCGGTGTGAACAATGTCGAAGAATTCGATCCGGATCCATTCCTCGACGAGCTCGCCAAAAACGGCCTCCCTTGGAACGAGAAATTCAATCTCAACCTTGAAGTATAATATACTTACTCAATAGCACGGGCGCTTTTTTGAGTATCGACAGAAAGCACATTGAAAAATCAAGACAGCTTCTGATGATACCAAAAAGCGTCCGCGCTATTTTTATTAAAGACCATCTCTAACCATGATTAAACCTCTACTGCTAACGGCATCTCTGCTATTTTCCGGGACACACGCCCTTGCCGGAGATTTTTCTGTCAGTCCCGACTATTCATCAATCAGCCTGAACGGCCACAGCTATCCCCTCAGTCCGTCAGCACTCTTGCTGACTTCAGGAAAAAGCTCATCACCCTACGTATTCAACGATGCGCTTTCAGCCATCAATGCCATCAACAATTCCGGAGCATCAAACGTGACACTGTTTGTCGAGCCGTCGGTCTACTGGCTCGATAATCCTGACGATCCCGAAATCCGCCGCAACCCAAAGAATTCCGGGAGCATTCCGTATGCAGCCGAAATCAGATGCGACACACTTTCCATAATCGGACTTGCCGATAATCCTGATGATGTGGTTTTTGCAGTCAACCGCGGACAGACACAGGGAGCATTGGGCAACTATACGATGCTCCGTTTCACAGGCAAAAGTCTGCACACTGAAAACATGACATTTGGAAACTACTGTAACGTAGACCTCGTCTATCCTAAAAATCCATCGTTTAACCGTCAGAAACGACGCGAAGCCATCGTGCAGGCCCAACTTGGCATATGTGAAGGCACTGACAGGGTCTTTGCCAGAAACTGCCGGTTTATCAGCCGTCTGAACCTATGTCCGTTTGTCGGCGGACGGCGCTCGCTCTATAAAGACTGCTATTTTGAATGTACGGACGACGCACTCACCGGCTCTGCCGTGTATCTCGACTGCAAATTTACATTCCACAGCGGAAAACCGTTCTACTCCACCGCATCCACAGGAGCTATTTTTCTCAATTGCGACATACATACACTTGTCAACGGTGTCCAATACCTAACCAAAGCCCCCGGCATGGTCACTATGATTGACACCCGGTTTACCGCAGACAATCCCGTAAAACTACAATGGACACGCGACGTTTCACCGATACGCTGCTATCAAAGCGGAGTCACACTCAACGGCAAACCCGCCGTCATCGATGCAGAACGTCCTGATCTCAGCAGCGACATTACCAATTCCCCGCTACTTGAAGCCTACAAAGTCATCAGCGGAGGAAAAACTATCTATAATACCTCTAACCTTCTCGGAGGAAACGACGGATGGGATCCACTTGGGATGCTTCCGGAAATAAAAAAAGCAGAAGCCTCACAATCCAAATCTCTGACCTCGCTCCCGGTCGCACTGAAAATAAACATCTCATCACGTCCGCTTGCCGCTCAAGGCGACACGCTGCATATCTCCACCACTCCTGTCTGCTGGGGCGACTATCCGACAACCGGGAGATATAATAGAATACGCTGGTCCGCACCGACAAACATCAAGCTTTCAACCTCAGGCCTGACAGCAACCGCCACCAGCTCAAATCTGTTTCCACGAAAAGCAGAAAGCATAATCACAGCCACGACATCCGACGGCCTTGTCGGCGCTACAAAAGTCGTTGTAGAGCCATTCCTCAAAGACGCTCCTGAATTTTCCGCAGCTCCGTCTGTGACAGTCGAAAAAGGTATCGCAAAAGTAAACTATAAACTTTCAGAAGACGGAAACGACGAAAGCTACATCGTATGGTATCGTTCGACCCGGCCTGACGGAGCTGACAGCATCCCTGTTCGCCACGGCAGAGGACTAAGCGGAGCAACTTATACCCTTTCAAGCGCCGATCACGGATTTTTCATAACAGCAGCCGTTTCGCCTAAACTTGATGACACTCGCCAAGGAACACGCCAAAGCGCCAGACTCGAATGTGGTGAAATCACTAAAAAAATATCAAAGGCTTCGCCGAAGAAAGAACGTACACTCGTGACATCATTTGCGGAAATTCCTATCAGAAAGACAAAAGGAGGAAAACCGGGCTTCTGGCATTTCGACTCTTATAAACCGGCCGACACGCAGCTCCACGACTGGACAGCAGACCCGAATCTGAGCTGGTATTACGGTCAGGGAACCGATGCGTCGACAGGGACAGGACTAGTACAGGCAACCCGTGGAGCTCGTTTATCCTACACCCCTACGATTACAGAATGCAAGGCAATGAAACTTTCACTCATAGCCGAGCCGTGTAAAGGTCCGGGACAGGGTTTTGGAAGCGCTACCGGCCAGTATATGGACATCTGTATCAGATTCGATCCGCAGACACTTTCAGGCTACGGATTGCGAATCGAACGCACTCCCGACTATGATAAAGCCGTCACATTCACACTTGTCCGCTATGCCGACGGAAAAGTCTCTCCAATCAGCACACCTGTCGCTTCAAACTGTTTCCGCAATCCATGTCATATCTCACTCGAACTCAGAGATGGCATTCTTAGCGCCAACGCGTCAACTGAAGCTCCGGCCGTCGGCAGCAGCAATCCCGACGTGAAGCCTGCCGTGAGCATTTCAGCTAAAGCTGCAATACCCACCACTCACAATTCATTCGCCATCCAACACACCGGTTCTGTAGGCGCATCAGCAACTTTAATCCGCGATTTAAAGGTTTCATGGGAATAATATTCCGACTATAGCACCAGACTATGGTTCTCAACCCATAGTCTGTGGGATATAACATTATTATAAGCACAACAACACTTCCGTCCGGCTGCGTCACAGAAATGCAGCCGGATTTTATTATATCTATTTATCGCCAACAAACCATCTGTCTTTTCTATGATAGCCTTAATTCGGTTTAATACATAGTCTTCCATAATCTGAAATTCATTTAATTGTCCATTTATGACACAAAATTACACCGTTAAATCACTGCAAAAGATGCGATAATACAAAAATGCATGGAATAAGTCAATTTTACGACCCTTTTAGTTTTTAAATTAATACCTATTTATTAACTTTGTAACTATTCCACATTCATCCACTAAAGAATAATGCCATGATAAAACAAATCACTGCGCGATTAAGAAACCGCTGAAGCAGGTATATCTGATTTCATATATAGAGACCGCCAGACTGAAATTTTTCACTAAAGTGTTTTCGTTTTAAAAAAAAGTTATTACTTTCGCAGTACAGAACGGTGACCATGAAAAAACAGTCGTGGCCATTGAGAAAATAGAAAGAAAAACAATACACGATTCAATATGATATTCAATTTTCGTATCGTCTCTGACGAAGTCGACAACTTCAAGCGTGAAATACAAATCGACGCTGACGCCACATTTCTTGACCTTCGCAATGCCATCTGTGACTCTGTTGGCTACGACAAGGGGCAATTCAGTTCATTCTTTATGTGTGAGGACGGATGGGAACGCAATCAGGAAATCTGTCTGGAAGATATGGGATCGGATTCATCGGAGGATGTCTATCTGATGGAAGACACCCCGTTGAGTGATTTTATCGAAGATGACGGTCAACGCCTCGTATGGGTGTTTGATTATATGACAGACCGTTCATTTTTCATTGAAATGAAAAAGTCGATTCCCGGTAAAAATCTCCACGACCCACTCTGTACGATTTCAATGGGCGAAGCCCCCTCTCAATTCGTAGACCTTGATGACTTTGATGCAAAGATTGATGCAAAAGCCGCACAATCAGTAGTTTCGTCAGATCTTGATGATGATTTCTATGGTTCGACCGAATTTAACGAAGACGAATTTGACGCTGCCGGTTTTGACGAAATGACATTTGACGAATAATCGAATTTATTTTAGTTTGTGAATATAAATCCCTGTCAGGCAATGTGATGGCTGACAGGGATATTTTTTAGTAGTAGAAGCTTAATGTCAGGAGTCAGTGGCAATTATGCAGATTTCAGTGTTAAAAAAACGTAACCATACGTTACACTGTGATTTTATCATTTCTCATGATTGTTTTATTCAGATTTAATACTGATATTTGCAACTATAAAAATCGATCACATTATGACTAAGATATTCTCTCTTCTGTTTGTCTGCCTGCTCCTTGGAGGCTGCACAGACAATCGTCGTGCCTACGAGACACCCTCACAGATACGCGACTATCAGACTGACGCTGAAATTATGGCTCAGTTCGTCGACATTGATGCCTCAACCGGGCTGTTTTATGTCAATGCCGACAAAAAAATAGCAGTTACAGACTATGTTGTGAATCATGGTCGCGAGGAGCTTGGCTCAGTCAGCGACATAAACCGTGACCGATTTCTAAGCGAGATGAATGACGCCAACGTCATACTGAAAACACTCCGTGATGCGCCACATGTCAGTGCCATGGTCTACTCGACATGTTCAAACAGCCATGTGCGGACAGGCACAAACGAAAGCTATCTTAAAGTCAACCGGTTCGCAAATGAAATAAGCAGATCGGGATTTCTCGGAAATGTCGATATAAGCGGACGTAAGACCGATGCCACGCTCTATCGTCTACCGGAAAACATACAGATGAACGTAGCCGCATCGCCACGCTCGACATTCTACGTCTCGCAACTTTCGTTTTGCGACAATAACGATACAGACCGGGCGACAATAGTCATTGCGGGCGTAGGAACGACCATACCCAAAGACTATATGATTATGTTCGGCATCGATGCAAACCGCGAGTCAGTTAAAATCAAAGGCTCGTCGTTGCTTGATGACAGTCCTGTCTCTATCAGTTTCTCAAAATGAAAAAAACAGTCATTACGGCAATCATAACGGCAGTGACAACAATCATACTTGCCGCATGTGAAAAGACAGGATATATTGGGGCTGAACAGGAAAGCGTGGTGGCGAGACTGACCGCATACAATTGGGTAGTCCAATCAGTCACATACCCCGACATGAAGCCCGAAGTCTATGATAATGGCAATCAAATATATAGCTTCGAGACTTCAGGCAAGGGCTATTGTCGATATGTGAATCCTGACCCAGACAAAGATGACACTGTGACCTATTTTCAATGGGCTTTCACAAACGACACATTTTCAGTCGTTTATTTCAGCGATGGCTATTCCATGACTTATTGGCTTATCGACAAACTGACTGACAAGGAGCTGCATGTCACTTGTGCCAACCAAGACCCGGTCATCTATCCTAACATATATAAAACCAAATATGTATTCAAAGCTATTTCAAAAAATCAATAGCCGTATCAATCTTTCAATCCTTACATCTCACGAATAAGTAATAACCTATAATCGACACCGATGTCATGACTTCGGATGCGGCTAATGCCAGCCATATGCCATTATCGCCCAAAATGACCGGAAGTATTATGAATGACGGTATCAGGAATAACACCCCTCTCAGCAAGGCAAATACAATCGAAGGCAATACTTTTTCCACGCTCTGGAAATAGCCGATTGCAGTAAGGTTGAAAATAAAAAATATGAAAGCCGTGGAATACAACGGAAAACCGGCCACTGCTATTTCAGCAGCCTCGGTATCCATGTCAAGAAACAGACATACCATGCTCTCAGGAAACAGATTGAAGGCAACTGTGACTGTTGCGCCACATATAATGGAGGTGATGATGGCAAGCCGTTCGGTAGCTGCAATCCTCGTTCGCTGGTCGAGACCATAATTGTAGCTTATTATCGGTTGTGCGGACTGAGCGATTGCATAACCAATCATAAACACAAAGGGACAGTAATAGCAGGCGATGCTGAATGCCCCGACTCCGTCATCACCCATGTAGCGCATAAACATGAGATTTCCCATCAACATGAGAACACCCATCGTTGCTTCACCGAGCAGAGCGGAAATACCAATCCGGCACTGATAGCCAATGTTGCGTATGGTCAACATCAGACTCTTGCGGCTAATCTTAATCTTTATAACTTTAAGTGTCGATGCAAACCATCCAAGATAGGCCATCACCATGCCGCCGCCTACCATACAGCTCAGAAATGTAGCCAATGCCGCACCTTTTATGCCCATCCCGAGTGGGAATATAAAAACATAGTCGAGAATGACATTTAGCAATCCGGGAAGGACATTGCACCACATCGCATATCTCGGAGAGCCGTCAAGACGAACAACAAACAGCCCTATCGCACACCAGACCTGAAACAGACATGTGGCGAAAATCCAAGGCATATACTCCCTTACCAATGGCAACAGATTTTCAGAGCTACCAAGCAGCCGTCCGGTTGCAGACACCGAAGGCAGTGTCAGTGCCAGAAACACACATACGACAATTGTTGCCACAAGCAGCGACTGGGTGATGTTGAGTCTCGCAGCCTTGGCATTGTTGTTTGCCAGATGGACCGACGACACCACTGAAGCCCCGACTCCAAGCATCAGTCCGATGCCCATCATGACCATTGTGGGAGAAATACAGATATTCACGGCTGCCAAGGCATCACTGCCACAACCGCGCCCTACGAAAATACCGTCGGTCGCCGTAACCGCACACAACGATAACATTCCAAGCAACGTAGGGACAAGATAAATTCTAAAAAGAGTCGGAATGTTTACCTTACCAAGATCAATAGCATCACGTTTCATCTCTAAAACTCGCTTTATTAAAGTTAAACATAAAAATAGCCGCATAAGAATCGTGGTTTTACCCGGTCATCTTATCCAGCATCATTATCATGCCCTCCGATGAGGATTACAAAACGCAAGCTTATAATCGGCACTGCAAAGGTAGCAAATATTATTCACACATCAAAATCATCATCTCCGGTGCAAAAAAACAGACTGACGATAAACGGATCATCGTCAGTCTGTTTTTAAGCCGGCAGACAAGTCGCTGCCTTGAGCATGAAGAACGGTTTTACTTCTTCACCGCCTTTGTCTTATTCATGAGATGCTTGGTCGCACCGATGAGCTGGTCGTCAACACCGTTGAGAACATTTTCAGGAGTGTTGTAAATAAGCACGTCGGGATTGAGCTGCTTGTTCTCCAGTGGCTGACCGTTGATATCGAGCGATGTCACCTGAGGTATGCCGAAATAAAGAGTAGGATCAATCTGAGTCTCCCACCACACGGCAGTCATAGTGCCCGGCACAGGCGCTCCGACCACATCACCGATTTTCAACGTCTGATAGACGTATGGCGAACCATGAGCATCGCTGTAGTTGCTCTCGTCGACAAGCATCACGGATGGCTTGGTCCACTGAGAGAACGGCTCTGTGCCGATATACTGTCCGCGAGGGCTGAAACGCACATACTCTTTACCGCCGAGGAGAAGAGCGAGGTCATTGTGAAGCCAGCCACCACCGTTGTGACGTGTATCGACAACCACAGCGTCGCAATTGCGGAACTTGCCAAGAAGACGGTCATAGACCTCACTGAAACTTGAAGCGTCCATGCCTTCCACGTGGACATAGCCTATACGGCCGCCGGACACACTGTCGACAATCCGCTCATTGCGTTCAATCCAGCGATGATAAAGGAGATTGCGTATATTTCCGGCTGTTGTTGTCTTGACATAGACATTTTTCTTGTCACCGTTGCGTTTCTTTATGCCGAGTTTAATTTTCTTCTTGCCTTCAAGCAGCGGGAAATAGTCCTGACCGGCAAGAATCGTGGAATCATTTATAGCCATGATTATGTCGCCGGGCTCAACTCCGACATTTTTCGGTGAAAGAGGGCCACGTTTTATGACCTCGACCACCTTCAAGCCGTCACCGTCATAGTTTTCATCGAAGAACGCTCCAAGATGAGATGTCGGCAGACGGTTACCTCCGCCACGATAGCCACCACCGGTATGCGAGGCATTGAGTTCTCCAAGGATTTCGCTGAGAAGGATGGAGAAATCATAGTTGTTATTGATATAGGGAAGGAACTTTGCATATTCGTCGCGATACTTTGCCCAGTCAACGCCATGAAGTTCCGGATCATAGAACTTGTCAAGTACCTGACGCCACATATGCTCGTAGATGTAATTGCGCTCATCCGCCGCACGACGTGTGTATTCGGCCTCAAAAGCCACAGGAGTCTGTTTTCCTGATGCAAGAGTGACTTTCTTGATGCCGGTATGGTCCATAACGAACACGTTCTTTCCGTCCTTATCAGGAATCATGGTCCATGCACTCAGCCCTTTGGCAAGAGTCTTTGTGTCGCCTTTCTTAAGATCACGTTCATAGAGCGAACGGCCATCGGGACTTGATGCGACATAATAAAGTTTATCAGCCTTCGGTGACACATAATATGCACCAAGTTTCGAGGATGAACCTGTCAGACGTACGAGGCGGTGACGGCGGTCAGCGAAATCGAAGACCAAAGGTTTTGACTCTTTCTTTTCTGCTTCGCCATCTTTTTTCTTATCCTTATCGTCCTTCTTTCCTTTTTTTGAGTCCTTCTTGCCGTCTTTTTTATCTTTCTTATCCTTGCCTTCTTTGTCTTTCTTATCTTTTTCTGCTTTATCGGCAAGTTTTTCTTCCTCTTCGGTCATGTTGAAGCGGTCATAAGCCTCGCCGTCAAGGAACATGAGGAGCACATCGCCTTCATTACCCCAGCTGCCATGACTCTTATAGCCATATTTAGCTGTAGTATAGGCAACGGCCTTACCATTGAGAACCCACTGGGGATTGCTGTTGTTGTAGCCACTCTCTGTAAGGTTGACTACTTCACTGCCATCGGCTTTTACAAGAGCGATATCCGAATTATTCCAGCCACCGACACCTATATAGTCAATAAGAAGCCAGTTGCTGTCCGGTCCCCACTCGAAACCGACATCTCCGTCCTGATAGCTGTAATTGAATTTTCCGTCAAGAGCGGTTGTCACTTTCTTGGATTTGACATCAATGACACGCAGCGTGGTGCGGTCTTCAAGAAAAGCCACTTTTTTACCGTCGGGACTGTAGTCAGGGAAAAATGCAGGCTTATTACTCTTATACAATGGCTTCTCGACAAGTTCCGTAGCATAGAGCAGCGACTTTTCAGCAGGATCTTTGATTTCAGTCGTGAACAGCTGCCAGATTCCGTCGCGGTCGCTGTCATACACGATGCTGCGACCATCAGGCGCGAAGTCGACCGAACGTTCCTGAGCAGAAGTGTCGGTGATGCGACGGGTGGTGTTAAACTCGGTGGAGGTTACATACACATCACCGCGAAGCACAAAGGCCACCAGCTCACCGTCGGGCGACACAGCAATGCTCGACGCACCTGAACGACGCAATGACTTTTCGGCAGGCGACGCATATTCGTCGGTAATGATTTCGACATTGACCTTTTCAGGCTTGCCGTTCTCGTTCATTGTATAAATCTCACCGTCCCAGCTGAAAGCAAGAGTTCCATTATTCGATGCCGAGAGCGAACGGACAGGATGTGTCGTAAACGATGTGAGCTGTTTTTTTTGCTTGCCGTCTATCGAACGTTTGTAGACATTAAGAGTGCCGTCCTCCTCGCTGACAAAATAAAAAGAACCGTCAGGCGCCCAGACAGGATTTAAATCATGGCCATTGAAATCGGTAAGCTTCGTATGTTTCCCGTTATCAAGCAACCAGACATCTGATGTGCCTGACGAACGTTCATGCTTACGCCATGCGTTTTCCACTCCTTTCTTATCGTGATAGAGCACACGGCCGTCCTTACCGACGCTGAGCGCAGGCATGGTCAACGAAATGAACATCTGCGGACGATGCCCTTCAAGATCCACACTGTAGACCTGCTGGTTGAAACCGCCCTGAGCAGCTGTCGGTGACGGAAGCAATGTCGCTGAAAATAGCACATGATTGTTATCTTTGAATGCCAGCGGAGCCTCATTGCCTGAATTAGTGGTAAGACGTTTGGGAACACCTCCCCGACTGTTGACAACAAATACATCCATCGAACCTTCACGGTCACTTCCGAACGCAATCTTTGTGCCATCCGGACTCCATACCGGATTGGTGTTGTAGCTGCTTCCCGATGTCAACTGGCGAGCTTCACCACCCTTCACAGGCACTGTGAAGATATTACCCTTGTAGGTGAATGCAATCGTCGAGCCATCAGGAGAAATAGCCACATTACGCAACCACAAAGGGGCTGCCGAAACTCCGAATGCCGAAACGGCAAACAGAGCCAGTGAAACAATACTTTTTCTCATAATGTGATAATTAATATGATTAGATTTGATATATCTGATTAAGGCTACTTAATATCGAATATAGGCCAAGTTGTGCACCTATATTATATATTAGACGAAAAATCACCTCGATTAGTTACATGACCGAAGCAAATTTTTTAATAAAAAATCACTCCGGACCTGCGCTGCCGTCAAATATACTATCGGCCGGTATCCGTTTTCTCTTCTCAAGCACACCGTCATTCACAGAATCCGGCACTGCTTCACCCTTTGGCTTATCTTCAGAAGTTTTTTTTCTACGACGCAGGAAGGAGAAGATATTATCAAAGTCACGTTTGAACACAATGCCTATGCCTTGTGTCGTAAGAGCACTCTTCAGATAATAGTTCTGATCATTGTAACGATTATATGCCTTAAGCTGTATTGAGCCGGAACGATTGAGCAGGTATCGGATGTCGAAATCACCGATGAAACTATTATTGTTCAATGATTTATCACGATACCCAAGGTTTCCGTTCAACAGAAGCCTATTGTTTAGAAGATGGCTCGACAGCGCGACATCAACCTCCACATTGGAGAAATCACCACGGTCGCTACGTATGGCCGGAGCTATGCTCCAGTTGTCGCTCAATTGTCCAAGCATCGAGCCGAGACGCGATGAAAGGGTGGACGAAGCAACTGAAACGAGCTCGTTGCCATGAGTGCCGGTCATATAATCGGGAGTATAGAACTTGTTAAGCGCAAGTAGATATATTATCTGACGGTTCATCATGTCCTCTGTCGAGACTATCGAGCGCACTTTGCGATATATCTCCTGCGAAAGGCTCGGGAACTCCAGATCAAACGTGATGTCAGGCTGACGGATGTCGCCCTTCACAAACATGAGCGCATCGACACGCACATTCGTTCGGTTAAGCTCACGGTCTTCAAGGAACGATTCGTCAAGCTCACTCAGATTTGCATTGAGCGAATAGGATGCCGTGATGTCAAGCTGAGCCGCATATGGATCTCCAAGGAACGAAATCTTACTTCCTTCACGTATATCGAAGTCCTTCAGGATTATGTCCTGAAGCGTGAAATTGTATTTTCCTCTGTTAATCGTATAGTTTCCATACATCTTCATATCGCCGTCAGACGTATATGTCATGCGTAGATTGCCATTGCCATGTGCAGTAATCTTGTCACCTCCTGCCGGGTCCATAAGTAGAGTAATGGTCGCATCGGGGGTTATGCCAACCTTAAACGTCAGCGAATAGACCGATGCGACTCCCTCTTCATCATGTCTGATCCGCTCATTCATCTTACGGATTATCACCTGCTTCGGATCAAGCATCATCAGAGAATCCTTCTTTGCCTTATCGCGGTCTCGCAGAGTGATGAAAGTATAATCCATTGCCTGTTCGGCGTCACTCAGCACGAATGTAAAATTCGAATTCGGAGCAGTAGACATATCGACATCAATATCCACATGTCCCGGACCACCTTTCACAAGAGCACGGCCATTACCGAAAATACGTCCATACCAAGGGTCTTCAGTCTGATTGCCACTTATATCATAGACAAGAAAATCCTTTGCGCCGGTTATGTCAAACTTAAATGACGCATCATGGAAATAGTTATGTTTGACATAACCGCTCAGGTTAGCCTCTTTATTGTTTTTGTCTGTAAGCTTTATGTCGTTAAACCTTATTATACCCGGTTCGATGTGCACACTGTCGGTCGCCGTATATGTGGCATTGGTGAAATCAAGTTTGACCGAAAGGTTGTCTGCAAAAACATCACCCTTAAGGTCAAGATCCTTGAATGTGCCATAGAGATGCGCGTCGCCCGAGACTCGTCCTGATATTTTCGAAGTGAACGCCGACATGAACGGAGCCATGAACCCGACCGGAGCATTTTTAGCAGTGAATCTGAAATCAAGCTCCTCTGTCATCGGCTTGATATATCCGTCGACTACTGACAGGTCGGAGTTCGGCTGACGTATATCAGCCTTTATCACAACGCTTTTTTCGTCGTGATTCCAATATGAACGTATATCCGCATCACCCATGACGCATTTATTATACTTCAAGCCATCGACCTTCAGGCGTGGAGTGTAAAGCACCGGTTCTGAAGAAAGGAGCATAAGGCCATAGAAATCACCTGTGGCACATCCTCCAAACTGAACAGCTTCGCCAATATTCAGGCTTTCAAAAATATAATCAAGGTCAATGTTCTGAAGCTTCATCACCAACAGTTCCGTAGAATCGGCCGAAGCAACGCCATTGATTGAAAGAGACTGACCATGACGGCCTCCGCTCAGGTTGTCAACTTCAATCCGATGTGGAGCAATGTTGATTCGTGCAGGATTGACTGTCCACATCGAATCGTTAAACACCATTTTCGACTTGTTAATCACTATATCAGTGAACAGATTATTGTCAATTGTGTCACGCCGGAAATCAGTGTCGAAACTCAAATTGCCTCTGAATTCCTTATCGCGGTCCACGACCCATGAAATATCGGTGGCTATAGAGTCGGTATGCCCCATAGATTTCAGATTCAAGTCGAGTTTACCGTCTTTGGTCGGCAGAGAAGTATGCGCCAAAAACTCCATTTTCCTCGCAGCCCCGTCAATAAGCAGCGACAGACTGCTTCCCTCGATAAGTTTATTCTTATTTCTCAGGAAAGGCATGTCGACCGACAATCCCAAAGTAGGGTTGTCGCCGCCACTGGCATAGGAATTCACTTTTACGGGATAGATAAAATCGACCGGCAACTTAAAGAAACGCGACAGCATCGAATCTTCCTTCACTGTCAGATTCAAACGGCAATCAATCCGGTTCAGGTGGTCTTCACCGGATCTTATCAATGATGGATAAACCGACGACACAATGTTGCCGATATCCTTACCAAGTGTTTTAAGGCTGAAGCAGCCGGAAAGGTCGGCATCGGCCTGAGGACTTCTCAACGTGATAAGTCTTAATGAATCTCTGTCGGCGGCTTCGAGTTCCACATAAGGAACAACGAGTGTATTGCCATCTGATCCGGCAAATTTTATATCTTCAATCTTGACCCAGCCGGTCATAGTGTCAGGATTACGGCCCTGAACAGACACGTCGATACCACCGGCCACTGAATAGTCATGAAAGCGACCGTTTTTAACAAACGGAGCAAGCGACACATTTTTTATCTCTGCATAAAATTCATTCAATGGTTTTTCTCCGATGAAGTCAGCCCCGCCTGTAGCCACGAAATCAAGCCCCGGGGATGATGATCGCACCATGCCTTCCATCTTATCGCCAAAAAATCGGGCTTGAGCGGCAATGTCCGAGAAAACAAAGCCATTCCATTCGATTTCAGGAATCGCCAAATCCGCATTTCCCTTGATAAACCCTTTTTTCCCAATGACAAGGTCAACAAGAGTTTCAAAAGAAACACGTGTCAATGGGGCAAGTCCCGGAAGCAATTGCGAAGGATCAAACGACGATGAATTCACCCTGCCATCGATGTTGAGAGGACCACTTTTTCCTTTTTTATAAATACCACAATCCAGATCAAGATTGCCACAGTCCGTACCCAATGCGCCATTGAAATCAACGCTATGGGTGGTAAGAGTCACATCGCCAAGCAAATTTATATTGCCAAGCGCACGCAACGGAAGCAATTTTTCATAGAGATGATGTAGCTTACCTGAGGGAGAAGCCATGAATCCAAGTACATCCCACACATTTGCAACAAGATTGAACCGATGCAAGTCGATTAGGACAGAATCACTTCCAAGAGTCAGATTTTCAATAAGTCCGTGAGTCCCCAACCGGGAATTACGGTCGGCGACTTCAAGATTGAAATGCCTTATAACCAAGCTGTCGGGACGGCCGTCAAGTTCAAAATCAATCCCAACACGATCATCTATATCCCTGAATTCCTTGACAAATGGCGAAAGATCCGAGAGTGTCAGATATGTATCGGGAAGAGTCTCGACAGACGACAGCATCGCATCTTGCAGTTTAAAGCCAGGCCCGAATGGAGAAGCCACAGCCAAATTATTAAATGCAATGCGCGAATGGCCCATCTCTACGACCAGATCATTTATCTGCATTGCATCCTTATCGGCAATGACAGACACAGTGAAATCTTTAAGAGACAAGCCCGAGCGTTCCTCAGCGCCAAGACGCTTAACGTCGACCGACAGACGGTCATTGGCTATCAGTGGCGCACTTATGTCGGCTCTGAAATCTGAAACCGATATATGATTTTTGTCAAACCGTGTCGAATCGGCAAGAGTGGTGTCAAGGACATCGTAACTCAGAGAGCTCCGACGGATAACCACCAGATTGACGGCAAGGTCAAAAGCTGTCGGAGGCTTATTGCCGTCCGATTTAAAACGGTCGATTATCGGCTGAATGTTTAAGGGAGCGCCTATGCTGTCCTTGTAGAGATTGACATCCATGTCGATAAGTTCGACATATGAAATCAAAGGCCGTTTACTCCACAGACTCTCCATCAACGAAATACCCGCACCTATATGCCCTACGTTTAGCGCCTCAACCCCCGACTGATCCCTGACGACAACATCGCTAAGTACGATACGGTTGAATGGAGCGACAGACACTCCCCCTAAATGCACGTCAGTGCCGAGCAGAGCAGAAAGCTCATGTTCGGCACGTTGTGCAATACTGTTCTGTACTGAAGGCAACGATAAAAGGACATAGAGGATTAAAGGTACTGCCAACGGTAGCACAAGCACACACACAAGGACGAAACGAAGAATCCTGTAGAATGTTTTCAACTCAGTGGCTTTAGTGTCAGAAAATCGTTACCTTAATTTTAGTCTGAGGAGAGATTATTTACAAAATTGCAATCCGTAAATTTTCAAAGTCTACGGCTGACAGCAGAATCAAGTTTTGTGATATCAGTCACTCGTTCGACAACATCGCCATTCCTGTCAAAAATGAATATCGCCGGAAGCGAGCCGACATTATAGTCACGCAACGCCTTGTCGCCATCAGTCGGACCATTCAGCACTGTAATCCACGGCAGATTCTTGGCTGTCTGTTTCCACGCATATTCATCTTCATCGAAAGCCACCTGAAAAATTTCAAGTCCCTGCGAATGATACTTCTCATATATCTTGTTGAGTGCGACATTGAACGCAGGCGACTCATCAGCGGTATAGGCTGTAAAGTTCAGAAGCACAACCTTACCCTTCGAAGTTTCTTCGAGCAGAGAATGCTCCTTGCCTGTATTATCAAACAGTCTGATGTCAAAAGCACGCACCTCATTAGCGACAGGGGCTTCTCCACTCGCAGACTGAGAGGTTCTCGGACGATTGCCGAGATAGAGCCGACGAAGATAACCCGAACGGGGATCTTCCGGACGACGCTCATTAAAAGCATTGGCCACAGCTCCGATAATACGCAAATCCGACTTCTCGGCAGGATTAAACAAAGGTTTTCCGGCGATGCTCTTGTTTATTATATAATAGGTGACGATTCCGGCAGGATCTGCAATAATCATTTTGCCGAGTTCACGCTTAAGTTCAGCATCAGTGCTGACTGCAGCAGCTCCGTTTCTGGCAGCCACAGCAAGAAGCATACTGTCAACCCTGACAAGATTTTCAGCCTGAGGCGAACCGGCCAGTGTATAATGTGAATCAATATCGGGAGCTTCGGCCGAGAGAGTGACAGATTCGATGCTGTCAATGGGGAAATATACAGACTTCTCACCTACCCTCAGACGATAAATATCCGGATATCCCTGAGCCTCACGGCTATAGGAATACGAGCCGTCAGATGAGATTTTCAACGTATCCATTGGATACCAATATCCTTGATTATTGCCTTCAAGCACCACGACATCATCGTTGCCAAGTCCTGAAATCTTGCCGTCAAGATGCCATTTGTTGCCTCCTGAGCATGAGGCAAGAAGAGTCGCAAGAGAAAAAGCTATTAATTTGCTTGTTGTTTTCATGAGTTCTGAGCTTGTTTTAACATGCAAATTTAATAAATTCCTATCTAAAATTCAAGCTTAATTCGACCGAACCACAAAAACTATATGTAAAAAGCATCTCGCCGCAACAATGGCTCAAAACTTTAGCCATTGACACAAACCACATTAAGAGGATGTTAAAACCATGTTTCACGCAAACCACATTAAATAATATAGCCGACAAAAAGACATAGTCAAAACATCCACAACACGACCGCCACCAATGTCAATGACTCTGACGGCTTTATTTACCAAGAATCCACACAATAGACACCTCGGCCTTTACTAGTCCGAAATAATGCAACTTGCGGTTGCCGTCACAGATATGCTGGTCACACATGTAGCGATAACGCGTATAGTGGGAATGGATGAAACCTAAACCAATATTCAAATCAAGATTCAGCTGACGGGCTATCGGAAAGGAATAGCCATAGCTCACTCCCCAGCTTGCCGCAACATCAGGACACTGCCGCCCGACTTCGCCAAGCTTTATATCATAGGTAAACAATCCGACAAATACACCGGCGTGATGTCCGGCAAACGTCTGACATCCGGAAGCCTTCCCAAAATAGCAACGCCATTCGGCTTCTCCGCCATACATGCGCCAACATTTATTGCGGCCACCCCACCACGCAGCAGCCCACGTGGCGCTTCCGCTATATCGGCCACGGCCAAATTCAAACGTCACGTTCGGAATTAAAGCAATATCAAGCAATCCGTTGCTGCGTAGAGCGAAATGAAATCGCGAGTCCTGATTCACCGACTCACATGCGTCAGGTGATATCACGTCTGATGCACGGACGTCACTCTCCAAGTTTCCGGCATCCAATGCAAAAGGTAATATAAGTATATACAGTATTGAAATGAAGTAATGCCTCACGTTTAATAATTTTTGTTTCGTTTTTACAATTATTAAACGCCACCGCATTTACCATAGTTCAAAACACAGGCCGGAAATCATGATATTAATCATTACTTCCGGCCTATATTTTGAACTTCATTTTTTGAATCATACCATGTCCCGAGGTTTTACTGGCGCAAACTGACATCGACGCCCTGCTGTTGAAGAGTCTCACGGACAAACGATGCTGTCGGAGAATCAGACTTTGCAATCTGGAGCGGTGTGCCGGTTGCAATTATATAACCTCCGTTCTTACCACCTCCCGGGCCCATGTCTATAATATGGTCGGCTGAACACACCACATCAAGATTGTGCTCAATCACAAGCACAGTATTGCCCTTGTCGACCAGACGGTTAAGCACGTTAAGCAAAACCCGAATATCATCGAAATGCAACCCGGTTGTGGGTTCGTCAAGGATGAAAAGCGTCTTGCCCGTGTCGCGTCGCGAAAGCTCAGTCGCCAGTTTGACTCTCTGGTTCTCTCCGCCGGAAAGTGTTGACGAAGGCTGGCCAAGCTTGATATATCCGAGACCGATATCCTGAAGCACCTTTATTTTATTTATAATGGACGGAATTCCACTAAAGAACTCCACAGCCTGATTTATGGTCATGTCAAGCACATCGGCAATCGATTTCCCTTTAAAGCGGACCTCAAGTGTCTCACGGTTATACCGTTTTCCGCCACAAGTCTCACAGGGGACAAGCACGTCGGGCAGGAAGTTCATCTCGATAGTCTTATAGCCATTGCCCATGCAGGTCTCACATCGTCCACCGGCCACATTGAATGAAAATCGTCCCGGTCGATAGCCTCTGATTTTTGCCTCAGAGAGTGAAGCATACAAGTCACGGATAGCAGTGAAAACGCCTGTATATGTCGCCGGATTAGAGCGTGGAGATTTACCAAGTGGCGATTGGTCAACCGTGACAACCTTGTCAATATTTTCAAGTCCTTCAATCGTGTCGTAAGGGAGCGGAGCAGTGTGTGAACGATAAAATTTCTGGCTCAGTATCGGCTGCAACGTTCCGTTGACAAGCGAAGACTTGCCACTGCCCGACACTCCGGAGACACAGATAAGTCGTCCAAGCGAAAGAGTAAGTGTCACATCCCGCAGATTATTCCCTTTCGCCCCACGCAACACGAGTTTCTTTCCGCTTCCATTGCGTGGAGTCGATTGCCATGGAATGACATCTTTCCCGTTGAGATAGCGAGCCGTAAGTGTGTCTGTCGCAAGCATTTCCTCAGGAGTGCCACTGAACACCACTTCCCCGCCTTTACGCCCTGCCTTCGGACCGATGTCTATTATATGGTCGGCATCAAGCATAATATCCTTGTCATGCTCGACAACAAGAATCGAGTTTGAGGCATCGCGCAACTGTTTGAGCGAATCTATCAGACGGCGGTTGTCACGCTGATGAAGTCCGATTGAAGGCTCATCGAGGATATACAGCACATTCACGAGCTGACTGCCAAGCTGTGTCGCAAGCCTGATACGCTGGCTTTCGCCTCCCGAAAGAGTAGCCGACGCCCTGTTCAACTGAAGATAGTCAAGTCCGACATCAATCAAGAATTTCAGACGGCTACGGATTTCTTTCATAATCTCATGGGCAATTACGGCATGCGTAGGCGACAACCTGCTCTCAACATCTTTCGACCACTCGTAGAGATCCGAGATGTCAAGCCGGCATAATTCAGCGATATTCTTTCCGTCCACAAAAAAATGAAGCGCTTCACGGTTGAGCCTGTCGCCATTGCATTCAGGACACACGCCCCGCGAGAAAAAGCCTTCACTCCATTTTTTCGCCGAAGCCGAAGCCTCATCGGCTTGTTGCATTTCTATGTATTTCACAAGACCGTCATAGGTCTGGAAATAGTTATAGGTAGCCATAGTGTCATTCTCAATCACAAGGCGTTCGGATGTGCCATTGAGTATCTCTCCCATAGCTTCTTCAGGCAGATTGGCCACAGGAGTCTTTATCGTGCACCCATATTTTTTACAGATTGCATCAATCTGCCAGAACACCATGGCATTGCGATATTTCCCTAACGGTACTATCGCTCCCTCATGAATCGACAGCGATGGATTGGGGATGATTTTACCCCTATCCACTATATTGACATAGCCAAGTCCCTTGCAACACGGACAAGCGCCAAGCGGAGAATTGAACGAAAAATTATGTGGCGCAGGTTCACGGTATGATATTCCGCTCGCCGCATCCATCAATGCCTGAGAAAAATACGTCACCTTATCAGCATCGACATCATAGACCATCACCTGCTTGTCGCCCTGACGCAAGGCATCCTGCACGGTAGCATCAAGCCGGGTAATATCTTTATCCGACACCTTCAGGCGGTCGATCACCAGCTCAATATCATGATTCTTATATCTGTCAACCATCATATTGAGAGTGAGATCACGGAGCTCGCCATCGACACGTACAGTGAGAAAGCCTTTTTTGCGCAGTTGTTCAAACAGTTCCTTATAATGTCCTTTTCTGTTTTTGACCAATGGAGCAAGAATATATACTTTGCGCCCCGAGAAACGGGTGAGAATCAGATTGACAATCTGTTCACGTGTATATTTGACCATAGGCTCACCGGTCACGTAGCTTACCGCCTGACCGGCCCTTGCATAGAGCAGACGAAGGAAATCGTAGACCTCGGTTGTCGTCCCTATGGTGCTTCGTGGATTTTTGTTGACAGTTTTCTGCTCAATTGCAATCACCGGGCTGAGCCCGGTGATGTTATCGACATCCGGCCGTTCGAGATTTCCAAGCATATTTCGCGCATATGCCGAAAATGTCTCTATGTAGCGCCGCTGCCCCTCGGCAAATATGGTGTCGAAGGCAAGTGATGATTTGCCACTTCCACTCAAGCCGGTAATTACGGTAAGCGTGTTGTGAGGAATATCCACATCTATATTCTTCAGATTGTGAACCCTCGCGCCTTGCACACTGAGTTTGCTCAATGGCCTGATAATTTTGTTAGTAGGATTATTCTCAGGGGTTATCATTGCTCTTTAATCGGACATTTCTGTCAGTCTGTCACCCAAGCTTGGTTGTAGACCGACTTTTTCTGTCGCGCACGCGACATGGAATCTTTTGTCGGAATCTTTACTGTATATGTCTTGCCTGTCTTGTTAGGCAGCGATTTCGCCCGTATCCACGGATTGTTGTCACGGAGTGTCATATAGTCGATGCCTTGTGCCTTGGCCCATGCAGGCCAATCTTCAACCGGACCGCTGACTTCGACCGTTTTATACTCAAGAGGCTGATAAAGCTGATCGGCTGAAATCCTGAAACCATAATCCTGCGGATTTTCCATAATCAACTTCATGGCAAGCAGCCTGAACATATATCGCATGGTCTCATCAGCCAGATAAAGGTCATAGGCTGTATCTACCTGTTGGGCAGCGAGTTCATTTGTAATGCGGGCCACACCTCCGTTATAGCTTGCAGCCACTGACTCCCAGTTGCCATATTTTGCATAACTCTTTTTAAGATAATTACAGGCAGCTTCAGTCGCTTTGACCGGATCATAGCGTTCGTCAACATATTCATTGACCTCCAGCCCATATTCTTTTGCCGTCGAAGGCATGAACTGCCACAGACCTCCAGCCTTTGCAGGAGAAAGCGCGCGTGGATTCAAGGTGCTTTCAATCACAGCGAGATATATCAGATCGGACGGAATTCCATTTTTCTTCAGAATAGGCGCAAGCACAGGGAAATAACGGTTTGCCCGCTTTATGGCCAAAAGTGTGTTGCCATGCGTATAGGCCATCGCCGTCAGTTCACGGTCGAGACGCTCCCATCTGTCAGTCTTGTCAAGATCGACTTTTTGTCCGGCAAATTTAATAGTTTTAGGGATGCGCGGATTGATGACTTCAGAATAATTCTGAGCATTCTCCACGTCAGGCGCTTCCTCTGCAGGAGTCAAAGCCTGCAAATCCTCTGCAGGAGCAAAAAATGCCAAAGCGGCAAGAACTGCAACCGAACCGATAAATGATTTATGATAGTTGTTCATTGTCTGTAATTTTAAATAAGTTAAATGTGTTTTTTCATTCAGGTGAACTTATTTACTATAATTCACAATATTTATATCGCCCGACAACTTATAGTCCTTTCCGTCTGCACCGCGGGCCTTGATTACATAATAGTAAGCACCTGATGGCACATTCTTACCATTATGTTTTCCGTCCCAGCCCTGCGATGGATCGGAAAATGAAATCATCTTATGGCCATAACGGTCAAAAATAGTGCATTCGAAGCTGATTATGCCAGAATAGCTCACTTTCCACTCGTCGTTTATACCATCACCGTTCGGCGAAAAGGCATTGGGACATTTCAAAGATGATGCTCCGACAGATACAGTATATATGTCACTGTGATGCTCACACGAGCCGTCAGAATTGGCACATATAAACCGTACGTATGTCGTACCCTCTTCTGTAAACGTGTAGTCAAACTTCAAATCCTGAAAACTCAGATTAATGACATCGAAATCCTCGAACCTCGACAACTGCCATTCTCTGAAAAGAGCGCCGTCTGTAACAGCAGCCTCAAAAGAGACTTCACAGGGTGCGGAACCTCCGAAAGAAGCATCCCCCGAACCGGGATTCACTTCATTGTCATTCTCACGCTCGGTCTGGGCAGCAGATGTTATCGCACTTACAGAATATGGCTGAATGACAGGCGACGTATATTCGACTGCATCGTTCCACTCTCGTAAAAACCGATCACCTGTAATCACAAAATCTGTCGGACAAAACACACCCTCCACGCGTAACGGATTGTCAAGAGACTCCAATGAAACCTCTCGCCTTGTCTCGATGAAAGTCATATTTTCGACATCAGGCACAAGAGTCCTGTATGCCAGTGAAATCTCTCTGTCAAGAATAAAACGACGGCCATTGACCCCATAATAGGGAATTTCCGCCCCGGTCCCGTCGACATCAAGCCGGGTAAAGTCACAATCGCGCTCGGATGATTCCGTAATCGATGTCACAGAGAATGGATGGCGCAAATAATCAACCACCCAGAAACAGTATTGCCTACCGCCGGTCTCAACCACATAACCCATGTCGCCTTCAACCGTGGTCAATGTCGACAGTCCGTCGGTGAATACAGCTCCGGAAATTTCTTCAGCAAAACCCGCACCAAGATTCGAATAACGATACCACTTCACATCCGCAGCAGACGAAGCCGGAAAAGACACGCTCCTCCCCTCCATGCCATAGGCCACACAGATTTCAGCCAAGCCTGTAGTATTTGAAGGGACTATGCTGATAACAGTCCTATTTCCCCCATCCCATATAAGCTGTGAGGCATACACGGATGCAGGACAAATGACCGACGACAGAAGTATTGTGGCAAAGAAGCGGTTCATCGATGTAGACACAATTGAATCTTTTTGGTTTCTCAACCTACAAAATTAATAAATAATCCTAAATACGACAACACCATAATATTTACCGGGATGTTATATTTAGCTAAAAACTTCTGCAAGCGATATTACACAACCACAGCCGCTGACTGATTGAAACAATCGACGGCTGTAGGTTTTGTTTTCTAACCAAATTAATCTTAGATGAAGATGGATGGTGAGACATCAAGGCATCTCAACATCATTATTTCGAGGATTGTTATTAAGTTCCTTGACTTCCTCTTTTACTTTAGCGGCATCGACTTTGTTGTCATCAGCCACATTGGTTTCTACACCGGGGTATTTGTCTACACCCTTTTTACTGTTTTTTTCCATAATTCCAAATTGTTAAATAAATAGCTTTTACTTTATAACATCATGGAAGCTTAAAGGGTTCGAACACACGGTGTGCCTACTCAATAGGAAGCTTGTTGAGTTGCTCTATATAATCGAGCAGTTCTTCACGACCGCGACGGGTCTCACTTGATGTCAGGAAAACAGGCGGAAGCTCTTCCCACGTCTCAAGAAGTATCTTACAGTACTCCTCTACATTGCGTTTACCGGCCTGCGACCCCATTTTGTCAAGCTTGGTAAACACTATCGAAAACGGGACACCGTTTTCACCAAGCCAGTCAAAAAACTCCAAATCTATTTTCATAGGCTTATGCCGTGAGTCAATGAGAACAAACAGATTTGTCATTTCCTTCCGGTTAAGGATATAGCCTTTTATCATCTTCTCCAGAGCCTCGCGCTGAGACTTTCCACGCAAGGCAAAGCCATAACCGGGAAGGTCAACAATATACCACTGGTCATTGATGAGAAAATGGTTTATGAGCAGAGTCTTACCCGGAGTTGACGATGTCTTTGCAAGACCCTTGTTGCCGGTAAGCATATTTATCAACGATGACTTGCCGACATTGCTTCGTCCGATGAATGCGTATTCATGACGCGAATCTTTAGGACATTTCCCAACTACGGCATTTGATATTACGAAACGTGCAGAATTAATAATCATATTTTAATTTATTTAGAGCTAATTTGGTCAGGACATCATCAGTCAAGCATGAGACTTATCATAGGCCTTACGGACGGGAAGCGGATTATCGAACCAATGGCTGAAGAACTGAAGACAATGTCGGCAAAGACATCGACCGTGACATCGAAATCGAGTTTCCCGCTGTAAGAATCGTCAATCTCACAACGCCCGTCAGCGACAATAAATGTATGGGAATTATACTCGGGGAGGAGCTCATCGGTCACTTTGATACAAGTTCTGAATTTAGGGTCGGAGGCCGCTATAATCTCAAGAGCCTTCCCGACGTTGACGAAACGACCCATTCCACGTGGCATCAAACGACCACCCATTGAATCGTCGGGATGACCGTAAAGCAATACCGGCATGTCTCCGTTAAGACACCGCAACTGCCTGAGCGCACCGCAACGGGCATCGGAATCCTCGCCCATCACATCTGTCACAAGCAGAATATCGTCACGCCTGACAGCCCATGCCATCGACACAATTTCACTGCCACGGTCCTCATCATCACGAGCCATGACAACGAAATTGCCGTTGTCTGATTTCAAATCGGACAATATATTGTAGAAGTCGCGTCTGGAATGCAAAACGTAGCACTGCCTGCGACGCTGAAACCTGTCAAACGCACACCAGACCTCATCGCTCGCATCGTTTTCCACATGGTGGTAGTCCCCCTTGACAGGAAACGAGTGGAATGCCGTGAATCGTTGCTCCTTCGTATAAAACACCGTGGAGAATCCATATCTGCGATAAAAAAAGAAGAGAGCCTCATCAGCCGGAATCAGAGAGCATAACATATCCCCTCTGCCAGCCGATTCGCGCAAAGCCTCAATCATCAGGCTTGACATGTAACCCTGACCGCGTTTAGAACGCCGTGTAGCAGCGCCGGCAATATAGCTCACAGGCGCTTCGGCCCCGTGAAATGACATGGTATAGCGCTGAAGCAACAGACTGCTGACAGCCGCACCTGACTGATCGGTCAGAAGCATAGCCTCATCATCGCGGTACACATTATCGAAAAACATATCGACATATTCACGCGAATCCTTGAAGCATTCTGTCCATATTTTCTTTATTTCATCTCTCTTACTCATCGTGACGACGTTTCATTACATAATAAATTATGATAGTATAACACATGAAAAAGGTTCTTTGTGTTTATGATGGCCATAAAAAAGTATCTGTCACCTCTTCAGAAGTCTAAAAAGACGACAGATACCATTTAAACCTATTTCATATCGATATACTCAGTGGAGCAGCTGCGGATTCCTGTCAGATCCGGTCAAAAACAGCTCCGTTTTACTGCTGGTGTGCGGGACGAAGAAGATCGTTGACTGTCTTGACAGGATTAAAGGTCGAAATCGGCACTTCAACAAATACGGTATTCCAGTCGCTCATCGCTCCGTTCCAAAGCCCGGGAAGCTCCATAGCCCGAAGTTCCTTTCCATGACTTGACTTCGACGAGATGAAACCGGTCGCAGGATCGACATATTCGGGCAGATTGAACTTCTTTCCATGTATGTCCTTTATATAGCATACGAGATCGACCGGATTGAAATGAGTGGCAGATGCCATCATCTTCTGATATTCTTCATTGTTGGGATCAACCTGATTGCTCTCAAGAATCTGCGGAGAAGTAGATCCGTCAGTATTGTAGGCAATGAACGGGCCGCCGCCGGGCTCACCTTCATTCTTCACCATGCCACATACACGCAAAGGCCTGTCAAGCTTCTCGCGGATATAGGCTACGACGCTGTCGTCGTCCATGCTTTCAAGCTTGGCGTCACGCACGTTCAACACGTTGTTGAGATAGTCGAGCATGCGCTTGATATCCTCCTTGGTATAAATCTTTTCATCAATGGCAAGAAGGTCTTCTTCAATCTGGTCATGAACCTGAAGCAGAAGTCCGCCGAGCACCTCCTTAAAGCGAATTGTATCTCCGCGCTTTGAATCAGGCACTACATTGTCAATATTCTTGATGAAAACCACAGCCGACTCCATATCGTTGAGATTCTGAATCAACGCGCCATGACCTCCGGGACGGAAAAGCAACTGGCCATTCTCCATGAAAGGAGTATTGTCGGGGTTCACAGCAATTGTGTCAGTCGACGGCTTCTGCTCGCTCATTGTCACATTGAATTTCACACCGGTACGTTCCTCAGTCGCAGGAATCACTTCGGCAAGTTTCTCTTCAAATAGTTTGCGATGATTTGCAGAAACCGTGAAATGAAGGTTGACAATACCCTTTGAGTTGGCAGCGGTCTGTGCTCCTTCGGTCAGATGCTCCTCAATCGGGGTGCGAGAACCTTCAGGATAGGTATGGAATTTCAACAAACCTTTTGGAAGGCCTCCGTAGTTCATGCCCTCGGGGTTTACTATGGCAGCAATGATGTCCCGGTTACGGCCTTCAGCAAGGAGCTCATCAAGAGATTTATTATAAAGTCGGCTCACTGTCTCACGAAGTTCCGGCAAGAACGGAAGCTTATCAATATCGGCAATCAGTTTTGCAACCGGACTGCCTTCTTTAAGCTCATCAGTTCCACCGTCGACATATTCAAACAACGCTTTAAACATTCGGGAAGCCGCACCGGATGCAGGGACAAACTTGCAGACTTCTCCTCCATGTTCGAGGTATTCACTCCAACGCTCGAGAGCTGCATCGATTTCTTCGTCATCAAGACGGAATATGCCTGCTCCCACTCGGGCGGCATCATTGATTTTAAGGTAAGGGAATCCTGTCACGAAGCGCTGAAGCTGTGATTCGACTTCGGCTTCGCTTATTCCTTTGTTTTTCAGGAGTTCAAGATCTTCGGGTCTTAGCATGGTAATTGCATTTTTAAGTGTTTAAATTATTTCAACCCAAAGTTAACGATTTTTTTTAAAGTACGTTCAAAAAAAATCACTAAAATACCACTCCTCCCCTAAAACATTATTTCCGGCACTTGCCGCCACACATACAGGACAGGGGCATTACAACCATAAATATCACAATACGGCGACAAGCCTCTCTCCTCATCAAAGTATCAATATTGCAGGTATATGAATGGGACAATATCGCTCTGACGTACCTGAATCACAACGAGAATCACTATGGCAAGAATTACAGCCTGAACAATGACAGGTGCATTCTCGAACAGCACTCTCGGCCTATTGGTCAACCGGGATGGTGTGATGTGAATCAGGTAAGCTCCGGCTATCAGTAAGACAATGTTGAGATAGCCTGCCACAAACTGGGGAGCCACCGACAGATGGAAATCAAACAGAATCTGATGCCACATCATACCGACATCTTCGAGCGAAGGGGCACGGAAAAACATGAAAGTCACCGAAATAATCACAAAAGTAAGAATCATGTTGAATCCCTTGATCCAAGGAGAAGATGACAAGCCGGAATCCACAACGACTACTTCACCGGCCTCAGTGACCACTGTGCGTGAGACTGTCAACGGAAAAACCCTGCGTAAGAATTTATGGATAACCAAGAGACCTCCATGAAGCGCTCCCCAAATCACATACATCCATGAAGCACCATGCCACAAGCCTCCTATCACCATTGTCGCAAACTGATTGAAATACATGCGCGAACGCGAACACCGGTTTCCTCCCAATGGGATATAAAGGTAATCGCGCAGCCATGTTGAAAGCGATATATGCCAGCGATGCCAGAACTCCGTAGGGTTCTGGGCTTTAAACGGAGCATTGAAATTTTCGAGGAAGCGATAGCCTATCAACAGTGCAATGCCGATCGCCATATCACTGTAGCCGGAGAAATCACAATAAAGCTGGACGGTAAAGCCCAAAGTGGCCATCATGTTTTCAAATCCGCTGTAGAGAGCCGGATTATCAAACACGCGGTCGACGAAATTTCCACTGATAAAATCGGCAATCACAACCTTTTTCACAAGGCCGGTCATGATAAGATAGACACCCTCCGACGTCATCGCCCGTGTCACAATCGGATTGCCTTTAATCTGCGGAAGAAAGTCCTTAGCCCTCACAACCGGGCCTGCAAGCAAAGGCGGGAAAAATGTGAGAAAAAACACATAGTCGAAAAGACTATGGCATGCACTTAGCTGGCCACGGTAAAGGTCGACGATGTAGCTTATGGAGCGGAAAGTGAAAAACGAGATACCGGCCGGCAGCAGGAGTGACTCAAAACCGCCATTGATTGTAAAGAAATTAGAAAGCGTGTCGAGAATGAGATGGAAATATTTAAAATAAGCAAGCATTCCGACATTGACCACGACATTTACACCTACAATCAGTTTTTTAGCCGAAAGGAAGCCGCGCTTATCAGCCTGTTCCATGAGCAGACCAAGCACATAGTCACTGACGCACACACCCAGAAGAATCAGACAACAGATTCCCGATGACTTATAATAGAAATATATCGAAAAAAGAATGACCAATGCCATCTTCAAAACACGGACTCCCTTCACAATCCAAAACAAAATCATGAAGGCCACGAAGAGAAGCATAAATAGTCCCGTGTTGAACATCAAAGGCTGATGCGGGTCATACCGCAACACGTCCACCAGTCTATCAATGTCGATATTTACAGCTTCAAGCATTGTTGTGGCTTTGGCCGCAAGCCCGAAAAAGAATTCAGCTAATGCTTCCAATTTCCAAGAGGGTGTTAAAGTTTTTAATATAAATTAAACGATGAATCTCGATCCGTCACTTTCAATTCTGGCTTCTGAGAGCATCCATGATTGCATCATAAATCAGACGTCCCTCAAGGTTATAGCCCTTATGGGTATGATGCACTCTGTCCTTGGCAAACAAATCGGAGTTAATCCATGAAGTACTTGCGCCGCTACCACCAGCAACATCATACCAGTCATAGACAGCCACCCCATTAGCCTTTCCATAGTCAAGTATGGCCTTTCTGAGAGGGGCAATGTTCATGTTGACCGCATATGTTTTGTTGGTGCGTGTCACCGTGCGATAACCTTTTCGCCCTTTTCTCCTGACACGTACCTTCTTTTTTGTGACCACACTGCGGTGGCATTCCATCGGGGTGGTCAACAAAATCAACGCATCAGGATTAGCCTGACGCACATTGCTGACAAGTAAATCTATCGAACGTTTGAAACGGGCAATATCCTGACGGCCGAATGCCTCATTTGTACCCAAAGAAATGATGACAAGATTTGGATGCAGCGGATTTATCCCCAATCCGACAGACCCGATTCGGTTATAAGAATCGAACGTAGCACCATTATTTCCGATAGAGTGATAGAACACCCCCGGACGTTCGCCGGAGAGAGACGCCCCATAGAGCGTAAGGTCACCGGCTGATGCAAATTTAACATTAATTTTAGTCGCAAGCGACGACAAAACAATCTGAGTATAGTCACGCGATGGAATAGCCCTGAAATCCAGCTTATTGCCATCGGCATCCGTCACTTCCTTGATGGATAGTTTTCCATTATGGAAAATGGTCGTCGATGAAAACGGATTATAATCGTCAGTATCCTTTGTCCCGATTGTAAGTTCACTTGTAGAACTTGCAGGACGGATGGAAGTTCCTGTAAAGCCTACGGTCTGCATCCATGATGTGTTCATCAATTTCACAGTCTTCCATGAATTGCTGCTTTGAAACACATAATCGGTAGGCTGATTTGTCCCACATATTTTCAACGGCGAAACAAGCCCACGACCTGCATTTCCGAAATCATATTGCAGAAGTTCCCTGATTGTCGACGTGTTAATGTCGGCCTGCACATGGCTGTCGCCGATATGCACAATCGACACCGGAGACTCATTGCTCAGTTCAAATGCTTTGCGAAGTCCGGTCCAGTCCGCACCATTATATATAATGTGGTTGGCATTACGTTTGATGAATGACGGAATTGGAATATCAATGTCATTAGCCTCGTCGGGAATAACGACCATATCTTCCCGCATTTCTTTTTGAATGTCTTCAGCGGCCTCATCACCGCTGTTATCAGGCAGCGGAGTCTGTGCATAAACAAACGCAGGTAAAACCAGTGATGTAAAAGCAGATATTATTTTATTATACGAAGTCATTTCAAATCTGATTGTATAGCATTAAAAAGTTCTCGGGCCAGACGTGCACCACCCTTATGTGTCAGGTGGATGTAGTCTTTATTAATAAATCCTGTCCCGCTCCACTCGACCACTGCATTTTCACCACCCATTGCCTCTCTGGTGTCCCAGAAGAGACAGTGTGCGCGACGTGCGGCATCGCGCTGTGCGCTGATCATAGCCGAAGCTGTCGACATTGATTTCACCTGCGACCCGACTTTCTCTCCTCTGTCACCTACACCCATAAGCAGGATATCAGCATCAGGATAACACAGCCTGACATGATTTATCACATCGACCATGCGAGAGCAATATATGCTGTAGTCCTTCTGCTTGGCACTCATTGCATTTATCCCGAATTCAAGGATGATAAGGTCATAGTCAATATATTCAGCCATTTCTCTTGAAAGGTCCGGGTTGACCTTTGTGAGCGTTATACCTGAAAATCCTCTTGATGACATACAGTCGACGCTCACTCCGGTCGAGCCGTCAAGCCAGACTCCAAAACCGATCAGAGAGGTGGCGGAAGTCTTTATGCCGAACTTGGAGACAGGACCGCCCACTTCCAGACATTGAACGGACGGCGAACCTGATATATTGCGTTCCTCCCATTCAGAATCATCAGTTTTAACACTGATTGTCACATCATCGGGAGATATAAACAGAAATCTGGAACGAGACCACGATTTGGTTTGCGGAAAAGCAGAAGTTCCTTCATAGAGCGACTTTGCCGTTCCGGTAGGAGTCGAATACTGTTCGGCGATGTCAATATATTCTCTGTCGATCTTCTTGTTTGCGGTGAAAGTTTTCCAGCCATCGCCACTTTGCTTTACAGACCGCCGGAAACCGGGGAAGTTTGTGTGCATATTTACATATCCTACCCCCTCGCCTCCATATGCTTCCTGAAGAAGCGCTCTGAGATCCTGAGTGAAAATATCACCTTCGATATAGCTGTCGCCAACAACGGCGACACGCGCAAGACCACCCTCTCCGAGAGCCGCCTTGAAATTGGACATACCTACTCCGAGAGTCGTGTAATCCTCAATCTTGACAAGTTCACCTACTCTTGAGGGTTTCACAGGAGAAATAATCGTATCAATCGGCTCACCTTTATCATGAGAAATGTCGATAGGTTCATTTTCGGTCTGAGCCTGAATAAGAGCCGGGTCAATGTCCTCGGTTGTCTCGTAGGACGGCGCACCTTCCATTATCCCGACCTCTTTCATTATGTCGCTGACGAGACTGAAATCCTTAATACGACCTCCACTCCACTCTGACAGAGGGAGCAGCGACATTATGGCCACTATAGCCACAGCTACAATTATTATAATGACTGGAGATCCTTTTTTCATTGCAATCCTTGATTGGTTGATTGTGCAAAGACTTGTTTATTTGCGGCAGTTGTTTCAGAATGCCATCGGAGCGTCAAGCATTTCTATGCTACCTGAATTCAGCATCATTCCCTCAACAGCCGACGAGCCATCTCGACCCGAGAGAACAGTGGCAAGCACTTCGGTTTTCGCGTTCGTTTCATTCCACTCATCCTCTTCTATCGAATCGGCCACAATTCCACCTCCGGCATAAAGATTACATAGCCATCCCGAAATTTGTCCGTCAAGCACAAAGACGGCAGGGGCCATGAAACAACAGCGAAGGTTTACGTAAGCATGATAATTGCCATTAATCCTGACCCCGACATAACCTCCGTAGCAATTCCTGCGATGAGTCTCGTAGCGGCTGATTTCCTCAAGAGCTTCATCGCGAGGATAGCCTGCAACTGCCGGAGTCGGGCTAAGTTCCTGCATCAGATCGATGACATCAATGTCGCCACGCGCAGTGATTTCCGTGCACAAATGCTTTATATTAAGGAAACGTCTCTCTGACAAATCGTCTATTGCCACGTCAAGGCCTTCTTTTTTCAAAGTCTCAGCGATGAAATCGGTAACGATTGACTGTTCGTAGAGATTCTTTTCATCCCACGGCTCGCTGTCATCGGTAGGCCGAGTGCCGGCGAGAGCCATTGTCCTGACCTCTCGGCTTTCGGCATCACTTTCAAGCAGAAGCTCAGGAGTTGACCCGAACCAGACACCGGTCTCAGGTGTATATGACAAGTAGCGGAACGTCGAATCCGTCAGGCCGAAATAATCAATGACCATATCGATGGGCGACCGTTTTGTGAAGATCGTGCGGTGACGCGACAATACAGTCTTCCCTCCCTCCGCCTTCAGACGCGGGATTATGCGTGAAAACGCTTCATGATAACTTGCCCGAAACGTTGGCGACACACGCGGACGTATCTCAGCAAGAGGCTGCTTGAAATCCTTGGCCTTGCACAGCTGAACCAGCGTCCCGGCATCAAGCGAAAACTTCACTCCGGATGTATAAGCCTCATCATTATCAAAAAAGTTTATGAAGAAACAATCGGTCGAATCATCGACAAATGCCGGCGACATTCCTGTCTCGCCCACAGGCGATGCGTAAAACGCCAGCCGGTCATCACCGGGAAGGGCATAAAGAACAAAAGGGATTCTACGGCTCAAACATGCAGACACCGCCTCCCTTGTCAGTTCGTCAATTTTCATGTCGGTTAATTGAATGTCGTTTCGTTATCAGTAATCGGCTCTGCCATAAGCTCGAACGGAAGTGCAGAAAGAATCCTGACATTGTAGAACTCTCCCTTTTTCAATGGGGCTGTCTTATGGATAAGAACCTCAGGATCGACCTCGGGCGAATCAAATTGGGTACGTCCGACATAGAATTCATCTTCTTCACGATCAATCACGACCTTCATCTCCATTCCAATCTTTGACTCCTGAATCGAGAGCGATATTTCCTCCTGCTCGGCCATCAGACGCGAAAGACGGTCCTGTTTCACTTCGTCAGGAATATCATCGGAAAAAGTCTTCGCACCATAAGTGTCTTCCTCCTCGCAGTAAGCAAAAGCACCCATTCTTTCGAAACGCTGTTCACGGACAAATTCGACAAGTTCCTCGAATTCCTTTTCTCCTTCTCCGGGAAATCCGACCATCAGAGTAGTGCGGATATGTATTCCGGGGACACGACGACGAATCTCGGCCAGCAATTCACGCGTTTCCTTTCCTGTGATATGACGGCGCATATTTTCAAGGACATTGTCGGAAATATGCTGCAAGGCTATGTCAAGATACTTGCATACGTTGCTATGGCGAGCCATAACATCAAGCAGCTCCATCGGAAAATCTTTCGGGTAGGCATAGTGCAGACGTATCCATTCCACTCCATCAACCTTGGCGATTTCATCAACCAGACGGGCTATCTCAACTTGACCGTATAAATCCTTGCCATAGTTAGTCAGGTCCTGAGCGATGACATTGAATTCCTTGACACCTCTGCCCACAAGCATCCTGACTTCATCGACAATTTCCTCGACAGGACGCGACTTATAATGACCTGTTATGAGAGGAATGGCGCAAAACGAGCAGAAACGGTTACACCCTTCCGCAATTTTAAGATAGGCATGATGGCGTGGAGTGGTGATGATACGGTCATATGGCGCACTGCCGGGCGCACGGTTGACAAGATCTGTAACCAGATTGGTCCAGTCGGTCTTCCCATACCAGCGGTCGACCTCCGGGATTTCAGCCGGAAGCTCATCGGCATAACGTTGCGAAAGGCAGCCCATGACATAGAGAGCATCAATCTCTCCTTCATTTTTAGCCTCACACCATGCAAGGATTTCATTTACCGACTCCTCTTTTGCGTCGCCAATGAACCCACAAGTATTAATAACAACTATTTTTTCGCCGTCGCTACCGATAAATTCATCTGAAGCAGCATCGGCAACTTCATAACCGACATCAGCAAGCATTCTCATCAGGCGCTCCGAATCTACAAGATTTTTGGAGCAACCCAAAGTAATGACTGCAATCTTCTTTGACATGCTTTTTTACTTTTCGCCGAAAAGTGATTGAACAAATTCTTTTTTATGGAACACCTGAAGGTCTTCAATGCCTTCACCGAGTCCGATATACTTCACAGGGATCTTGAACTGGTCGCTGATTCCGATTACCACTCCTCCCTTGGCCGTGCCATCGAGTTTTGTGATTGCAAGCTCGTTTACCTGAGTAGCTGCGACAAACTGCTTTGCCTGTTCAAATGCGTTCTGTCCGGTCGATCCGTCAAGGACAAGCAACACCTCGTGGGGTGCTTCAGGGACAAGTTTCTGCATCACGTTTTTGACTTTCGTAAGCTCGTCCATGAGTCCTTTTTTATTATGCAGACGGCCTGCGGTGTCAATAATGACTACATCAGCATTGTTGGCAATCGCACTCTGAAGCGTATCGAAAGCCACCGATGCCGGATCAGCGCCAAGTTTCTGCTTCACGACAGGGACATCAGCCCGTCGGCCCCACTCTTCAAGCTGCTCGATAGCGGCAGCACGGAATGTATCGGCAGCGCCAAGGACAACCTTGTTTCCGGCCTTTTTAAACTGAGCGGCCATCTTGCCGATTGTAGTGGTCTTGCCGACACCGTTCACACCCACCACCATAATCACATGTGGTTTATGCGAGGCCGGTACTGTAAAATCATCCATCGAGGAAGCTTCACTCTTCTCGGCAAGCATATCGGCAATCTCTTCACAGAGCAGGCGGTTGAGTTCCGACGAACCGACATATTTGTCTCTTGCCACACGTTTCTGTATACGGTCGATTATACGCAGAGTAGTGTCGACACCGACATCCGAAGTGACAAAAACTTCTTCAAGATTGTCAAGCACCTCGTCGTCTATAGTCGATTTTCCGGCTATAGCGTGTGAAAGACGGTCGAGCAGTCCACGTTGTGTTTTTTCAAGACCCTTGTCAAGAGTCTCTTTCTTTTCGCGCGAGAAGAAATTGAAGAATCCCATATTTGTAACGTTTTTAGAACTGCAAAATTACTCAAATTTTCGCTATTATCCAAACAGCATTACAGAGCTTGCACAATAAAAGGCTTAAAATAGGCTGCGATTCCCACAGGATGGACAACAATGATTTTTCAAAATGAAAAATGGAATGTGAAACGCACGCCGCTCTTACATGCCCCGGGATTGTCGCGATAGGTAAGACGCCATGTGTAATCCACACGCAGAATGCGGAATATATTGTCAAGTCCCGCTCCTATTTCCATATACGGACGATTTGTCATCTCCTGAGTCTCGGCGATAGCCGGAAATGCGTAAAGGTCCGGATTAAGACGCGGATTGTTGCGGTCACTCAGATGTCCCCAGACACCCTTGAATGTGACAGCTTCACGAAGCTTAAGCTTTTTGAGCAACGGAATGTTGTTAAGAATAGCCCCGTTGGCCCAATATGTAATGTCCCACTGCGCATATGAATCGTTGATAAATTCCATCGGATTCAAGCAGGAAAAAAGGTCGGACTGTATGATGTATGAAAGATTAGCTCCGGGTATCAGCAGATTCGGGTAAGGAGAGCGCGACCACACATGACCACCCTTTATCCCGACATCGACACATCCGAATGCCGACAGCCAGAATCGCTTGCTGACAGAGGCTTCAGTGACATTTAATGCAAACGGATTGCCCATGAATCCTTTAGGCGCGAAAGTGTGGGAAAGAGTAAAGACCGGCGCATCAAGATTAATAGGCATACGGCCAGTCTTCATCTGATAGAACTTCTCGCCGGGGGCATAACGCAGAAGAAGACGGAATGAATTCATGGTATAGTGAGCGAAGTTTTCACCATAGCCATTGACAAATGTCATGAAACGAGTGGAGTACTGACGTTCCTGCTGGATGCGCGCCTCTAACGAAAAATGATTTTCAGTCTCAAGTATATATTCCAGTTTGCTCACACGATGATAGGTCTCCTGCCGGTCAGGCATGCGACGGAACGAGAGAAACACGTTGTCGACATTGTGCATCATTGACAACTGGCCTAAGCGGTCAATGTCATACAGCTGCGTCGCACGGATAGAATGCACCGGAAATTCGCGCGAATGATATTCCTTGTCACGGAATGAATATTCAAGCTCAGCGCTGTATTTCCATTTATGGTCCTTAAAACCGCGGGCTATGTAACCGCGTCCGAACCAACGGGGTGAAAGGTTGGCCGTTGTAATGCCTCCGAGTTTTAGACGAAGCCCCTCGACAGCATTATATGAGAACATTGTTGTCATCGGGCCGAGATCAAAATATGATGGCCTACCGGTCGGAACATAACCTGAAGTAACGAGACGAACCGTCTTTTCACCCCAATAGAACAACGGGACAGAGCGCAGACGTGTCATCATCTGTTCTATCGAATTCGCCCCACGCCCTATCTCGGCTTTTCGATTCTCGGTCCAGAACTCTGTGTCCTGATACCTCGCCCCGGGAGCATAAATCTGGTCAGCACCACGGTCAAACAACGACTGATCGGCAGCCGGATCAAAGTTGTGGCCGTCATAGACGGTGTAACGATGGCCGTAAAGTCCCGGCGTGCCGGGCAAGATACGTGCTTCAAGCATCATGTCGTCCTTCACCTTCAAGCGTGAGCCGTCAGATGCCTTTACATAGTCCTGCTTTATGACAAGTCCTTCGATGAAATTAAGGTTAATGTCGTGTGGGGCACGCAATATTATCCGTTTGATAAACATGGTTGTGTCTCCCACCGGAACATAGAAGCGGCCTGTGAATCCAAGGCTGCTCGGATTGCGCGGGACAAATGTCAGCTCGACACACCGTGTCGTGTCGACCATCACCGTATCTGTCAGATAAAACTTATAGAAATCAGGCGCTATCCGTGAAAGAGGAGAGACAAAGCGCACCTGCAATATTGTTATATCATTATCATAGACATCAACCTCACGCATGACGTCTTCATAAAAAGTCTGGACGCTCTGCTTGTCGAGCACATCGTCAAAACCTGACGAACGCAGACCGCTGACATATTCTTTCTGCGACTCAGGCGATTTGCGGAAATGCACCGAAGAAAGCTTCTCGCGTAAAGCGACGTTAAGTATCGGCTTGCCGGAAATTTCAGAAGTATCAACATATTCCTTTAGAAATGCGAAACTCCCCCCTATACCCTTTTTTCCGGAGTCCTGCGGATGATAGTCGTTTATAGCAAGAGTTATGCGTTCATACTTATCGTAGTTGTAATTGTCGTTACGGCATGGATCATTAAAGTCCTGAGTATGCCGGATTTTCTCCATGAACTCGACAGCAGGGTTATTTTTCTTGGAATAATGTTCGCGTTTAGGCCTTGCAATCACTTCACCAAGCATCACGCCTGTCGGATGCAGGTCTATATCCAAATTTATTGAACCTGATTTTGATTTAACGGCGACAGTCTTGTCGCCATAACCTATCGCCGAAGCAAAAATACTGTCAAAACTAAGCGATGTGGAAATCGTATAACGGCCTGCGTCATCAGTCAGTACACCTCGTTCAGTTCCTTTCAGCATCACAGTGGCAAACGGGACCGGCTCTCGTGAAATGGAATCACGCACCACACCGGTCACTGTCACATTGACAGCGGCGACACTAAATGAGGATAGAATGTAGACTAAAATTATGATGATGCGCAAACGCGGGCGCAAATTGACCATGTGGAATCGTTGCAAATCGTGACAATCTTCTTTAACTTTGCAAAAGTAGATATAATCGACAATACTAACACCATTGTCGCCATCCATTTTCACTATTTTAACACTCAAAAGACTAAAAAACGTTTCTGAATGGCAAAAGAAATCGAACGTAAGTTCCTCGTAACCAACACATCTTTCATATCCATAGCCGAATCATCGACAAACATCCGGCAGGCATACATCTCGACAAATCCTGATTCGACAGTGCGCCTGCGCATCAAAGACTCACATGCCTATATGACTGTCAAAGGGCGCAACAAAGGGGCTGTGCGCGACGAATGGGAATTTTCAATACCATGCTCCGATGCCGTTGACATGGCGCAGAGCCTCTGTGGAGGATTTTCAATCGACAAGACTCGCTATATCGTCGACCACATGGGGTGGAAATGGGAAATAGATGTTTTCCACGGGCGACACGAAGGATTGATCGTAGCAGAAATCGAGATGCCATCGGCTGACTGCCAACCACCTCTGCCTGAATTTATTGGCAAGGAAGTCACCGGCGATGCGAGATACTACAACTCAATTCTGTCGCTGAATCCCGGAATCCCGGCATAACACATCACGAATACAATGGCAAAATCTTCACGTATTGAAAAAGAAAAACGCATCATCGAAATGATGATACGTCTTTATTGCCACCGTCATCATGACAGAAATGGGACATTATGCGATGATTGCAAAGAGCTGCTCGATTACGCACAGACACGGCTATCACGATGTCCCTTCGGAGACCGGAAAAGTTCCTGCCGACATTGCCGGATTCACTGTTACTCTCCGGCAATGCGCCACAAGATTCGCGTTGTCATGCGCTATTCCGGACCAAGGATGCTGTTTTTTACTCCTATCGAGTTCCTCAAACACCTGTAGCGACTCAACGGCGGGAATCAACAATCAGATTTCAAGTCTGATGTCCGCGACAAGAAAATTACTACCGGCCACGAGTATGAGATCATCCTCACCGGCCGATTGCGTGGCCAACGACAAAGCGTCGTTGACATCAGGGACAACCATCCCTGACAGACCGAATTCCGCAGCCTTTTCCGCAAGCTCACCGGCATTAAGCCCACGCGGGACTGAAGGAGCTGAAAAATAAATCATCTTATCGGCATCTATGTCCGAAATCTTCTGTAGAATCGCAGAGATGTCCTTGTCATTCACAAATCCGACAATCAGATGCAGCTTTCCGCTTTCGCGAGACGAAAGCTGATGGACAATATATTCCCATCCGCCAATGTTGTGACCTGTATCACATACAGTGAGAGGCGATTTGCATATCGTCATCCAGCGTCCAATCAAACCGGTGTCACCACAGACATTTGCAAACCCCTCCCTTACGGCTTCTGACGATATTGCAAAACCGTTTTCTATCAGCCGCTGTATGGCGCAAAGGATAGTAGCCGTATTTTTTATCTGACATTCCCCTGAAAGCTCACCGACAATCTTGCCGAACGGAGTCGACGGATAGACAATTCCACCATTCTCCACTCTAGCCTCGACACTGTCAGCAAAATATATCGGAGCACCGACCTCTTTAGCTTTGCTTATGAACACCGGCTCGCTTTCCGGCGACCGTTCACCTATGACAACAGGCACACCGGGTTTGATTATTCCTGCTTTCTCATAAGCAATCTTTTCAATGGTGTCTCCGAGAAGTCCGGTATGGTCAAGCGATATGTTTGTGATGACGCTAAGGCATGGCGATATGATATTAGTGCTGTCAAGCCGTCCTCCAAGCCCGGTTTCAATCACCGCCACATCGACATTTTCCTTGGCGAAGTATTCAAACGCCATTGTCGAGGTCAATTCAAAAAAACTTGGAGAGAGTTCACCCACCGAAGCAGACCTTTTCCATCGCTCCACGAAGTCAACCACGGCTTCCTGTGAAATCTTACGACCATTCACACGTATGCGTTCACGGAAATCAAAAATATGCGGTGACGTATAAAGTCCGACTTTAAGTCCTGCACGGGCAAGAACAGCAGCCAACGTATGAGCTGTCGAACCTTTGCCATTTGTTCCGGCTATATGTACGGTAGGATATGCTTTATGTGGATTCCCGAAAATATCATCAAGGGCAACCGAAGTAGCCAGCCCCGGTTTATAAGCCGAAGCCCCCTCACGCTGAAACACCGGGAGAGAGTTATATAAAAAATCAATAGCTTCTTGATAAGTCATGGCTTAACAATTAAAATTCGACCAATTATACTCTATATTTTCAATATATTATCCATCCGGCAAAACCGGCAAGACAAATTATAAGGATGGGATGCCATTTCACCCAATAAACAAGGACAAATGCGGCGAGACACAATGCGATGCTCCAAAGCACCTGTGACATTTCCTCTCCAAAATTTGCTGCATTCATCAGCAACAATGCCGCTGAGGCAATAAGACCTACGACAACAGGACGCAAACCTGCAAAAATACCTTTGACAACCACACTGTCTTTATGCCTGCGTATCAGATGACTTGTATAAGCAACCAGAATAAACGACGGCAGCACGACCACAAGCGTACAGATAAGCGAACCAAGTATGCCATAAAGAGGTGAGGCAAAATCGCTGGAATACTCCGCCGGTGCGACATATCCTATATATGTAGCGGAATTGATTCCGATTGGGCCCGGTGTCATTTGTGAAATCGCCACTATATCCGTAAACATCTGCTCTGTTATCCAACCCGGACCAACAATCTCACGCTCGATAAGAGCAAGCATAGCGTAGCCTCCACCAAAACCGAAAAGACCGATTTTCAGATAAGACCATATAAGTTTAATATAAATCATAACTTCTCGTCCTCCTTTCTGATTTCCTTTTCAACTTTCTGAAGTGTTTTCACATGATGTGAAAACCAGAGCCAGCCCAAAAAGCCACCTATTATAATATATAATATGGGATTAGATACCACAGGCCATTTTGAATAAATCAGAAGAGCCACACCCACAGGTATGAGAATAGTCTTCCACCCTATTTTTGCAGCTTTTGCCGATGAAATCACAGGTGCGATAATCAAGGCGACCACGGCGGGTCGCACACCTTTAAATATAGCCGACAGTGTCGGATTATTCTTAATCAGATCAGGTGTCAGGAAAATCGCGATACAGAGAATCATCAGGAACGACGGCAATATACACCCGGCTGCCGCTGCAAGCGAACCTTTCATGCCACGAAGCTTGTCGCCTACGGCTACGGATATATTAACAGCCAATATACCCGGCAAAGACTGTGCCACCGCAAGAAGATCAAGAAACTCGTCGCGCTCTATCCAACGGTGCTTATCGACAATCTCCTTTTCTATGATTGAAATCATGGCCCATCCCCCACCAAAGGTGAATGCACCGATTTTAAAAAACGAAATAAATAATTGCAAACAGATATTATTCATAAATCAAAAATTTAAGCATCTTGTTGCTCCAATAATAATTATACGCTGAAATTCAAGCTAATAAATTTAAATTTAGGGGAAACATGAATAATTTAGAGGCGCAAATTTACAAAAAATTGGTTAAAGAAGATGGAAAATCAACTTTTCACATATCGGTTTGTTATAAGTATAAAGATTTGGGCAAGCAACGGCATAATATAAGAAGTGCCGGTCTAAGTCAAAAACACACATAAAATACACACATAAATATAAAGGAGTGTATGTAGGTCAAACACCAGTAATCCAAGACTACAGCACAAAACATAAATAATCATCAATTCTAATTTTCATACTTATAACTATGAACACCGCACCACTTCAAGGAATCAAGGTGATAGACTTCACCGAAGTACAATCAGGCCCTTCATGTACTCAGATGCTCGCTTGGCTCGGAGCAGATGTAATCAAAATCGAACGTCCGGGCAAGGGCGACGCAACACGTAAAGAGCTACAGTTTGACCCCGATTGTCCAAGCTATTATTTCCTTCAGCTCAACTCTGACAAGAAGTCGCTTACACTTGATGCCAAGACTCCTGACGGAAAAGCAATCCTCACGAAGCTTATTGAATCTGCCGATGTGTTTATCGAAAACCTCCATCCCGGAGCAATGGATAAGCTCGGTTTCAGCTGGGAAGCTGTCCATAAACTCAATCCTAAATGTATCTACGGCACGATAAAAGGATTCCCGGTATCTTCAAAATACAAAGACCTCAAGGCCTATGAACCTATCGCACAGGTGACCGCAGCTGCCGCTTCTACAACAGGATGGTGGCAAGGGCCTGACAATGTGCCTACCCAGTCGGGCGCCGCGCTTGGCGACTCCAACACCGGAATGCACCTTCTTATCGGTATTCTTTCCGCACTCCTACAGCGTGAGAAGACAGGCGAAGGCTGCTTCGTCTATCAGTCGATGCACAACGCATGTCTCAACCTCTGCCGTATCAAGACCCGTGACCAGCTCACACTCGACCGTCTTGGATATCTCACACAGTTCCCGCAATATCCCAATGAGAAATTCGGCGACTTCGTTCCGCGTAGCGGTAATCAGGAAGGCAGCGGTGTTCTTGGCTGGACATACAAATGTAAAGGCTGGGAAACTGATCCTAACGCCTACGTCTATGTGATTCTACAGCGCGATGCCAAGAGTTTCGAACTTGCCTGCAAGGCCCTCGGATTTGAAGACTGGCTTACTAACCCGGATTTCAACACCGCCGACGCACGCGACAAACACAAACAGGAAATCTACAAGAGAATCGAATCGTTCACTATCAACAAGACCAAATTTGAAGTGACCGAACTTCTCTCGAAGGCAGCTGTGCCGGTAGGCCCGGTATTGTCAACCAAAGAAATCATGACTGACGAAAGCCTCTATGACGGCAATACACTCGTCAAAATCAATCAGGGCGGCAAGGTCGGTGAATTCGTGACTGTCGGATGTCCGTTCACCCTTTCAAACTATCAGCCGACATACGGTCCTTGTCCTGAACTCGGAGGAAACACGACCGAAATCCTTAAGGCTTATGGCTATACCGACGAACAGATTGCAGAATTCGCAGCCAACAACACAACTACCCCAAAGCCCGAGCCAACCGGTAAATAAGCATTGACGCTTTCTGAGCCTCACACTCAACGAAATCTAAAATTTATTTCACGATTATAAGCGAGGGGACAATTTCCAATTGTCTGCCAGACAGATTCAATTGAGAATTGTCCCCTCGCTTCTTTTAGAGTTGTAAAGCCCGAGCACAATAAGCAACGTCTATCAATCAACTATCAAATCTATTCTTATGGCAACTAACAACAATAATATCGCACCCCAGCAAGCGTCACCACATTTCCCGGAACAGGTGACCGGAATGTACATTCTGGCAAGGGCGCTCAAAAACGTAGGTATCGAAAATGTCTACGGACTTGTCGGTATTCCTATTACCGAGGCTGCCTACCTCGTTCAAGGACAGGGAATCCGTTTCGTGGGATTCCGCCACGAACAGCAGGCAGGCATGGCAGCCGCCACCGAAGGCTTCCTGACAAAGAAACCCGGAGTGCTTATGACCGTCTCCTCACTCGGCTTCATGAATGGCCTGACAGCTACTGCCAATGCCACCGTCAACTGCTATCCTATGATTCAGATTTCAGGCGCGAGCGATCCGACTATGGTCGACATGAACATGGGCACATACGAACAGCTCGACCAATTCAACACAGCCAAACCCTTGGTGAAAGCGGCATTCCGATGCAGCCATGCCAAGGATATCCCCTCGGCAGTCGCACGCGCGTATCGAGCAGCCGTTTCCGGTCGCCCCGGAGGTGTGTATATCGACATGACAACTCCGGCTCTCGGCGAAATCATGGACCGAGATGAAGCAGAAAAGCTACTCTACCAGCCTGTCGACATCTACTCTCCGGTAGCACCCAACGACACTGCCGTTGAGCGCGCCGTCGAAATCCTCACATCAGCCAAACGTCCCGCAATCCTGCTCGGAAAAGGAGCGGCCTACGCCCAAGTCGATGACAAAATCAAGACAATCATAGAAAAATACAACATTCCTTATTTCCCGATGTCCATGGCAAAAGGTCTTATGCCTGATGCCGGGCCATTGAGCGCGCTGTCATGCCGTTCGACCATAATGGCGAAAGCAGATGTCGTCATGATTATCGGCGCTCGCCTAAACTGGCTGCTCTCGTTCGGCCACGGAGGCAAATGGAATCCCGACATGAAATTCATCCAGCTTGATGTCGAGCCACAGGAAATTGATGTCAATGTCCCCATTGCCGCACCTGTCGTCGGCGATATGGGGCTTGCACTCGATGCCATGCTTGCAAAGATGGAAGGGAAAAAGATGAGTACTGACCCGACATGGATTCAGTCGCTGCAACAAGAGACGAAGGAAAAGGATGCCAAATTCGCAAACCGCCTTACCGAAGCCAAATCGCTGATGCCGATGCACCACTGGACAGCTCTCGGAGTTGTCAAACCCATCATTGAATCCAACCCTGATGTAATCCTCATCAACGAAGGAGCAAACACACTTGACGACACACGCGACGCCATCAATATGTCGCTCCCTCGTCACCGCGTTGACTGCGCTACATGGGCCATCATGGGCATGGGCATGGGTTCAACCGTCGGTGCAGCCGTCGCGACCGGCAAATCTGTGGTAGCTATTGAAGGTGACTCTGCATTCGGGTTCTCAGGAATGGATTTCTCGACAATCTGTCGCTTCAATCTGCCGGTAACGGTCGTGATATTCAACAACGGCGGCATATATAACGGCGTCGGAGTTCCGCTCGACAAGACAACAGACCCGGCTCCAACCACACTCGACATTCACGCCCGTTACGACAAGCTCGGAGCGGCATTCGGCGCTCAGACCTATTATGTCCAGACTCCCGACGAACTCGACAAGGCTCTGCGCGAAAGCATCGCAAGCAAGAAACCATGTCTCATCGACGTGCAACTTGCCGCAGACTCAGGAAAGGAATCAGGCCATATCGGCTATCTGAATCCTGCACCTCTTCAGGATATCACCGTTTAAGGAAATTTCCCGAAATATCGCGACTCACACGGGCGCATCTGACATCTGAAACATAGAAATCAGCCATGCGCCCGTGTCTCTAAAAGTCAAACTCATCATCAATTCATAGTTTATGAAACACATTATCCTTTATGCCATCGTCCCTATCATCGTAGTGATGCTGGCCGGTTACATTTCGGGAAAGAAGGGTATTTTCTCAGGCGAAGATGCAAAAAAATTCAACAAGGTCGTGCTTGACTACGCCCTTCCCGCAGCCCTGTTCGTGTCAATCGTTCAGGCAAGCCGCGAAATGCTCGCCAAAGACATAAAGCTTTCGCTTATTTCGCTTGTCGGAATCATGCTCTGCTTCATGATTGTCTACTTTGTATTCCTGATGTTTAAAAAGAACACCGGCGCTGACGCTGCGATTTCGGCTCTTATCAGTGGTTCGCCGACCATCGGCTTCCTCGGATTTGCAGTACTCGAGCCGATTTTCGGCACGACTCCGTCAGTTGCACTCGTCGTTGCAATCGTAGGTATCGTCGTCAATGCGGTCGGCATTCCTGTGGGACTGTCCCTGCTCAACGCGTCACTTGAAAAACAGAATCCCGGTTCGTCAAAAAACAAAAGCGCATGGGCTCCTGTAATCCATGCACTCGAGCAGCCTGTGGCATGGGCGCCTATCCTCGCTGTTGTCTGGGTTGTCGTCGGTATACCTTGGCCTGAATGGGCAAGTCCTTCGTTTGACCTTATAAAAGGTGCAAACGCATCTATGGCCGTCTTCTCAGCCGGTATCACACTTTCAGCCATCAAAATTTCAATCGACTGGCAGGTTATACTCGGTTCAATCCTGAAGATGGTGATGATGCCGGCGGTCATACTTATCATGGGACTCATTTTCCATATGGATCCGCTCAACCTCAAGATGCTCGTTGTAGCGGCTGCCCTTCCTCCGGCATTCTCGGGAATCATCATCGCCGACGAATACGACACTTACGTAGCCGAAGGCACATCTTCACTGACTCTATCAGTAATCTTATTTATCGGATTCTGTCCGTTGTGGTTGTGGATCACCGATATGTGTGTACACTCCGCAGCGCTCTAATTCAAATCCAAGAATCCTGAATCACAGGGCATAAGGGAATGGCATTCCCTTATGTCCACTATTTATCCTCTCTCAGACCCACACACCACTCTATCAATGAAAAACGGAGATGAAAAAGCAAATTCTTGACGGATGTACCGCAGCCGCACATGTGGCGTTCGCATTAAGCGACGTGGCCACCATCTATCCAATAACTCCAATTGCCTCCATGGGCGAGACCGCCCAGAAATGGGGACTTGCCGGCCGACGCAATCTCATGGGACAAGCGTTGATGGTCAAAGAAATGGAAAGTGAACTCGGTGCGGCGGGAGCTGTCCACGGTGCGGCGGCTGCAGGAGCACTCGCCACGACGTTCACTGCATCACAGGGATTGATGCTCATGATTCCAAACATGTATAAAATCTCCGGTGAGCTGCTTCCCGTGGTGTTCCATGTCGGATGCAGGTCGCTTGCCACGCACGCACTCTCCATATTCGGTGACCATCAGGACGTGATGGCTTGCCGTGCGACAGGTTTTACAATGCTTGCATCAGCTTCGGTGCAGGAAACAATGGACCTTGCGCTCGTAGCACATCTGGCGGCAATCGAAGGTTCACTTCCTGTACTACATTTCTTTGACGGATGGCGAACATCGTCTGAAATGGACACTATTGATGTCATTGACTATGAGGACATGCGTCCGCTTGTAAACTGGGACAAGGTAAACGAGTTCCGGCGTAAGGCCATGAATCCTGACCATCCGGATCAAAGAGGCTCAGCGCAGAATCCCGATGTGTATTTCCAGAACCGTGAGGCATCCAATAAATTTTACAACGCATTTCCGGCAATAGTCCAAGACTACATGGATAAAGTAGCAGTGTTGACAGGACGTGAATACCATCTCGTCGACTATTACGGAGCAACGGATGCCGACCGTGTGATAGTTGCAATCGGCTCGGCCGCAGATGTGGTCAGCGAGACCGTCGATTATCTTAACCGGGAAAAAGGCTATAAAACCGGTGTCATAAAAATTCGTCTCTACCGTCCTTTTCCGGTCGAGGCTTTTCGCAAGGCCATTCCAGACAGCGTAAAAACAATTGCGGTTCTTGACCGCACAAAAGAGCCCGGAGCTCAACATGAACCTCTGTGTGAGGATGTCATGTCGGCTCTGTGCAATACATCACTTTCATCCGGAATCAGAATCATTGGTGGTCGCTACGGCCTTTCAAGCAAAGAATTTGATCCTTCGATGGTCAAGGCCGTGTTTGATGAAATGGCAAAAGACACTCCAAAGAATCCGTTTACCGTAGGAATCACCGACGATGTCACCCATCTGTCGCTCGACGTGACAGACAATATCGAAACCGACGTGGCCGCACAAACATTCCAGTCCATCCTGTATGCCATCGGAAACGACGGCACGGTAGGCGGTACAAAACAGGTCGCAGAAATCATCGGCAACACTCCGGGACTGTATGCGCAGGCCTATTTCAGTTACTCGGCAAAGAAGTCAGGAGGCTATACCATTTCCCAGCTGCGCATAGGCCGCCAACCTGTCACTTCGGCCTACGGAATAAATGGAGCTGACTATGTAGGATGCCACAAAGCGTCATATGTCAACCGCTTCTCAATGCTAGACAAAATCAAGGACGGAGGCATATTCGTGCTGAACTCTCCTTGGAATCCCCGGCAGATGTGCGAAAAACTTCCGCTCGCGATGCGCAGGACCATTGCCGAAAAGAAACTTAAATTCTATAATATCGATGCCGACCGGATAGCTGCCCTATGCGGGCTGGCTACACGCATAAACATGCCGATGCAGACAGTTTTCCTTTATCTGACAAACATCATACCATTCGAAGAGGCAATCGCTGCGCTAAAAGAGCAGATAAAGAAAACTTACATCCATGAAGGCGGCGATGTCGTAGAGAAAAATCTCAAGGCTGTAGCCATGACCGTCGACGCGCTTCAAGCTGTCAACTACGACGAAATAGCCGAATGGCTGACCGAACCTGAAACCGAAACAAAGCACAAGGAGAGATTTGCATCTTCACAGCTTGAAACGTTTATAAAAAACATCCACACTCCGTGTATCAAAGGTCTCGGAAACCTCATACCTGTCTCGGCACTCGACCCGGCCGGAATACTGCCTATGGGCACGACCGCCTACGAACATCGCAGAATCGCCACACGTGTGCCGGTATGGAATGCCGACAAATGTGTGGAATGTGCAGAATGTTCGCTCGTCTGCCCTCATGCAGCCATACGTCCGTTCATTCTCTCTGCCCAAGAGGCGGCGAAAGCACCGGAGAACTTCACGATGAAGGATGCACACGGGTCTCCGGCTCTGGAAGGATACAAATTTCACATCCAGAACTATCCGGAAGACTGTCTTGGCTGTTCGTCATGCTCCATAATATGTCCGGGACACGCCTTGACGATGACACCGCTTGATGATGTGCTCGACACAGAGATTCCTCTGCTCGAATGGGCCAAGGAGAATATCACACTTAAAGACAATCTTCTTCCACGCACCACCGTCAACGGCTCTCAGCTACAACAGCCATGTCTGGAATTCTCAGGAGCGTGTGCAGGTTGCGGAGAAACTCCCTACGTCAAACTCCTCACACAGCTTTTCGGTGAACGCCTCCTGATTGCAAATGCGACGGGATGCAGCTCAATCTGGGGTGCTAATTTCCCATCTAACGCCTACTGCACCAATCCGCAAGGCAAAGGTCCGGCATGGGGCAACTCTCTATTCGAGGACAACGGCGAATACGGCTACGGAATGCTCGTTGCAGTCGAGCAACGCAGAAGCAGGATAGCCGGATTGGTCAAAGAGCTCATCGACAGTCCTGACACTCTGCCATATCTCAGAGAGCCGCTTGAGGCATGGTACTCCGCCAAAGACGATCCAAAGCTGTCGGCCGCGACAGGCGAACAGTTGAAAGCCATGCTCACTCCTGTCAAAGATGTAAATCCGGCATACGCCCGGCTGCTTGAAGATGCCGATATGTTCGGAAAGAAAAGCGTCTGGTGTATCGGTGGCGACGGATGGGCCTACGATATCGGATTTGCCGGGCTTGACCATGTTCTTGCATCCGGCGAACCGATAAAGATTCTCGTAATGGATACGGAATGTTACTCAAACACAGGCGGACAGACATCTAAGGCTACACCTCGCAGTGCGGTGGCAAAATATTCGCCTGACGGCAAACGCGTGGCAAAAAAGGAACTCGGGCGGATGATGATGACATATGGTTCGGTCTACGTCGCATCCATTTCTCTCGGAGCAAACTACCAACAGGCCATAGATGCTCTTTCAGAGGCCGAACGCTACCCCGGGCCAGCCATCGTAATCGCATATTGCCCATGTCTGACCCACGGAATCCGGCCGGGACTCGGGCACTCTATCGTCGAGCAACGCAGAGCCGTAGAATCAGGCTATTGGCCACTCTACCGCTTCAATCCGGAAGCTTATGCCAAAGGTGAGAAAGCCCTGTCTATCGACCGACCAATACCGGGCACTGACAATAGCGGTTCAAACGGCTCATCCGAGCTGACTGCATCGCCCTCATATCCTAACAGCGAACCGGTCAGAAACGTGGAGGAATATGTGATGAATGAAGACCGTTATGCAGACCTGAACATGACAGATTCACAGGAAGCAGGAATCCTGAGACCCGAACTCCAGAAGGACTGCAACCGCAACCTTGATGCACTAAAATCACTGGCAGAACAAAAATAGTTCCGATTTCCCATATTGATTAACAGCAAAACCTACGGCGCTATATAACAATAGTTTTGACGTTGATTTTGAAGAAGAGGGAGAAGCTTATGCCGTAATGCTTCTCCCTCGTTTTTTTTAGACGATTACCAAGGTAATCCTAATCAATGCCTGTTACAGATTCAGATACTCTTTCAGGGTTTCGACATATTCCTCAAATGCCTTTCGGCCAAAATCGGTAACGCGACACACAGTCCGTGTCTTCTTCCCGATAAACCCCTTCTCTATCGCCACATATCCGGCCGACGAAAGTTCGTCGAGCTGCACACTCAGGTTTCCGGCAGTCGATTCAGTCTTTTCTTTGAGATATACAAAATCAGCCTCCTCCACATTCATCAGAATAGACATGACAGCCAACCGCAGTTGAGAATGCAGCAATGGATTCAGCTCTTTCATTCCGCAGTCTTTTTCAATTTATGTCTGATAATAAACGACGGCACGATAAACATCACAAAGAAACAGAAGATATAGAGCGGAATAACCCATGACATTAGTAACGGTATCCCGCAAAGAGAACTTACCGAAATTATCAAGCCTGCCACAGTCGAAAATATTCCTCCGAATAAATATGACTTCTCTTTCAATACTACACCTGTCGCTGCAGCGGCAAAACCGACAACGATAAACGCGAAATAAAACATAGCCAACCATATATTCGAGTAATCGAACAGATCGTAAATCAGACAAATCGCAATAAGAGCAATCGAGATGTAACCGACTATTCGCCAAATTCCATCTGTCACATATTCAACATATGTCCTGACACGTTTTTTTGCTGATTTGCGTCCCATTAAAAAGCTAAGAGGCAAGCCGATGACAGGAATTGAAAACCAGATAAAATTGTATCTCGAATCATTCGTAACCGAACAAAGAATCCAGACAAGGACTGCTGTAACAATTGACAGTGTAGCCCACATCACAGACACACGAGTGTCGGGGGTGGCAAGGCGCTGTTTTGAATCCTCAATCATTTTCGTGATAATCGCCATACTTTCCTGTGGCGTGATTTTTTTGTCTTCCATTTTTGGGGAGATTTAGAGCAATATTGTCCTAAACGTTTTGGGCAAAAATAAAAATAGGAAGTAGTTACTAAGGCAAAAAATGACTACCTTAGTAGTGAGCGACCAACTCAACTACTTCCTATGGCAAATATAACACTTTTCGCACAAACAATCGCCCAGTTACCCCGTCAAACAATCAGAAAAATAATCCGCGAGGCCCAAACAGACAAGCACAACAAGGGTTATGACACGTGGAGTCAGCTAATCAGCATGGTCTTCTGTCAGTTTTCCAACTGCGACTCCGTGCGGGACATATCCAACGGGCTGAAATCCGCCACAGGCAACCTCAACCATCTCGGTATAAGCCGTGCGCCATCAAAATCGACAGTGGCATATCAGAACGCCCATCGCGACTGTTCGGTATTCCGAGACATCTTCTA
>NZ_CAJTQC010000007.1 GCF_910578445.1 uncultured Duncaniella sp. | reverse complement strand
CGAACAGATACAGACATTAAGGGACAACCTCGCCGACAAGGACGAGCTGATCCAAGTATATAAACAATCAAAATAGAATAGCCCATGAAATAAGAAACTGTAGTTGAACTGCAAGGTTAACGATTCCAATGCGGTTCAGTTGCGAGAGATAAATCCTCCTTCCCGATAATAAGGCTTGAAGTCCGCTTAGACCCTGCTTAGATAGTGTTTCTAAACCTTCTGAAATGAAGTTCTAAATTATAGCGGCGCAAGCAGCCATCGAGGACTAAGCTGCCTAAACACCAGCAAACCACCAATCAAACAAAAAAGTGCTTAGAGAGCGCTTAGATCGTTCATTCAAACACTTGATATTATGCGATTGTTGTTTGCGGCGCAGGCTGCCATCGAGGAGTAATTCTCTTCGAGATTAACGACTGAATAAGAAGGGCTGTGAAGTCTTGTCACAATCATGGATTGAGACTTCACAGCCTTTATTTTTAACAAACCAAACGGGTATGCATCTGATCACCGACAATCTCCAGAAGATTATTGCCTTATGCAAAAAGTATAAGGTCAAGACGCTGTATGTATTCGGTTCAATTCTGACTCCTCGCTTCAATGAGAATAGCGATGTTGATTTTTCCGCTACTTTTCATCCGGAAGAAGACCCGCTGGTCGCCGGAGAGAACAGAATCCAATTTTATATCGGATTACAAGATTTAATGGGACGAAAAATAGATCTCGTCGATGAGGATTGTATTCGGAATCCATATTTTAAAGAAGAATTAGAGGAAACCAAACAACTCATCTATGGATAGGACAATCAAGAAATATCTCCACGATATTCTTTTGGCAATAGAATAGATTGAGTTTTTTATTAGTCAAAGACCACGTCAATATCAGGTTTATCTTGATGACCTCATGTTCAAAAGAGCCATCGAGAGGAATATTGGCATTATCGGCGAAGCAATGTCTAAGATTCTTCAATTAGATGCAGACATAGCAATAACTAACGCAAAAAACATCAAAGGCACTCGCAATTATGTCGTTCACGCCTACGACACCCTCGAGCCTCACATCATCTGGAATATCGTCATCAACGACCTTCCTAAACTGAAAGAAGAGGTGATTCTATTGTTAAAATGAAAGGGAAAAATAAGGAGAAGAATGGCTAAGGATATAAAAGAAACGCTACAATCTTTCTTAGGATTGATTGCGTTTATTGCAATATTTGGCTTCGGAATATATTCCTTGATAACAGAAGGTCATTGGATAATTCTAAGCATTATCGCTTTGGGTATAATTTTAACTGTCATTTTCTTCATTCTTGTTTTAGTTCCAGGCTTGGAAGCTGGTTTTAGAAATAGATTTCCATTGGATTATTTAATTCATATAAACGCTGAAATCGATTTCTTTACGAGTAGTGGTTTTACTGTGAAGGAATATTTAGATTCTGGTTCTGAAAATCCGGGAGTAGTTTTAGAAAATAATGGCAAAGTAATTGTAATTAAATTAGATGCTCCTGTAAATGCATCTAAGTACACAATACAGATTACATCTCCTACTGGTGAATTAGATACTTTGGAATATGATACTTCTACGGAAGAGTCTGAAAAAGCAAGCAAATTAATACGATTCTACGAAGAATTGATTTCGGCATAGGAATAGGAATTTAAAGTTTAATTGATTAATGATTAACTTTGTCCTTAGAACAGAGATTACGACAGATTTCACCAGATTGCTTTTGTTTAGAAATAAAGTATGCTACTAATACTCTGACTATCTGAATGAAATTACTGTGGTGCAGGCTGCCATCTAGGAGTAAGATAAGACATACTAATCGCTAAAATAGGCGATAACTCACTGTAACAAGGTGGGTTATCGCCTATTATATTATCGGGCTATAATTATCGGACTATACCGGTTATCATTCTCTACGGAGCATCCTATATCTGAGCAACCATGTGTGGTTCTGGTCTATAGTTGCGCAAAGGTGTCAGACGGCTGATGTCGAATTTCTCTGGCGGTATTCAGTCGGGGATATTCCTGTGAAACGCTTGAATGCGGTCGAGAAGTGTGGTTGCGATGAGAAGCCGACGCTGTAGGCAATCTGTGATATATCTACATCCGGCTGGCGTAGAAGTTCGCATGCCTTTCTCAGACGTACGTTCCTTATAAACTCGCTCGGTGTCAGTCCGAAAAGTTCTTTCATTTTGCGGTTGAGATGCGCACGGCTCAGGCCGACTTCCTGACAGAGTTTCTCGACATTAAGATTTGGGTCGTCGAGATGACTGTCTATCTCGCTGACAATCTTGTCGATAAGTACTTTGTCATTGCCTTTGAGGTCGGGCGTTTCAATCTTGCCGTCCTGCTGCTGTGTGCCGGAGAATTTTCCTTTTAGCCTCAGACGGTTGTCAATGAGATTGTCGACCATCGCCTGAAGTTCTTCGACGATAAAAGGTTTACCGATATATCCGTCAGCGCCTTTATCCCAGCCGGCCATACGGTCGGCGACATCGTTTTTAGAGCTTAGGAGTATTACCGGGATATGGTTGGTATCGACATTACTCTTAAGTGTTTTCAAAAGAGTGAGGCCGTCCATACATGGCATCACGACATCAGAGATTATGAGATCGGGCATTGATTCCATGATGCTCCTCATAGCTTCCTCTCCGTTGATAGCCTCTGTCACTTTTCCGAATCCTGAAAGAATATCGTTGAGGAAAGAGCGGATTTCAGCGTCGTCGTCAACCACCAGTATTCTCAGCGATGAGTTTTTAGTATTCCTTTTGGCTTCAGCGGGCAGAATATGGCTCACGGATGGTGTGATGTTGCGGTCGGTAGCCGTCTGTTCAGTTTCGGCTGCAGTCTCGTCAGTGTCCATACATCTTATGGGGATGCGTACGGTGAAACAGCTGCCCTTGCAATCCGTGCGGTTTTCGGCAGTGATGACTCCGTTGTGTAGTTCGACGAGTTGACGGCACAGATCAAGCCCGATTCCGAATCCGAGTGGAATGTCACCATGATTGAATTTGCCCTGATAGAAACGGTCAAACAATCTGTCGATGTTTTTCTCGTTGAGACCAATGCCTGTGTCAAGCACTTGGATTTCAACACATTTGACCCCCCCTAATTCTTTTGCAACACACTGGCTGACAGAAACTTGGATGTTGCCTCCTGACGGTGTGTATTTTATGGCGTTCGATATGAGATTGACAAGGACCTTGTCGAAATTATTCCTGTCAATCCACACTGTCAGGTGAGTCAGAGACGGATCGTCGGTGACAAATCTGAGTGTCAGGCCTTTTTCTTCGGCCTGAGGTTTGAAGATTTCGACAAGCTCGCGTGTGAAACTGATAAACTCTGTTTCCGAACGCCTGATTTGCATTTTGCCCTTATCAATCTTTCTGATGTCAAGCAGCTGGTTGATGAGGCCGAGAATCCTGTTGGCATTGCGGTGGATGGCATTCAGGTTTTTAGTTGTTTCAGGGTCATGCTCCTTTTTCATGATCCGTTCGAGCGGACTGATTATCAGAGTCAGAGGCGAGCGGATTTCATGTGAGATATTTATGAAGAACTTGATTTTTTCTTCATTGACGCGTTCTGTGTTTTTATGTTTCATGGCCCTCCATGCGAGGATTATGAAGCAGCAAATCAATATCAGATATATGATTTTGGCCGGGATAGATAGATACCATGGATATGAAACGGATATGTTGACGGTCTTTATTTCGGAGTAAAGTCCGTTTTCAGTTGCGCGGAGTTCCAGCCTGTGGTTGCCTGATTGCAGGTGGGGCAGCACTATGATTCCACTGCCGGGAGTGGTCGAGGCCCAATGGTCGACAAATCCCGGAATGCGCCATTGGAATACCAGATTGTCTGTGTCGCTGAAATCCTTGGTCGACATGCGGAGAACCAAAGAATTGTCTTTGAACGAGAGACGAAGATTGTCGGGATTAGATTTCATATTGGTCATCACCTTCTCTCCTGACGCATTAAGGGTGGTGCTGTTTATTCTTGTGCCGTTGAGGTCTATGCCTGATATGAAAATATCACGTTCGAACATCGGCTTTTTCAACTTTGCTGGTTCAAGGATTGTGATGCCTTTTTCACCGCTGAAGAGTAGTTTTGATTTGTCAGACGAAGCCGTCGCGGAGAAATAGTCGCTGTCCGACATGTCGTTCTTGCCATAGAACGGAATGACGTTGAAGTCGCGGTCTATCTGGTTGAGGCCGTCGTGAGTTCCGGCCCATGCATAGCCGTCGGCATCGAATACGATTGTCGATACATTGATGTCTGATAGCCCTTCGTTGGGGGTCAGTCGTTCATATGTCAGATTGTCGGGGTTGATGATGAAAAGGCCTATGCTTGTCGCATCCCAGATGTTGCCGTCGGAATCTTCGGCTATATTGTTGTGTACGCCTTTAATCATCTGTTGATGTTTTTCACTAAGATATGTCAGTTTCCCCGTTGCATTGTCGTAGATAGACAGCGCACCAAACATTCCGATCCAAATTCTGTTGCGAGAATCGCAGAAAAGCGAAGAGGTCCAGCGGAATTTATTGTTGCCGGCATTGTCGTGAAGCCAGTTTGTTTCACCGGTGTCAGGGTTTACCTTCACAACTCCTTCACCGACTATTCCGAGATAGAGATTTCCTTGTTGGTCTTCTGTAAGCGCGTTTGCCAGATAGTTTCCTTTGACTTTGATAAGCTGGCGCATAGCTCCTGTCACGGGATTCAGTTCATATAGGCCGTGGTTGTCAACCCCGAGATATAGTTTGCCTGTGTCAGAGGCTTTCATTGAACTGATGCCTCCGCCCAAGCGGTATCTTGAGTGTAGTTTGCCATATTCATCCACTGAGATGAGACGTCCGTCGTCAAGGCCTATCCAGATGTCGTCTGAATCGGGAAACATGGCGATATTTGTTTTCCCTCCTGAATAATCAGTAATAGCGCGAGAGATATTGACGAAATTAGATGGGATTGGTTTCTGAGGGACCATGAGTACGCCCTGATGCGAACAGCCCATCCACAGATTTCCTATGGAATCTTCATAAATGGTTGAAATGCGCGTTTTGTTGAGATTTGTAATCGGGTTGTTGAACTCATTGTTTGGCCGGAGTTCGTTTGTGGCTTTATCAAGATAGAACACACCGTTGCCTATGGTCCCGATAAGTATATTGCCGTTTTTGTCCTGCACCGCACATTGCAACACAGGTTTTATATTGTCAGGCATGCTGACCGGTATAAATTCGTCAGTCTTGGTGTTCCAGCGCCATGCCTCGGTTGTAGTTGATACAAAAAAATATCCATCGTTGTCACGGAGCACAATTCGGATATATGAATCTGTTACTTTGTAGATATTTGACTGTCCGTTGGACGATATTTTTATTATGTCGCCGGCGTGGTTGCCGCAGACGAGTTCTCCTTTTTCGGTCACACCGAGAGTGTTGACAGTATTGGTTATCTCAATCTGTGGCATGAATCTGACTGCAATCGGTTTCTCCGACGAAAAATCAAGAATGTAGAGTCCGAATCCGGAGGCCATGAAGATTATATCGCCGTTTGGCAGCTGGCATATATCACAGATATAGCCATAAAGGTTAAGACTGGGAAGTGTAATGCGGGTGAAACTGTCGGTGTGCGGGTCATATAGATTAAGACCCTCGCATGTCGCCACCCACATCCGGTCTTCGTTGTCATAAAGGATTTTCAAGATTCGGTTATCGCTGAGCGAGGTTTCTGAATTTTCATCGTGGAGATACCTGTCGATATTGATACCATCGAAACGCAGGAGTCCGTATTGCGTGCCTATCCATAGATATCCGTCTTTATCCAGGCAGAACCCTCCATAGTTTGATGAGACAAATTCCTTTGAGTTAAATAGCCGTGTGTTCTGTATGGCATCCATGCTGAAGACGGATGCCAGTAGCAATAAAAAAAATGTCAGGATTCGTTTAATGTTGTTCATGGCAAAATTTCTTACACACAAAAATAGACAAAAACAGTGACAGCAGAAATAAAAACAGATATAAATTTGAATGGTGCGACAAATTTGTATGGAAATAACACAAATGGACAAGTGGTGTTGTCATGGACTTATCTTGATGATTTGTAGCATAATTGCGCATACGTAATATAATTGTAATTTTGCAACTGTTAAATCGGACGGCGTTGCAGGCCGTTGCCGACATTTTCAACTTAAAAATCAGATTCCATGATCAAGACAGTAAAAATTTCACTAATAGCAATGCTTGCGTCACTTGCATTGCCGGCTGTTGCCTCAGGTGATTCAGTCGACGGATTCTCCAATCCTGTCATTTGGGCGGATGTCCCCGATCCCGATGTGATCAGGGTCGGTGATGATTTTTATATGGTCAGCACGACCATGCATCTGATGCCGGGATGTCCGGTCATGAAATCGAAAGACCTTGTAAACTGGGAGACCATCGGATATGTGTTCGACACGCTCAACGACACTCCCAGCTATGACCTTGAGGGTGGCACAGTCTATGGGAAAGGACAGTGGGCCACATCGCTCCGTTATCATGACGGGCGTTTCTACGTGCTTTTTTCGCCTAACGACGCTCCTTATAAATCATATATATATTCAGCGGAAGATCCCGCCGGAAAGTGGGAACTCGTCAGCCGTACCGACCATTTCCATGATTCGTCGCTTCTGTTTGACGATGATGGCCGTGTGTATGTGTTCTATGGCGGAGGTCAGATCCGTCTCCGAGAGCTTAACCCCGACCTTTCAGGCGTAAAGGAGGGAGGAGTTGACACGGCCGTGATTTTCCCTGACGCCACAGAGACCGGGCTTCACGAAGGAAGTCGCGTTGTGAAACACAACGGCAAGTATTATGCACTTGTCATTTCATGGCCTGCCGGCAAACCTCGTCGCCAGCTGTGCTACCGTGCCGATAACATATGCGGACCATACGAAAAAAAGGTCATACTTGAGTCGGAATTCGGTGGTTTCCCGTATGTCGGTCAAGGATGTATAGTTGATGATTCCGAAGGCGGCTGGTGGGGAATGATATTTCAGGACCGTGGCGGAGTGGGGCGCATACTCACGCTTAATCCATGCCGGTGGGTCGACGGATGGCCTATGCTTGGCGATGAAAACGGAAAAGTGCCTGATTTCATAGCCAAGACAACAGTCGGAGTGGATGGCGACGGAATTGTTGCTGCCGATGAATTTTCCGACGGTAGAAAATCGTTGCTGTGGGAATGGAATCACAATCCGGTTGATTCCGCATGGTCGCTTACGGCACGGCCGGGGCATCTGAGGCTTTCAACTTCGCGGATTGTCGGAAATATTTTTGAAGCGCCTAACACGATTACCCAACGCATGGAAGGCCCGGTGTGTGAAGGCATCGTGAAGATGGACATCTCGAACATGAAGGATGGCGATGTTGCCGGATTTGCGGCTATCAACGGTGATTCCGGTTTGCTGTCTGTGTCGCGTGAGGGTGGTCGCAGGTGGCTGTCGGCAGTGGCTTCATCTGTGAGCCTCGGGAAGCATCACGAAGTTGTCGCTGTCAATGACCGGGAGATGGAGCGTGTCGCCCTTACCTCCGATGACATCTACCTGAAGATAAATGCCGATTTCAATCCCGGCCGCGACATAGCCACATTTGCCTATAGCACTGACGGTGTAAACTGGACTCCGATCGGCTCGGAATTCAAGATGGTGTTTGACTATCGCAGGTTCTTTATGGGGACGCGATTTGCAATCTATAATTATGCCACCGCTACTCTCGGAGGCCACGTAGATATCGATTTTTTCAGATACAGTAAAGGCTTTTGATGTCTTTCGATTATATTACAATAGGTGATAGGTATTCTAAGCTCTATTTAGATGATTGTTTTTTGGTTTTTGGAAGCACTTAGATTTCTTTATTCTTTTTTCACAATCAAAACAAGTTTTTTCACACCTTTGGTCTTAATTGATTAATAAGTTTCAACACACTTATCTGTCTAAGGGAAGCCGCGCGCGGAGCGTAGCTTCCCTTTATTTGTAAACGATTGATATTCAGTGTTGACGAATTGTCGATAGATTCAAATATTAACGAAAATGAGACATCTGTGAATGTCTCATGTGATAAATATGAATCTCTTGGAGCCACCGTTAAATGCCTGTCTTGTTGCAATGAGATAAATTTGCAATGTTTAACCATTTATTACAATCATTACCGAATCAAAACTAAGTTCATGAAAACAAAACTAACCTTAATGGCAGTTTCGGCAGGATTTATGACACTTTTCGGCAGTTGTGCGGCAACGTCGGGCAAGAACATAGAACCACAGAAATCTGTAGCGATTTTTGACTCGTTTACCTACGATGGTAATGACGACTATTACGCGGCAAATCCGCTTGCCGATGAAAGCTCGTTTTACAATCCGATTCTTCCCGGATGGTATTCCGACCCGACAATCTGTACAAATGGGGACGGAGATTATTTTCTGGCCACATCGACTTTCACCTATTTCCCCGGTGTGCCTCTGTTCCACAGTCGTGACCTTGTCAATTGGAAGCAGGTCGGGCATGTCCTTTCACGTCCCTCACAGCTGCAGAACATGGAGAAGCAGCATGTCAGCGGCGGTATCTTTGCTCCGGACATAGCCTACAATCCGGCAAACAAGACCTACTATATGATTACGACCAATGTCGGTGCGGGAAATTTCTTTGTCAAGACTCAGGACCCGTTTGGTGAGTGGTCAGACCCCATCATGCTCCCCGACGTGCATGGCATCGACCCGGCTTTCTTTTTTGACGAGGATGGCAAGGGCTATATTGTCAACAACGATGACGCTCCCGACGGCAAGCCCGAATATCCCGGCCACCGTACGGTGCGCGTGGTTGAGTTCGACACTGCTTCCGACAAGTGTGTGGGCGAACGCAAGATTGTTGTCAACAAGGGCTGTCGTCCGGAGGAGAAACCGATCTGGTGCGAAGGCCCTCATATATATAAGGTCAACGGACAGTACTATCTCATGACTGCCGAGGGTGGCACAAGCACATGGCACAGCGAGGTCATCTATCGTGGTCCGTCGCCTTTCGGACCGTTCACACCGTGGGAAGGCAATCCTATCCTCACACAGCGTACGCTCGACAAATCGCGTGAGAATCCTATCACCTGTGCCGGACATGCCGACCTTGTGCAGACCAAGGAAGGCGACTGGTGGAGTGTGTTTCTTGCATGTCGACCTGTCAGCAACGACATGGAAAATCTCGGTCGCGAGACTTTCATGATGCCTGTCAAGTGGACTGACGACGGTTGGCCTTACATGACTCGTGAAGGAGAGACCGTCCCGATGCAGTTGCGTCGCGAGGGTGTCAAGCGAGAGGCCGACGTTACATTCGGCAATTTCAGCCGCCGTGACGAATTCTCTGATTCGGTGCTCGGTATGGACTGGATGACATTGCGAGGCACTGCCGCTGATCTCTATTCGCTCACTACCAACCCCGGCTATCTCACCATCAAGTGTGCTGATGTGACATCGGCTGACAAGGCTGTGATACCGTATGTCGGCCGTCGTGTCCATCACCACAATTATACGGCCACTACCAATGTCACTTTCGATCCTGAACACGAAAAGCAGTGTGCCGGCATGCTTCTGATGAAAGACGAGACTCATCAGTATCTTCTCGCCAAGACACGCAATGGCGAAGGTCACAGTGTGGTACTCCGCAAGATAACTGAAAACGGTCATGAAGACATCGCTTCGAAACCGATTGCCGACGGGACACACCATCTCGGCCTTAAAGTCGAATCGAAGGGGCTTGACCTCAGCTTCTCGTATTCCGCCGACGGTGGAAAGACTTGGGAAGAAGTCGCAACGGGTATAGACGGAGGATTCACTTCGACAGCCAAAGCGGGCGGATTTACAGGAACTACTATCGGACTCTACGCATCAAACAGCATTTAACCTGCTCTCTATGCACTCATGCAGTAACAATCTGCTTCCCTATGCACTCACGCAGTGACAATCTATCAATTATATTACTTTAAATTAATAACAATGGAAAATGTAAAGAAACTATTTCGATGCATTTCACTCCTGATGCTTCTTGTGGGCTTTGGTCCAGCTTGGGCATATGCCGATACGGTCAGGGGTACGGTGGTTGACGATACAGGTGAACCACTCGTGGGGGTTTCAGTAATCCTCAAAGGCTCTTCACAAGGTGTGGCTACTGACATCGACGGTCAGTATTCGCTCAATGTTCCTAATCTGAAAAATGCCGTTCTGGAATTTTCCTATGTCGGCATGATTTCTCAGAGTGTCAAGGTCAACGGCCGTACGGTGGTTGATGTGACCCTTACGACTGACACTGAAATGCTCGATGAAGTTGTGGTGGTCGGCTATGGCCAGCAGAAAAAGGCTTCTGTTGTCGGTGCGATTACCCAGACCACCGGCGAGACTCTCGAGCGTGCCGGAGGTGTCAGCAATGTCGGTGCGGCTCTCACTGGTAATCTTCCCGGTGTCGTGACATCTTCGTCGACCGGTATGCCCGGTGATGAAGACCCGCAGATTATCATCCGCAGCGCAAGCTCTTGGAACAATTCGCAGCCTCTTGTGCTTGTCGATGGAATCGAGCGTCCGATGAGCTCGGTCGACATCAGCTCTGTCAAGACAATCTCGGTTCTCAAGGACGCATCGGCCACTGCCGTTTACGGTGTGAAAGGTGCTAACGGTGTCATCCTTATCACCACCAAACGCGGTGAAGAGGGTCGCGCCAAGATTTCTGTCGGCATGAATGTCACAGCCAAGGTCGTTTCGAAACTTCCCGACACATTCGGTTCGGCCGATGCTATCCGTGTGCGCAACCGCGCTATCGAACGCGAACTTGGTCTCTATCCTGATTCGTGGAATGACATCTATCCTGAAGAGGTGATCCAGAAATACATCAACCCCGGTGACGAGTGGGAACGTTATGTTGATGTTGACTGGCAGAAAGAACTCTTCAAGGACTATGCGATGGCCTACAATCCTAACATCAATGTGGCCGGCGGTACAAAGAATGTGAAATACTTCGCCGCTGTCGATTTCCTTCATGAAGGTGACCTTTTCCGCGAGTGGGATAACGGGCGCGGATATAAATCAGGTTATGGATATAACCGTGTGAATGTCCGCTCGAATCTTGACTTCCAGATTACTCCGACAACCGTTTTCAAGGTCAATCTTTTCGGTATGAGCGGCGAGAAAAAGCGTCCATGGAACATGAAAGACTCCGACTGGGATACGACACAGCTCTGGCAGGCCGCTTACAGCGCACCTCACGACACATTCCTTCCTCGTTATTCCGACGGAACATGGGGCTACTATCCTCTTGACACACAGGGCTCGCCAAACTCTGTCACAAATCTCGCTCTGGCTGGTGCGGAGAAGGTCACTACAACCCGTATCAATACAGACTTCACTCTTGAACAGGATCTAAGCTTCCTTCTTAAAGGACTCCGTGCATCGGCACTCGTGTCGTGGGACAATGTGTTTGTCGAGACCGGCCGCGGCATCAATGACCTCTACAACGCCTATCAGCAGAAATGGATCAATCCTCTCACTGGTGAGGTGACCTATTCGCAGGTCGGCGACACCAAGACCGGCTTTGACTTCAACGAGGGCATCAAGTGGAAAACCAATGGCGGTGCGGTCGACAACAATCAGACTGTCCGCAACCTCTTCTATCAGGGTCAGCTCTACTGGGCAGGAAAATTCGGACAGAATGAGGTCTCGGCAATGGGTGTGTTCAACCGTACAGAAAACACCTACGGCTCACAGTTCACCAACTATCGTGAGGACTGGGCTTTCCGTGCCACATATAACTATGCCGACAAATATTTTGCCGAATACAACGGTGCTTACAACGGTTCGGAACGCTTCGGCCGTAAAAACCGTTTCGCATTCTTCAACTCCGGCGCTGTGGGCTGGATGATTTCACAGGAAAATTTCATGAAATTCTCCCGCGGATGGCTTGATCTTCTTAAAGTCCGTTACTCTTACGGTGAGGTCGGCGACGACTATGTGCCCGCACGCTGGCTCTATGCGACACAGATGGGCTACGGTCCGATCAACGATTCAAACGGACAGTCGTTCCAGGGCATCAACCGTCAGGTGGACTCACCCTATGTATGGTATTACGAGAAGGCCGTCGGCAACGCTGATGTTCACTGGGAAAAGGCCATCAAGCAGAACCTCGGTATCGACTACTCGTTCTTCAACCATTTCGCAGCCGGTAGCCTCGAGTTCTTCCGCGACAAGCGCAGCGATATCCTTATCACAGGTAATAACCGCGCCGTCCCCAGCTATTACGGAACTACCGCTCCCACCGCCAACCTCGGCCGTGTGCGCACATCAGGTTTCGAACTTGAACTGCGTCTCAACTACACCTTCAACAACAATCTCCATCTCTGGGGTAATTTCAACATGACCCATGCGACCAATAAGGTGCTTTCATACGATGATCCCGAACTGACTCCCGCCTATCAGAAGAGCACAGGTTTTGCCATCGGTCAGGACCATGCCACCTATACCGCAGGTATCGCCCAAGACTGGAACGAGGTTATCGGTATGACCCAGCATAACACCAACAACAATCATAAGCTTCCCGGTCAGTTCATTTCGGTCGACTATAACGGCGACGGTGTCATCGACACCAATGACAATGCTCCCTATGGCTACACAGGCACTCCGCAGAACACCTACAATGCCACTATCGGTTTCGAATGGAAAGGCTTCTCGGCATTCGTGCAGTTCTATGGCGTGACCAATGTCAGCCGCTATGTCGGTTTCAAGTCGCTCAACAACCACCTCAACAATGTTTTCGATGAGGGCGCTTACTGGTCGGCTTCCAACCCTCATGCCGAAGTGCCGCTGCCGCGCTGGAGCTCGACTCCGTCCTACTATGAAGGTACGCGCTATCACTACGACGGCTCATACATCCGTCTGAAGAACGCGGAGATTGCCTATACATGGACAGGCGGTTGGGTCAAGAAACTCGGCATGAGCATGTTTAAGCTTTATCTCAATGGCAACAACCTCTGGCTCTGGTCTCGCATGCCTGACGACCGCGAGTCGAACTTTGCCGGAACAGGTCTTGCCTCTCAGGGCGCTTATCCGACAGTGCGCCGTTTCAATCTTGGTTTTAAGTTTGACATCTAACCGACTGACTTATCATGAAAAAATATGTAACATATATAAAAGCGGCATGTCTGGGCACAGCTCTTATGCTTGGCGCGACTGCATGCTCCGATTATCTTGACAAATCGGAAGAATCAGACATTTCTGCTAACGAACCTTACAAGAATTTTACCAACTTCCAAGGTTTTGTGGAGTTGCTCTACAACAACATCCCCCTCTTCGACAAGGGCTACTGGACCAACTCCTTCAACTGGGGTGATGACGAGGTGACAAGCGCCAACATCAACTACCACATGGTCTACAAGATTGACCAGGGTGACTTCTGGGGATGGCAGAAGGAGTTCGACGGCTGGGGAACCGGCTGGCTCGACCGCGGGGCCTTCGACGCATACAAGAAGGACCGTTTCAACAAGGGTCTCTGGCCATGCGCATGGTGGGGCATCCGCCAGTGCAACATGGGTCTTGAAAATCTTCACCTCCTCACCGACGCGACTTCCGAACAGAAGAAGGCCATCGAAGGCCAGCTCCTCTTCTTCCGCGGATGGTATCACTTCATGCTGATGAACTATTTCGGCGGTCTTCCCTATATCGACGAGGTTATGAACGCAAACGGTCAGCTTACACGTCCGCGTCTCTCCTACAGTGAATGTGCCGACAAGGCAGCCGCCGATTTCCGTCGCGCAGCCGACCTCCTTCCCATTGACTGGGATAAGACTTCAATCAGCGTCATAACCAACGGTAACAACCAGCGCCGTATCAACAAGGTGATGGCTCTCGCTTATTTAGGCAAGAACTATCTCTGGGCAGCCTCGCCACTGATGAACTATGAGTCAACCGGTTCTCGTGAATATAACCGCGACTATGCACAGAAGGCTGCCGATGCGTTCGGAGAGCTTCTGGACCTTATCGAGAGAGGTGCGACGCAGTATGAGCTTGTCAGCTATGACAAGATAGGTGAGGTCTTCTACTCCTACGGACAGAATGGCCGTATGCCCGGACTGACCGAGGTCATCTTCCGCGGACCGGAATGGGATCCGTGGCAGAACACGCGCTATGGTCTGGCTCTGCAGTATGTTCCGACTCCCTACCATCCCGACGGTGGTGGCAATAATCTCAGCCCCTGCGCCAATTATGTCAACAACTACGGTATGGCCAACGGCCTTCCCCTTGACGATCCGCAATCAGGCTGGGACAAGACCCATCCTTGGAAGGACCGCGACCCGCGTTTCTACAATGACATCGTGTTTGACGGCTGTCTGATTACAGACAATTATCAGAATCCGCTCCCCAACATCGAGCTGTTCACCTCAGGCGCTTCACGCGACATCAATACGGCTTCGCGTACAGGCTATGCACTCAAGAAATTCCTGCATCCCACATGTAACCGCTACGATGACGGCTGGGGTTACTCTCCACAGTTCACAATCGGCATCAGCTATCTGCGCCTCGCGGATGTCTATCTGATGTATGCTGAAGCTGTCGCTCAGGCAACTGGAACTCCTTCGGGCAAGGTGTCTGCCTGTCAGCTCTCTGCTCTCGATGCGGTCAACAAAATTCGTGAGCGCGCCGGCGTGGAGGGTGTGAATGCCAAATTTACAGGCAATCTCGATTCGTTTATGAGCGAGGTGCGCCGCGAGCGTGCAGTCGAGCTTTCATATGAAGGCCATCGCTTCAACGACCTGCGCCGCTGGATGCTCATCGACAAGCCTGAGTATGCCGACAAGACTTCCGTTGAATTTACACGTAGCGGTGACTTTGACCCTGCACATCCTGAAAACAACGCTGTCAGCGGTTATCATGAAGAAGTCATCGTCACTCGCAATTATACCGAGAAACACTACTGGATGCCTCTCAAGAAGTCTGACTGCAACATGTCGGCAGAGTTCAAACAGAACCCCGGTTGGTAATAACCTTATAATTAAAATCTCATGAAACAGATATATAAATTTGTAACTATAGGAGCATTCGCGTTGCTGTCGGCCGGGATTTCGAGAGCCGACGAGCTTCTCGACTCCACAAAAGTCCATGTGGCTTTCCGCACGGTCGAGGATATGAATCTTCTCGGCGGTGTCTCGGCTGTGGATGTCGAAAAACTGATGGAGAAAGACTACTCGACTTATAGTCTGTCTGACATGCAGGCATTGGTCGGAGGTTACAACGGCCAGCTCTGGAATCAGGGAAGTGCGCTTGTGCTTGTCGATGGTGTCCCTCGCGAAGCTACCAATATCCTGCCTTCTGAAATAGCTCAGATCACATTTCTGAAAAGCGCGCAGGCTGTGGTGCTCTATGGTAGCCGCGGAGCTCACGGTGTCATCCTCATTACCACCAAACGCGGTAATGAAAAGGGCCTGCAGGTGAGTGTCAGAGGCAATGCGCAGCTCTACGTCCCCAAGAGCTATCCCAAATATCTCGGTTCGGCCGAATATGCCACTCTCTACAACGAAGCGCTTGCCAATGACGGAATCGAGATTCCGGCTTTCTCGCAGGAGGACATCTACAACTACTCGACCGGTAACAATCCTTTCCGCTATCCCGACATCAACTTCTTCTCGGATGAATATCTTAAGAAGAACTATATGCGCTATGATGCGACGGCTGAGTTCCGCGGAGGCGGCAAGTTTGCCAAATATTATGCCAACGTCGGTCTTTACAACAATTCCGACCTGATTAAATTCGGCGAAGGCAAGAACAATCACACCACACGCCTGCATGTGCGCGGTAACATTGACCTTAAGCTCAATGACTGGATCAGCGGCTGGGTAAACACCAGTGCATCATTCTACGATGACCGGAAGGACCGCTCCAATTTCTGGGCTGAATCGGCCAAACTCCGTCCGACGAATCCCGGCGCAGATCCTCTTGTTCCTCTGATTCCAATCTCGGCCATTGACCCGACCGACCAGAGCTCTTGGGCTTATATCAACAACAGCAACTATATCGTAGACGGCAAATATCTGCTTGGCGGCACACAGCAGTATGCCACCAACCCGTTTGCAGGAATGTATGCTGCCGGCCACAATACCTACACCAGCCGTCAGTTCCAGTTTGACCTCGGTGTTGACATTGACCTTGCACGCGTGCTTCCGGGCCTGTCGTTCCGCGCACAGTATGCAGTTGACTATGCCACATCCTACAACACTGCCATTATCAACGATTATGCCACCTACCGGGCTTCATGGGACAATGCTCTTGGCTATGACATGATTTCGGGGCTTACCAAGTATAATCTTGACAAGAGCACAGCAACTCAGACCGTATCTGACAGCCGTGATGTGCAGACCATTGCGTTCAATGCCAATTTCAACTATAACCGTACATTCGGTGATGGCCATAAATTCCATGCAATGCTTCTTGCAAACGGTTATCAGGTGACGACATCGGGCGAATATCACCGTGTCAGCAATGCAAACCTTGGCCTGAACCTTGAGTATGACTACATGAACAAGTATTATGCCCAGTTCAGCGGTGCGGCCATCCATTCGGCCAAGCTTGCTCCGGGTCACCGCAATGCTTTCTCGCCCACGGCTACGCTCGGCTGGCGTCTCTCTCAGGAAGACTGGCTCAACGATGTCGACTGGCTCAACGACCTTAAGCTCACAGCGTCCTACGGTATTGTCAATCAGGATATAGATATTGAGAAATACTATATGTATGCCGATATCTTCACCTCGACAGGTACTTGGTGGGGATGGAGCGAGACAAACAATTCGATGCAGACCACCGATTCGCAGCGTGGAGGAAACCCGAATCTCGGTTTTGTGAAGCGCAAGGAGTTCAACGCAGGTCTCAACACAGTCCTTTTCAACGGGCTGCTCCGTGTCAATGCCAACTTCTTCAACATTGATACCAATGACCAGCTTACCATCGCATCGAGCACCTATCCCAACTATTTCCAGACCTACTGGCCTGTTTCCGACCTTCGTCCCTACATCAACTATAACAATCAGCGTCGCACCGGTTTTGACTTTGGTGTAAACATAGCCAAGGAAGTAGGGGATTTCGGTCTTGCACTCGGAGTCAACGGTATGTATAACAAGACCAAGAATATCCGTATCAACGAAACAGTCGAGTATGACTGGCTGCGTCAGACAGGTGCTCCGATTGATGCTCTTCGCGGTTACGAGTGTCTCGGATTTTTCACTGATGAAAACGACGTGGCTACTTCAGCAAAGATCAACAACAATACCCGTCCCGGTGATCTCAAATATAAGGACCAGAACGGTGACGGCGTGATTGACTCGAAGGACATGGTTGTTCTCGGCAAATGGGGCGCACCTTTCTGCATGGGTCTCAACTTCACGGCCAAGTGGAAAAACTTCACTCTCTTCGTTGCCGGCACAGGTGCTTTCGGTGGCATGGGTGTCAAGAACGATACATACAACTGGGTCTATGGCGACCGCAAGTATTCGGAGGTTGTCCGCGGACGCTGGACTCCCGAAACAGCGGCGACTGCCACTTATCCGCGTCTGACCACACAGGGTGGCGAGCTCAATTTCGTGACTTCCGATTTCTGGACATATTCGACTGATGCTTTCTATCTTGACAAAGTGCAGCTTACCTACGACCTCCCAAGCTCGCTCTTCCGCGACAAGTTCGTCAAGGGGCTTCAGGTCTATGTCAACGGAAACTCTCTCGCAACCATCTCCAAGGAACGCAAACAGCTTGAAAGAGCTGTCGGTGCTGCTCCCCAGTGTCGCGTCTACACCCTTGGCGTCAAAGTAGATTTCTAATCCTGAAAACAACGGAATCATGAAAAAATTCTTATTCTTCATACCATTGGCCGCGATGTTAGTCAGCTGTGACGACCTTTTCGAACCGGCCATAGAAAACAACCTCGGCATTGACCATATGTATAACAATGCCAACTACGCCGAAGGTATCCTTGCCAACGGTTACACCCGTATTCCCATCGGGTCATATCCGTTCAGCGAGGTTGCGACCGACGATGCCGTGTCAAACGATGTCGACAACTCTTATCGTAAGGTTGCAGCCGGTTCATGGACTTCAGACAACAATCCTTTCGACCGTTGGACAAGCTGTAAATCCGGCATCCAGTATCTCAACATGTTCCTCGAAAGATGCGACAAGGTTCACTGGGCTGACGATGAGATTGTATCGCAGATGTTCTGTGACCGCGAAAAGGCTGAGGCATATGCTCTCAGGGCAATGTTCAACTATTATCTTCTTGAAGCTCACGGAGGCTATACTTCTGACGGAACTCTTCTCGGAGTGCCCATTCTTGAGGTTGCCGAAAGTCAGGCATCGAATTTCAATATTCCGCGCAATTCATTTGTAGAGTGTGTCGAGGCTATCCGTGCCGATGCCGCCCGTGCGCTTGAAGTGCTTCCGTGGGAATATGGTGACTCGGAGTCAATGACCAAGTTGCAGGCCCGCTATTCCAACGCTGCGATGAGCCAGATCAACCGTGTGTTCGGCAACAATTTCTGCGGACGTATTTCAGGCCGTGTTGTCGAGGCTTTCCTCGCAAAACTCAATCTGCTTGGAGCCAGCCCCGCATATGCCGAGGCGTCAGGCATAAGCTGGACTGAGGCTGCCGATGCCGGTGCGAAGGTGCTTGATCATATCGGTGGTGTCAACGGTCTTGACCCTACAGGCAACACTTGGTATTGCAACAAGACTGACATCGACAACATTTCTGCGTCGTCAATCCCTGCCGAAGTGCTTTGGATGAGCGAGCGCTCAAAGTCCAACAGTCTTGAAAAAGACAACTATCCTCCTTCGCTCTATGGCAGCGGCCGCATCAACCCGACACAGAACTTCGTCGATGCTTTCCCGATGGCCAACGGTTATCCTATCTCTAATGTCAAAGGAGAGTATGACGCAGCAAATCCATATGCAGACCGTGACCCGCGTCTCGCAGCCTATGTCACCTACAACGGCATGACCTCAGGTCTGTCAAACGGCACTGTGACCACCGCCGTGGACGGTACGAACAATGACGCGCTTAACAAGCTCACAGGCTCATCGACCCGTACAGGCTATTATCTGCGCAAATTGCTCCGTCAGGACATCAGCCTCGATCCAAACGGAACTACCGAAGAGTATCACTACACTCCACGTATCCGCTACACTGAAATGTTCCTTCTTTATGCTGAAGCAGCAAACGAAGCTTGGGGGCCGACCGGCAGCGGTTCACACGGCTATTCTGCCTATGACGTGATTAAAGCAATCCGCCAGCGTGCAGGTATCGGCATTGAGAATGGCGACGAATATCTCGAATCAATCAAGGGTGATAAGGATAAGATGCGTGAACTTATCCGCAACGAGCGCCGTATCGAACTCTCATTCGAAGGCCACCGTTTCTGGGATCTGCGCCGCTGGAAATCCGAGCTCAATGAAACTGCAAAAGGCATGAGCATCTCCGGCAGCACCTATAGCGTCATCGATGTCGAGACCCGTAACTACAAGGATTATATGTTCTATGGCCCGATTCCTTATTCAGAGGTGCTTAAATTCAGCGAACTCATTCAGAACAAGGGCTGGTAACGCAACAATTCTAACACTCAAATCAGAAATCATGAAAAAAGTAATATTTTCATTGGTCGGCATGGCTCTTGTGCTCTCTTCTTGCAAAAATGACAGCCAGGAATTTCCCGATTACATATACCAGACCATCTCTTTCGCTGATCAGACTCCTATCCGCACTCTGACTCTTGGCGAGGATGGTGAATTTGACACATCACTTGACAATCAGCATATCTTCCGTATCTGTCCGGTCCTCGGAGGTGTCAACACCAACAAGAAAAACCGCTGGGTACAGTGTGAGGTTGACCCATCGCTCATTCAGGGCATGAGTTTCTCGGACGGATCAGAAGTGAAACTTCTCCCGCAGTCACACTACACCTTCATCAGCGACGAGCGTGTGACTATCAAGAAGGGCAAAGTGCTCGGCTATCTCGACGTGAAACTTGAGGATGCTTTCTTTGCTGATCCGGAAGCAGTCAATACATGCTACGTGCTTCCAGTGCGCCTCACTTCGGCCTCTGACTCTATTCTCGAAGGCACACCGAAGGTGGCAGGTTCTTCTCCGAGTGTTGTCATGAACGACCAGTGGTCGGTTCTTCCCAAGAACTATACCCTGTATGCCATCAAGTATAAGAACAAATGGGCCGGTGCATGGCTGAGCAAGTCTAAAGTCAGCGGTGAGAACAATGGTGTGGCTTTCACATCCGAGAGCAACGCGGCCAACTGGGAGAAGGCCGATGTCAAGTCAATCAGCTCTAAGTCTCTGACCGAATCGCACTATGTGATGAGTCACTCGGTGGCTTATGTCAACGGAAATGGTGGAAGCGCCGAGAAAAATATCGTCTGCGACCTCATAATCAGGATTGATGACAACGGCAACGTGACAGTGTCTACCGAGACTCCCGGATGCACCGCGTCGGGTAGTGGAAAGTACACATATCATGGCGCAATAAAGGCGTGGAACAATACTGACCGTGACCTCATTGAGCTTACCTACAGCTATACGATTCCTTATGTGGTCAACGAGCAGACCGGTGCGACAGCTGAATATAAGGCCAACGTCACCGAGACTCTCGTAGCCCGCGACCGTCAGAATAAATACGAGTCGTTCAGCTATACTATCCGTTAACCTACTCAAAAATTGATACTGAATGAAAACTAACCATAAGATATGGCTTTCGCTTCTTGCCGGTGCATCCCTCACGGGATGTGCCGACCAGAACATCGACAACATTTATGTCGAGAAGCCTGAAAGCATCGCGCAATATGAATATCTGAATGCCTACGGAAATCTAAAGGATTATCTGAGTCAGAGAGCGGGAATAAATCCTGATTTCAAGCTCGGAGTCGGTGTCAGTGCGCCCGATTATAATAAGTTCGGTCAGGTCTACCGTATCACCAACGCTAACTTCCATCAGATTACCGCCGGAAATGCCATGAAGTATGCCTCGATTGTCGGTGATGACGGTTCGATGGATTTCAGCACTGTCACAGCCTTTGTCGATGCGGCTTCAAAGGCAGGTGTCGAGGTTTATGGCCACACTCTCTGCTGGCACGAGCAGCAGAATGTCAAGTGGCTCAACAGTCTTATCGCCGACAAGGAACTTGATATCGACCCCAATGAGAAACTCGAAGTGGAGGACGCTATCCACGAGTTCAAGAATGATGCGAAATTCCCTTTCTATGTGATGGGCTATGAACCACAGATTGTCGACGGAATTCTAACTGTCCCTGAATATCCGGGAGAATGGTATCAGTTCTTTGTTATGGACGGCCTCTCCACCGTGCCGGGCCGAACATACAAGGTTACGGCAAAGGTGAAGGGTAGCAAGGCTGGTTCTATGAACGTGCAATTAGGCAACTGGGGTGCGACGCTCGAGAAACAAATGGAATTTTCTGATGACTGGGCTGAATGTTCGGTCACGATAGACGGAGTAACGACAGAGAGCAGTTTTGTGATTTTCCAGCCCGGCACCTACGACGGCAAACTTGAAATCGAGTGGGTTAAGCTGTCACATCATGAAAGTCCTGCCGTCGAGGTGGAGAGTGAGGTCACCTTCAAGACCTATACCGACGGTCCCTTCCCCTTCTTTGCGATGGGTTGCGAGCCTCCGGTTATCAATGGTTGCATCCACTTTGTCCCGACAGGCGACTGGTCGCAGTTCTTTATCCTTCCTGGTGGTGAGAATCCTCTGACCGAGGGTGACTATGTGCTCTATCTCGATATCACGGCGTCCAAGAATGCCGAGGGTGTCGAGCTCACAATGCAGAACGGATGGGGCGACGATGCTCAGAATCTCTCTGTGCCTGTTCCCATTTCTGCTGGAGACAATGTTGTCCGTCTGAAATTCTCGGGCGTCACCGGAGGCAACTATGACGTGATTCTCAAGCCTCAGACCACCGACGCTACCCTTGATGTTCGTTCCGTAAAAGTATGCAAGGTGGAGAAACTCAACAAGATTCCCGTAACTCCCGAAGAGAAGGCTGAAATCCTCACTGCAGAGATGGAACGCTGGATCAAGGGTATGATGGAGGCTACAGCCGGTCAGGTAAAGGCCTGGGACGTTGTCAACGAGGCTATCTCGGGCGGTCCGTGGGGTCAGCGCTACGATCTTCAGCATGCCGCTACCGGATCTGGCGACCAGTCCAACAAGTTCTACTGGCAGGATTATCTGGGAGATAATTTCGTCCGCATTCCGGTGAAGTTTGCCCGTAAGTATTTTGCAGAGAACGGTGGTAACCCCGAAGAACTCAAGCTTTTCATCAACGACTATAACCTTGAATCAGACTGGGACGACAACCAGAAGCTCAAGAGCCTCATCCAGTGGATTGAGCAATGGGAATCGGACGGCGAGACGAAGATTGACGGCATCGGGTCGCAGATGCACATCAAATGCTATATGAATCCTGAGACTCAGGCAAGCAATGAACAACATGTGGTCAAGATGTTTGAGCTTATGGCCGCAACAGGCAAGCTTGTGCGTATCACAGAACTTGACATGGGACTCTGTGACGAGAACGGCAACACTGTCAAGACAGAAGATGTTACTTTCGAACAGCATCAGGCAATGGCCAAGTTCTATAAGTTCGTAATCGACAAATATTTCGAAATAGTCCCGCTCTCACAGCAGTATGGTATCTGTCAGTGGGCTCAGACCGACAGCCCTGAAGGTTCAGGATGGCGTCCGGGAGAACCTATCGGACTTTGGGATCTGAACTATAGCCGCAAGCCGGCCTATGGAGGTTTTGCCGACGGACTTGCTGGAAAAAGTCAGGACTAAATTTTCGGACAGTTTCCGACATTGTACATAATTAGGTAGAAGGGACCAATATTTATTTGGTCGATTCACCGTCGGGAGGCTCTGTGCACTTCCCTCCCGACGGTGAATTTTTAGTTAAAACGTTTTCTTATAGTTTCCAATCATTAATAATCGAATATCATGTCAATGAACTATCGCAATGTCATTACTACAATCTTGTCGACATTTGTTTCGGTCGGAGCATCAGTATGTGTTGCTTCTGATTTTACTATTGAAAACCACGGAATTGCAACAGAAGTGAACGGAAATGAAATATCACTGCAATTCTACACGCCATCTACGGTTCGCGTAATAAAAAATTCGGTTGGCACTAAGGTGGAAAAACAGAGCCTTAGCGTGGTGTCGACCCCCGGCAATGTAAAATTCAATGCCCGCCAATCGGGAAAATATATAACAGTCAAGTCCGATTCCATAACTGTAACTATTGACACTGCTTCCGGCAAGATCTCATTCCTTTCCCCGGACGGCAAGAAGTTGCTTCGGGAGGGTGATAATGTAAGTTTTACTCCTGTCGATGATGCCGGTGAGGCATCGTTCAAGGTTCGTCAGGATTTCTGTCTTGATGCCGATGAACCTATCTACGGATTCGGCAATCTTGAAAACGGACGGCTGTCACAGCGAGGCTTGAAACGCACGCTTATGCCCGGAAATATAGAGGATGGTATACCTGTCTTTGTTTCGGTGAAGGGCTACGGTGTGTATTGGGACAATTATTCACCGACAACATTTGTCGATGACAAGGATGTGTCATATTTCGAATCGGAAGTCGGCGACTGTGTCGATTACTATTTCATGTATGGGAAAAATGCCGACGGTGTTATTGGTGAGATGAGAAGGCTTTCAGGAGAAGTCCCGATGTTTCCGCTGTGGACCTACGGATTCTGGCAGAGCCGTGAGCGCTATAAGAGTCAGGATGAAATCGTGGAGGTCGTAAACAAATATCGTGCGCTTGGTGTGCCTCTCGACGGTATAATTCAGGACTGGCAATACTGGGGTAACAACTATCTGTGGAACGCTATGGAGTTTATGAATCCGGAGTTCAACAATGCTCGTAAAATGGTCGATGACATTCATGCGAATAATGCCAAGGTGATAATCTCGATATGGTCATCGTTCGGGCCATCCACACGTCCCTATAAGGAGCTTGATTCAAAAAACATGCTGTTCAATTTCTCTACATGGCCTCAGTCGGGCATCGCGGAGCAGTGGCCTCCCCGCATGGACTATCCTTCGGGCGTGAGAGTGTATGACGCATATCATCCTGAGGCACGCGATATTTATTGGAATCATCTCAAGCGCCTTTATGATCATGACATGGATGGCTGGTGGATGGACTCTACCGAACCTGACCACCTTGATTTCAAGCCGGAGGATATGGATACGAAGACCCATCTCGGATCGTTCCGCAAAGTGCGCTGCGCTTATCCATTGCTGACAGTCGGCGGAGTCTATGACCATCAGCGCGAGGAGTCCGACAAGAAGCGTGTGTTTATCCTTACGCGTTCTGGTTTTTTTGGCCAGCAGCGCTATGGATGTAATGTGTGGACCGGTGACGTTGCTTCGACTTGGGAGACACTGCGCAACCAGATTCCGGCTCTTCTCAATTTCACAATGACTGGAAACCCGAATTCGAATTCCGATATAGGCGGATTCTTTGCTGGAGCTTATAACAAGAGCTATGGCGATAACTCGGCTGTGAAGAATCCACAGTTTCAGGAACTGTATGTGAGATGGATGCAGTTTGGTGCATTTACGCCCATGATGCGTTCACACGGTGCTGACATCAAGCGTGAAATCTACTATTTCGGAAACCGTGGAGAGAACATATTTGATGCGGTCGAGGATGCGATAAAACTTCGCTACAGGCTGCTTCCATACATCTACTCTACGTCATGGAACGTGAGCAGACATAACTCAAGCTTCATGCGTCCGCTTATGATGGATTTCCCAAAAGACAAAAAAGGCTGGGAGTGTGGCGACCAGTTCATGTTCGGCCGCAATATCCTTGTAGCTCCGGTCGTAAAAGCCAACTATACACCCGAGAAGATAATCAAGATTGATGAAAACACCGGCTGGAACCGTCAGGAAAACACCGAAGGTGATGTCATTGCCGATGTTGATTTCATGAGTCCTGTCAATACCGACATATATCTTCCGGTCGGGAGTTCATGGTGGGATTTTGAAACCAATGAATTCCATAAAGGCGGACGGGAAATCGTAAAGCCCACGACTATCAAGACTCTGCCTCTTTTCGTAAAGGCAGGCTCTATACTGCCGATTGGTCCTGATGTCCAGTATGCGACTGAAAAGTCATGGGACAATCTTGAAATCCGTGTTTATCCCGGTGCAGACGGTGAGTTCACTCTCTATGAAGATGAGTTTGATAACTATAACTATGAAAAGGGAGCTTATTCGACTATCAGGTTTGCGTGGAATGACAAGACCCGTACATTGACCATTGCCGACCGTCAGGGTGAATATCCGGGAATGTTGGCCAACCGTAAGTTCAAGCTTGTGGTTGCTGATAAGAAATCATCGGGAGTGCCGGTCGAAGTTCCCTATGACGGCTCAAAGAAAACAGTGAAGCTTTAAATTTATGCTTTATGAAAAAATTACTATCAATATCATTTTTGTCTTTCGGACTGATGGCCGGTGCGATTGAGCAGCTGCCTATAATACAGACCAAATATAATGCAGACCCTGCGCCGATGGTTCATAATGACACAATATTCCTCTATACCTCACACGATGAGGATGACGCGGAGGGATATGGTTTTAAGATGCAGGATTGGCTGCTATACACTTCGACCGACATGGTCAACTGGACCGAACACGGTGCGGTTGCCTCGCTGAAGGACTTTAAGTGGTTTAATCGGGACAATGGCGCATGGGCCATTCAGGTTGTGGAGAGGAATGGCAAGTTCTACATGTATTGTCCGATTCACGGCAACGGTATCGGCGTGCTTGTGGCTGATTCGCCCTATGGCCCGTTCAAAGATCCGATAGGCAAACCTCTCGTGTGGCAGAAGGAGCATTGGAATGACATAGATCCGACGGTTTTCATCGACGATGACGGACAGGCCTATATGTATTGGGGCAATCCTGAGCTTTATTATGTGAAGCTTAATGAGGATATGGTGTCATATTCGGGTGAGATACATAAGTTTGACAGAGCTCCGCAACACTATCAGGAAGGTCCGTGGTTCTATAAGCGCGATGGCCGTTACTACCTTGCCTTTGCCTCGACATGTTGTCCTGAGGGAATCGGCTATGCAATGAGCGACAATGCCACCGGCCCATGGGAAACAAAAGGCTACATCATGAGACCGACAGAGCGCACGCGAGGCAATCATCCGGGAATTGCCGATTATAAGGGGAAGACATATCTGTTTGGACACAGCTATGACATACTCCGTCTTGAAACTGCCGATCATCATGAACGTCGTTCGGTCAATGCGGCCGAGATGGAATATAACTCTGACGGAACAATCAAGGAAGTCCCTTACTGGAAAGATATCGAGCTTAAACAGATAGAGCCGTTCAATCCGTTCCGTCGGGTTGAAGCCGAGACAATGGCGTGGGGATTCGGTCTTAAGACCCGGCCTCATGGAGTCCGTAATATGGTTGTTACGGATATTGACAACGGTGAATATCTCTGTCTGCGTGGTGTCGATTTCGGAAAGAAAGGCGCAAAGAAACTGTCTGTCTGTGTGGCTTCATCGAAAAACGGTTCGTGTATTAAAGTCAGGATTGATGCCAAAGATGGCGCTGTGATCGGCACACTGCCGGTTGATTCAACAGGTTCGGATGACAGCTATTCATTGCTTTCATGTAAACTTGAAAAGGTCAAGGGCATACATGATCTCTATTTTACCTTTGAGGGTGACGGAGAGGATTTGTTTAATTTTGATTATTGGGAATTAAAATAGAATTTATGAAGACAATCATTTCAGCATTTTTGCTTTTCGTATTTGGAGCGTCCGCAATGCCGGCCTATGGACATGATTCCGATACGTTCATTGCACAGACCAATATTCCACAGGCATCTTATCCGAGGGTTGACCGGCAGAATTGTGCGCACTTCAGGATATATGCTCCTGAGGCAAATGATGTCAAAGTTGATATATGCGGACATAAATATGACATGAAACGTGGTGAAGACGGCCATTGGACTGCTGTTACGATGCCTCTTGTTGTCGGTTTCCACTACTATTTCATCGTGGTTGACGGTGTGAGCGTAATTGACCCTTCGAGTGAGGCTTTCTATGGATGTGGACGTATGGCGGGAGGTATAGAAATACCTGAAGATGAATCTGTCGCCGCTTATTATACGTTTGACAGGAATATCCCTCATGGTCAGGTGCGCGAATGCCGCTACTATTCAGAAATAGAAAATTCTGACCGCCGTTGTTTTGTCTACACTCCTGCGGAGTATGAGACAGATTCGTCACGGCGTTATCCGGTGCTTTATCTCCAGCATGGAATGGGGGAGGATGAGCGCGGATGGCATCAGCAGGGAAAGATGGCTAATATTATGGACAACCAGATTGCTTCGGGAAAATGTGTCCCTATGATTGTCGTGATGGACTATGGCAATTGTGGCTATATTTTCGGAGCGCGTCCGGGCGAGACCCGCGACGAGTTCGGCGCATCGTTCACGCCCATAATGCTCAATGAGCTTATTCCATTTGTCGAAAGTACATTCCGTACGTTTACCGACCGCGACAACCGTGCAATGGCCGGACTTTCGTGGGGCGGTCATGAGACGTTTCAGACCACTCTTCATAATCTTGACAAATTTGCCCATATCGGTTCATTCAGCGGAGCACTCTTTTTCCTTGCCAACGGGCTTGAGAATGCTTATGGAGGTATATTTACAGATGCCGCTTCATTTAATTCGAAAGTCCACACATTCTTTCTCGGAATGGGCACGGAAGAGAATTTCGGAAGCGATAAAATCAGTAAAGCTCTGACCGATGCCGGAATCAGGCATACATATTATTCATCGGAGGGGACTCACCACGAATGGCTTACATGGCGCAGATGTCTCAATGAATTCCTTCCACTATTGTTTAAACAGAACACAAACATTGCTTATGAAAAGTAAATTCACATTACCGCTTGCATTTATATTGTCGTTACCGCTGACAACTCAGGCTATAAACCCGATAATACAGACTAATTTCACCACCGATCCGGCCCCGATGGTCCACAATGATACTCTCTATGTCTATACAGGTCATGATGAGGATGGCGCTGATTTCTTCTGGATGCAGGAATGGCGTGTCTATTCGACCACCGACATGGTAAACTGGACCGATCATGGGTCACCGCTCGCAATCGAGGATTTCGAGTGGGCCGATGACCGTGCATGGGCTCCGCAGTGCATTGAGCGCGACGGTAAGTTTTATTTCTACGTGCCTCTCCATTCCAAGCTGACAGGTGCTATGGCCATAGGCGTGGCTGTAGGCGACTCGCCTGTAGGACCGTTTAAGGATGCCATTGGACGGCCGCTCGTCGATGGAAGCTGGGATTATATTGATCCTACCGTATTTATCGATGATGACGGACAGGCATATCTCTATTGGGGCAATCCTGAAATCTATTATGTGAAACTTAATAAGGATATGACATCATTTGACGGTGATGTCCATAAGGTTGAGCAGTCGGTCGACGGCTTCGGTGCTCCCGGTCCGAAAGAGCGTGTGAAGGATGCGAAATACAAGGACAACTATACCGAAGGCCCGTGGTTCTATAAACGTAACGGTAATTATTATCTGCTTTATGCTGCGGGAGGAGTCCCGGAACATATCGCTTATTCGATGAGTGACACTCCTGTCGGACCGTGGAAGTATATGGGTGAGATTATGCCGCTTTGCGACACCGGTTCTTTTACCAATCATTGCGGTGTCGCTGACTACAAGGGCAAATCATATTTCTTTTATCATACCGGCAAGTTGTCAGGTGGTGGAGGCTTTGCCCGCAGTGTGGCTGTGGAGGAATTCAAATATAATAAAGACGGCACTATCCCGACCATCATGCCTACCGACGAAGGACCTGCGCCTGTCGGTGTGCTCAATCCTTACAGACGTGTTGAGGCCGAGACTATGGCGTGGTCAAAAGGTGTCAGGGTAGAGCAGAACTCAAAGACCGGAGTCTATGTATCGGATATTCATAATGGTGACTACATCCGTGTCGGGAATGTGGATTTTGGCAAGAAAGGTCCGAAATCGTTTGTAGCGGACATTGCGAGCGCCCTCCGTGGCGGAACTATTGAGGTGCGTCTTGACAAGGAAGATGGCGAGCTAATCGCTTCGCTCAATGTCCCGGGGACAGGCGGTTGGGAGGACTGGAAATCTATTGAGACCTCTGTAGTCGCTAAGGCAACCGGTATCCACGATGTCTATTTCGTGTTTAAAGGCCGTAAAGGTCCGAAGCTGTTCAATTTCGATTATTGGCAATTCAAATAAAATGGTCATGGTATGATTACACTACGTAAATTTTTCGCCACAGTGGCACTGGCCTGTGGAATGTCAGCTATGGCCTGGCCGGGGATGGATATGCCGGCTCTGCATGTCGACGGGCGTTACCTCAAGGACGATAAAGGCAACATCGTGAATCTCCACGGTTTTGCCCAGACCTACAGCCCGTGGTTCAACGAGCGCGGAACTAAGTGGACCAACTATGATGTCAACGGCTGTCTCAACTACAACAAGAAAAAAATCGACGAGATGCTCGATGCCGGATGGAAAATGAACTTTATCCGTCTGCACATGGACCCCTATTGGTCAAATACTCCGGGAGTGAGCACTACCGGTGAAAACGATATTTCGGCTTTCGATTTCAACCGATTCCGCACTTATCTCTCACAGGTGTTTATCCCGATGGCTGAATATGCGATATCAAAGGGGCTCTACGTGGTTATGCGTCCGCCGGGCGTGTGTCCTGAGAACATCGAAATCGGAGATGCCTACCACAAATATCTCAAACGCGTGTGGGGTTATGTCTCCACTCAGCCCAAACTCAAGAACAATCCCTATGTCATGTTCGAGCTGGCCAACGAACCGGTTCATATTAAGGGGACTGACGGACAGTTCGGAGCTAACACTGACGGATGCAATAAAAACCTGACGACCTATTTTCAGGAGATTGTCGATCTGATGCGTGGCAATGGATGCGACAACATCCTCTGGATTCCCGGCACAGGCTATCAGTCGCAATATGCCGGATTTGCAAAATATCCGATTGTAGGCGACAATATCGGCTATGCTGTCCATGTCTATCCCGGATGGTATGGCAGCGATGCCATTGAACCGAGCCATGAGTTGGGCGGAAGCTATGGAGGCGGTTTCAGTGCGTTTGCTGCCGGATGGTCATCTCAGATAAAACCTGTGGCTGATTTTGCTCCGGTGATGGTGACAGAGATGGACTGGGCCCCTTCGAAGTATGATGCTTCGTGGGGAAAGAGTATCACCGGCAAAATGTTTGGCGAAGGCTTCGGCGCAAATTTTAAACTTCTTGCCGACAATACAGGCAATGTGAGCTGGCTCATATTCACAGGCTGTGAATTGCTTGCCGCATTTAAGGATGAGCCGGGCGAACGTAATACGGTGTTTAATGATCCTGAAGCATGTCTGTGGCCCGTGTATCATTGGTATAAAGATTATGCCGGAGATACGGATACGATTCATGATTTCCATCCTGAGCTGTCGGTCAGACAGGTCGGAGATGAGTATGTCATCATGCCCGGAAGTTCAATATTCATGTCGCTTATTTCTGATTCCGGCAATGGATACCAGATGAACCGTCATGGAGAATTTGATGTGACAGTCGAGGATTCTTCGGTCGTTTCATGGTCTGACGGCATGTTTACAGCTCATTCTCCCGGTTTGACGACTTCTGAAATCGCCTATACCACAGAGGGAAAGACCGAGTCAATAACAGTGAAGTTCAATTCCACATTTTTCCCGTTTATAAATGGCTATCTTAATCCGTCGATATGGGAACAGGGGACTTTTGACGAAGATACCCATGCAATCAAGACCGGCAAATATGGTTTTGCCGGATGGAAATATCCTTCAGGGATTGACCTGTCGTCATATCGCTATCTGATTGCGGAAATGGAAGGTGGCAATCAGGCGGCTGTGTCTTTTAGACTGTTTGATCAGGACAATTACTGGAGTGATCCTGCGTTTTCAGATTTCGGTAGTGGCACTAAGGCTGTTTTTGATCTTGCGAATCTGAAATCTGAAAATGGACGCATACTCGATCCGTCGCATATTTTTATCGTTGGATTCTGGTCGCTTGGCAACTCACCCTTCACAATAACAAAAGTCTATCTCAGTGACAATCCTGACGGAGAGTCCGCTCTTGACGAAATTGTGGTTTCTCCTATGGAGCGCTTGGTCGATGTCTACAATCTGCAAGGGGTGAGACTTCGGGCAAAAGTCTGTATCAATGATGCTGTAGAAGGTCTGCCGGGAGGAATTTATATAGTAGATGGAAAGAAGATGGTTGTAAAACAGTGAAAATTGAAAAAATACAATGAAACATAATCTGATTATATGCTCGCTGCTGATGATGACTCCGGTCATGTCAATTGCAGCTGAGTATTCGATAGCAAGTCCTGATGGAAAAACGGTTGTCGAAGTTAATGACAATGGCGGTCATCCGGCCTATTCCGTTACATTTGACGGCAAGCCCTTCATTTTGTCCTCTCCGCTTGGTCTAAGAACCAATCTCGGAGATTACACCGAAAATTTGTCTTTGAGTTCCGTAACAGGAATCAATAGTATTGTCGATTCATATTCCTTGCCCAACATCAAGAAAAGCCATGTTGATTACAGGGCAAACAGGCAGGAATTCATGTTCTCCCGGGACGACAAGCGGATATTCGATGTGATTTTTGAGGTAAGTGACAACAATGTGGCGTTCCGCTACCGTCTTCATCCGCAGGGTGAGACTCTTTGTGCAATCATCGAGTCAGAGGCAACCGGTTTCAGGATGCCTGATGGCACTACGACTTTCCTCTGTCCGCAGAGCGGTCCGATGGGCGGTTTTGCTCGCACGTCGCCGAGCTATGAGACACCTTATACAGTTGACGATACAGTCGGCAAGAATGGGTGGGGAGAGGGCTACACTTTCCCCTGCCTGTTCCGCAACGGCGACAACGGATGGACGCTCGTATCTGAAACCGGCATTGCTGGTGACTACTGTGGGTCACACCTTGCGTGGAATTCCGACGGACATTATTCTGTGGCCTATCCACAGCAGGGCGAAATGAATGGCTGGGGCTCTACATCTGCGTCAGTCGCCCTTCCGGGTCTGACTCCGTGGCGCACTGTCACCGTAGGGAATGACCTTGGAGCGATAGTCGAAACGACTATTCCGTTTGATGTTGTAAGGCCTCTCTATGAACCTTCGAAAAAATATGAGTATAGCCGTGGTACATGGAGCTGGATTATCAAGATGGATCCAAGCTGTAATTTTGATGAGCAGAAACGCTACATCGATTTCTCGGCAGCGATGGGCTATGAGACTGTGCTGGTCGATGCTCTTTGGGATGCTCAGATTGGCTATGACCGCATAGAAGAACTTGCCCGTTATGGTAAGTCGAAAGGCGTTGACCTTTATCTGTGGTATAATTCAAACGGACACTGGAATGACGCTCCTCAAGGACCTCGCGGAGTGATGAACGACATCGTGAAGCGCCGCAGGGACATGGCTTGGATGCAGAAAATAGGCATCCGGGGCATAAAGGTGGACTTCTTTGCGGGTGACAAACAGGAGACCATGCGTCTCTACCATGATATTCTTGCCGATGCCAATGACTATGGGCTGCTTGTGGTGTTCCATGGTTGTACGCTTCCTCGCGGATGGGAACGCATGTATCCAAACTATGCCGCAAGCGAGGCTGTACTTGCCAGCGAGAATCTTCATTTCTCGCAGGGCAGCTGCGATGCGGAAGCTTTCAATGCGTGTATGCATCCGTTTATCCGCAACACGGTCGGCAGTATGGACTTTGGCGGAAGCGCACTCAACAAGTATTACAATGCCAACAATGAGGCAAAGGGCTCTCGTCGTGTCACATCCGATGTCTTTGCACTTGCCACAGCAGTCCTGTTCCAGAGTCCGGTGCAACATTTTGCGCTTGCGCCAAACAATCTTGATGATGCGCCGGACTGGGCGATTGAATTCATGAAGAATGTGCCTGTGACATGGGACGAGACCCGTTTCATCGATGGCTACCCCGGAAAGTATGTTGTCATGGGCCGTAGACATGGTGACACATGGTATATTGTTGGCGTGAATGCTGGTGATGAGAAGCAGAAATTGACCGTTGAACTCCCGGAGAGTATGCGTCGGATACCGTTGACGCTCTACAGCGATAACGATAATCTTTCAGGCACGAAACAGGATGTGCGACCTGATAAAAATGGTAAGGTAAAGGTTTTGATTCCGCAAAACGGAGGATTCGTGATTACCGGCCGTCCTGACCCTGATTTTCATGTCTATCTTTGTTTTGGTCAGTCGAACATGGAAGGTGCTGCACCTTATGAACCTCAGGATACGGTCGGTGTCGATTCGAGATTTTTGATGATGTCGGCAGTCGACATGCCGGAGAGGTCAAGGTTGAAAGGACAATGGAGTCAGGCTTTGCCGCCGCTTGCCAGAAGCACCACAGGGCTTACGCCGGTCGATTATTTCGGTCGCGAGATGGCAAAGGCGCTCCCGAAGAAAATAAAAATAGGTGTGGTCAATGTAGCTGTAGGTGGATGCAGGATTGAACTGTTTGATACAGATTCGTGTGCGTCACATATCGCGTCGCAGCCTGACTGGCTGAAAAATACAGTGAAAGCATATGACAACAACCCTTATAAACGGCTTGTTGCAATGGCCCGTGAGGCTCAAAGGGCAGGAGTCATAAAAGGAGTGCTTATCCATCAGGGTGAATCAAATACCAATGACAGGGAATGGCCTTTGAAGGTAAGAAAAATCTATGAGAGACTTATTGCTGATCTCGGACTTGACAAGGATAAAATGGTATTGGTCGCAGGCGAAATGCTTTCGGAAGAGGAAGGCGGAAAATGCTCCTCTATGAATGCGATTGTCAATACTTTGCCCGATGTGATTCCGAACAGTCGTGTTGTATCGTCAAAAGGCTGTAAAGGAGCTCCAGACGGACTCCATTTCACTGCGGAAGGTTATCGCGAATTAGGCCGCCGATATGCAGAGGCTGTGTTGTCAAAGCAATGAGTATTATTTGACTGACTTATTTACAGGATAAGATAGCTCGGATTTTATCTTTGTGACAAAATCATACTAAAAATTGGAGCAGGTCTATTCGGGTAAAATCCGGATAGACCTGCTTTTACATTTGTCATAAGTCTATCTATAATTATGGTATGTTTGTCGGAAATTTTGGTATCGTCAACGTGGCTTATTCATATTAATTTTGCATTATGATTCAATTCAAGGTGAATCATAACAGTTAATTGCATTGTCTTCAGCTGTAGAGAAGTACATAGTTGTAAAAATGAAAGGAATAACAATAATTCTGCTGGTTATATCAGCAATGACATCAAATTTTATTATGGCACAGCAAAAAATAGACGAGCCTTCAATTCGAGGAACTAAGGTCACACAAACGGCAGGCCGCAAACAACTTGGGAATTTTGCCCCGGAATTTGCCCGTCTGAACGATGATGTTCTTTTCGGAGAGGTATGGAGTCGGAATGACCTTCTTTCTCTTCGCGACCGCAGTCTTGTGACCGTCACATCGCTTATCTCGCAGGGAATCACAGACAGCTCGTTGACCTATCATCTTCAGGAGGCGAAAAAGAATGGTATAACACGCATCGAAATATCCGAAATCATCACTCATATAGCTTTTTATGCAGGCTGGCCAAAAGCTTGGGGTGCATTTAATCTTGCGAAAAACGTGTGGAACGATGACATTGCCGGAGAAAGTGCGAAAGCTGCTTTTCAGCGTGAAATGATATTCCCGATTGGAGAGCCTAACACCGGATACGCCAAGTATTTCACAGGCAACAGCTATCTCGCTCAGATTTCCGACGTTCAGATACCGTTTGCAAATGTTACGTTTGAGCCGGGATGTCGCAATAACTGGCACATTCACAAGGCTGCCAATGGAGGAGGTCAGATGCTTGTCGGTGTAGCCGGGCGAGGTTGGTATCAGGAAGAAGGTAAACCGGCTGTCGAAATACTCCCCGGCACGGTAATTCACATTCCGGCAAATGTGAAGCACTGGCATGGTGCAGCCAAAGACTCATGGTTTGCACATCTGGCGTTCAGCGTGCCCGGTGAAAAAACTGAAAACATCTGGCTTGAGCCTGTGAGTGATGAGGAATATGATAAACTCGATGTCGAATGAGATTCAAATAAGATTAGGACTGTTATAATTGAACGGTTCTGATAAAAAAGAGCAGTGCGCCATGAAAGTTAAATCCAACTTTTGTGGCGCACTTTAGGTATATTAAATTAAAGACTTGATTGCAGATTCGTTTTTAGTGGACTACGCGGTATTTTAGCGGGTTGCGCAGTGTTTCTGATGAACGGGTGGCTATGTTTACCCATTCATTGAAACTGTCAATTCCGGCTTTGCTCCATCCCGAGCCCCACCAATAGACATAGGGCGACTGTGGCTTACAGGGTGTTGCCGTAAGGACATGTCCGATAGCATCGCCCTGTTGCTCCATCGGTTGCATAATGGTGGCACATGGGGCTTCAGGCGCAATCACACCTATATATATTACTCCGTTTCCACGGTCAGCATGGTCGGTAGAGTCTGCGTAGGCAACGAAACCGTGATCGGGATTGAGATGATAGCCATCAGGATTCTGACGATGAACGACGATGCCCGACGCGACGGGACGAGTGCGCGTCAGTCCATCGTAACTGATTTCGCATCGGTTGAAATAGCTGCCAGCGTCAAGTGAAAGCAGGCGCGTTTCGGCAACGGAATCTCCGTCAACTTCTACAGGGTCGAATTTCAGACGGACAGTGAAACGGTATGGGCCGTTGTCAAGGATTTCAAAATCGGTGTAGCAGTATGGGTAAGCAAGCGAAAGATTATTGCGCAGGAGTGCGGCACATCCTGCTCCGAGTGTAGGCCCGACAGTATAGACATCCATACCTGTGCCACTGTCGATGTGGTAAGAGATGATACGGTAGATGCTGTCGGCTTTTTCTTTTTCTCCGGCTTCGCGCAGACGCCTGATTTCAGCCCTGATTTCCTGATTGCATTCAAGTTCGTAACGTTCGCGGAGAACCGGAGCTGTAGTCGCCCGCTTGGTGAAAATGTCGTAGCCGTAGAGCTTGTCGCCACGGCGCTGGATGGCCGGTCCATATAGTCGATAGCCTGATTTATCGTTTTCCCATGCTATGTCGTCAAGACGGTAAGTGTAGAGCGCTCCGCAGCTGATTGTGTCTGCGCTGATGGTCGGCTGTCCGGCCTTGGCCGTATATATTGTGGATGAAGATGCCGCAACGCTTGCGGGGAAAATGACTTTACGGTCATGTGTGATCTGATAGCCGATTTCCTTATTGTCAGAATCGGTGATGAGAAATTTCTGTCCGGCTGAAATGGAAAGGCTGTCAAGCGGAATTTCCACTATTTCATTCTGACGGTCAAAACTTAGTGGATTGCTGATAACGATACTTTTTGTATCAATTGCAGATGCTGTCGGGATAGTGCCGATTAATGCAAGTGCGTGAATTATATATTTGCGAATCATGATTTGATATGATTATATGAATCATGGTTTGATACATGCAAATTTAGTAAAAATAATCTTCTATTCCACCGGGTGGTAAGTTAGGAGGTAAATGACTGTTTGACTCAATGTGTTTATTTATAATGATATAGCGAAAATCGCACGGCGTGCTTATGTGTGGATTTGGAACGATGTTTAAATAAAAAAGCACGATAATTATAAATGCTGATTCCGTGTCGTTGTAACTTTGTGAAAAATCTTTTAACTTTGTGTTTAGGATTAACCATGAAAAATAGATGTCACACATGAACTCGTGTTTCAAAAGATTGTTATGTTTATCATGCGCTCTTATCCTGTGGTTTGGGAGCGCGGTTTCTGCGAATTCGGAAATAGCGGAATCAAGTGGTTTTACTAACCTTGATTTGAGTTCCGGACTGTCGCAGATGTCGGTCATGAATATATTTCAGGATTCCAAAGGTTATATGTGGTTCGGTACACGTAACGGACTGAACAAATATGACGGAGCCGGCATGAAAGTCTATAAAGCGGCTGTCGGCGACGGAAAGGCCGGACTGGTCAACCGTCAGATTACCGCAATAGCCGAGGACCGTCACGGTAATCTGTGGATTGGCACGTCGCAGGGATTAAGTCGCCTTGATATGGATAAGGACGAAATCATTTCGTATGGCGCGCCCGAATATCCATGGCTTGATACACATATCGACGATATATTCATTGATTCGCAGGAACGTGTATGGCTCGGTACAGCTAAAGGCCTTTGGCTTTTTGTCCCTCAGTCAGAGACCGGGCAGCCTCTCAAACTCAATGGCGAACTTGATAACGTGGCTGTCACTGTGGTCAGAGAGACATCTGACGGACGTTTTGTTGTCGGTACGCAGCAAAAGGGTGTCTACATCTGCGATTCATCTTTCAAGAAGTATATAAATTATTCAACGGACAATATTCTGCCTGACAATAAGGTGTCCGACATTCTGATTGACGACAAAAGCAATTCTCTGTGGGTGGCGATTGCTGAGAGCGGAATAGTAAGGATAGATATGGCAACGGGCGATGTAAGGCGGTATGATAGCTCCAATTCGTCTCTTTCGACTAATACAATAAGGTGTTTTGCACGTAATGACCGGCAGATTTTCGTCGGGACATTCGATGGCCTGTATGTCATTGACATTGCCTCAGGCAATCTGACTCTCCATTCACGCGCCGATAAAGGCCGTGGCACTCTCAGCCATTTTTCGATATATTCGCTTTGTATTGACCGTAGCGGAGGTGTGTGGGTTGGCACATATTCCGGTGGCGCGGACTATTTCAGCCGCTACAACAACCGTTTCACCCTTCATGAACCGACTGACAGCCGCGGTGTGATTTCTGGCATTTACGGTCCGATGGCCGATGGTGGTTCCGGCCCTGTCTATGTGGCGACAGAGGGTGGGGGACTTATGGAATATGACATGACCGACGGACGATCGGCAAATTATCTCTACGACACCCGGAATGTCCCTTCCTACAGTCACAACATTGTGAAGTCTGTCTTGCAGGAATCTGACACTATATGGTGTGGAACTTCGCAGGGCACTGTCTTTGCTTTTGACCGCAAGCGTCGCCAATTTTCTCTGAAATACCGTCTGCCCAACGCAGCATCGGTCTATTCGCTTATCCGTGCGTCCGACGGATGTATGTGGGTCGCGACGTCGAAACCATCGATGAGTCTTGTTAAAATCAGCCCTGACGGGACGATGAAGGACCGTTTTGAGGTTGCCGACACTCTATGGCGTCCGGGTAGTTCTCGGTGTTTGTTCGAACTCCGTCCGGGTGTGATGCTTATCGGTTCGCGTAATCATGGCTTATACAAATATGATGAGAAATCTCGCAAATGCGTCATATACAGTATTTATGGCGATGGCAGTGAGCATCTGCCGTCGAACTACGTCACCTCTATTCTCCGTGACTCGAAAGGTCGCGTCTGGGTCAGCACTTTTGGCGGTGGGCTTAGTCTGTATGACGAGGCAAAGGGAATTGTCAAGACCGTCAACACTGCTTCCGGCCTCCGTGACGATGACATTTGTGTGGCTGTCGAGGACCGTAATGGCCTCATCTGGCTTAGTGCCACAGATTGTATCATGCGATATAATCCGGCCGATGGTTCAGTGCAGAACTATATTGTCGGCAACGATATCGGTGCTCAGGCGTTTACTCCACATTGCGGCCGTCTGATGCGTAACGGCGACATCTGTTTCAGTGTGAGCAAGGGCTTTGTCACATTCAGTCCAAGCAATCTGTTAATGAATACTTATCGTCCGCCGGTCGTGTTTACCGAGCTGGAGGTAAATAACGATAAGATTGTTCCCTCGGAAGGAGAAATACTCACTGTCGAGCTTGATAACACAGAGACTGTTGAACTCGCCTATAATCAGAATAACATTACTATAAGTTATGCCGCCCTTAATTTTGTCAATCCCGACCAGAACACCTATGCCATCAGGCTACGTGGACACGACGATGAGTGGCACAATGTCGGCAACCGCCGCTCGGCATACTACACGAATCTGAAGCCGGGCGAATATGTCTTTGATGTCAAAGCCGCCAACAACGACGGCGTATGGAACGAGGATGCCCGTTCGATTAGGATAGTGGTTCATCCACCAGTATGGGCTACATGGTATGCCTACCTTTTCTATGCGGTGCTGTTTTTTGGCACATGTTTTCTCATCGGCTATTATATAGTAAAGAAGAAGGCTCTTGAGCAGCGTGTTCACTATCAGCGTCTGGAGCAGGAACGCTCTGAGGAATTCCACAGGACTAAACTTCAGATGTTTACCAACTTCTCCCACGAGTTGCGCACGCCTCTTACCCTCATTCTCTCTCCGCTTGAAGAACTCTTGCACCGCACTGATTTCAATCATGGGGTAAAAAACAAACTGAGTCTCATCTACAACAATTCGCAGCGCATGCTCATCCTTGTCAATCAGCTCATGGATTTGCGAAAGACTCAATCAGGAAAGATGAAGCTCAAGGTGTCGAAGGATGATATGTGTTCGTTCATGCAGGAGATGTATTGTGCCTTCAATCATCTTGCGGTTGGAAAAGAGATAAATTTTGAATACAGCAGCGACGAAGAGCGTCTGCCTGCATGGTTTGACAAATCCGTATGTGATAAAGTGATTTTCAACCTGCTTTCGAATGCGTTCAAGTTCACCAGTCCCGGTGACCGCATAGTCATGTCGTTGAGCCGGGCGACTGAAGGTCTGAAAGTTCCTGAGGGTTTCGGATTGAGACAATTGATGGCGGAGGGGCATGATTTCGTACATCTCTCGGTGTGTGATACCGGTCGAGGCATTCCTCCGGAAGATCTGGTGAAGATTTTCGATGCCTTTTATCAGGTCGAGGCCGGACAGTCAAAAGAGGCCGCAGGTACAGGAATCGGTTTGAGCCTGACACGATTGATTGTCGAACTCCACCATGGAATCATCTGGGCCGAGAATAATCCCGGAGGAGGAGCGGTGTTCCATGTCATTCTTCCGATTGACCGGGGAACGTACACTGACGAGGAGATGGACAGCGATGCGGCCGAACGTGTTGTGGTCGATGTGATACCGTCCGAAAAGCCGGAGGCAATAAAGCTTGACCGTCGCTACACGGTTCTGCTTGTCGAGGATACGGACGAAGTGAGGACTTATGTCCGCGATTGTCTGACTCCGTATTTTGATGTGATTGAGGCTGACAACGGGGAGACTGCCTTTGAATTGGCTGTCGAGAAATATCCCGACATAATTGTCAGCGACATCATGATGCCACGTAAAAACGGACTTGAACTTTGTGAGCAGATAAAAGAGGATTTACGCACTGAGCACATTCCTGTCATACTCATGACGGCACGTTGCATGGTCATGCATATAAAGGAAGGTTTCTCGTCGGGTGCTGACGATTATATTGTCAAACCGTTCAGTATGGATGTGCTGATTTACCGTATAAGAAACATCCTTTCCTCACGTGAGAAGCTCAAGAAGCTCTACGGCAAGAAATTCTCACTCGAATCAATGGGCATAAAGATTGTTTCGGCTGAAGACAAGTTCACACAGAAATTCTTTGAGGTAATCGAGAAAAATATTGCCAACCCCGATTTAAACATCGACATGATTTGTCGCGAAGTCGGGCTTAGTCGCACCAATCTCTATCGAAAACTTAAGGCTATCACAGATCTCTCGCCCATAGAGCTTATCAGAAACAAACGCCTTGAGGTGGCGACGAGATTGCTGCGCGAGTCGGACTATACCGTTTCAGAAATCTCTACATATGTCGGATTCAACAGCCATGCATATTTCACACAGTGTTTCAAGGCAGCCTATGGTTGCTCTCCTTCTGAATATCTCGCCAAAGAACGTGTCTCGGTCGATACCGAGGTCATGGTCGAGTGACGGGCCGTGTAATTTTTCCGGTTGTAGGTAGTGAAGTGTATTCGACTGGCTGTGAATCGATAATTTAAACAATTGAGACATTATTTAAAACTCTCCACGATGATATTGGCTATCTTCGTGGAGTTTTTAATTATACATATAATAAACAATGTCTCAGATGATTAAAAAAATAGTGATTTTTACTCTTCTTGCAATGTCTTTTGTCGGTATTCGGGCTGAATTGCCGGGGGCTGCTCCTCGGAAATGGTCTGAAGGGATTGCCAGGACGGTCATGACCCGCTATCCGTCGGCGTTGACAATACCATTCAAACCATGGTGTTATCCACAGGGCTATTTCCTTACCGGCCTTGGGAAACTGTGGACTACGACAGGCGACCGTCAGTATTATGACTATATTATGAGCTGGGCCGAAAGTGTGGTTGCCGATGACGGCACTCCTCTTTATTTCCGTGGACGTAGCATGGACGATATGATGGCCGGTACGGTTATAGTCTGGGCCTATCGGCAGACCGGTAAAGAGAAATTCCGAAAAGCGGCTGAAGTGATCCGTCGCAGCTATGATGACTATCCGCGCACATCCGACGGAATTTTCTGGCACGGACGCGGAACGGTCGGACAGATTTGGGTCGACGGTGTGTTCATGGGACAGATGTTTCTGATTAACTATGGAAAATACATAGCCGATACCGATTATTGCTTCGATGAAGCGGTAAAGCAGCTCAAGGGCATGTATGACCATCTTCATAAAGGAGATTCCGGACTGCTGCTTCATGGCTGGGATGAGGATAAAGATGCCCGCTGGGCCGATCCGGCAACAGGCTTTGCGCCGGAAGTGTGGAGCGAGGGACTCGGCTGGTATGCTCTGATATTGGTCGAAGCTTTGGAGATATTTCCTAAACAGCACAGCGGCTATAAAACGCTTCTGGACATCACGCGCCGTCTTATGGCCGGACTGAAAAATACTCAGGATAAGAAAACAGGCTTGTGGTATCAGGTCGTAGATAAGGGTGGCGAACCCGGCAACTGGCACGAGACCTCGGGCAGCGCGATGTATGTTTATGCTATACAGCGCGCTATTGATCTCGGCATAGTTAAGGCGACAGATTATTCACAGTGTGTCGTTGACGGTTACTGCGGATTGCTGTCAAAAGCTAAAATAAGCCATGATGACGGACTTATTGACCTTTATGATGCCAACGACGGGCTTGGAATCCAGAAAGATTATGAGACATATGTCAGTCGTCCGCGCAAAAAGAACGGTCAGGAGGTCATATCGTCTTTCCTTTGGGCCACATGGCTTGTCGAGAACCGTTATCCGGAGCTTAAATCATTAGCTGAAAAGCGGTCATGGCCATCAATGTTTGTGTGTACCGACTATTCAGGTGGGCGTGTGATGCTTTACGATAATGATAATATAGTGTGGCAGCATGAAGCTCCGCTGAGCAATGATGTATGGCCGCTTGAAAACGGTAATATCCTTTTTACAGCCGGTAATGCAGTGCTTGAGACAACTCTCGCCAATGATACTGTTTTTTATTACAATGGTGGGGATAATCATATTTTCGCCTGTCAGCGTCTTCGCAACGGTAACACATTTGTGGGTGAGTGTGAGAGTGGCCGTCTGCTCGAAATAAGCCTTGCTGGTGAGATTGTCAGTGAGGTCTGCATTCTTCCCGAGGGCGATAAAAGGCGTAAATCATTCATCAGGAATGCGCGCAGGCTTGACAATGGTCACTATCTCGTGGCTCACTATGGAGGGAAAAAGGTGGTTGAATATGACACCGACGGAAAGAATGTCTGGGAAGTGCCGGTGTCGGGTGGAGCTCATTCGGTGATTAGACTTCCAAATGGAAATACTCTTGTGGCAGTGGCGGATGCGGATAAAAACGCACGTATAGTCGAGTTCAATCCGCGCAAACAGATAGTATGGCAGCTTACCAATGATGATTTCCCGGAAAGCCGGCCGTTTAAATTCCTTACAGGCATGCAATATGTCCCGGAAAGAGATGGAATTCTCATCACCAACTGGCAGGGACACGGAGTAAAGGAGAAAGTGCCTCACATGTTCTTTATAACCCGCGATAAGCAAATTTTGTACACATTCGGCCATCGCGACGGCATTGAGACGCTTTCATCGGTCTGCACGGTGGATTGTAATAGCAAAAATGCACTCCATTAGCATGTTGGGATAATATTTGAAGCATTTGAAATAATCCTGAAAAACGATTTTGTTATTAGATTATACCTTTGCATTGTCAATCGACAACAACTTTAACCGAAAAAAACAATTTTAAGAATATAAAGAAAACATCCATGAAACTACAGTTAGGACTTCTCTCAACCGCACTTTTGTTTGCATCGTGTGCAACCAAGTCAACTGCCGAACAGGATATAGTAAGTGAAAACTTTGAATTTTCAGCTTCTCAGCTCAAGCATGCTTTTACTGAAATCGACAGTGCAAGAGCCCATCTCACCGAGAAGCAGATTGCCAACAATGTTTTTGCTCCTCGCAACATCGAGCCTGACGGTTCGCTCCGGCTTGTCGCATCGCGGGACTGGTGTAGCGGATTTTTTCCCGGAGAACTATGGTATATGTATGAATATACCGGTGATGATTTCTGGAAAGAGAAGGCGATTGAATTCACTGCCCCGGTAGAGCGGGAGAAAACCAATGGCGGAACTCACGATATGGGGTTCAAAGTCTACTGTAGTTTCGGCAACGGTTATCGTCTCACCGGCGACTCGACTTACCGCGACATCATGCTCGAATCAGCCTCCACGCTGATTACCCGCTACAAGGACAAAGTCGGCTGTATCCGCTCGTGGGACCACAACAAGGACAAGTGGCAGTGCCCGGTCATCATCGACAACATGATGAATCTCGAACTGCTGTTCTGGGCGGCAAAGGAGTCGGGCGATTCCATCTATCGCGATATTGCCGTGAACCATGCGCTCACAACGATTAAGAATCATTTCCGTGATGACTATAGCTCATATCACGTGGTCGATTATGACACGATTACAGGTGATGTACTCCATAAACACACCCATCAGGGCTACTCGCATGAATCGGCATGGTCGCGTGGACAGGCATGGGGACTCTATGGCTACACGATGTGTTATCGCGAGACCGGCCGTGAGGAATTTCTCGATCAGGCAAAACACATAGCCGGTTATATATTCAACAGTCCCACGCTGCCTGAGGATCTCGTGCCTTACTGGGACTACAATGCTCCAAATATTCCTGATGAGCCTCGCGATGTTTCGGCTGCTGCAGTGACGGCATGTGCTCTCTACGAACTCTCGATGTATGACAAGGAGAACGCCACTATCCACAAGGACCGGGCCGACCGCATCATTGAGAGCCTTACAAAGAACTATCGTGCGAGCCTCAACAACGACCGCGGCTTCCTGCTTCTCCATAGCGTAGGTTCAGGCAACAGCAACTCCGAAGTGGATGTCCCAATTATCTATGCGGACTATTACTTCCTCGAAGCTCTGCTTAAAAAAGCCAAGCTTGAAAAAGAGGGCACAGCTCTGCTCTGAAACAGGAATGGAGTAGCACGACTTGAATTAACGGTTAAGAAGGTGAACATAATTTCATAAGAAATTTCATTTAGGTTATAATAAGATTAAGTTGGATTAGATATTGATAGATTGAGACTACTTACTATGGTAAAAAGATTGTTTGTACTTAACGTCGCCTTCTTTATGTTGTGCGGGACCCTTCTCGGGAAGGTTCCCGTACAACATAAAAACCGTCTTAACGACAACTGGTCATTCCTGCGTCAGGATATTGGAAATATATGGGAAGCCGTGCGTCCTGTAAAGGCCGGTCAGCCCGAAGAGTCGCCCATCTGGCAGACAGTCACGCTGCCTCACTGCTTCAATGCCGAGGATTGCGTTGACCCTGATTTGAATTATTATCAGGGCCCGGGTTGGTATAAGACTCAGCTTGAGATAGCCAACCCTTACAAGAACGGACGGGTTGTGCTCGAATTCGAGGGCGCAGGCCAGAAAACCGATGTTTATGTCTATACTACAAAGGTCGGGAGTCATGTCGGCGGTTACGACAGCTGGAATGTCGACATCACGGATGCCGTGACGGCTTTTCTTAGTTCGGAAGACGCCGACCGCTTCGGAGGCAAAGTCCCTTTAAGTGTACGTTGCGACAATAGCCGAGATGCCGAGATGATTCCATCAGATCTTTCGGATTTCAATATATATGGCGGTCTATACCGCTATCTTAACCTTGTCTATCTTCCGGCTGTCAGTGTCATGGAGCTTGGAATCCAGCCTGAACTTGCCGATGATCTGCGTAAGGCCACACTCAAAGTAACAGGTGAGTATTATAATCCTTCTGATGTCAGGTCAGCAGATGTCCGCGTGACTGTCAAGTCGCCGGAAGGGAAGGTTATAGCTACCCGTGAGCATAAGGGCATCACTCCGCTTGGCCGACAGCTTCTGCTCGACATCGCTGTTGACCGTCCTGAATTGTGGGATGTGGATTCGCCCAAAAGATATACATGTGAAGTGACCGTGTCGGCCGATGATAATGAAATTACTTCGACTGAGCGTTTCGGCTTTCGCAATTTCAAGTTTATAGAAAAAGGACCGTTTCATCTCAACGGCCGTCGTCTGTTGCTTCGCGGTTCTCACCGTCATGAGGACCATGCCGGCGTTGCAGCTGCCATGACCGAGGAGATGATGCGACAGGAGATGGGGATGATGAAGGAGATGGGTGTCAACTTTATCCGTCTTGGCCACTATCAGCAGTCGGAAATCATCCTTGACCTTTGTGATGAGCTTGGTATACTCGTGTGGGAGGAGATTCCTTGGTGTCGCGGAGGTGTAGGCGGTGAGCTTTACCGTTCACAGGGCCGAAGGATGCTCACCAATATGATTGCGCAGCATTTCAATCATCCTTCGGTCATTATATGGGGTCTCGGCAATGAGAACGACTGGCCTAATGACTTCCCGACGTATGAGCAGAGTGAGATACGCGCTTTCATGAGCGAACTCAACACTCTTGCCCACAGTCTCGACCCGTCGCGCAAGACTGCGATCAGACGTTGTGATTTCTGCAGTGATATAGTCGACGTTTATTCTCCCACAATCTGGGCAGGATGGTATCGAGGCAATTTTTCGGAATATCAGAAATTCTCGCGTGAGGCATTCGACAAAGTCAAGCATTTCCTCCATGTGGAGTGGGGCGGCGACAGCCATCCCGGCCGTCATGTCGAGGATGCCGAGCCGACAAAAAAGGATTGGTCGGAGACCTACGTAATAAAGCTTATTGACTGGCATCTTAAGGAACAGGAAAATATGCCGTGGCTCACCGGTGCGGCCTACTGGCCGTTCAAGGACTTCTCGACCCCTGTCCGTCCTGAGAACCCCGTGCCCTATGTCAATCAGAAGGGTGTGATAGAGCGCGATTTCACCAAGAAGGAGAGCTACTATGTATTCCAGTCTTATTGGACAGACGCGCCTATGGTTCATGTCCTCGGTCATTCACAGCCTGTAAGATGGGGTGAGGAAAATGAAGAGAAGGAGGTGCTTGTCTACTCCAACTGTCCGCAGGTCGAACTCTTTGTCAACGGGCAGAGTCAGGGTGTCAGGAAACGCGACAGTCAGAACTATCCTGCCGCCGGTCTCCGCTGGAATGTGAAGTTGCGTCCCGGTGACAACGATATCAGAGCCGTGGCGACAGGGCGTGATAAGAATAAATATGAAGATAACCTTTCATGGTTCTACCAGACTGAAAAATGGGGTGAAGCAACCCGGCTGGCCGTAGTAAGCTCTCCGATGGGCGACGGTTATGAAAAAATTGAAGTCTGCATGGTTGATGATAAAGGCCGTATCTGTCTCGACTCGCGCAAATTCGTGCGTTTCGAACTCGTCGGTGACGGAGAGCTGATCAAGAATCAGGGCACGGCAGGTGGCTCGGCAAAAGTCGAGCTGGCAAACGGCCGGGCTTCGATAAGGATGAAAAAGGGTAATGGAAAATCGGTCGTGGCTGTAAAGTCCGACGGCCTTGCTACCCAGTTTATAACTATAAATCAATAGTGATGAAACGCTTATATCTCGGTTTTACGTTAATAGGGCTGCTTGTGGTGCTGTCATGTGTCACTTTGTCATCGCCCGGTGTAGCAAAGGAAGTGGCGACACCGCTTCGAAACAGGATTCTTGAGCAGGCTAAGGCCGATATGGAGGCCGAACCGGTTACGGTCACTGCATTCATTGCTGAACGTAGCGCCGGAACAAACCATGATTTTTATTCCGAAGGTGACTACTGGTGGCCCGACTCGCTCAATCCTGACGGCCCTTACGTCAGACGTGACGGTCTGACAAATCCCGATAACTTCGTTCAACACCGTCATGCCATGATCCGCTTCAGCCGTATAATCGGTAATCTGACGTCAGCCTATCTCCTGACAGGAGACAAGGACTATGTCAAGCCGGTGCTGAGACACACCCGTGCGTGGTTCATGGATGATTCCACCCGCATGAATCCGAGTCTTGCCTATGCTCAGGCTATCAAGGGTGTAGCCACAGGACGCGGAATCGGAATTATCGACACGATTCATCTGATAGAGGTGGTGCAGTCGCTTTTGCGTCTGCGTGAAGAAGGATTGGTTCCCGATGATGTCGATTCAGGAGTGAAGCGATGGCTCGGTGAATATCTGGAATGGCTAATGACGCATCCCTATGGCCAGCAAGAGATGAATGCAACCAACAATCATGGTACATGCTGGGCAATGCAGGCTGCCATGTTCGCCAAATATCTTGACAATAAAGAGGTGATGAAATTCTGTGCTGACAGATTCAGAAAAATCTTCATTGTCGATCAGATGGCTGCCGACGGTTCTTTCCCTCAGGAACGTGCACGCACTAAACCTTATGGCTATTCGCTTTTTAATCTCGATGCGATGGCGACACTGTGTCAGATACTCTCGACTGATGAAGACAACCTGTGGGACTACACAACGGCTGATGGCCGTAATATGCGTAAAGCGGTAGACTACATGTGTCCCTATATCGGCGACAAATCAACTTGGGATCTTGACCCCGATGTGATGTATTGGGACGAATGGCCAGTCGCTCATCCGGCGCTCCTGTTTGCATGGAATCACTGGGGTGACGACAAATATCTTGAGCTTTGGGACAAATATGAACACTTCCCCGAAAATGAGGAGGTTATCCGCAATCTGCCTATTCGCAATCCGCTTATCTGGCTCTGAAATTATTAATAACAACTGCCTTAAATATAAAGAATACATACAGCTATGAAATATAGAACTTTCTCATCCATGCTTTTAGTCCCGGTGGCATTGGTTTCCGCATTGCAGCTTGATGCGCAGACGAGCTACACTACCACCGGCTATGTGACGAATGCTGACAATGTGACCATGAAAGTGACACAGCAAACATCGACGCGCATGCGGCGTACTACTTCGCAGGGCAATCCTGACGCAAGGCTCGGATATGTTCCCGGTGATGCGCCGTCGCGTCTGGCACTACCGCTTGCCGAATCGGTGATGGCGCGCTATCCTGACTATCGCACCGCATATTGGAAAGATTACACATATGTACAGGGATATATGTTTGAGGCTATGGACCGTCTCGGGCAGCTGACCGGCGATACGTCCTATACCGACTATATGAAGCGCTATATAGATAATTTTGTGGACGCCGACGGTAACTATACCGGAGGTGCGCTTACTAATCTTGACAATTTCATGACCGGTTCGGCATTCTGTACTCTATATGCCCGCACAGGTGACGAGCGATATAAGAAAGCGGCGCTTCAGATTCTCAAAGGTGTCGGGACTTACCCGAGTTCCGACGGCCAGTTCTGGCATGGAAATAAGTCGCCCAACATGTGGGTCGACGGTGTGTTCATGATGCAGATGTTTCTCATTCGCTGCGGTCAGCTGGTGGGAGAGACAGATTACTGCTACGACATAGCATGTCGCAACATCAAGGCGGCTGCAAAACACTTGCAGCGCCCCGACGGTCTGATGCTTCACGCATGGACCACAGAGCCATCTAAAGCCGAATGGGCCAATGCCGACGGGCTTTCACCGGAAGTGTGGAGCGAGGGTATGGGATGGTATTCGCTTGTTGTACCCGAGTTGCTTGCCGTTCTTCCGGAATCGCATCCCGACTATAAGGAGATTAAGGAAATCTATTTGAAAATGTCAAAGGGACTTAAAGAGTGGCAGGACAAGAATACAGGCGGATGGTTCATGGTTGTCGACAAGGGTACTAATCCTCTTAATTTCATCGACCCGTCGGGGACTGCCATGTTTGTATATTCAATCCGTCGTGGCATTGATCTGGGTCTGCTTAAGGAGAAGGATTATGCACAGGTGGCTCAACGCGGATATGAATCACTGTTCCCATTCGTAAGAGTCAACAACCGCGGTCTGCTTGATGTGATAGGAGCTTGCGACGGTGTGACAATCAAAAAGGATTTTGTCACATATGTGACACTCGACAAGGTGCTAAATGCCAAGGAGGCTGTAGCCGGAGTCCTTTGGGCTGCCGTGATTATGGAAAAAGATAGTCTGAAAAAATAATAACCATCGGTCATAAGTCACGTAATCATGAAATCACAGGTCATACTATCGGCGGCGCTGATGCTTGCATCGTCGGTTTCGGCTTCAGTTATTGAGAAAAACGACACGACCAATGTTCTCGGCGAAGTCGTCGTGCTTGAGACATCGGCGAAAGCACCGGTGGCACTCCTTCCGCTCGATGTGAAAATCGTAGGAGCTGACATTATCGACAACAGTACAGAAACCAATCTCCTCCCCGTGCTTCAAAATCGTATTCCGGGCATGTTTGTCACAGAGCGCGGTCTGGCAGGCTATGGTGTTAGCGGCGGAGCTGCCGGGACGGTAAATATTCGAGGTGTAGGCGGTGGAAATAAAGTATTGTTTCTAATCGACGGTCAGCCACAGTGGGCCGGAGTGTTCGGCCACTCGCTGCCTGACACATACGTGACCAACGATGTGCAGAAGGTCGAGGTGGTAAGCGGTCCGTCATCATTGCTCTACGGCTCGGGTGCGATGGGCGGTTCTGTCAACCTGATTACACGTCGGGCCATGCACGACGGTCTCGAAGGCTCTGTCCGCGCTATGGGTGGAAGCTACGGGACGCAGAAATATGGGGTGAAGGCCGGTTATCGGCATGGTGCTTGGAATGCATTCGCAGCCGCAAGCTATGAGTCGACTGACGGCAACCGACGTGGAATGGACTATTGGCTGTCGAACCAATACGCTTCACTGGGTTATACATCCTCCCGTCATTGGGAGGTCGGAGCAAATGTGATGTTGACAGAGACCAAGGCCGATAATCCGGGCTCTGTGGATCTCGCCATGCCGATTGAAATGTGGGCCAAGATGTTCCGTACCACGACATCGCTATTTATAAAGAATAATTATGATATATCTTCGGGCGGTGTGCAGGCTTACTACAATTGGGGTAAGCACAAAATTGACGATGGGTTGAAAAACGGTAAGCCACGTGACTATCTGTTCAATTCCAAAGACTATAATATTGGTGTCACAGCCTTTCAAACCATTCGCCCGTGGGACGGTAATGACCTGAGCGTAGGAGTCGACTTCAAACATTGGGGCGGTGAGGCATGGAATTCAGCCAAAGCCGATGGCAAAGAGAGTCCGATTACAGACAGGCATGTCAATGAAATCGGTGCTTATGCCATGATGCAGCAGGCCTTTTTCAATAACCGACTTAGCCTCAATGCCGGTGCGCGTATCGAGCATTCGTCGCAGTTCGGCAATGAATGGATTCCGCAGGCCGGGTTCATCTATCGTCCATGGTCGGCGTCGCGCATGAAGTTCAGCTATGGCAAGGGTTTCCGTTCGCCGAATATCCGAGAACTTTACATGTATGCTCCGCGTAATCCTGAGCTGATGCCGGAATCGATGGATAATTTTGAGGTTGAACTCCGCCATTGGTTTTTAGACAGCCGTCTGAACACAGGTCTGGCTCTCTACTACATCAACGGTGACAATATGATACAGTCGGTCATGGTTGACGGTGTCGCAAAGAATATGAATACAGGTAAATTCATCAATAAGGGATTTGAACTTGACGCATCCTTCGCCATAAACAGCGAGTGGAATGTGACAGCCAACTATGCCTATCTTCACACCTCGACCGATATTCTGGCCGCTCCTGAGCACAAGGTGTTCGGCGAAGTTGCATACTCTCCCGGCAACTGGCAGTTTACTCTCGATGCAATGGGAGTATGGGGTCTGAAGACAGAGAAAACAACCGAACACTACACGCTGCTCAACGCGCGTGTTGCCTATACATTCACGTTCAATAAACCCCTGACTCTGTTTGTCAAGGGTGAGAATCTGACAGCCGCAGACTATCAGATTAATTATGGCTTCCCGATGCCGCGTGCCACTGTGATGGCCGGTCTGGAATGGAAGTTCTGAGCAAATATCTAAGAGTAGCTATTCCGCGAATGGTCACTCAAATCTACAATTGTTTTATTTAACATTCTGAATCATGAAAACTCCGAAACTGTTTGGCGCTATGTTTTTAGCGTTTATGGCAATCGGCACGTTGACGGCTGATGCCCAGACCAAGATGCCGGCAGCATGGCAGTCATCGTTGGTGAAAATAACCGCCGACGGCAAGCTTGAATATATACCTGATGAGGAAGGCAACATCATTCCCGATTTCAGCCGCGTGGGCTATCATCACGGCGACAAAGGACTTCCTCATTTCTCGCCGGTAATCACCATTTCTCCTGTGGAGGGCGACAATCTTGCCCACATACAGGCTGCTGTCGACAAGATTTCACAGAGGATGCCTGATGCCAATGGTCACAGGGGTGTGGTGATGCTCAAACGTGGTGTCTATCCTATTTCCGGCTCTATCGTCGTCAGTGCAAGCGGTGTGGTGATTCAGGGTGAGGGAAGTAATATTGACGAGACACGTCTGATAGCGACCGCCCGTCAGCGACATCCGTTAATCAGGGTGTCGGGCGAAGGTAAGAGAGAGGAGATTCCGGGCACGCGTGTGCACATTACTGACTCGTTTGTCCCTGTCGGCACACATTCATTTCAGGTATCGGATGCAAGCGGTTTCCGTCCCGGTGACAGAGTCATCGTCTATCGTCCCGGCACTCAGGAGTGGATTCATGACATAAAAATGGATCAGATTGTGGAGCGTAAGGGCACTCGCCAATGGACTCCGAGAGAATATAATCTCGCCTTCGAGCGTGAGATAACGAAAGTGGAAGGCAACCGGGTTTATATCGACAATCCAATCGTCATGCAGATGTCGCACAAATATGGCGGTGGAGAGATTTATAAATATACTTTCGACGGACGTATTTCAGAAGTCGGAGTAATGGATATCTGTCTCGACTCTGAGTTTGAGGACTATGAGGATACGCAACACGGATGGATTGGCGTGCAGATCGACAAGGCGGAGAATTGCTGGGTAGACAATGTGACCGGTTTTCATCTCGGCTATGCCTGTGTAAGCTGCGAACGCAATGCAAAGAACGTTACAGTCAGGAACTGTCGCAGCTTGTCGCCGAAGTCGGTGATTACAGGTGGTCTGCGTTATGCCTTCAACAATATAGGCCAGCAGAATCTTTTCATAAATTGTCAGAGCCGTGAAGGTCGTCATGACTACGTGACCGGTTCGCAGGTTTGCGGTCCGAATGTTTTCCATAACTGCACCGCTACCCAGAGTTATGCCGACATAGGTCCGCATCACCGTTGGGCCGTCGGTACGCTGTATGACAATATTGTCACCGATGGAGAAATAAACGTGCAGGACCGAGGCAAAATGGGCAGCGGTCACGGATGGGCCGGAGTGACACAGGTGTTATGGAATTGCCATGCCGGACGTGTTGCCGTACAGAGTCCGTGGGCTTCAGGTAAGAATTATAGCATAGGAACAAAAGCCGAACGTTATTCAGGAGTATTTACCGACCGTCTTGACGGTGAGTGGGAGGGCGAAAATGAAACAAATGTTTTCCCGCGCTCGCTATATCTTGCTCAGCTTTTGGCACGCAAGAACGGTGATTTGTCAAACCTTATCAAATAGAAGATTCATCATGAAAAAATTATCATTCATATTAGCTATATTAACGATTTTGACTTCATTCTCCTGCAGGGCGGAGACTAAAATTTCGCAGGAGGAAAAAATGCAATGGTGGCAGGATGCCAAGTTCGGCATGTTTGTCCACTGGGGGCCTTACTGCCTCTACGGCGGTGTCTACAACGGGCATAATCAGCGCCGTGGTGGCGCGGAATGGATTATGAACCGTTGTAAGATACCCGTGCGTGAGTATCGCGCCAAAGCAAGTACGTTCAATCCTGTACGTTTCAATGCCGATAGTCTTGTGCTGACGGCTAAAAATGCAGGCATGAAATATCTTGTGTTTACTACCAAGCATCACGACGGTTTTGCAATGTTCGGAAGCAAGGCGAGCAATTTCAACATTGTCGACTATACTCCTTTCGGACGCGACATAGTCGATGAGGTAGTGGATGCATGCCGTCGTCACGGACTGAAAATCGGGTTCTACTATTCGCAGTCGCAGGACTGGTGTAATCCCGGTGGAAGCACGGCCCGAAAGGAGATGAAAGAGGGCTGGGCCAACCGCGACTCTGTCGAAATCGACGAATATACGCGTATTCATCATGGTGCATGGGATGAACTACAGACAATAAAATCGTTTAATGAATATTTCTATGACGTTTCTTTACCTCAGATAAAAGAACTGCTCGAGCGTTATGGCAACGATCTGGGTGTGATTTTCTTTGACACGCCTCAGGCAATCACCAAGGAGCAGGCTTCAGACATGATGAAGGAACTGTCGAAATATCCCAAGGTGATTGTCAACGACCGTCTGCGCCGTCCTGACTTTCCCGGAGACTATAAGACACCGGAAGGAAGAGTCCCGAAAGCCGAGGATATCGAGGGCATCTATTGGGAGACATGTATGAATATCGGTAGTTCGTGGGGCTATAAGAGCTGGGATAAGGCATGGAAATCATCTCAGACGATTCTGCGCAATCTGCTTACCATATCGTCGATGGGTGGAAACTATCTGCTTAATGTTGGTCCTGATCCGTATGGAGAGATTCCTGCCGAGGCACGCCAGTGTCTTGACGAAGTTGGACGATGGCTTGCAGCAAACGGTGAGGCTGTCTATGGCACTCGCCGCAGCAATATCGCTACAGAATGGGGCGCATGTATCCGTAAGGACAACGGCCGTAACACCACGTTGTATCTCTGCGTTTTTGACCGTCCCGAATCAGGCAAAATCTCGCTCAACACATCGCTCGGAGGCCGACGCGCCACCATGCTTGCCGATGGCTCCCCTCTTAAATTCTCTTCGCGCAAGGGTGTGACAGAGATTGTGCTTCCTGAAAAACTGACCGATTCGGTGGCTACTGTGATAAAACTTGAACTTAAAGGCCGATTGCCACAGGAAAAACTGGTGTCAAATTCTGAAAAAGTCTTTAAGATTGTCGATGCCGACTGACCGGGATTGTAAGTGATTTCATAAAGTGTAGAAACGCTTGTTTTATTAGGACTCTATGGATTTGAAAAAGAGATTTGTTCTCCTCCCGATATATGTAGCAATGGTTTCCTGTTCTACCACTGCGGATAGTGAAGGATTGAAACTATGGTATGAATCTCCTGCCTCCAAATGGGAGGAGGCTCTGCCTTTGGGCAACGGCCGCATCGGTGCTATGGTGTTTGGCAATCCTCTTGAGGAACTTTATCAGCTCAACGAGGAAACGTTATGGTCAGGAGAACCGACTGACCGAAATAATCCTAAAGCAAAGGCAGCACTTCCTGCAATCCGCAAGGCTGTCAATGACGGGGACTATGCTTTGGCACGTCAATTGTGGAAGGATAATGGGCAAGGCCCTTATACAGCACGCTATCTTCCGATGGCCGACATGCGTATTTCAATGCGTCCGACAGGCGAACCGGTCGATGTCTACAGGGAACTTGATTTATCCACAGCCACAGCTACGGTAAGTTATCAGGTTGATGGTGTAAGGTTCAAACGCACATCGTTTATCTCTTATCCTGATCAGGTAATGGTGGTGCGTGTCAATTCCGACCGTCCCGAATCAGTATCTCTCGACCTCTCGATGAGCAGTCAGCTGCATTATAGTTTCAGTAATGCCGGTGGCGAGTTTCTCTCTCTCGTAGGTAAAGCACCAATCTATGTCGCCAACCGCGATTATGACCCACGACAGGTTGTGTATGACGAAAGCGGTGACTCGGGCATGAATTTTGAGGCCCGTGTGAAGGCTTATGTCGATGGTGGCCGTGTGACTTATGGCGACTCGACCATTACGGTGACAAATGCCGACGCAGTGACGTTTGTTATGTCTGCATCCACTGACTATGCCGGATTCAATAAGAAACCCGGAGCAGACGGAATCACACCGACAAAGCGAAATGACGAAATTTTCAATAAAATTTCAGGCAGAACCTACGATAGTCTTCTGGCTGCGCACATTGCCGACTATCGCAATCTTTTCGACCGTGTTAGCCTTACGCTCGGTAAAGGCGACAGTCGATATGAATCATTGCCGACCGATGAGCGTCTGCGTCGCTTTGCCTCCGATGACTCTGACACCGGTCTGGTGGAACTCTATTATCAGTATGGCCGTTATCTGACCATTGCCTCATCGCGTGCCGGAGGGCTGCCGTCGAATCTTCAGGGAATATGGAATCGTCATGTCCAGCCGCCGTGGGGTTCGAATTATACGGTAAATATCAATACTGAAATGAACTATTGGCCTGTTGAATGCACCGGGCTCTCGGAGTGTTTTGCACCTTTATCTGATTTCATATCCGCTCTGTCTGTAAACGGGGCAGAGACGGCTCGCACGAACTATGGTATTGATTCCGGTTGGCTGGCACATCATAATTCCGACGCATGGGCTCAGACATCGCCGACAGGTGGCTATGCCGATGACCGGAAAGGTGCGCCGAGATGGTCATGCTGGCCTATGGCCGGGGCTTGGTTCTGTCAGCACCTTTGGGAGCATTATGCTTTTACGGGCGATGAAAAATATCTGCGTCAGACAGCCTTCCCGCTGATGGAAGGTGCTGTGAAGTTTATGCTTGAATGGCTGCAGAAAGATGAATCAGGCTATCTTGTGACCAATCCGTCGACATCTCCTGAAAACAGGTTTATATATACCGATTCAGAGGGAGTCAGAAAGGAAGGGGAAGTGGCCAAGGCCTCGACGATGGATATGGCCATAATCCGCGATTTGTTTACCAACTATCTTCAGGCTTCATCAATTCTTGGTCTGGATGGCGTCGGAGGTGATGTCAGAAAAGTGCTGTCGTCGCTCTATCCTTTCCATGAAGGTCGAGAAGGGCAGTTGCAGGAGTGGCATGCCGATTTCGAGGATCAGGACCCGGAGCACCGCCATGCGTCGCATCTGTTCGGCCTTCATCCGGCCAAGCAGATTCTGCCACGGCGCGATGAGCAGCTCGCTGCGGCTGTCAAACGTTCGTTGCAGCTTCGTGGCGACGGTGGCACGGGCTGGGCAATGGCATGGAAAATCAATTTCTGGGCTCGTCTTGAGGATGGAAATCATGCCTATGAAATGTTGAAAAACGGGTTGAAATATGCCGATGAAACCGAAGTGGCCACAAAAGGCGGCGGAACATATGCAAACCTTTTTGATGCCCATCCGCCGTTTCAGATCGACGGTAATTTCGGAGGCACAGCCGGAATAACCGAGATGCTTCTCCAGAGCCACGGCGGTGAGCTGTTCCTCTTGCCGGCTCTTCCCGATAAATGGAAGTCGGGTTCTGTCAGAGGGCTTCGCGCACGTGGTGGATTCATTGTCGATATTGACTGGAATGACGGTGAGCTGACCCATGTCAGGATTCATTCGACGCTTGGTGGTAACTGCCGTGTCAAGAGCCGGAAAAAGTTGAAAGGTAAGCAGGCAACAGGTATAAACCCGAATCCGCTCATGTTTGTTCCGGAATCTCCTGAATTTATAATCAACAGCGAGGCTGATGGCAAACGGGCTACACTTGATTTAAAAAAGACATACACGATAGACATAGCAACTGAAAAGGGAATGACTTATGAATGGTAAGCACTGTATATCTCTGTTTATGGCATTCGGCCTGTCGGCGCTTGCTTCTCATGCCGTCGACGGACGAGCTTGGCGATTTTCATCTGATTCATTGTTCGTGGCGCAGGGCACGACTTACAGATACACCGTCGACACGCCTGAAGGAGAGGGACTGACGACGACAACACCGAATATCGGTGAGCTTCTGTCGGGAATCAAGACAGACAGAGGCAATAAATATCGTATTGTTGACAGAGAGGGCAATCCGCGTCTGACATCTGCACTGCCGGTCAAAGGAGACCGCTTGCAGGAGCTTACACCGGCTGGTAAAGTTGTCAGGGAATATGGCATAGGTCTGAAAAGCGAGGCGCTTTCGTCACGTATGGTTCTTCACAGCGACAGTCTGCGTGTGGGGGTGACATCTGATGTGACACTTGATTTTTTTGCCGGGCAGCGTTCGCCAGATGTTACGGTTGAAATTCTGTTTCCGCCAGAACTGTCCGTGACTCTTGACAATATGACGGTTGATGTGATAGGTCGTGGCCCGGTAGTTGTGCGGAATCTTCCGCAGCAGTCAGTCGGCCGGACCGGTACTGCATATAAATATAAACAGGTCGGTGAGTCCGAATTGATTCAGTGTGGGAAGGAAGGCACGTTGCTACGGTTGATGGGGCTTGACTTTCGTCCTGAAAACGGACCGGATTTGCGACTCGTGGTCAAGGGACTGAAAATCGACAGGGTTGGGAAGTATGAAATCAAGGCTTCTTACATAGCGTCGCAGCCTGAAAAACTTGCGAGTCCGGTAGTGTCGGCCACATTGTCGGGTGTGAAAACCGTAGCCGATTTCGCTCGTCAGCCAATGCGTCGCGGAGGTTACTGCGGGAATACAGACTTTTCATGGACGGTGTTTTCGTGGAGTCCTGTTGATACTAAGGGTACAATCAAGGTTATGTGTTCGACAGACAAGGGTCGCACATGGAATGAATGGGCCGACAAGCGTCTTGAGGCTGAGGATGGCGAAGTGCTCGTCAACCGGCTTGCACCTGATAAATTGTATGCCTTTAAACTTATCATACCTGATGGGCCGTCCGAAGGAGAATCAAATATTGCGTGGTTCTACTCCGGCGCGTTCAATCCCAAGGCATTCGGAGCTAATGGGGATGGCGTGAGTGACGACACCGATGCGCTCAACCGTCTCATAAGCTATGCAGGAGAACTGGGCGGAGGTGTGGTAAGGTTTTCGGATGGTACATTTCCTGTGCGCACACTGCATTTACAGAGTAATGTGTGGCTTCATGTCGACAGCAGTGCCGTCATCAGTGCCCTTCCCGGAGCAGACGCTCCCGAAACAACATGGTTCAGTGACCGCGCTTACAGATCGGGGCTTTCACCGACAGACCCGCGTCCTTACGCCGATCCGGAGAACTATATGACCAAGCAGGATGTAGGCCACACGTATTTCCATAATTCAATGTTTTTCGGTGAGCGCATTGAGAATGTAAAGATTATCGGTACAGGACGCATTACAGGCGCAGGCAACATTGTGACCGGCGACAAGGTGATGAACAATGCTCCTGAAAAGCGCTGCGACAAGATGTTTACCTTCAAGCTCTGCAAGGATATTGAAATCGGCGGAGTGGAGACCGGTCGCGATATGTGGTATGACGAAAAGCTCGACCTGCCATATTATATCGAGGGCGACCGTCATGTCTATGAGGATACTGCGATGCTGCATATCGACCAAGGAGGCCATTTTGTGCTTCTGGCCACAGGAACTGACGGAATCTATGTCCACGACACATGGTTTGGAAAACACTGCGTCGCCAATGCCCGCGACATTTATGATTTCATGGCCTGCAATGATGTGCGCGTCACAAATATCTATTCAAAAGTAAGTTCCGATGACATCGTGAAGCCCGGTTCGGACTGTTCGCTCGGTTTCACCCGTCCGGTGTCAAATTATATGGTGAGAAATATCGTCGGTGATACCAATTGTAACCTGTTTCAGATTGGTTCGGAGACAGCCGACGATATAAAGGACCTCTACATTGATAATATCTATGTGCTTGGTGCAAACAAGGCCGGATTTTCGATTTCGACCAACGATGGCGGACATGTGGCAAATGTCTATCTCAACAGCGGAAAGACAGGGCCGATTCACTCGCGCTCGGTGATGAAACGCACTCGTGCACCGTTTTTCATATCTATATCCAATCGTGGACGCGTACTCGGCGCGGAAGTGAAAAAATTTAGCTTCATGGAGAATGGTGTGGAGCGCAACGAGCTGCTTGTGACCAATTCGAATATCGGCCGTGTTGAAAACATCAACATCAGAGGTGTTGACATTTCGGAAGTCTATGGCGGATCATCATTCCGCAATGAGCGTTGGAAAGATTATGACGGTTCTCAGAACGAGGCAGCCGCAATCATTGCAGGGTTCAAGCTCCCTGACGATGAGGCGGTGAACGGTGGACTTGGTTTCCGTATGCCTGACGGCCGGCATACCGGCTATGTTAAGGATGTGGCATTTTCGGATGTGAATCTCACGGTCAAAGGTGGCCATTCGAAGGACGATGCCGAGGCCGTCCCGCCGGAAATAGGTGTTGGCCGTTATAATGTAGGCGATTTAAAGATACAGCCCGCCTACGGATTCTGGTTCAGGCATGTCGACGGAGTGAAAATGGAAAACATTTCTGTAAAGGCTGAGAAAAATGATGGCCGTTATCCGGTATATTTCGACGATGTTGCCAATGCTGATGTCTGTGGACTTGAAGTGATAGGCAATGCCAACCGTCGCGAACCGGTGGGGGTTGTCAGGAGTCGTGATATCAATGTCAGCGTAGCTGGACAGTCCGGGCCACGTATGGCGTGGAGTGCCAATCATCCGATAGGCGATGCAGTCGGCATACATCCCGGCAGAGTTGTGTGGAGTCACCGACCCGGAGCAGCCACTTGGAAGAAAGGCGAAGGCCGGTGGTCGGACGACACATGCAACAGTCAGGAGTCGACTGACGCGATGATTACCGACGTGCTGACATCGCTGACCGGCGAGGCTGACGAGGCTATGGCATGGAAAGCTCTGTTCAGATATTTCAATCAGACTCACGGCCGTGGAAAGCGTGAATACAAGAAAGGTGAGAAAATTGCAGTTAAACTTAATCTGAATAATACCTTCGAGTATTCCGACAACGAACAGCTCAACGCATCTCCCCATCTGACTCTCTCTCTTCTCCGAAGCATGGTCAACGAGGCCGGAATTCCGCAGGAGTGCATCACGCTGTTCGACGCAAGCCGTTTCATGACCGATGCGCTTTTCAACAAGTGTCATAATGAATTTCCCAATGTCCATTATGTCGACAACGAAGGTACACAAGGCCGTGAGAAAGCGACCTATACGGCCGATGCGATTCCATATTCGGCAGACAATGGACGGCTTGCCCGCGGTCTGGCTGACTGTGCTATCGAAGCCGACTATCTCATAAACGTGGCACTCCTTAAGGGACATGGCGGACAGGGAGTGACGCTATGCGCCAAAAACTGGTATGGGGCGACTGACATCAACCGCAATTTCCGAAAGAATCAGCACAACAATTTCAATCAGGACCGCGGTGGCAAACCGCGCTACATGACCTTTACCGATTTCATGGGTCACAAAGATCTTGGTGGAAAGACAATGCTTTTCCTGATTGACGGGCTATACGGGTCGATGGATGTAAATGGCGCTCCCTCCGGAAAATGGAAAATGCCACCGTTCAACAACGACTGGCCGTGTTCGCTCTTCGCCTCGCAGGACGGTGTGGCTATTGATGCAGTGGGACTCGATTTCCTGACTTCTGAATTTCCGTCGATGCCCGATGTTGATTATTGTGACATGTATCTCGTCGAGGCTGCGCTTGCCGACTGTCCACCGTCAGGTACGGTCTATGATCCCGAGCGCGACGGAACGCGACTCAAAAGTCTCGGAGTATTCGAACACTGGAACAATCCTGTCGAGAAACTCTACAGCCGGAATATGGGGCGCGACTATGGGATAGAACTTATATATGTAAACAGCGATAAATAATCTGTGTCACAATGGCTTGAATTTGGTAATGCTCAAATTCAAGCCATTGTGACATAATAGTTGAAGTATTTGGAATAATCCTTAAACAAGGACGGGTATTATTGATTTTATCTTTGCATTATCAATCGTGGCAAGTTCACAGATTCTAATTGTAATCAGATAATAAAATCAATAAGCGTGGAAAAAATAAATTTATTCAAGACACTTGCATTATCGCTGGCCTTTATGGCAGCATCACCTGTCGTGGCACAGCAGACTCAGCAAGACGACCTCGGAACAGACATGGGGCTTTTCGCTCCGACAGATCTTCCCAACACTCCGATGGGTGTGGCTCAGGGCATTCATCCCGGACGTGTCGCATGGGCCTATGACTGCAAAGCAGCAGCATGGGACGGTAAAAAAGGGCTTTACTCAGATGCAGAAAATAATAGTCAGACTCGTGTGGACGACATGATGGAAGGAGTTATTATGGCTCTTTCCACCATGTCCACTCCAAAGGAGGCATGGAATCAGCTGTTCTGCACATTTAACGAAAAGAAAGGCCGTGGCTACATAGGCTATAAGCCCGGTGAAAAGGTCGCTGTAAAAATCAATCTCAACGACAACGGCGGCTCTAACATCATAGATGCCACTCCGCAGTCAGTGCTGGCGCTTCTCCATCAGCTTGTCGATGTGGCAGGAGTGCCGCAGGAATGTATCACAATCTACGATGCCCAGCGCAGAGGTATTTCTGCTGTCTACACCTATGTCGAACCTCTCTATCCGAATGTGGTCTATCAGAACTGGGGCGGTTTTGTCCCGGATGTGATTACATATTCGAGTGAAATCACCGATGCCGGGGCGCGAAGCCTTGCGAAAGCTGCCTACGATGCCGATTATATGATCAATATGGCTCTCATGAAGCGCCATTCGCAGCCAACCGACAAATGGCGTGACGGCGCCGGTCAGACAGGCATAACCTGCACAGGCAAGAACCAGTTCGGTTCAATCGGAAATGTTCCGCCGCTCCACTTCTCAATCCGCGACTGGTCGGCCAAGCGTGGAATGGGTACTTATAACAGCATCGTTGACCTTATGGCTCATGAACGTATAGGCGGAAACACCCTGCTCTATATTGTCGATGCCATGTATGTCAATCCAAAACACAACGGCAAGGCTGTGAAATTTCAGCGTGCTCCGTTCAACAATGGCTGGACTTCGAGTTTCCTTGCGTCGAACGACGCGGTTGCTGTCGAGTCGGTGGTGCTTGATTTTATCTTCTCTGAATTGCCTCTGGCTGCAAATGCCGACAATTTTCTTCACGAGGCAGCCAACATCGGCAATCCGCCTTCAGGAATCAAATATGTAGACAGTAATCTGAAGAGCCTTGGTGTTCATGAACACTGGAATAATCCCGACGACCGTCAGTATAGCCGTAACCTCGGCACTGGCGACGGCATAGAACTCTACCGTGTGGCGCTCGACGAAAAGCGTCCCGCCATCGAGGCTTTTTATGCTGACCGCAACGTTATCGAGAAGAAGGGTAGTGCCGTCATCAGCTGGAACACTTCAAACGGCTCAAAGGTGACACTCAATGGGAAAAAAGTCGATCCGAAGGGCGAAATGACCGTGAAACCGGGCAAGACCACAGCCTATCATCTCGCTGTGACCGGCACTGACGGCCGCACAGCGACTCAGGATATGGTGGTCAAGGTTGTCGAGCAGATGAGCTCTTACAGTCCGGATCAAGCCAAGATAGAGGGAACGTTTATTCTTAACGAAAATGGACACCTTGCTCTTTCGGGAGAGCGCAGTAAGGCGCGCAACATCGCCACATGGAATGTCACCGTCCCCAAAAGCGGTACATATCTTCTCAAATCGGTCTATACCGGAAGTGACCCTGCACCGGCCTATATATTTGTCAATGGCGATAAGGTGACCGAAAACTACGGATGGCTCATATCCCTCGGAAAAACACCTCGCGAATATTATTTCCCGGTCTACTTCGAAAAGGGTACGTCAGTGCTACAGCTTGAAATGCCCGGACGCCGAGGAAATGCAATTCACAGCATTGGCATAGTGAAAGAGCTGAAATAATATTCTTTCACTCATCAACATCTCAACATCTGAAAAACTTATCTCAATCAGACCACGGGAAACAATGAAAAAGCTAATATCAGTAATATTTTCACTCCTGATTTCCATAGGATTTAGTGCGGATGCAGCCACATTCAATGTCAGGAAATATGGAGCGAAGGGCAATGGAAAACGTCTCGACACGACAGCTATTCAGAAAGCGATTGATGCTTGTACGGCTGCAGGTGGAGGCACGGTCATAGTTCCGGCCGGCACATATCTGTCGGCAACCATTGAGCTGAAAGACAATGTCAATCTTCATCTCGAAAAGGGGGCTGTGATACTCGGCACGACAGACTATAAGGCATATAGAAATCTTGACCCGTTCACCGAGGGGCTTGGTATTGATGTCGGAACGGCGCTTATGGTGGCTGTCGATGCGAAAAACGTTTCGCTGACAGGCGAAGGCGTGATTGACGGTCAGGGTTCAGCGCTTAAGGAACGTCACATCAAGGAGGATACCCGCCCCGAAGGTCAGCGCTGGGGCATGCGTCCATTCCTGTTGCGCTGGGTCCGTTGCAATGATGTCACAGTCAAGGATGTGACATTGAAGTTTGCCGGAGCATGGACCTCGCACTATTTCCGCTGCAACGACGTGACGATTGATAATGTGACTATCCGCAGTTTCGGAGTGGCTCACAATGACGGAATCAATATTGACGGTTGCAGCCGTGTGCGCATCAGCAACTGCGATATCGTCAGCGGTGACGATGCTCTCTGTTTCAAGACAACCTCGGCTCAATCAGGTTGTAATGATATTGTGGTCACCAATATGCGCTTAAAGTCAAATCAGGCCGGAATAAAGATGGGCACAGAGTCAATGGCGGCGTTTGAGAACATAAAGATTTCCAACTGTCATATCTATGATACGAAAAACGGTGGCATAAAACTTTTTTCGGTCGACGGAGCGAAACTCCGGAACGTCGAAATCAGCGACATCACGATGGAGGAGGTCAGGACTCCGATGCTGTTCCGTCTCGGTTCGCGCCTGAGCGTGTTCCGCAAACACGAGGATGAGCGTCAGCCTATAGGGCTGTTTGAAAATGTCGTCATACGTAATGTCAACGCTGTCGCTGCCGACAATGCCCAGCTCGACCCGCCTTCAGGAATACTTATCACAGGTATCCCGGGGCATTACATAACCAATCTTACGCTTGAGAACATACACATACGTCTTCTTGGGACCGGAACTGCTCAGGACGCGCTCTGCAAAGTGCCCGAAGCGGAAGACCAGTATCCGGAAGTCAAGACTTTCGGACCGAAAATACCGGCCTACGGTGTATGGGCACGTCACGTGCGTGGTCTGAAACTTAAAAATGTGACTTTTGACCTCAAGAATCCTGATGCGCGTCCTGAAATAATCTGTGAGGACGGAGATATGGAAATTTATAGATAATCAACGTGAGAACACCATTGTAATAGACATGAAAATATATTCAGATATAAGAACTTTAAGTCTTGTTGGCGCTATGGTGGCAGGGATTATGACGCTCTCTGCCGAGAGGCGTGAAACAATGTCGCCTGATGGTAAGGTGAGATTTGTGACTGAAGTTACAGACGGCGGTCAGTTGCAGTATTCAATCGTTCATGACGGTGTGGAGATCATGCAGCCGTCTAAACTTGGAATCGTCAGACATGGCGTGAATCTCGGTGCTGATGTAAGGCTGACAGGTGAGAAAAAAGAGTCGGTCGACACGCCTTACATTCTGAAATCAGGAAAACGGCTTGATACGCGTGACAGATGTGAACAGACCACCTATAGTTTCACCACTTCATCCGACGATAAGTTTAACCTTATTGTCAGGGTTTACGATGACGGAGCAGCTTTCCGTTACCGTCTTCACGGTCCGGTAGGTGTGAGCGATACACTGCAGGCTGAGCTTACGGAATTTTCAGTTCCCACCGATGGCTATGCGTGGATTCACCCATATGACTGGAACGAGCGCCACAAACCGAGTTATGAGCAGTATAGCAAAAATCATATAGACATCAATACCCCGTCGCCTCATGACAGAGGCTGGGCTTTCCCGATGCTTTTCGAACTCAATGCCGGAAAGTGGATGATGATTACTGAAGCGGCTATCGACGGCACGTATCCTCCGACACATGTCGATAACTCGGGAGCAGCCGGATGCTACAAAATTCGCTATCCCGAAGCTGATGAACCGGTCATTACCGATGACAATCGTCCTGTTTCGAAATATCCTTGGTTGACGCCCTGGAGGGCTGTGATTCTGGGTGATGAGCTGAATGATGTGTTCTCCACACAGATGGTCGCCCATCTTAATCCGCCGTCGGTAATCGGTGAGGATTCGTGGGTCAAAGCCGGACGTGCGGCATGGAGCTGGTGGTATGATGGACGATCGGTTCGAAGTTACGATACCCAGATTCAATATGTGGATTTCTGCCGTGATATGGGCTGGGAATACTCGCTCATTGATGCCGGCTGGCAGTCAATGGATAAGGATGGAGTCGAAGGGGTGGTCAAATATGCCAATAAAAACGGAGTCGGCATCTGGCTTTGGTATCATTCAGGTGCAGGACGTGGCGATGAGACTCCTGTCCATCACCGTCTGATGTCTGACAGCAAGCTCCGTCGGGCAGAGCTTGAACGTATCAGCCGCATGGGTGTCAAGGGTATAAAGGTTGACTTCTTTGACACAGACAAGCAGCGCATTTCGGCTCTATATCCGCAGATTCTTAAGGATGCGGCTGATTTTCATCTTCTTGTTGACCTTCATGGCGCGACACTTCCTCGCGGTTTTGAAAGGACATATCCCAATCTGATGACCACCGAAGCCATACGCGGAGCAGAGACCCTCGGCCGTCAGGAACGCTGTGAACGGGCTGCCGAACACAATGCGACCGTACCTTTCACGCGCAACGTGGTCGGTTCGATGGACTATACGCCTGTGACATTTTCTAATAAAATCCGTCAGGGAGTCCCGGCAATACGCCGCACTTCGATGGCTCATCAGCTGGCTCTGGCAGTGGTGTTCGAATCAGGTTTCCATTGCTTCGCTGACAGGGCTGAGGCATATAAGGAACTGCCGAAACTACCGAAGGAATTCCTGAAAAAAGTGCCTGCCGCTTGGGATGAGAGCCGCCTGCTTGCCGGTTATCCGTCGGAATATGCAGTAGTCGCACGACGTGTCGGCACTGCTTGGTACATCGGAGGCATCAACGGCAAGAATGAGGCAAGGGAAGTTTCGTTCAGACTTCCGGAAGATTGCGTCGGTAAGAAATTCACTCTGATTACCGACGGCGCTGACATCAATTCGTTCGGCTACCGGACGGTTAAAAAGTCGGGAACGGAGCTTTCTGTCAGGATGCTTGGCAACGGTGGATTTGCCGTGGTGATTGAATGATACTTCATAAAAGAATTACCAAATATAAAATATAGTAACGATATGAATATAAAGAGATTGTTGGTCTGGACTGTGTGTATGGCCGGAATACTTTCGCTCAAAGCGGGAATAAACTGGACCGAGGTTGAGCCGGGAGTATGGAAAGGAATTGTCGGCACGCCCGAAGACTATTCGCTGCTTTCGGCTGCCGGCTGCGAGCCGTCGCACGACGGATTCACCCGGATGCCGGATGTCGATATGCCTGAGCTGGCCGACCGGATTGTCGGTGAGGTGACCGACGGAAAGACCAGTCTGAGAATACCTCTGACAAAGAAAGAACAGCTCTATGGTTTTGGACTTAATTTTCAGACAGTCCATCAGCGTGGCAAGATTCTCAACCTCCATGTCGACCACTATGGTGGCAAGGATACAGGACGAACTCACGCGCCTGTGCCGTTCTATATTTCGAGCGCAGGATATGGAGTGTTTATCAATTCCGCCCGCTACCTCACGGTCTATGCCGGATCCGGCGCTCGTAAGGACAGCCCTGATGCTCCTGTCGCAAAGGATAGGAATACCGATAAAACATGGGCTTCACGTCCATACTCCGATGCTGTTTCCGTGATGATTCCGGCCGGAGGTGTCGAGGTCTATCTTATCGCCGGCCCTACACCGATGGATGTTGTACGCCGTTACAATCTTCTTTGCGGAGGTGGCACTTTGCCTCCACGCTGGGGACTCGGTTTTACCCAGCGCACACAGAAACTCTATGACGCAGCGCAGGTCGAGCACGAAGCCGACGAATTTGAACGCATGGGCTATCCGCTCGATTTCATAGGTCTTGAGCCGGGATGGCAGAGCAAGGCTTATCCGTGTACATTTGAATGGGACAAAACCCGCTTCCCGGATGCTTCGGCCTTCGTTAAGCGTATGCTTGACAAGAAAGTGCGCATCAATCTCTGGACAAATCCCTATGTGTCGCCCGAATCTGATATTTACGGAAAGATGTATCCCGTGAGCGGCTCACACACGGTCTGGTGTGGTATTGTGCCGGACTTTGCCGACAGCCGTGCGCAGGAGATATGGAACGACAAACTTGAACGCGAGCACATCAATATTGGTGTCAGCGGATATAAGATTGACGAGGTTGACGGCTATGATTTCTATATCTGGCCTGATGTGGCCACATTCCCCTCGGGAGTGAGCGCCGAACAGATGAGACAGACCTGCGGACTGTGGGTGCAGCGCACTACGGCCGATTTGTATAAGAAACGTAATCAGCGCACGTTTGGACTTGTCAGAGCCTCTAATGCCGGAGGCAGCTCACTCCCATATGTGCTCTACAATGACTACTACAGTCATCAGGATTTCATCACGGCGCTTATCAATTCCGGATTCAGCGGAGTGCTTTGGACTCCGGAGGTCAGAGGCTCGAAGTCGGGCGAAGAGTGGCTGCGCCGTTTCCAGTCGGTAGTATTCTCACCAATGGCGATGATCAATGCGTGGGCGAGTGGCACTAAACCGTGGTCATTCCCCGAAGTTGCCGAGCAGGTCAAGGAATATTCCATGCTTAGAATGCAGATGATGCCTTATTGGTACACGGAATTTGCCCGCTATCACTACGATGGCATTCCTCCTTTCCGCGCCATGAATCTTGAATCCGGTTTCAATCCTGACGATGCAATCAAAACCGAGCTGACATCCGGAAATCTCGAAGATAATCCTTATCTCGAAGCTGTCACCAAAGAAATCAAGGACCAGTATATGGCCGGTGAATACCTGCTTGTAGCTCCGATGTTTGTGGGACAGACTTCGCGCAAGGTCGTGCTGCCCAAAGGCGACTGGTTTGATTTCTATACCGGCCGATATGCAGGCAACGGTGAGACAATTGAAGTGACACCGGGGCTTGACCGCATACCGGTGTATGTCAAGGACGGCGGTATAATCCCGATGATGTCACCGCGGCTTCATGCTCCCGCAGCCGGTGAGAAGGTTGATATTGAAATCCGTCATTACGGCAATGCCGACGGTGCATACCGACTTTATGACGACGACGGCGAGACATTCAACTATGAGAAGGGCGAGTTTTCATGGCGCGACATAAAGGTGGAGCGTCAGAAAAACGGAAAATTTAAAGGCTCGATTTCAAAAGCCGTGCGCGGTAAGCCTGATTCGGTAGGCAAAGTGTCGTGGAAATTCATGACTGCCGAATGATGTGGCTATCTGAGCAGATTAAAGATGATAAACCAATAACCATGATAAATTATTTACAATGAATAGATTTTTTACACTGCTTGCTTCCACTTTTGTGTTTGCGACAGCTTCGGCTCATTCGGTCCCGGAGTCTCAGAGCAGGACCATAGAAATGGTGGCCGATAATTTAAAATTGACACTCATGGTGGGCGACGACAATCGTCTCTACCAGCTTGGATTCGGAGATGCGGATAAAACGGTCGCTATTCCCGATAAAACGCCTGCGCGTGAGATGGAGTTTCTTCCGGCTTATGGCAACGGAGTCATTACAGAACCTGCCATTCAGGCTACACACACGGATGGTAATACGTCGACCGACCTTCACTACGTGTCGCATAAGTGCGACACTCTCTCGAACGATGTTACCCAGACAGTGATTTCACTGCGTGATCCGGCCTACAATTTCTTTGTTGATGTCTATGTGAAATGCTATGCCGGTTCGGGCATGATGGAGATATGGAACACACTCCGTCATGACGAGCGTGGTGGCAAGGTGGTGCTCTACCGCTATGCTTCAGCATCGCCTTTGCTGAAGTCAAAGGAGTACTGGCTGACACAGTTCAACGGCAAGTACAAACGCGAGGCCACACTCGAAGAGGAACGTCTCGGAGAAGGCATAAAGATTCTTGATTCAAAACTCGGCGTACGCGCTTCGCAATATCGCATACCTTCATTCATGCTTGCCTTTGACCATGCCGCGCGTGAGCGCGAGGGCGAGGTGTTTGCCGCCTCCCTCAGATGGTCGGGCAGTTTTCAGCTTGCATTTGATATGGATTGGAACAAGTCGCTGCGTGTGATTACAGGCATCAATCCTCTCGGTTCGCAATATTATCTTGAACGCGGAGCTACATTCACCACTCCTGCCGTGCTCTGGACCTACAGCCGTAACGGTAAGGGTGAGGCCAGCCGACGTTTTCATCGCTGGGCTAACGACTATGCCGTAAGGGATGCCGCAAAGGCGCGTCCGGTGCTTCTCAACAACTGGGAGGCGACTCACTGCGATTTTGACGAAGAGCGTCTTGTCGGGCTTTTTGACGGAGCACGGGAAATCGGTGCTGAACTTTTCCTCCTTGATGACGGATGGTTTGGAAACGGCGAATTTTCACGTGATGACGACAAACATGGCCTCGGTGACTGGGAAATTTCGACCAAAAAGCTTCCGCGCGGACTTTCATATCTGGCCAAGGAAGCATCGAAACGCAAAATCGGTTTCGGTATATGGCTTGAACCTGAAATGGTCAATCCCAACAGCGAGCTCTACAACCGTCATCCCGAATGGATTATCACCCAGCAGAAACGCGAACCGATTCTCGGCCGTCATCAGGAGATTCTCGATCTGACCCGTCCTGAAGTGCAGCATTTCGAATGGCAGGTGATTGACAATACGCTCCGTCCCAACCCCGGTGTGTCATATGTCAAATGGGATTGCAACCGCTACGTGACACAGCCCGGTTCTCAGTATCTTCCCGCACACGAACAGAGCCATCTGCTTGTCGACTATAACAATGCGCTCTATCGTCTGATGGACCGTTTTGCCAAGAATTATCCCGATGTCACAGCTATGCTTTGTGCCGGTGGCGGCGGCCGTGTCGATTACGGCGCGTTGCAGTATTTCCATTCGTTCTGGCCGAGCGACAACACCGACCCGCTCGGACGAATCAAAATCCAGTGGGGATTCGGCCACTTTTTCCCTGCAAGCACTATTGCAGCCCACGTGACACGCATGGGCAAACGTCACCTTAAAATGGCGATTGACGTTGCTCTCAGCGGAACTTTCGGAATTGACCTCGCTCTCGATAAGGCAACACCTGAGGAACGCAGACAGCTGGCCGATGGCGTGAAACTCTATAAGAACGGCATCTGTGACCTCGTGATGTATGGTGAACTTTACCGACTTGTGTCGCCCTACGAGACACCGCTCGCGGCGATGAGCTATGTATCGAAGGATAAGAAAAAAGGTGTGGTCTATCTCTATCAGACCGAGGACGGCAATGTCCCGGTTGTCAAAATGGACGGTTTGAATCCTGATTCACGCTATAAGGTGAAGGAAGTCAATCTGCCTGCCGGAACAGCACCGCGTTTTGCCGATGCCACCCTTACAGGCAAGGAACTTATGGAAAAAGGCCTTTCAAATCCGCTGACAGCGCAGTTTGACAGCGCAGTGCTTCAGCTCGAAAATATTGATTAATAATTATCCCTGTGAAAATAATACGATGAAACGAAAATTTATACTGGTGGCATTATGTCTTGGACTGATGTCGTCGCTTTCGGCCGGAGCAGCTTCCGACCGCTGGAAGATAGGAAATGACGGTGCGATAAACTGGTCGATTAAGGCAAATGATGCCCATTCAGACCATCTGGAAATGAGCGGACAGAAAATTTCGGTTGTGTTGCGCTATGGTGTTGATGCCGACGGTGCGTTCTCGCTTAACCGCAGTCTCGTATTCCCGATGCTGCGAATGAAGCCCAACAAGACGCAGAATAACCTCAAACAGCGTTTTGATGTCAATATTCCCGGACTTGTGACAATAGATGACCTCAATATGACCGACGAGAAGGTCAGCAATATAAAATTTGACGGCATCATGACCGTCGAGAGCTCTTTCAGCCACGTCTACCGTCGAAAGAAAGTCGACAACGCCGTGTCGCTCCGTCGTGTGCTCTATCCGTCGGTCAACGGAGCATACTACTGTGAAGAATACACCTTCACAAACAATATGCAGAATCCGATAACTCTCCGTGTGCCAGAATGGAGTGTGAAATACACCACTCCTGAAGAGGCCGGAGTCTATGGGTCATACATTATCGAGGCATCGCTGTCGAAAAACGGACTTTTCACCCTCAAGCCGGGTGAGAAATTTGAGCTGAACGCCATCTATTCGGCACGCAAGGCTTCTGACGATGCGCTCAAGCGTGTGAATACCGATGCACAGCGCGACGGCCGAAAGGCTCTTATCTCGGGATGGTGGGGCAACCTTGTGCTCGACACTCCCGACGAGGTTCTGAACACAATGTTTTCATTTGCCAAACTTCGCGGTGCGGAGAGCATCTACAATACGAAAGGTGGTCTGATGCATGGTCCCGGAGGAGAGGCATATTATGCAGCTGTGTGGGCTAATGATCAGGCTGAATATATTAATCCGTTTTTCCCTTATCTCGGTTATGAAATCGGCAATCAGTCGGCGCTGAATTCATTCCGCCATTTTGCACGCTACATGAACGATGACTATCGTCCGATACCAAGTTCGATAATCTCGGAGGGTGTAGGTTTCTGGCATGGAGCGAAAGACCGTGGCGACGGTGCGATGATTGCCTATGGAGCTGCACGCTATGCGCTTGCACGCGCCGATAAGGAAGAGGCCCGGCAGCTATGGCCTTTGATTGAATGGTGTCTTGAATACTGTCATCGCAAGCTCAATGCCGGGGGAGTGGTCGCGTCCGATTCCGATGAACTTGAAAACCGTTTCCCATCCGGAGATGCCAACCTTTGCACTTCTTCGCTCTATTATGATGCGCTTATTTCCGCGTCATATCTCGGCAAGGAACTCGGCATCCAGTCTGCCAAGCTTAAAGACTACACAAAGCGTGCAACTGAGCTCCGCAAGGCTATCGAATCGCATTTCGGATATGAGATAGAAGGTTACCACAGCTATCGGTATTACGACGGCAACGATGTGCTTCGCGCATGGATCTGCATGCCGCTGACGGTCGGAATCAACGAACGTGCCAAAGGGACAATCGATGCGCTATTTTCTCCGCGTCTATGGACCGACGACGGTTTGTTGACTCAAGCCGGAACGGAAACGTTCTGGGACCGTTCGACCCTCTACGCCCTGCGTGGCACTATCGCTGCCGGTGAGGTGGAGAAGGGTATAGATTTCCTGAAGCGCTATTCACGCCGCCGTCTGCTTGGCGACCACGTGCCATATGCTATCGAGGCTTGGCCTGAGGGTGATCAGCGTCATCTCTCAGCCGAAAGCGGTCTTTACTGCCGCATCTTCACAGAGGGTCTTTTCGGTATCCGCCCGACAGGTTTCCGCTCGTTTGAAATGACTCCGCGTCTTCCGGCCGACTGGAGCTACGCCAATCTCGACAAGGTTCGTGCTTTCGGTTCGGATTTCGACATTAAGGTCTCACGCGCGGGCGACAAACTGAATGTGAAAATCATGCACGGAGGCAAGTGTCTTGTTGACAAGAAGATTAAAGACGGAGCTACTGTGAAGATTGATTTGCCGAAGAAATAATAATTATAGTTTTTGGTAAAAATGTGAAATATAGGCTGGAGTGATTCAGCCTATATTTGTATCCGTAAATTAGTGACACTATTCTAACCTTTTACCAAGATGAACAGATTGATTTCAATACCATTGATAGCCTTATTTCTGATAAGCTCCATCACGGCTTTTGGTCACGGCCTTCGGAATCTGGAGATTGAGAAGATTAAGTCGAACTATCGTTCTATCCTTGTCCCGCCACTGTCGGCGACGGACTCACTGACGGCCGGGCTGATGACCATCTCGCCCGAGACAGAAATGTCTGATCAGGTCGTCATCGAGCTTCATGAGCGCTATCCGTTTGACATGGCCAAGGTCGAGACATATCTGTCGGATTTACGCGCCGACGGTTCGTGGGCAGACATTAACTATGCCGACACTCGCCGTTCGGGCTGGGATCCGAAACGCCATGCCGACCGTGTGCTTGAAATGGTGAAAATCTACAAGACCCCGGGCACTCGTATGTATGGGTCGGTGGATTTGAAGGAGAAGATACACCGTGCGCTTGGTTTCTGGTTTAAGGAAAAGCCGAAATGTCTCAACTGGTGGCAGAATGAAATAGGTGTGCCTAAGACGCTCGGCCCTGCATGTATAATCATGGAAGATGAATTGTCGGAATCGGAAAAGGAAGGTATAATAGATGTTGTTTCGGCAGCGCGTTTCAAGATGACAGGTCAGAACAAAGTGTGGCTTGCAGGCAACGTGCTTATCCGGGGGCTTCTGCAGGAAGATGCGCAACTCGTCAAAATGGCACGCGACACAATCATGTCGGAAATTGCAGTGGGACGAGCCGAAGGCATAAAATCAGACTGGAGTTTTCACCAGCACGGGCCTCAGCAGCAGTTCGGCAATTATGGACTTGCCTATCTGTCGGGCATGGGATTCTACCACAAGCTTTTCGACGGCACAGCCTGTCGGTTTGATGATGAGCAGGAGTCGATACTCCGCTCTTTTATCAATGAGGGCTACAAGTGGGTGATATGGAATCGATATATGGATGTGAGCGCGCTCGGCCGACAACTGTTTCACAACGCGCAACTCCACAAGGGTTATGCACTTGCTTTTACAGCTGCCGGATTCGGCATAGGCGGTTTTCCTGTGTCGGGCAATCCGCTGGTCGGCCACAAGCATTTCTATGAGTCTGACTATACGGTCCACCGCTCGGCTGACTGGATGGCTTCGCTCAAGATGTCGTCAAGCCGTGTGACGGGTACTGAGGTTGTCAACGAGGATAATCTTCTTGGCTACTATCTCGGCGACGGTGCTACGTTTTACTATGTGCGTGGCGACGAGTATTGCAACGTGTTCCCTTTCTGGGACTGGCGTAAGATTCCCGGCGTGACGGCCTATGAGGACGATGCCCCGATACCCAATATCAGAAAAAATAAGTCAAAAAATGTAAGCCCTCTCGTCGGCGGTGTCGACTACGGCAGTGGTGGTGTGAGCGTCATGACTCTTGAACGCGACAGACTTAAAGCGCGAAAGACGTGGTTTTTCACGGATGATTTTGTGTTTTGCCTCGCTTCCGGCATCAGTTCCGACAGTCTGCCGGAAGTAACCACTTCGATTGACTCGCGGTTTAAGCGTGGTGATTTGTCAGTGTTTGTATCCGGTCGTTGGCGTAAAGTCGATGGAGAGGAGCGTTTCAATTCCCGAATGATGCGGTTTCATCACGACAGCATAGGCTATGTCGTGATGCCGACAGCCCCGCTTGTAGCTTTTGCCGGTACAAAGACCGGCGACTGGAGCGATTTCATGAAGATGTATGCTCCCGCAAGAGTTGAGGGAGATGTCGTGTCGCTCCATCTTCGCCACGGCTCGCGTCCTGACGGTGCATCATACCGATATTTTGTGCTGCCGGCATGTCGGAAAGAGACAGTCGCTCGGTTTGATCCGGCAAAGCAGGTGAAGATTCATCGCGACGACGATGACGCACAGATTGTAGAACTTCTTTTGCCGGAACGGCAGATGTGGGTGATTTCCTATACGGGAGAGCCGGTCAAAGTGAAAGGGAAGCCCTTCACTCCGGGACAGCCGGGCATATATCTTGTAGAAAAAGGAGCTGATGGTCTGATATCGAATATATTTACACAGTTTGCAATATGAATAAATCAATATTATCACTGATTGGTGCGTTAGCCGCTTTTTCGTCGTGCAGTATGAATGAAAGCGGTATGAAAGAAAGTTCGCTTTTTGTCGAGTTGCCCGATATTTGTCCCACTCCTGATGGAATGGCTGTGGATAGAGATGGCAATCTGATACTCGCATGTCCGAATTTCGCGGATACAAGCAAACCTGCTGTCATAATGCGCATAACACCCGAAGGTGGCATTTCGAAATGGATTGATGTGCCGGTGCTTGATACCGCCGGTCTTGCTGCCCCGATGGGGATTGCCTTTAATGACAAGGGTGAGCTATATGTCTGCGACAATCAGGGCTGGTCAGGGTCGGAAGCCGGAAGGAATCAGGGCCGTCTGCTCCGGTTGTCATTTGACGGGGATGGAAATCTTACAGAGACAGTTACCATCGCTTCGGGCATGGAGCATCCCAATGGTGTCCGTGTCAGAGACGGTCAGGTCTATGTTACGCAGAGCATCCTTACTCCTCTGTCGTCCGACCGGACTGTCAGCGGTGTCTATCGCTTTTCTGAGAATGACAGGGATGTGGCTGTCACCAATAGCGAAGCTGACCCGAATCTGCTCTTCACGGTTGTCACTGAAAATCCGGAAGTCAGATATGGCCTCGACGGACTTGACTTCGACAGTGATGGAAATCTCTATGTCGGTAATTTCGGCGATGCGTCGATAATAAAAGTATCGTTTGACACCGATGGCAGAGTCTCTGAAAAAACTATATGGGCGCAGGACACCACACAGCTTACGAGTGTTGACGGAATCTGCATCGACCGTGCTACAGGTAACATGTATGTGGCCGATTTCTCTGCCAATGCCATTGCCTGTGTCACGCCCGACGGCAAGGTGAGACGCATAGCGCAGAGTCCTGACTGTGACGGCAGTGACGGCGGACTCGACCAACCCGGCGAACCGATAGTGTGGGGCGGACGGCTGATTGTTTCGTGTTTCGATGCTGTGACTGACTCAGGAAAGACAAACACCGCGCACGACCGGCCCTATACTCTCGCACAAATCGACATCAATGAATAGAAAATACATCTGAAAATCAATAATACTTATCGAATAATCATCATGAAATTAAAAAATTACGCATTGTCTTTAATTGCATTGCTGCTTGCATGTGGCAGCGGTAGCGCAAAGAATGTCTCGCTTAAAGATTTTCCGGCGGAAGCAGATCCGGTCAACGTCGGCTCACGAATAGTCAACAAATTTTTAGTGACCCCACATACCCGTTTCGGCAATCCGCGGGCGGAGAAAGCGCCCAACTATGTGACCTATCCTGATGCGTGTACATGGCTCGGCGCACTTTGGTTTGCTAAAGCTACCGACAACACTGCGATGACCGACGGTCTTGTGAAGCGTTTCGAACCTCTCTTCGGCGAAGAAAATCATATGTTGCCAAAAATGGTTCATGTCGACTACAATGTGGTGGGTTCTGTCCCGTTGGAAATCTACATGCAGCGTGGCGACAAGCGTTGCTATGACCTCGGCATGCGGTATGCCGACTCGCAGTGGGAGACTCCCGACGATGCCAAACAGGAGCAGAAGGCTCATGCCGAAAAAGGATATTCATGGCAGACCCGAGTGTGGATTGATGACATGTTCATGATTACGACCATCCAGTCGCAGGCTTACAAAGCCACAGGCGACCGCAAGTATATCGACCGCGCAGCTAACGAGATGGTGATGTATCTCGACGCTATCCAGCGTCCCAACGGTCTTTTCTTCCACTCTCCCGAAGCACCATTCTTCTGGGCGCGCGGCAACGGATGGATGGCAGCCGGCATGGCGGAGCTTCTGTCTGCTCTCCCGAAAGATAATCCCAACTACGGTCGCATCATGAAGGCATATCGCACAATGATGGCCACTCTTAAGAAATATCAGGGCAAGGAGGGCCTGTGGCATCAGCTGATTGACGGTGACGATACGTGGAACGAGACTTCCGGCACAGCCATGTTTACCTACGCCATGATTGTCGGGGTGAAAAACGGCTGGCTCAAAGCCAAGGATTATGCACCTGTAGCCCGCAAGGGATGGCTCGGACTCGTTAGTCGCATTAACTCCGACGATGAAGTGGTTGATGTGTGCGAGGGAACAAATATCAAGAATGACCGCAACCACTATGTCAACCGCAAGCGCATTGTCGGCGACCTCCACGCCCATGCCCCTCTCCTCTGGTGCGCGACAGAGCTTGTAACCATGAAATAATAAAATACTGAAGTGATGAATCGAAAATCAATCTATGCTTTGACTCTTTTCGGTATGTTTGCCGCCACAGCGACCTCACAGACACCGGAAGTGAAACTTGTGGAAGAGCGCACCAACATCCGCTCCGACCGCCGTCCCATACCAGTGGGCTATTATGATGAGAAGGCCGACAAGACATTCGTCTGCTGGATGAGTGCCAACAGCCATCCGGCAGTGAAGGCCTATGACCATGCTTCAGGTAAGTGGAGCGAGACCAAGATTGTAGCCCAGTCACCTTTTGCCGACAAACACAACTATCCCTCCATCCTCAGAGGAAAGGACGATAGAATATATATGTTCTACGGCTGTCACAACTCGACATTGAAAATGGCTGTGTCGCCTGCACCCAACAGCATTGACGGTGAATGGAGCGATATTTACATCGCTGAGGCTGAAAGAGCGTCGTATCCCGCGCCGGTGTTGACCGACGACAATGAATTTTATGTATTCTATCGCGACACACGCAAAACAAACGGCCATACTGACGACCGTCCATATCAGTTTGTGAAGTCGGCCGACGGTGGCAAGACATGGTCGCGTCAGCTCGTGATTGACCCGTATCCGCGCACGACCGACAGCATGACCGAGGTCTATAACGGACAGGTAGCCTACCAGAGCAGAGGTGCTGTCGGTAAGGGGCGCATCCATCTTGCTTGGACAGTGTGTGGCGAAAAGGCAGGCCGTCACGCCCATGCAACCTATGGCCGTAACGTGTACTACGCATATCTCGATCTGTCGGACGACCACATGTATAATATCGAAGGTCGCGACTTAGGAACTACAATCGACAATGTGGAGGCCGACAAATATTGCCTCGCACTGGAAACACCCATACCCGAACGTGGCCACTCGGCCGGATTGCAGGTATCGGTCAGCTACCGCGACAATGGTTCGCCTCTGATTCACTACAGCTATCCATCGGAGAATGGCGGACGGCTTGCGACATGGACAGGCAAGGAGTGGACACACACTTCGTTTGCCGCAACAGGCGAGCCGAGAGGCATAGAAAAACTCGGCCCTGAGAAATTCCGCATCTATTCGACAATGGGTAAGGGTGTGGTGACACATGTGACGGCCGACGGAGGTCTCACGGTCACACGCGAGAAGGAGATTGCAACTCCTGTGAGCCTTTCCCGCTGCTATGTGATTGCCGACGCGCGACCGGAATTGAAATTGCTGCTGTTTTCCAATCCGGTTGTGGAGGGACGCGAGACTCTGCGCGAGGGAACACGCAACATGTACACTGTAAATGACATTTTTGAGAAATAAACATTGTCTATGAAACATTGGAAATCTATAATAGCATCCTTACTTCTGCTCTCATCGGGAACAGGAATTGTAAATGCGAGGCAATATCATTTTTCTCCTGACAAGACTGACGAGTTGAAACGACTCGTCAGTTCAGGCTCTTTAGCCCCCGGCGATGAGGTGATATTGGCCGACGGAGTATATCGGCCGGGTGATTTCAATTTTTTTGCTGAAGGAACGTCGGCCGACACCATTACGCTTCGTGCCCTGAATCCCGGAAAGGCAATCGTGTCAGGGCCTGTGAAGATGCGTATCTACGGTTCATATCTTAAAGTCGACGGCCTGTTTTTCAACAAGGCGTGGGCTTCGGGCTTCAGCATGATCGAGTTTAGGAAGGACAAGGGGGTGAATGCCCGACACTGTCGCCTGACAAACTGTGTGATTGACGACTGCAATGATCCTGAAAAGAGCGAGAAACCTGCTCCTCCCGGTCATCTGCCGATGTCGGTGGCCGAATACTGGGTGGGTCTTTACGGCGAGAACCACCGTGTGGACCATTGCTATTTCGCCAACAAGCGAATCGGAGGTCTTGTGTTGCAGCTCTGGCTTGACGAAAACAGCCATATCAACAACCATCAGATAGATCACAATCTGTTCGGCTTCCGCCAGCCCTATGGCGGCAACGGTGCGGAGATTATCCGCGTAGGCCACTCTTGGTCATCGCAGTTGGAATCGCATGCGATAATAGAAAACAATGTCTTTCTCCACTGCGACGGAGAAAACGAAATCATATCTGTCAAATCGTGCAACAACATCCTGCGGCGTAATCTGTTTTTCGAGTCTCGTGGCGGTCTTGTGTGCCGTCACGGTCACTATAACGTGATTGAAGGAAACACGATAGTCGGAAATCACCTGAAAGGCACTTGCGGCATCCGTATCATAAACCAAGGTCATACGGTCTATGACAATCTCGTATGCCGGACAGATGGCTGGGGATTGCTCGTGAGGGTAGGGGTGTTCGAGCGACCGACCCCCGAAACCGACATAAAGGCAGAACCACTGACATCCTATCACCGTGCGGAGAATGTCGACATAGCATACAATGATTTTATTGACTGCCGTTCGATGGAGCTTGGTTCAGGAAAAGGTGAAAAAATGCCACGCAATGTCAGGTTTGCCTACAATAATATATATGGAGACAGTTTCGATATGAAAGTTTCGCGACCCGAACACACTCTTGGCGGATTCTATTTCCTTGACAACAGTTACGGGTTCAGCGATGGTAAGACCATCCCTATGACCGGTTTTGTCCGGACATCAGTGCCGTCAGACCATTTTACCAATGAGCGTAACCGCGTTCTGGGACTGCTTACGGATATAGGTGCTGCATGGTATGCCGACAACAATGCAGAACTTGCATATATAAGTAACAAGTATAAGTAGAATTTGAGATGAATTTGATATAAAATGGCATTATTTTTTTGATATGTACCGCAAAAAGATGTTAAATTTGCTATGGAGATAAATATTCGGTCTCGGTATAGAACTGTAAAATAAATAGCCAACAATATCACATAACAACATTAATTAAAATCCAATTGCTGAATGAAAAACTGTATTAAATTTAATGCTTTCCGGCAGCTGGTGATGCGATATTTGCTTTCGCTCATTACATTGAGTTTCGGTGTCACTCTCGCTGCCGCTGATTTACAGATAAAAGGTCTCGTGACCGACAGCCACGACGAGCCGTTGATCGGAGTCTCGGTAATGCTTGAAGGGACAACAGTCGGAACAGCTACAGATGTGGATGGTAACTTTGTCCTGACAGTTCCCGAAGATGGTATGATTGTCTTTTCTTACATAGGATATCAGACAGTAAAACTTAAGGCGCAGTCAGACATGACAGTGGTCATGAGAGAGGACAATCAGCAGCTTGACGAAGTCGTAGTGGTTGGTTATGGCTCACAGAAAAAGGTGAATCTTACAGGTGCTGTTGCCAGTGTTGATGGTGATGAACTGACAACTCGTGTTGCGCCAAACGCATCATCTCTGCTACAGGGCCGCGTTGCCGGTTTGCAGATTGTCCAGAACTCTGCCAATCCCGGTGCGGAAAACTCGTCCATCCAGATTCGTGGTCAGGGCACTTTTTCCAGTGCCGGAAGCAATCCGCTTGTGCTCATTGATGGTGTGGAAGGTGATATGAATAAGCTTAACCCCAACATGATTGAGAACATTGCAGTCCTTAAGGATGCGGCTTCAGCCTCAATATATGGCGCGCGTGCTGCGAATGGTGTCATCCTTATCACGACCAAGAACGGTAATGAGGGTCGGCTTAATGTCGACTATAGCTATAATTATGCTTGGCAGTCTCCGACAACAAAACAGGAGCGCATAATAAATTCTGCGGAATACATGACTCTTTACAACAAGGCTCTTGTCCATACCGGCGGCGATGTGGCCACCCGTGGCTACAAGCAGGAATGGATTGATGCTTATGCGAATGCTGCGCCCGGTGACCCGGAATATCCTAATCATGACTGGTATGACGATGTCATAAAGACAGCTCCGATGCAACAGCATTTTCTGAGTGTTAACGGCGGAAAAGGAGGCACGACATATAATATCGGTTTCGGCTATCTCGATCAGAAAGGTATGGTCATAAAGACCGGGTTCAAGCGCTATGATGCACAGGTCAATCTGCGGAGCACCTATGGACGTGTCACATTCGGAACTAATATCAATCTGTCGAAATCAGAACGTCGGTCGACGGCCTATACCGCAGGCAACAGTCTGACGACCAACGAAACAGAAGACCTTATTTTGTGTACGTTCACTCAAGGTCCATACTATACTCCATATCTTCCTGACGGCCGTTTCGTTTCGAGCGGTTACGCAGGCAGGGGGCACAATAAAGCGCCTCTTGCAATTGCCAACAGTGGAGGTGGCAAGAGATGGAACACAAACTATGTGCTTGCAAGTGCCTACGCTCGTGTAAATATTCTTGACGGACTTGATGCTGAGGTTAAAGGATCTGTCAAATATGACCAGACTTTGGCAAAATGTCTCACCGTCTCGTGTTCGGCCTATACTTTTCATCCTGACGAATACGGGAATCATCAGGAGAGCATCTACAACAGTGACAAAAACACTCTTACCGTACAGCAGACCACTACAAATCAATACACTCTCTACGGAACTCTTAACTATAAGAAATCATTTAATGCCCAGCATAATATGAATGTCATGCTCGGCTACAATCAGGAAAATTACAGATATGACATGCTTGGCGCGTATCGAAATGATGTGCCGACCAATAGCCTATGGGAACTCAACACGGCTGAGACTGCCGGTCAGACTAATCAGGGTAGCGCATATGAATGGGCCATACAGTCGCTTTTCGGACGTGTCAACTACGATTTCGAAGGCCGCTATCTGTTTGAGGCAAGTTTTCGTTATGACGGGACATCTCGTCTCGCCAAAGATAAGCGCTGGGGTGTGTTTCCTGCATTTTCGGCTGGCTGGCGTCTGTCGGAAGAAGCGTTCATGCGTGATATCCAATGGCTTTATAACTTAAAGATTCGAGCTTCATGGGGTAAGCTCGGTAATCAGAACATCGGTAACTATCCGTATCAGGATACTCTTTCGGCTGTCAAATATAATTTCGGCGGTACTGTTTATCAGGGTTTTACACAGAGCTCTCTTACTAATACAGAAATAATGTGGGAGACCACAACATCCACTAATATAGGTGTTGACTTCGGTCTGCTCGATAATCGTCTATATGGCACAGCCGAATATTATAAGAAACGCACCAAGGATATTCTCCGTACACTTCAGGTTCCTTCGCATGTTGGCGTGACTGCTCCGACTGTGAATGACGGTGTTATGGACAATTGGGGCTGGGAATTTTCTCTTGGCTACAGAGACCGTATCGGAGATTTCGACTACAGTATCTCAGCGAATCTTGAGACATATAGGAATAAACTTGTGAAATTCGGCGCACGCCAGATAAATACGAATGGAACTATTAGACAGGAAGGTCTTCCATGGGACACATACTACATGTATGTTTTTGACGGCATTTATCAGAACGAAGACGAACTGAAAGCGCTCAAACCGTTAAGCAATCTTGCAAAGCCCGGCGATATGAAATTTAAGGATATCAATGGCGATGGAAAAATTACGCCTGAAGACCGTGTTGTGGTCGTAGGAGCATTCCCGAAATTCAACTATGGTTTTACGGTCACAGCCGCTTGGAAGGGCATCGATCTTTCTGTTTTCTTTCAGGGGGTTCATGGAAAGAAGACCTATCTGAAAGACTGGGGCATCTCTCCGTTCCGTCAGGGCTCTGTTCCGGCTACGTTTTGGCGTGGCGCGTGGGATGGCGAGGGCACTTCGAATACAATTCCACATATATTTAATGATAATTATGAGCCTAATATGGCGATATCGACATGGTATCTTCAGGATGCTTCATATCTGCGAATGAAGAATTTCCAGATTGGCTACACTTTCCCGAAAGAATGGATGACGAAAATACGTTTTCAGGATCTCAGAGTCTATTTCTCAGGTGATAATCTTCTGACATGGACAAAGATGTTCCAAGGTATCGATCCCGAACGTACGGCGCGTAATTCACGAGCTGTCATCTATCCTCAGGCCAAAGTCGTGTCGTTCGGTATAAAGGTTAGTCTGTAAAAAATATTACTTTCAAAAGCATGATTATTATGAAGAAACATATATTGATAGGACTTGCAGCAGTTATTCTGGGAGGTTCGATGGTGTCGTGTGAGGATTTTCTTGAAAAGCAACCCCTTGATTCGGTGAGCACTTCTAATTTCTGGCATACCAAGAAGGATGCGGAAAAAGCATTGACCGCTGTTTACTCATCGTTCCGTAACAGTACATTCTCTGCCGTTCCTGCAGGCGGTCCATGCACGGAGCAGGAAGTATTGTCAGACAACGCCGTGACACGCGCCGCTCACTCCGCTATTCAGCAGGGAGGCATCACCCCATCGACAGGCGGGATTCTCAATGATATGTGGACTGATTCCTATAAGGGAATCGCTGCGGCAAATTATTATCTTGATAATTGTGAGAGGGTCCGTGATCTTTATACCGAGTCTGAATTCAACAAAATGAAGGCTGAGGCGCTCTTTGTGCGGGCATTTTTTTATAATGAATTGGTGGTGCATTACGGAGATGTGCCTCTCATGCTCCATGTGGCTAAGGTCGGCGATGGTTTCGACGTGATGCCACGTACGGAGAGGGCGCAAGTGGTAAGGCAGATTATGGAGGATATTGATTTTGCAATGGAATGGCTTCCGGATATAGCCTATACCGATGGACATGCCGTTTTTGGGTCGGCTCTTATGCTCAAGTGCCGTGTGCTCCTAAATGACCGGAAATATGCCGAGGTTGCCGAGCTTGCCGGAGAGTATATTCATTCCGGATCAAATCCATTCAGGCTTGCCGATGACTATGCCGGAATTTTCTTCGGAAAGCAGATTGGGAATCCTGAAATAATGTTTTCAATACAGTTTACAGCTCCTGATGATTTCCATGCACTCGACCAGATGGTCGGAAGCCGTATGACAGTTTTCCCGAGTTATAATCTGCGTGCCGCTTACGAAGATGGAGACCCGCGCATAAAGATGACAATGTATGAGCTTGGCGATCCGTGGGTCAATAATGATAAGAGCGGTAAATTCGAGGACGATGGCAATCGTGCCGAAGGTCTTGTGCCGTTTACAGGAATGGCATTCAAGAAATATCTTGACACGAACTGTTTTGTTCCAAAGGCTTCTACTCTGAGTGACCAGCACATAGTCAAGATGCGTTATGCGGATTTGCTTCTGATGTATGCCGAGGCCATGTTCGAATCAGGTCACGGGGCTGATCCTCGCGCTCTGAAGGCGCTCAATGATGTGAGGCAGCGTCCCGGTGTTGAGATGCCAGCCAAGACAGAGCTTACGCGTGAGATTATTAGGAACGAACGCCGTGTCGAACTCGCTTATGAAGGCATCCGTTACTACGACATCATACGTTGGGACATCGCGAAGGATGTCATACCGACAGTGCAGTATGATGTTGCCGGCTCGAAGCGAAAATTTGATGGCAATCTGTGGCCTGTACCGCAGGCACAGATGGATATAATGGGAGATATATGGACCCAGAACGCTCCATGGAACTAAGATAATTTTAAATCATCATCCTTATAAGAGGCTGTCATGACCGATGTCGTGATGGCCTTTTTTGTTGGCAAATTTTTAAAAATCTGAATAAGTGTAAAATCTACAACAATTGAAAAATCAGCCTATTCAGGTGTAAAAATTCGGTTTTAGCATCTGTTGCAACAAATACTCGCATATTTGGAATAATATTTCAAGTCCGTCAGTTCAAATGTCGATACTTTTGCAATGTCCTCAATGATAGAATTGTAATATATCCGACCAATTTATAAAATCATATCATGGATTCGGTAAAATAAATAAAATCTTAAATTTAATAGTAATCTTGATGGAAAAAAAGAAGATCGAGTATTGGCTGTCGCATTGGCGTCTGTTGTTGGTGGCCCTGTTCGTAGGGTTGTCGGCAAGCGCTTGGGGACAGGAGATAACTCAAAACGGTGTGATTGTCGATCAGGAGGGAGAGCCGATTATCGGCGCGTCCGTAATGGTCAAAGGTAGTAATATCGGAGTGGCTACCGACATTGACGGAAAGTTTACTCTGAAGTGTAAAAACGGGAGCATGCTCCACATTACGTCTATCGGCTATAAGCCGCTGGATGTAAAAGCGAGTGGAAGCCCGCTTGAACTTGTCATGCAGGAAGACACCGAGGTGCTCGACGAAGTTGTGGTTGTCGGTTACGGTACGATGAGCAAGAAGCATATTGCAGGCTCGATGTCGTCGGTCGACGAGAAGACAATCGAACAGAAAAGCCCTGTGTCTGTCCTCGACGCTCTTCAGGGTGCTGCCCCCGGTCTGCAGATTATAAGTAACTCAGGTGCGCCCGGAGCTTCGAGCTTCGTGTCGATGCGCGGTGCGTCGACATTCAGTGACGAGGGTGTGACTCCGCTGTTCGTTGTCGACGGTGTCGTTGTCGAGACAATCGACGATATTTCACCTAACGACATCAAGCGTATTGACGTGATGCGCGATGCCGCCTCGGCTGCCATCTATGGTGCGCGTGCTGCCAACGGTGTGATTTTCATCACTACCAAATCAGGCGAGCAGGGCAAACCGCGTGTCGATGCCAAGTATCAGCGTTCATATTATACAGCGAGCAACAAGCTTCCGCAGGTCAACGCCTTCGAGAGCCGTCTGAGCATGTCGGCTTCGGATCTCAACAATGCCTCGAAGACTCTTGAGAAGTTTGGAGAACGCACTGACTCCGTTGGTCTCCAGTATAGCACCAACTACTACTATCAGGATCTTCTGCTCCACACAGCTCCCCGCGACGAGGCTACACTTCAGGTGAGCGGTGGCAACAATGAATTCCTCTATCGCATCTCGCTTGGTTATATCGGTCAGGAAGGTATTATCCGCACATCATACAACGACCGCTATACCGCCAACCTTAACGTCGAATACAATCCGTGGAAGAACATCAGGTTCATCACCCGTGTACGCCTTGGCTATAATAAGCGCAACAATATCAAGGAGACAGTATTTCAGGATGCCATGCGCCGTGACCCGGACATGATTATCTGGTATCCCGACGGTGAACTCATTCCTTACTATTCGTCAGGCGGTCGCCGCAACCCGATTGCGGAGCTTACTGAAAAGCTCGACGAGACCAGCCGCTACGAAGGCCAGTTCTATCAGGGGCTTGCATGGACTTTCACTCCTTGGCTGAAGCTTGATGCCAACATCTCGGCCAACTATAACACAAACCGACGTGTCGTTTTCTCATCGAAGACACTCGAAGGTAGCGACAACGGTAAGAATACAGGTAGCGAACGCAATCAGCAGCAGTGGAAATATGCCGGCGAGGCTTTCCTTACGTTCAACAAAACATTTGGCGAGGACCATCAGCTGACAGCCGTTGCCGGAGCAAGTTTCGAGACCACACGCCAGCATGAGACCATGATTGGCGGCAGCTACTTCCTCTCTGAATCGATTCACTATATGAACATGGCGACTGTCTATGATCTTCAGAACGTCTACACCTCAGGCTGGGATGAGTCTATGATGGGTCTCTTCGCCCGTGCGGTCTACAGCTGGAAAGGTCGCTACACACTCACCGGCGTAGTCCGTCGCGACGGTTCATCGCGTTTCGGCAAGAATAACCGCTGGGGTGTCTTCCCCTCTGTGTCGGCAGCATGGCGTTTCTCCGACGAATCATGGATGCGCTGGTCGTCCGACGTCCTCTCCGATGCCAAACTCCGTGCGAGCTACGGTGTCACCGGTAATGACCGCATCGGCCGCTATGAATCACTCACGATGTTTAACTCAGGCATGACCTACAATGGTGTCGGCAGCGTCGTCCCCGGTTCGAAATATGGTAATCCGAATCTTAAGTGGGAAGAAACAAAACAGACCAACTTCGGTATCGACCTCAGTTTCTGGGGTGGTCGCGGAGTGTTCACTGCAGATTATTATATAAAGAAGACATCTGACCTCCTCGCTGACCAGAATCTCCCTTACACCACAGGCTACAATACAATCCGCCTCAATCTTGCCGGAATCGAAAACAAGGGTATAGAGCTTTCACTGACAGCTATTCCTGTCCGTAACCGTGATTTCAACTGGTCGACCACAGTCAACTGGTGGAAGAACAACAACAAGATTACAAAACTCGCCCGCGAAGACTATATCCACGACACTGCATGGTGGGTCGGCGTAGGTCAGCCCGCAGGCCAGTGGTATGGATACAAAAACCTCGGTGTCTATGAATATGACGCAAGCAACGCATACACTCCCGACTACGCTACACGTCTCACTCCGGTGTTCCAGCGCGACGAGGACAACAACGTGATTATCGGTCTCAACGGCCAGCCCACGCTTCTCAAATATCTCATGCCCGACGGATCGGAATATGACGGAGAGGTGGCACGCATGAAAACAAACGGTGTCGTTGTCGGCGGTGGCGACGTCATCTGGTACAACAAGCCCGATGAGAACGGCAACTATGATGGTGAAATCAACTCCAACGACCAGATTCTTCTCGGCAAGGCTACTCCCGACTGGTATGGTTCATGGTACAACACATTCCAGTATAAGAACTTCTCGCTCAGCGTCAACTTCTACGTGAGCTGGGGTGGCAAGGTTTGGAACGACCTGAAACGCTACTATTCTTCATGGGGTGGCAACACTCACAAGCAGACTCCCGAATACATCCTGCAGGGCTGGAAGTATCCCGGTGAAATAACCGAATGGTATGCGCTCAATTCACGTGCACGCTCAACCAACAACCACTCGATGAGCCTCAGCAGCCAGTTCCTTGAGGATGCGACATTCATCCGTCTGCAGAATCTCCGTCTCAGCTATAATCTTGAGAAAAAGATTATCGAAAAGACTCCTTTCCGCAACGTTCAGGCCTACGTCTATGGCAACAATCTCATGACATGGACCAACTATACGGGCTTTGACCCTGAAGTCAGCGGAAGTGTGCTGACTCCCGGTAAAGACAGCTCGAAATATCCTCACAGCCGTGAAATCGGATTTGGTATCAATGTGGGACTTTAAAAAATAGAAATCATGAAAAATAGAAATATCATATTACTACTTTTAGGTCTGGTGCTTTCAAGCTGCGCAGATATGCTCGACAAGCAGCCGCTCTCGGAGCTCGCACCCGGAACATTCTTCAAGGACAAGAGCGAAATGGCCAACTGGAACGCGGGTATCTACGTGGCATTCCAGAGCGCCCTGTCACAGAAGCAGGTGCTCTATGGCGATGTGCGCTCTGACAATGTGCAGACCACCGGCTATGCACAGGACTGGATTCTGATGAACTCGATCACTCCTCAGCGTGCCGAATCGAGCTGGCAAGCCTTCTATCAGGCAATCACCCGCGCCAATGTGGGTATTGAGAAATATCCCACAATTCCCAATGTGCTTGAATCAGAAATTGCTCCCTATATGGGACAGTGCTACGGCATGCGCGCACTTATGTATTTCTGGGGCACGCGTACATGGGGCAAGATGCCGATTGTTACCACTGAGTGGGATGGCGAAATGTCGTCTGTCAACGTTCCCCGCAGCTCTCTCGAAGATGTGCGCGACCTTATCTACAGCGACATCCAGAAAGCTATCGAGTATTTCTCTATTACGAATACTTCGAGCAAGTTTTATCTTGGTCTTGCTGCGATGTATGAGCTTAAGGTCGAAGTCGACATGTGGTATCACCGCTATGAGGACGCATTGACAGCTTCGGAATATTTTGTAGGCAATTCAAACAATTATCTTGTCGACGGCGAGCAGGCATGGAAAAAGATGTTTGAAAGTCCTGACTCTTCACCTGAGGTGATTTTCGCCATGAACTGGGATTTTTCGGCCAACGGAGTCAACAGTGGCTGGCCCGGTCAGCTCGGAGCGACTAACACCAATAATCCGTGGCAGATGAGTGAACCTATTTTCCAAGAATTCGTCAACCGTCTGCGAATGGATGAGGACAAGGCCGAGGACGATCCGAATGTCTATGGCGCTGACAGCCGTTTCTGGAACACAGTGGACACTGTGAGACTCTTCTACAACAACCAGCGTCTTCCGATTACTTACGCGACTTACACAGCTGAGGGCATCCAGAAATGTATCAAATATAGCGAGATTGATCCTGCCCGCGAATATGATGCCGCCAATCAGATCTACAAGTCGTATTACGGAGTGCTCAATACAATTGACAGCCAGCACAAACTCGTGATAATGCGAGTGGCCAATCCGCTTATGCTCCGCGCCGAGGCTCTCAACAAGCTTGGCCGTGGTGACGAGGCTCTCGAAATCATCAATCAGATCCGTAACCGTTCGGGCTACTTCCGCGACGCGAAGACTGAAGTCGATGTCAACGACAAGGATGCCGTAGAGTCGCTCATTCTCCTCGAACGTCAGCTTGAATTCTTCGGTGAGGGACAGCGTTGGTTTGACCTTATGCGTACCGACCGACTGATTGAAGTGATGGACCCGGTGTTCTCCGAGCGTCAGTCATTAGCCGGTGTCACTGTAACAGGCTTTGGTGACGAAGGTCGCAAATACTGGCCCGTCTACTACCGCGAATTCGAATCTAATTCCGCCCTCAAGGGTGACCAGAACTATCCTTATACCGAAAGATAAAAAAGTTAACCTTAAAGAACTGTCATTAACATGAAATATCAGACAATTAAATCGGCTCTGTGGTCAGTTGGCATTGCCCTGCTGGTGTCAAGCTGCGAGCTTTTCGGCCTCGATTATCAGAAGCCCTACGATTTTGACTACGACGAAGGTATCCCGAGCAATAAGGTGAATATGTCGACATGGGATTTCATAAAGTCGCGTCCCGATCTCTTCTCGCTTCTGGAGGAAGCTGTCGAGTACGTCGGTCTTGAGGAAGAATTCAAGCAGTCGGGCTGCACCTATCTTCTCCCGACCAATCCGGCGTTCAATTCAGAGACTGAGGCCGACAAGAGTTATTTCCAGCTTCATCAGCTCAGCTATTTTGATGAAGAACTCGGCGAAGAGGTTTCATATGCTCCAAACTCCATGACCGTCTATCCCAAGGAGCAGGTTAAAGAGTTTCTTCTCTACCACATTGTGAAAGGTCTTTATACCCATACGAATCTTCCGGCAGAACCGACATGGTATAATACATGTGCTTCGGCTGACACTGCGATGATCAATATGTATATTATCAAGGACCGTAATCCGAACATCACGTTCAATAATTTTGACGGTCACTACAAATCGGAAATCAAGCCTCGTACATCGAATCTCTTTTCATCCGACGGATCTTATATCCACGTGATAGCAAGCTGGATGGACAGACCGACTCGTGAGCAGCTCAACATTAAGTAACACCTACGAAAAGAAATGAATATTATGAAATACTTATATAGATTAATCCTGCTTTTCTGCTTCGCGCCATTCCTCGCTTCATGCGGTGATGACGATTTCATTGAGATTGACTCTCTGAGCGCCGACGGCGATGAGTTTTATTGCAATCAGAAAGTGAAAGTGTGGATGTGTGTACGTTCGAGCGACCTCTGGCACACAGATTATCAGTGGAGTTGCGACGGTGGTACTCTCACACAGCCTCAGGGTCTCAACGAGATGACTTGGAAAGCTCCCGACACTCCGGGTATCTATACAATTACCTGTAAGGCTACCGTAGGAGGCAAGTCCGAGACCCGCCAGCACAAGATGTATGTCTCAAGCTACTATTTCGACAAGTTCGAGAAGGCGGCTCATTCATTCACACTCCAGAGCGGCAACAAGAATGCACTCAAGAAGGAGTCAAACGGCAATCAGTATCTTCAGGTGCAGGTCAACTCGGCTTCAGAGGTAAGACGCTATGTGCGTCGCGTGTTTGGCGACAATACCCTTCACATTCCGTTCAGCACCCGTCTTAAGATCGGTTTTGACAGCAATGTCCCCAACACACAGATGGTTAAGTGCGGAAGCAAGGAAGATTATGCCATGCTTGAATATCGCTGGAACATGCGTTCGGATGCTGAAAACAACGGTGCATACATCAGTCAAATCTACATGCGCTGGTATCCATCAGATGTGATTGACGGCTATCCCGCAGTTCCTGAGGAAGTGGGGACATCAGTAGAGGGTACACCCGATTTCAATGTGCTGCTCACTGTCCAGTATAGAGGTGCAGATGGCAAACAATATTACTATAATGAGCGTCACAAGCTTGACACGTTCAATAAATTCGTCGCAGGCGAATATAAGAATGTCAGCATGGGTGTTGATGAGAACTTCATATTCCATGCCTATATCGATGGTGTGGAGACACTCACAAGCAGCCTTGTGGCAAATGCCAGAAATCTTAACCAGTGCGTTGGAAACATGTTCGTCGATAACTGGGAAATCTACTACATCAACGGAAATGGCGGACGTAACATTCCCGTTATGTACATGGACGATGCCTACGGTTCAAACACTGAAATGCTGAAATGAGACTGAACCTTAACCGTCTAACCGGTCTATTGCTCCTGTCATCGGTGTTTTTTCCTTCGTTCGGAGGCGACCTGAAGGGGGTAGTGCTCAATTCCAAGCACAAACCGCGAAAGGAAGTGAAACTCTGGAGGAAAAACACCATGGACGGGGTGATGACCGACTCCAAAGGACAGTTTCAGATTGCAGGGATAACACCGGCCGATACGATAGTCATCGCTGTTTCCGACAAGCTCGATGCTGTGTTTCCGGTGAAGGACATGACGAATGTAACGGTTACACTCGATAAGAAATACTATATTCTCGACAATGGCGTCACGCAGGATAAGCGTGACTATGTCAAGGTCGCGAAATCGAACTACAATTCGAATGTCCTTGTCCGTGAGCAGATCGTGCGTTCGTCAGCGACTTCAATCTACGAACTTCTCAGAGGTGCGATTGCCGGTGTCAATGTGACATATGGTGACAATGGCCAGATGATTTCGATAAGAGGAGGAAATTCGTTGTCGCTTGATTCCGAACCACTGTTTATCGTCGACGGAGCTCAGTATGAAAGCAGCAGTGATGTTGACGCCGGTGTATCGGTCAATGACATTGTCAGAATCGAGGTGCTCAAGGATGGCTCGGCCTATGGAATGAAAGGAGCAAACGGTGTGATTGTCATCACTACATTAAAAACCAACGGAACCATAAACTGAAAAATTATCAGTTCTATTCCGGAAGCCGGATATAACCGGTTGACGTTAACAATAATAAGTCTCAGCATACAATCAATGCTGAGACTTATTATTGTTATAGCATATAATTTTTAGAGCAAAAATATGTGCTTGGTAAGGATGACCCGGAGAGCGTGAAGCTAATGAATCGGTAATTAAGAATTGAAATTCCGTTAAAAAACAATGAGTGTCGCCGAATTCGCTTCGGTGACACTCATCAATGTGTTTGGTTAGAATTGTGAGTTGTATTGTTGTTTGTTAAGATTATTCGTCAGCTTGTGCTTTTTCTGCATATTCTTTGAGCAGTTTCTCCTGCACGTCGGACGGAACGAGTTCGTAAGAAGCAAATTTCATTGTGAATGCTGAGCGGCCACCTGTAATTGATGAGAGCGCTGTTGAATATGACGACATTTCCTTTAGCGGAACGCGGGCTGAGATTTTCTCGAAGCCATTGTCGCTTGACATGCCCATGATTATCGCACGGCGTCCCTGAAGGTCGCTCATAACATCGCCCATCACATCGCCGGGAACCATTACGTCTACATCATAGACAGGTTCAAGCACTTTTGGATTCGCGTTGCGGAAAGCTTCGCTGAAAGCATTGCGTCCTGCGAGGCGGAATGAGATTTCGTTTGAATCAACCGGGTGCATCTTGCCGTCGTAGATACATACTCTCACATCACGTGCGTAACTTCCGGTGAGCGGGCCTTGCTCCATGCGGTCCATAAGGCCTTTGACGATTGCGGGGATGAAGCGGGCATCAATCGCACCACCGACGATACAGTTGTGCACAACGAGTTTTCCTCCCCATGCCAAAGGTATCTCCTGAGTGTCGCGCACGCTCATCTTGTATTCCTGATTGCCGAACTTATAAGTGTCGGGGGCAGGCATGCCTTCGGTGTAGGGTTCGATTATGAGGTGTACCTCTCCAAACTGTCCTGCACCGCCCGACTGTTTCTTGTGACGGTAGTCGGCGCGTGCGGCCTTGGTGATTGTCTCGCGATAGGGGATGCGCGGTTCATCGAATATGATGGGTAGCTTGTCGTTGTTTTCGACACGCCATTTCAGTGTGCGCAGATGGAATTCTCCCTGACCGGAAAGTATGGTCTGTTTCAGCTCTTTGGACTGTTCGATGACCCAAGTCGGATCTTCCTCGTGCATGCGGGTGAGTATGCCCATGAGTTTTTCGGCGTCGCTTTCGGTCACCGGACGGATTGCACGGCGATATTTGGGCTCGGGGAAACGGATGAAGTCAAAACGGTAGTCGCAGTCTTTGGCATCAAGGGTGTTGCCTGTGCGGACATCTTTCAGTTTCACGGTCGCACCGATATCTCCGGCGCAAAGTTTATCAATCTGAGTCTTGATGTTTCCGCAGACGCAGTAGAGCTGGGCGATGCGTTCGCGAGATCCGCGTGTCACATTTTCGAGGTCGACACCGGGAGTGAGTGTTCCCGACATAACCTTGAAATAGCTGACTTCACCGATATGCGGTTCGACGGTTGTCTTGAAGAAATAGAGCGACAATGGTCCGTTGCTGTCGGGGCTGACCTTGACACCTTCGGTAGTTTCAGGTGCGGGCATTTCTTCAACAAACGGGACGACGTTTCCGAGGAATTCCATCATGCGGCGCACGCCCATGTCTTTGGCTGCGCTCACGCAGAAGACAGGATATATCGAGCGGTCTACCAGACCTTTGCGTATGCCTTCGCGCATTTCGTCTTCACTCAGGTGTCCTTGTTCAAAGAATTTCTCCATGAGAGTCTCGTCGTTTTCGGCAGCGGCCTCGACGAGAGCCTGATGCAGTTCATGTGCTTTTTCTTGTTCTTCTTCAGGAATATCTTCGATAGTCGGAGTTCCGCCTTCTGGGCCCCATGAATATTTCTTCATGAGAAGCACGTCAATCATGGCGTTGAATCCGGAGCCGCATTGGATTGGATATTGAATCGCTACGATTTTCTTTCCGAAATGCTCGCGCATCTGTTCCATGACGTTCTCATAGTCGGCTTTTTCTCCGTCGAGCTGGTTAAGGGCAAAAATCACAGGTTTCTTGAGCGACTGGGTGGTGCGGAATATATTCTGAGTGCCGACTTCAACACCGTATTGTGAATTGATAAGTATCACACCGGTGTCAGTCACATTCAGTGCGGTAATTGCATTGCCTACGAAGTCGTCAGCTCCCGGACAATCAATCACGTTAAGTTTTTTATTGAGAAATTCTGCATAGAAAACCGTCGAGAATACACTGTAGCCATATTCTTTCTCGACGGGAAATGAATCGCTCACGGTGTTTTTTGCTTCGATCGTACCGCGACGTTTTATAACTCCACACTCGTAAAGCATAGCTTCAGCAAGTGTGGTTTTACCAGAGCCTTTGCTACCGAGCAAGGCGATGTTTTTAATCTCGTTAGTTTGGTAGACCTTCATATTAGTTTCGGTTTAGTTTTTAGGTAAGAAGAATGGTTTAATGTTGCGAGGAGAGATTTTTTTGTCGGATTTCGAAGGCTCTTTGTGAGAGTTTTTTGAAATCGACCGCAAAATAGTAATTAATTTTCGTTTTTATGCGTCCAAAACATGTGTTTTACAACATAAGATGCGATTTTCTTGGATTAATGATTTATCACAAGCCATAAATCATTACCTTTGTAACACCATATCACCATAATATATAATACATCTCAACCTATGGATATTGACAGACCTTGTCTGATACAACTTCCTCGGATATATGACCCCCGTGGAAGCCTTACATTTGTGCAGGACAATGACCAGATACCTTTTGAAATTGCCAGATGCTACTGGACTTACGATGTCCCTGCCGGCGAGGCCCGTGGAGGGCATTCCCACAAGGAAGCCAAGTCGCTTCTTGTGGCAGTGAACGGTTGCTTCAATGTGAATCTTTATGACGGTTTTACTTGGATGACTTATACGCTTAACCGTCCGTTTGAAGGACTGTACATTCCACCGGGCTATTGGCGTACGCTCGACAATTTCGCATCGGGAAGCGTGTGTCTTGTAATGACTTCTATCCTTTATGATCCTGATGAATATATCCGAGACTATGAGGAATTCAAACGCCTTGCAGTCGAAAGTGGCAGACGCATATGAATTTGAAGTATCCTTTTCTTGATTTGGGCAGGGTGAATGAACCCTATGCCGACGAGATGGTTGCTGCGGCTGAGCGTGTGATCCGCAGTGGCCGTTACATAGGAGGGCCGGAAATCGAAGCATTTGAAAGCGATTTGTCTTCATATACCGGTGCGCCTTTCGCTGTCGGAGTGAGCAATGGCCTTGATGCGCTCAGGCTGATATTACGGGCGTATAAAGAGATGGGTGTGTTGAGCGACGGTGACGAGGTGATTTATCCGGCAAACACCTACATCGCATCTGTGCTTGCTATTAGCGATGCAGGCCTCACACCCGTGGCTGTTGACATTGACGAGCGCACGATGAATATTGACACAGGCCTTCTTGAACAGGCTCTCACCGAAAGGACGCGTGCGATAATGACGGTCCATCTTTATGGGCGTGTGGCTTGGGATGATACTCTTGTCGATGTAGCCCGTAGGCATGGTCTGAAAGTGATTGAGGATTGTGCGCAGGCTCTCGGTGCGCGGACTCTTTACTCCGGATTTCATGAATCTCATCATGCCGGTGCGCTCGGTGATGCGGCAGGCATAAGTTTCTATCCTACGAAAAATGTAGGCGCGCTCGGTGATGCCGGAGCTGTTTTGACCCACGACGAGGAGCTTGCGCGGACTGTCCGCGCACTTGCCAATTATGGCTCTGACCGCAGGTATCACAACCTCTACCGAGGTTTCAACTGTCGCCTTGACCCGATTCAGGCTGCAATGCTCCGCGTGAAACTCCCGCACCTTAATTCGGAGAATGCAGACCGTTTTGCTCGTGCTTTGGCCTATCGCCGGACAATCGACCGTCGGGATATAGTTCTGCCTCTGATGACAAACGAGGTCAATGATTGTGTATGGCATCAGTATGTCATCAGAGTTCCGGCTGATAGAAGGGAGAGTTTCATGAGACAAATGGAGAATGAGGGAATCGGGACTGACATACACTATGCTGTGCCTCCGCATCGTCAGCTGTGTTATGCTTCGCTTGTTCATGGGCCGCTTCCTGTCACAGAGCGTATTGCGGATGAAATTGTCAGTCTGCCTATCGGTACGGGCATATCTGTGGCCGATGCAGCTGAAATCGGATCTGTTATTAACGGACTGGATTTTTAAACAGCCTCTTAACTGTCCGTCAGCTCCAATCATGGAGGATCGGTCAGTTTCTTGGAGTGTTATAAGAATTTAATTTAACAATGGCAACAAAGAGAAAAAGTAAAAAGAAAAAGTCGTCGACATCAAACTCAACTTCAAATAAGTTATATCGTGCGTTATTAGCAGTGGTTCTTATAGCCGCGTGTACCTATCTCGGTGAGAAACTTGACGGTAAGGAACAGAATGCGGATATCGCTAATGTGGCGCATGGTGAGTATGGCAACCTCATGGCCGTGAAGACAAATCCTTCACTAAAGGAAGTCACCAAGAGCTATAAAGGGATGGACTTGTCGTTCAACCCTCAGTATCATATTCCGAACTGGGTCTCATGGGAACTCACTGCAGATGAGACATCCGGCAATGTGACGCGCTCAAATAAATTTTCAGCCGACCCGGAGATTGAGGGTAGTGCCGAGACATGGGACTACAGCTATTCAGGATATGACCGTGGCCACATGGCGCCGGCCGGAGATATGCGTTGGGATAAGGATGCAATGTCACAGACATTCTATATGACAAATATCTGTCCTCAGGTCAAGACGCTGAATGCCGGCAGCTGGAAGAATCTTGAAGAGAAATGCCGTCAATGGGCTGAGGCCGACAGTGTCATATATATTGTTTGCGGACCGATTATTGATGGCAAGCCGATTGAATATATCGGTGACTCACGTGTCTATGTCCCGCGTAAATTTTTTAAAGTCATCATATCTCCTTATACGACTCCGGCACGTGGCATAGGATTTATAATGCCAAACGGAAAAGTTGAAGGCGGAATGCAGGCCTGTGCTGTCACGATTGATTCGGTCGAAGCTCTTACAGGACATGATTTCTTCGCATCGTTGCCCGACGATATAGAATCGGATGTCGAGTCGCAGTGTGATTTCCACTATTGGTCGACCCACCGTCCTCGAAAGAAGAAATAACCGTCATTCATGTGTGACATTGGTGTTCCCGACACCGGGAATTGCATGTAGCGAAATGTCTGAAAATAATCACGGCTCTTCCGAAATCTGATTAAGCATATATCGGAAGAGCCGTGATCTTGTATGTGGTGAAACGTTATTGCCTGTTGTAGAACTGGAGTACCTTGTTTCTGAGTATAAGTTCATATTTGGCCTGAACCTGCTGCGCGAGAGTGGTAATATAGTCTGATTGAGTCTGTTCCCATTCTGTAGCGTTAGCTTTGCCGTAGGTATATTTTTCGGTCATCGCGTCAAGCGCCGCTTTTGATGCGTCGACTGCGATTTTCCCGGCCTCGTATTTCTTTTCAGCACCTACGGCCTGCTGATAGGCGAGGCGGATTGCGCGATGCAGTTCGCTCTGCTGTTGTTCGAGCTGAAGCTCGGCTGAAAGTTTTCTGACTTTTGCCTGACGTATCTGGTTGCGTGTTGAAAAGGCATCAAAAATCGGAATATTGAGTGAAAAACCAAGGCTTTTTGAGAAATTATCTCTCATCTGAGAGCCAAACTTTTTACTTTCATCTCCCGATACGGTGTAGTAGCTGCTTCCGAGGCCGGCGTTGAAGCTGAGAGTGGGAAGATATCCGCTTTTGGCCAGTGTAATACCGTCGTCAGCGACTTTAATGGCCTGACGTGCGGCCGAGATAGCAGGATAGTTGGCAAGAGCGTTGCGATATACCTCCTCCGCGTTTAAAAGCGACATTGTGTCATCATCGATAGGCATTACGTCGAATCCTTCAAGATTGTCGAGTTCAAGAAGTTTGGCGAGCTCGATGATTGACGTGGTATAGTCGTTTTCGGAATTGACCACCTGCACTTCATTTTGAGCTACCTGCGCATTGGCTTGGATTACGTCTACTTCAGGGACTTTGCCGCCTTCGAGCAATGCCCGCTGGCGTTCGAGCTGTATGTTGGACAGACGGAGCTGTTCGCGGCTCACCTCAAGAATCTCCTTGTTGAAAAGGACTTGCAGATAGGATGTAATGACGCTAAGACGTACTTCATCGCGAGAGGCTTCGGTCTGCATTTCAGCCATGCTGAGGCTCGATTGTGCGTAACGTAGCTGACGGATGTTGCGAAGTCCCTGAAATATCGGCAGTGACATCTGTACGTTCCAAGAAAATGACGAGGTGTTGCGGTTGGCATAAGTGTTTGCCGACGTGAGGCCTCGACCAAAGCTCCAGTTCTGTCCCGCTCCTGCTGAAAGCTGTGGTAGAAATCCGTCTTTTGCTTCCGTGACAGACAGCTCGCTTTGCATGCGGCTGATTTCAGCGCTTCTGACATTGAGATTGTGGCTGAGTGCATAGTTCACGCAGCTGTCGAGACTCCAAGCGTCGGCCATCACTGTCTGTGATAGTCCGGCTGCAAAGAGGAGGGAATATATGATGCGTTTCATCGTCGAATTATTAGGTGGTTATTTTTTTATTGATGAGCCACGTAGTTTCGCATTCTTGTCGATACCGCTGTTGACCTGAATGTTTATGCCGTCAGATGTCCCAGTGGAGATTGCTGTGCGTTCGAACTTCTGTTCGGGCAGACTGTCGGTCATGACATATACAAACGTGCTGTCGCCTTTCCATTCAATCACGCTTTCAGGAATGGTGAGCACATTTTCGGCTTTGCTTAGGCTGACTGTCGCATTGGCGCTGTAGCCGGCACGCAGTTTGTCGCCAGAAGGAACGTTGATTGCGGCTTTGATTTCAAATGTGTTTGCACCGTTGGTTTCTACACCTTTCGGGGCGATGAGTTCGATGACGGCGTCGAGTTTCAAATCGGGAAGCGCTCCAATTGATATTTCCATCGGCTGACCGACAGAAAGAAGTCCGACTTCCGTTTCGTCTACTTTGCCTTCGAAAATGAGGTTGTTCATATCGGCAACGGTTGCAACAGTCGTGCCGTCGTTCATCGTATTTGCCTGAATGACCGAGCTGCCGACTTTGACGGGAACATCGAGGACGAGACCGGTGATTGTCGCGCGCACAAGAGTGTTACTTTCTTTGGCATTGGTTTTCGAGACACCTTCCTTGACGATTGAGTAGGCATCCTCGGCAGCTTCAAGCTCGGCTTTGGCCTGCGAGAGAGTGGTCGACGTATTTTCAAACTCCTCGCGGCTTATCACCTTTTTATCGTAAAGAAGTTTGTTGCGGTCATGTTTGACACGTGCGTCTTCAAGGTTGATTTTCGCAGTCTTTACTCTTGAAAGAGCAGATGAAAGCTGTCCCTCGTCAGGCACAATCTTGATTTTTGCCACTATGTCGCCTGCCTGCACCATGTCTCCTTCCTCGACATTGATTTCGGAGATGATGCCTGACACCTGCGGTTTGATTTCGATTTCGTCGCGAGGTTCAATCTTGCCGGTAAGCACCGTGTTGCGTTCGATTGTTCCTGTCGATGGGCTGACAAGTTCGAATATTTCTTTGTCAGGCTGTGATTTTACGAAAAGATAGACGAAAGTCCCGATAAATATTGCGGCGATCAGACACCACATAAAAATCCGCAAAAACTTCTTCATTGCTTTAATATGATTATGTTTGTTATTATCGTTTATTTCAAGTTGTTGTATATTGATTCCGATTACTTGTCGTTGAGGGCCTCAATCGGTTTTATATTCATAGCCTTGATGGCCGGGATGAGTCCTGCGGCCGTACCGAGCACGAGGAAGGTGACAAGAATGTAGACCGCCTGCATGAACGAGAGTTGGAACGCTATGACACCACGTTCGTCGGCAAACATGTGTTCTGCGATGGCAAGGAGGATGATGGCGAAACTGATGCCTGCTATACCGGCGATAGTCGTCAGGACCATACTCTCCGAGAGAATCTGAATGATGATGTCGCGCGGTTTGGCTCCGATCGCTCGCCGGATGCCGATTTCATGTGTGCGTTCGCGGACGATAATCCACATAATGTTTCCGACACCTATGATTCCCGACAAAAGCGTTCCCGCACCGACCACGAGGGCAAGCAGGGTGATGCCGAGGAATATGTTGTCGACCATTTTGAATTTTTCCGATACATCGAAAAAGTACATTGCGCCTTCATCGTCAGGGGCGACAGGATGGTTTCTGGCTATAAGCCGTCTGACGGTCTTCTCATAGTCACCGGGGGCATATCCGCTTTTGAGTGTCATCATGAACATTCCGACTTTTGTTCCGAGATTGTAGTTGGCACGCATCGAGTTGTAGGGAATGATGACAGATTCATCAAGCTCCGCTCCCATGCTTATTTCCGATGTCTGACCGGCTATGCCGACCACCTTATAATATATGCCGTTGAGTGAGATTTCTTTTCCGAGGCCTGATTCAGTCCCGAAAATTTCGTCGGCGACTTTTTTGCCGACCACACAGACCTTGCGCGAACGGGTGTTGTCGGCTTCGTTTATGAAACGGCCCTCATATATTGTAGGAACGAAAATCTTGTCATAACCGCTTTCGACACCCGTAAGCATTGCGTTTGAACTTTTCTGTCCGTAGAGTGCGTTGGCCCAGAGGTTGTTGACGGCCGAGGAATTTTCGATTTCCGGGATTGCGCGACGGATGTTGATTATGTCCTGCAGGTTGAGTTCGAGTTCCATTCCTTTGTTGAAACCGGCGTATGGCTTTGTTGTGCGGCCCGGAAAGACGATGGCCACGTTAGTTGCGAAGCCTTCGAAGTTTCGGCTCATAAAGCTCTTCAACCCCTTCGATCCTCCGATAAGCATTGCGAGTATCGCCGTACCCCAGAAGATACCGAAAGCAGTCATGAATGTGCGCGTCTTGTTCTGGGCAAGCGTAGTGCCGATTTCGCGCCAGTTTTCTATGTCAAATATAGGATTTTTCATCTGTCTGATCAAAAAGGATATGTGAATTGGCCTATTCGTCGCGAAGGGCTTCTACCGGTTTAATTTTAAGAGACTTCATGGCCGGGAATAGTCCGGCGAGAGCCCCGGCGACAATCAGAACCAGTGTTACCTGAATCGCAATTGCTATGTCGACGGTCGGGTCTTTGATAGGAGAACCGTCTCCTCCCGATTCTGTCAGCATGGCTATTCCCTGCGACACAAGGACTCCGAGGACTATGCCTACATATCCGAACAGTGTGGTTATGGCCACGCTTTCGAGTATAATCTGTTTCAGGATGCTGCGCGGTTTTGCACCGATTGCACGGCGCACGCCTATTTCATGTGTGCGTTCGCGCACGGAGACAAACATTATATTGCTTACACCGACTATGCCCGACAGCATTGTAAGCAAGCCTATGACCCATACGGCCATTCCGATTGCGCCCATTGCTGTCGATGAACGCATATAGTCGGAGAATCTGTTCCATATCCACAGTGATCCGCTGTCATCATCCGCAAAGGAATGTAGACGTCCGAGTGTGGAACGGAAGCCGCTTTCAGCAGCGTCACTTTCTTCGAGGGTCTTGACGTTTTTGAGTTTGACAGTAATATTGTTCACCCTGTCCGAACCACCGCTCATCGAGCGGGCCGTGGAGTAGGGGATGTAGACATCTCGCCGCCATTCCTGTTTGTATGTGCCGACAATGGTAAATGACAGCTCACAGATTTCGACCAGCTGGCCTACAGGGTCTTTTTCACCAAACAATGTTTTTGCCGACTCTTCGTTGATGACCGCTACACGCCTGCGCTGATTTATGTCGTTCTGATTTATGAAACGGCCTTTGACTATGTTGAGGCCGCTGTTGCGTTGTTCAGTTGGATATACGCCTCGGTAGCCTCCTGTCAGATAGTCCTTTGAACTGGTGACTTTTGCCGAGTCGTTTGAGACTTGTGCAGCTACGTCGGCTATGACATTCGCATTCTGCGACTCAAGTACGCCCATGTCGGAATCCTTGAGGCGTATGCGCCTGTTTTCTTTAAGACCTTTAAATGCTTTCTGTGCGTATCCGCCACGGATCGACACAGTCTCTGTGTCACGTTGGGCAAACATCGATTCCATTCCGTTGACAAGCCCGCGCGAGACGCTAAGCAACACGATAAGCAGAAAAATTCCCCATGACACGGCAAAGCCCGTGAGTGCGGTGCGCAATTTATTGTTGCGCAAGGTGGCCATTATTTCATTCGCAAGATCAAACATTTGGATAATTCTATCAACAGAGAAAACCGGGGTTGGATTTTTCTTTTTGGTTTCAGATGGATTTATATTATACGACCGTCGGTGATACGGATTATGCGGTTTGTCTGTTCGCCGACACCGGGGTCGTGGGTAACGATGACGATGGTCATGCCGTCGGCGTTGAGGTCACGGAACACCTGCATCACTTCCTTGGATGTCTTGGAGTCAAGCGCTCCTGTCGGCTCGTCGGCAAGGATTATCGACGGGTTGGTGATGAGTGAGCGCGCTATGGCCACACGCTGTTTCTGTCCTCCTGACAATTCGCTTGGCAGGTGGGTGGCTCGGTCGCCCATCCCCATACGTTCAAGCTGTTCCATTGCGAGTTTGTTGCGCTGACGTCGGGAAACTCCTCGATAAAAAAGCGGTAGCGCCACGTTTTCAAGGGCATTCTTATAGTTGATGAGGTTGAACGACTGGAAAACGAATCCGATCATGTAGTTGCGCAGGTCGGCGGCTTTGTTCTCGCTAAGATTTTTTATCAATACCCCGTCAAGATAATATTCCCCTGAATCATAGTTGTCGAGGATGCCGAGTATGTTTAGAAGGGTTGATTTTCCGGAGCCGGATGCACCCATGATTGAAACCAGTTCACCTTTGTCGATAGTGAGGTTGATATCTTTCAATACGTGAAGGGGGACTACTCCGGGATAAGACTTGTTGATATCCTTTAGGCTTATTATCATAATTATTGAATCGTGAAATCTGATTGTATTGTAGAGCTGATCAATAAATTTTATCCTGATTATAGCTCATTACATCTAATTAGACGCAAAATCATCAGAATAGTTACAGAAAACAATGAAAAAAACATGCAAATAGCTATCTTTGTATGCCGATAAATATAATTGATCGGTTTAATTTATTGAATAATAGTATTATACTTAAATTATAATAATTGTTGTGAAATTTGTATCTTGGAATGTCAATGGCCTTCGGGCGGTTTGTGCGAAAGGTTTCAATGATATTTTCGCGTCGTTAGACGCTGATTTTTTCTGTATTCAGGAGACGAAACTGAGTCCCGGTGCTTTGGACCTTGAATTTGAGGGCTACCGTTCGTATTGGAATCTTGCCGACAGAAAGGGCTATTCGGGTACGGCGATATATACGCGTCATGAGCCGGTGGCTGTCACCTATGGCATAGGTGTTGACGAGCATGATCATGAAGGACGTGTAATCACACTGGATATGGGTGACTATTTCCTCGTGAATGTCTATACCCCGAATTCTCAAGGCGAGCTTGCACGACTGCCTTATAGAATGGTGTGGGAAGAAGCTTTCCGTAAGTATATCGCAGGGCTTGATGCGGAAAAGCCGGTCATTATCTGTGGCGACATGAATGTGGCCCACAAGGAAATTGACCTGAAAAATCCGAAAGCCAACCGTCGCAATGCCGGTTTTACGGATGAAGAACGCGGTGAGTTCACCAAATTGCTCGCCCAAGGTTTCGTTGATACGTTCAGGGCAGTCCATCCCGATCTTGAGGATGCATACACATGGTGGAGCTATCGGGCAAGAGCGCGAGAGAAGAATGTCGGGTGGCGTATTGACTATTTTCTTGTGAGCGAGCGTTTTGCTTCGAGACTTAAAGATGCCAATATCCGTGCTGATATTCTCGGGTCGGACCATTGTCCGGTTGAAATTACCATTTCATAGTCGATTGCGGCTTTAAATTTGGACAATAAAACAACGGACGACAGATTTCCTGATTCCGCTATTCAAGCCGATAAGAAATCTGTCGTCCGTTGTTTTATTGTCTGGCTTCTCGTTTAGATTTTGACTTTGATTGTCTTTAAGTCTTTATCCGCGCTTGAAGAACCGACCATCAGTTCGTAGTCGCCGGGCACTACGCGCATTTCCTGTGTAGCCTCGTCCCAGTTTTCGAAGAGGTTTCGAGGGAAGTCGATTTCGACATTCTTTGCCTCGCCGGGAGCAAGGTCAACACGGGCGTAGCCTCTGAGCGTCTTATTCGGTCCGGCTGTGTCGGCGGGACGACGCATGTAGACCTGAACGATTTCAGTTCCGGCACGTTTGCCGGTGTTTTTCACGCGTACTGTCACCTTGCCGTTGGAATATTTGGGCTTCGATATGTCGAAGGTGGTGTAGCTGAGTCCGTGACCGAACTGATAGAGGGGCGCTTGCTTCAGATAGCGGTAAGTGCGTCCGGCCATCAGATAGTCATCGAAGGCAGGGAGTTGCGAATCATCCTTATAGAAGGTCACGGGCAGTTTTCCGGAAGGATTGTAGTCGCCGAAAATTACGTCGGCTACTGCGTGGCCGCCTTGTTCGCCGGGATACCAAGCCTGAAGAATTGCATCACAGATGTCATTTTCCGGTGTTAAAGCCACGGCGCTGCCGCTACAGTTGATGAAGACGATTTTTTTACCGGCATCGTGGAGTGCGCGAAGTATTTCACGCTGAGGAGCGGGAAGTTCGATTGATGTGCGGTCGCCGTCATCAAATCCCGGTTCTCTGACCTTTGCTTCTTCTCGTTCATAAGCAGGAGAGATGCCTCCGACAAAAATGATGGTTTCGGCATCCTTGGCGGCTGCTACAGCATCGGCCGGTGTCACCTGACGTGTGCGGAGGATGTCGAAATTGAGAGTGGCGTCATCCTCAAGCTGCATGTAGTTGACTTCGATGTCATATTTCTGGCCTTTTTTCACTTTTAATTCACGTTCGCGGAAATTGAGTGGATCGGTTTTCCATCGTTCGTGCACGGTGTCACCGTTTATGATTATGCGCAGTCCGTCATCATTATTATAAATCATGTTGAGTGTTTCGTCACGGTCGGCGACATATGTTCCCTTGATACGGGTTGTGAAGTTGGTGAGATTGACTCCGGGAGCGAAGACTGTGTTGCCTCCGTTGTCGAGCTGTATGGTTGAAGTGTAGTTTGTGACTGCAGCAGGTTCACCGCTCATGGTTGTGTTGTTCCAGTAAGTCGCTTCCATGCCTTGGCGGCCTTTGGAATCGGTGATGTTCTGGAAGACGCTTTCGCGGTCAGTCATTTGTGTTATCGCACACGCCCTGTTGTATGGTAGCTTGCGTCCTGTACGTTCGTTCAGTCCTTCAAGAATTGTCACGGTGTGGCCGGGCTGTCCGTAATAGATGCCCCACATCATGGTGGAGTCTGTTGCGTTTGGACCCATGACCATGACATTTTTTGCGTCCGGAGACAGAGGAAGAATGCCGTTGTTTTTCAGGAGGACCATTTGTTCACGTCCCATCTCACGTGCGAGGTCACGATGTTTTTTTGAACTAACGACACTCATCGGAATCGATGTCCATGAAACGAGCGAGTCGGGATCGAAATCACCGAGTTCAAAACGTCCTTTCAGAAGTCGCTTGACGCTGACATCTATATCTGATTCCTTGATGTCACCGCGCTTCACTGCGCCGGGTAGATTTTTGTAGACTCCGCCACATTCGACGTCAGTTCCGCTGAGAACGCCGAGCGCGGAAGCGGCTTTTGCGTCTTTCGACACTTCATGGCGGCCTTCGCGATAGAAGTCGCCGATAGCACCGCAGTCGCTGACCACAAGTCCGTCGAATCCCCATTTGTAACGGAGGATTGAATTGAGCAGTTTGTCCGATCCGCAGCACGGAGAACCTTCAAACCGCTGATAGGCACACATGACCTGCTGCACATTTCCGTCCTGAACAAGCATTTTGAATGCGGGCAGATAGGTTTCCCAAAGTTCACGTGCCGGGAGGTTTTCAATATCAAAACGGTGGCGTGTCTTTTCCGGTCCGCTGTGGACGGCATAGTGCTTGGCACATGCGTGAAGCTTATAATATTTGTCGCTGCCATCGCCTTGCAGTCCCTTGACAACACGCAGTCCCATGCGTCCGTTCATATACGGATCTTCGCCATATGTTTCCTGTCCGCGTCCCCATCGAGGGTCACGGAATACGTTGATATTTGGTGTCCAGAACGACAGACATTTGTATTTCCCTACTTTGCCCTCCTTGCGTGCCAATGTGTTCTTTGCTCGGGCTTCATCGCTGACCGCTGTGAAGATTTCTTCAATCAGGTCATCGTCAAACGATGCGGCCATTCCGATACAAGAAGGGAACACTGTCGCAAGCCCGTTTCGGCCTACTCCGTGGAGAGCTTCGCTCCACCAGTCGAATGCCGGAATCCCGAGTCGTTCGATTGCCGGCGACGAGTTCATCATCAGAAGCGATTTCTCTTCAAGCGTGAGACGTTTACACAGGTCTTCGGCACGCTCCTCAGCGGAGAGTGAAGGGTTCTGATATGGAAGCAGTTGAGCAGATGTCAGGGCAGGCGCTCCTAAAAGCAGTCCAACTACAAAAAGATGTTTTAGTTTCATGGATTTACAAGAAATGAATAATGGGGTTTATTATTGTCGTTTAATACAAAGATAACATTTAAATTTTTATAATCCAAATAGCCCATTTGATAGTAAATTTGGCAGTTACGACATTTCTTCGTAAATTTGTGGTATCTTAAATACAATATCATCTTATCCAGAACCTGTAATGAAAAAGTTAAAGCTAATGCTTGTAGGCGTGCTTTTGGCCACAATTGGCTCTGCATTCGCCGCAACAGCCCCCGCAAAGAAAGCTTCTGAAACCCCCAAGCACTATTCCGAGTGGCTGACCCGCTCCGAAATGCAGCGAGTACCCGAGAGCTATATGCTCGATTTTTCCAATCGTCCGAAGTGGAGCTATGTGATGGGAATCGAGCTTGAGTCAATGCTCGACACTTATCTTAAATATGGTGGAGACGACATCAAGAATTATTGTATCCAATATACCGACACAATGATTTCGCCCGACGGTGTGATTCGTGGATATAAGCTTCTTGATTATAATCTCGATAATGTGCGCACAGGCCACTTTGTGACCCGTATGTATCAGCATTTCCCTGAAAACAAGAATCTCAAGGCTATGAACACCCTCATGCGTCAGCTCGACGAGCAGCCGCGTACAAATGAAGGTGTGTACTGGCACAAGGCGATATATGCTTATCAGGTATGGCTTGATGGAATTTTCATGGGCTTGCCTTATAGAGTCCTCACCGCAACTACAATCTATACTCCTGAATTGGCCAAGCCTATCTATGACGATGCTGTAGAACAGGTGAAGAGTACATATGACCGCACATTCGACTCCAAAACAGGCCTTAACCGTCACGCATGGGACGAGAGCCGTGAAATGTTCTGGAGCGATAATGAAACCGGCTTGTCGCAGCACTGCTGGGGACGTGCTCAGGGTTGGTATACGATGGCTCTCGTCGAGCTTCTCGACGTGCTGCCCGAAGACTATGAGCGTCGTGGTGAAGTCATTGACCTTCTGACCAAGTGTTTCGACAACATTATCAAATGGCAGGATCCGAAAACCGGAACTTGGTATCAGGTCATGGATTCTCCTGAACGTGAAGGCAACTACCTTGAGTCGACATGTACATCTATGTTTGCCTATTCTCTTCTTAAGGCCGCCCGCAAGGGATGGGTTAAAGATGCCAAATATCGTGAAGCCGGTATCAAGGCTTACGAAGGTATCATCAACAATTTTATCAAGGAAAATCCTGACGGGACTATTTCGCTTACCGACTGTTGTGTAGTGGCCGGCCTTGGCCCGGGCATCAGTGATGCCGTCCTTAAGGCTGCTCCGAAGGTTAAGGAAAATAAACGTCGCGATGGCTCTTATGCCTACTATCTTAGCGAACCTATCCGCGACAATGACGCTAAGGGTGTAGGTCCGTTTATCTGGGCTTCGCTTGAAATGGAGGATCTCGGCTATAATGTCGATTCTTTTAAGAAAGGTAAGAAGACCGGTAAGAAAAAATAATATATCATATTTATAGCATGGTGTAAGTGCTGAAAGAAAAACGCAGATACTTTCAATCATCTTACAAACCTACGAACGACGTTGCCTCGGAATATTCCGAGGCAACGTTTTTTTGATGCGTGCAATTTAGAGGATGAATCAGTGAATTAATAATTCCTCTTTGGAACTCTTTTGAGGATGACAGATTGAACCGTAGCTGTGGCATTAGATGAGTGGGAATGGTGAGAAGATTGAGAGGAGATGTTGAAATAATAAAAGATTCCGGATTTCCTCGTTGTTGAAGAAATCCGGAATCTGTGATTTTGGGGAATTAACCTTGGAAGTATGGGAGGTAAAATGCTGTTATCATTATTTTCTGAAGGCGTTGCTCAGCGATTGGAAAGCTGTTGCAATACCATCCTTGTCTTTTCCGCCTGCTTGGGCAAATCCGGGCTGGCCGCCGCCGCCACCCTTGATGGCCTTAGCTGCCTCGCGGACAATAGCAGAAGCATTGTGTCCTTCTGCCACGACGTCGTCAGTGAGAGCGACAGTGAGGAGCGGTTTGCCTGCCATGTCGACGGTAGCTGCAATGAAAGCAGTCTTTTCAGGTGACAGCTGACGGATTCCGAAAGCTACACCCTTGACAACGTCAGGGACACGTACGCCGGTGAGAGTGACAAGTTTAATTCCGTGTACTGTCTCGGCTTTTTCGAGAGCTTCGCGGGCGATATTGCGGATTCTCTCCTGCATGTATTCTTCCGCTTGTTTGCGCAGCTCGGCATTCTCCTCGATTGATTTGCGAAGAGCCTGAAGCACGTCGGGCGCGTTGTGGAGAAGTTCGCCCACGCTGCGCATGTCGTCTGTGAGCTGGTCTACAAGATTTTCTGCGACCTCGGCTGTCACAGCCTCGATGCGGCGTATGCCTGCGGCGATGCTTGACTCGGAGATGATGCGGATTGTGCCGATATTTCCGGTGTTGGGAACATGTGTGCCACCGCAGAGTTCCACGGAGTCACCGTATTTCACAACGCGGACATCTTCGCCATACTTTTCACCGAAGAGAGCCATTGCACCCATATCGAGGGCCTCGGCAATCAGCATGTGGCGATGTTCGTCAAGAGCTATTGCCTTGCGCACATTTGCGTTGGCGATATGCTCGGCTTTGCGGAGTTCTTCAGGAGTCACTTTCTGGAAGTGAGAGAAGTCGAAGCGGAGCATTCCGGGAGAAACGTATGAGCCTTTTTGCTCGACGTGTGTTCCGAGCACTTCGCGCAGAGCGGCGTGGAGTAGGTGTGTAGCTGTGTGATTGCACTCTGTGGCGCGACGGTTGGCTTCGTTGATTTGCGCGATGAATTCGGCTTCTACGTTTGATGGGAGTTTTTTGCTCAGATGTACAGCCTGTCCGTTTTCGCGCTTAGTGTCATAGATTTCGATTTTTTCATCTCCGTCGATGAGCCAGCCGCTGTCTCCGACCTGACCACCCATTTCTGCATAGAACGGTGTGGTTGAGAGTACAATCTGGTAGAATTCCTTGTTCTTTTGAGTGACCTTACGGTAGCGGAGGATGTGTGTCGGGCATGATGTCGCGTCGTAGCCCACAAACTCAGTCTCGCCTTCGCTCACTGTCACCCAGTCTGTAGCTTCGACTGCGGCTGCATTACGGGCGCGGGTTTTCTGAGCTTCCATTTCTGTGTCAAACCCTTTTTTGTCGAGGGTCATGTCATTTTCCTTGAGGATAAGCTCGGTGAGGTCAAGTGGGAATCCGTATGTGTCGTATAGAACGAAGGCTTCTTTGCCTGAAATCTCGTTCTTGCCCTGTTTCTTGGCATTCTTGATAGCTTCATCGAGGATGGCGATGCCCTTGTCAAGAGTGCGGAGGAAAGAATCTTCCTCTTCCTTGATTACCTTCATGATCAGTTCGCGCTGGGCTGCAATTTCAGGATATGCTTCACCCATAGAGTCAATGAGGGTGTTGACAAGTTTGTACATGAATGCCTGCTTCTGGTCAAGGAAAGTGTAGGCATAACGTACGGCACGGCGGAGGATTCGGCGGATGACATAGCCTGCTTTGGCGTTGCCGGGAAGCTGGCTGTCGGCAATCGAGAATGATATTGTGCGGACATGGTCGGCAATCACTCGCATAGCGACGTCTACTTTGGCGTCCTTTCCGTATTCTTTACCCGACAGTTCGGCGATGCGGCCGATAAGCGGTGTGAACACGTCGGTGTCGTAGTTCGATTTTTTGCCTTGAAGCGCCATGCAGAGACGTTCGAATCCCATGCCGGTGTCGATAACCTTGGCAGGAAGCGGTTCAAGCGAGCCGTCGGCCTTGCGGTTGAACTGCATGAATACGAGGTTCCAGATTTCGATTACAAGCGGGTTGTCTTTGTTGACGAGGCTTGCACCGTCAATTTTTTCACGTTCTTCTTCGCTTCGGAGGTCTATGTGGATTTCAGAGCATGGGCCGCAAGGACCGGTGTCGCCCATTTCCCAAAAATTATCGTGCTTGTTGCCGTTTATTATATGTGAGACGGGGAGATGTTTTTCCCAATATGAAGCCGCTTCGTCGTCACGTGTGAGCCCTTCGTCAGGTGCACCTTCGAACACTGTCGCATAGAGGCGTTCGGGGTCAAGACCGAGGACATCGACAAGATATTCCCAAGCCCAGTCGATGGCTTCTTTTTTGAAATAGTCGCCAAACGACCAGTTGCCGAGCATTTCGAACATGGTGTGGTGGTAGGTATCCATGCCCACTTCCTCAAGGTCGTTGTGCTTGCCCGAAACTCGCAGACATTTCTGCGAGTCGGCCACGCGCTGATATTTTGCGGCCTTGTTGCCTAAGATGATGTCTTTGAATTGATTCATGCCCGCATTGGTAAACATCAGGGTTGGGTCATCTTTGATTACCATCGGAGCTGAAGGGACGATATGGTGTCCCTTGGTGCGGAAAAACTCTTTGAAAGATTCGCGTATTTCCTTGGCTGTCAGCATAATTTATATTGAACTTTTAATTGTTGACTTGATTGGTGGCCGATAATCGGCTTGATGATTGGTAAAATAATTTGCAAATATAGTGATTTTTTGCCAACAACAGCCCCGAAATCCGCTACAAATCGTCGGACTCCGGGGTGGTTGTATCGATAATATTTCATTTAGTTCGTGCCATTTCTTAGCTGTGGCGTTTTAGCAATTCCCGTTCAAGCTCAGGAAGCGAGATGCCCATTTGCTCGACAAGCACGAGAAGATGATAGATGAGGTCGCAGGCTTCATAGGTAAAGCGGTCGCGGTTGCCGTCAACTGCCTCAACTACCGATTCGACAGCCTCCTCGCCAACCTTTTGTGCTATTTTTTTTACGCCTTTTATGAAAAGACGTGTTGTGTAGCTGTCTTCGGGCATTTCGGCATGGCGTCGTTGGATTAATGCCGATAGTGATCTGATGAATCCATCTTCTGCCGGAGTGTCGAAACAGGAGACTGTCCCTCTGTGGCATGTCGGGCCGTGTGGAATCGCCTTTATTAATAAGGTGTCGCAATCACAGTCGGCATACATTTCGACAACATCAAGGAAGTGTCCGCTGGTTTCACCTTTGGTCCAAAGACACGAGCGCGTGCGGCTGTAGAATGTCACATGGCCGGTGGTGCAGGTGAGGTCAAAAGCTTCACGGTTCATATAGCCCATCATCAGCACACGGAGTGTGACGGAGTCCTGTATGATTACCGGCAGGAGTCCGTCGGCGCATTTATCGAGTTTAAAATCGTCGAATGTCATATCGTTAAATGTTTATTTATTCTTTTTCAGACCTGAAGTCTGACAGGGATGTCACGTGATTGAAGTTCTTTTTTCAGGTCGCAGATTGATATTTCTCCATAGTGGAAAATTGATGCGGCAAGGGCGGCGTCCGCCTTGCCGGTCGTGAGTACGTCGGCTATATCATTGACAGAGCCGGCGCCTCCTGATGCGATGATTGGGATGCTTACTTCTTCGGCAAGGCGTGCGAAGGTCTCGCAGGGATAACCGGAACGAGTCCCGTCATGGTTCATGGATGTAAACATGATTTCTCCAGCGCCCATACTCTCGGCTTCTCGTGCCCAGCTGAAAAGCTCACGTTCGCTGAGCCGGCTTCCTCCGTGGGTTGTGACATGCCAGATGTTATCGTCGGTGAGACGGGCATCGATAGCCACAACGACAAACTGGCTGCCGTAGCGGGTGGCGATTTCTGAGATTAGTTTTGGATTGCGGACTGCGGCAGAGTTGACAGTGATTTTGTCAGCTCCTGCATCGAGCAGGCGCGAGGCGTCTTCAAGTGTCGAGATTCCACCACCGACGGTAAACGGGATGTTGAGCCTGTCGGCTATTCGGCCGACGAGTTGTGCGAAAGTGTTACGGCCTTCGAGTGACGCACTGATGTCGAGAAACACGAGCTCGTCAGCTCCTTCTTTTGCGTAGCGCGCACCGAGTTCGACCGGGTCGCCTACATCGGTTAGCCCTACAAAATTCACCCCTTTCACGGTGCGGCCGTTTTTGACGTCAAGACATGGGATTATACGTTTGGCAAGCATAGGTTGGTAATGCTAAAGTATGTGTAGTTATATTAATTAATGTATTGCCAGTGGTGATGTCTGGATAGAGGTGACAAATTTAACACTTTTCCATGAATAATTGAAACAGACGAAAACTAATATCGGTCTTAATGCAATATTGTCCTAAATAATTTTTGAGTGCTACTCAACGTGCAGAGGCATCAGCCTTTGCAAAAATGACATCAGAGTAATCCCCCTAAGGCAAAAACGGCTCTTCGGGAGGCGGTGTGAAGGGTTCGTCAAGCCATTTGTTGAGGTCGATTTTGGTAAAGGTGTTAAGTCGCAGAGAGACAACAAGATTAGCCATTGCCCACTTGTACTTGGCGATGTGTTTCAGCCATGTCAGGATGAGCATGGTTATCAGTGCAGTCCAGATCTGGATTTCCACGGCGTTGCGTGTGGTGCCGATGAAGCTCTTTATGCGCAGAAGCTGCTTTAGATTGCGGAAGAAAATCTCAATATTCCATCTTGCCTTGTAGATTGCGGCTATCGTGGAGGCGGCAAGAGTGAAGTTGTTTGTCAAAAGTTCC